>JAKZRG010000035.1:0-54977 GCA_047518265.1 Oceanospirillum sp.
TCTAATACCATTCCCGATAAATTGTGAATGATAACGATCTGCGAACACGCTTAGATTGATCAGTCTTTTCCTTATTTTTGAATCTATAAGGAGTTATCAGGATTGGTATAACTAGGCATAAACAGATTCTACTCGCGTATAAAAACATGGCCAAAGCCCACTGCTCTGCGGTGGGCTTGTCTAATAGCCATGTGCCTTCTACTCCTTGTCTGAAAAGTACTGCTTTAGCCATTGCTTTGGAGTGATACCAAAACGTTTCTTAAAGACTCTGCTCAGTGACGAGGCATTGTCATAGCCTACGCTATTAGCGACAAGACTAACGGGTTTGTTTTTCTTCAATAGAGCCTGTGCCTGATGCAGACGCAAGTCGGTTAGATATTCCAGCGGAGTTTGTCCTACGGTTTCTTTAAACAGTGCGGCAAATTTAGAGCGTGACATGGCGGCATCGGCGGCCATCTCTTCCAAGCTCCAATCTTTTTCAGGATGTTGTCTTAACTGTTGCATCAGTGTGGACAAAGCAGGATGTGTACTTCCTGCTAGCATGGCTAATTCAACAATACCGTGACATACCGCGTAGCGTAGCATTTGAATCATCAGGACATCACACAAGCGATCAACCATCATCTGTCTGGCATGGAGGTCTTTAAACGCCTCTTCAAATAGTTGATCGGCAGCTCGACTCACTGCCTGGCTGTCTTGCTCATGGATACAGAGAAATTTAGGTAGTTTTTCTGCCAGTAGCATTTTTTGACCCGGCTGGAACTTTACGGTGGCGCAGACAAGCTCAACGGGGTCTGGGCCTATAGGTATAAATCGATGCTGTAGTCCATCAGGAAAAAAGATGACAGCTGATTGATCGATGACCATTTCATGGCCTTGCCCTGTTACCAAGGTCATTGAGCCTGAACGTAAAAAGTGCAATGTGGCGAATTCATCGCTTTTATCGAAGGTTTGTATGCCGCAAAGATTACCGCTGAAAAATACCTCGGCATTAAAGTTTAGATGCTGCAGTAAAGCACCCAAAGTATCCATAGTTCACTCCTGAGGGATATTAGGACGATTGGTTGTTTTTTCTGGATGATCCGCTGCTTTCCGTCGAGCTTTTCACCGTACTCTTGAATTCAAGGCAGTGGGGCCTGTCACTGAGTCGGGCTTTTATCTGAAATATACGAAAAGCGGGTGAAATACTATGAAACTATTCAAGAACAGCGCTTTATCTAAAACACTTAAAGTAGCGACTGCTGCAGGCGTTCTATTATTCAGTAGTCTGAGTTTTGCTGCATCAATTAATTTGAATAACAATGATGTTGCGATTCACGGCTATGATCCAGTGGCCTATTTTACCAGTGATCAGGCTGTAGAAGGGGTGCCCAAATACACGGCAAACCATGAGGGGGCCATCTATCACTTTGTCAGTGAAGGTAATCGAGATCGATTCAAGGCTAATCCTGAGCGATACGCACCGCAATTTGGTGGTTATTGCGCTATGGGGGTTGTCATGAATAAGAAATTTGATGTGGACCCCGAGGCTTTCCGTATCGTAGATAACAAGCTTTACCTGAATTTGAATAAAGATGTTCAAAAGCATTGGCTAAAAGATACTTCTGGCAATATTAATAGTGCGGGTCGCATTTGGAAGGGTATTGAAGATCTGTCTGTTGCAGATGTTAATAAAGAGGAGTGATTTTTAATTATAGGCTTCAGGTACTTACCCTCTCTAGCAGATGCTAGAGAGGGATTTGAACTTAGTCAGTTCAGTCATATCGGCTATAAAAATCATCAGATTTTAAATGTGTTCACTCTATTTTTCAGTTCTTAGCGCCAAAATCCCTCTCTGCTCCAAATCTTTCAATTATGTGCTGTTTTAGCCTAGCCTTATCTTGACCTGTCTATAGCTTTATAGTTTAGAGTATTTAACCGTCAACTGATTTAGGGCACTTTGCTGTGTACAAAATATCCGAGCTTGCAGCAAAAGTAGGGCTGTCACGAACAGCGCTACTTTATTACGAAAAGCAAAAGATTATCTCTGGGCGCAGGCTTGAAAATGGCTATCGTGTTTACAGCGATAAGGATTTGCAACGCCTTCGTTTGATCCAGCAATTACTGGCAGGTGGTTTAACGCTGAAAGAGTGCAAGGTGTGTCTTGAGGCAAAAATTGATCGACAACTTTTACAAAATCGCCTTAATACGTTGGATAAAGAGATAGCACAAAAGCAGCAGTCACGGCATTTACTCGCCGCCATGCTGGGTGAGGGTGATCTTAAATCATGGCATAAAGATTTAAATAAACGGGCTCCAGAGGCTCACCTGGATTGGTTAATGAAGCAAGGTTTCAGTGAAAAAGAGGCGTTGCGACTGAAATGGTTATCGAAAAACATGAACGAACATGATGTATATATGGCTGACTTTATGACAGTTTACGAAACGTTAGAGTATTGGGGGCCAGGCAGTGAGAGTGATACACAAAAAGCACTGGCACTGGTGCCAAAAGCACCAAGCCGTATTCTAGATATTGGCTGTGGTAAAGGATTAGCAACCAAGGTTCTGGCTGAACAGAGTGAGGCGGAAATCACAGCCGTTGATAATGAGCAATCGGCGTTGGATCGATTAACAGAACGGTTTGAACAGCTCGGTATGTTGGATCGATTAGAAACGGTTAATGGCAGTATGACGGAACTACCTTTCCCCAATGAGAGTTTTGATCTTATTTGGGCAGAGGGGAGTGCCTATATTATGGGGGTCGAAAATGCACTCAAACAGTGGAAGTCATTCTTACGGGAGCAAGGATACCTTGTGATCAGTGATTTGGTTTGGCAAACAGATACTCCGAGCAAAGAGCCTCTTGAGTTATGGTGTCAGGAGTACCCTGATATTCAACGGGTAGATACTCGGATAGAGCAGATGAAGAAAGCTGGCTATCAGGTGATTGAACATTTTCCGGTGAGTGAAAAAGCATGGTTGAATTACTATGGTCCGCTAAAGAAGCGAATTACTGAACTTGAGCCTGAGATGCCTTCTTCTACAGCGCTTAAAGATATTCAACATGAAGTCAATGTTAGTATTCAATTTGCCCATGAGTTTGGTTACCACATATTTATCTTGGGGAAAACCTAAGGGGGATTTATTGGGCAACGTTGAGCCAGTTGTTCTCTCTTAAAGTAAGCCCTGATTAATGCTTTTGGGTTTGAAAGGCATGGTATTCATCTGATCTAATCAATAATAAGGCCCGCGATATAGCGGGCCTTATGCGTTCTATATATCAATTAAAGCGCTTGCGTTACTGAGTCTGTTAAGAGCGTTGTTGGACGACCAATAAGCTGACTCAATGTACTACTGTTGTCTGATAACCAACCTTTAGCGGCGTGAATTTCTGCATCCTCTAGAATTGTGGCTAAACCTTCCGGCAGACCGATTTGTACCAATAGTTGTTTAAAGTCTGGGCCGGTCATATTCTGATAGGCGATCTGTTTCCCGGATTGTTTGGCGATCTCTGCGGCGTATTGTTCCAGAGTAAAGCCTTGGTCACCGGCCAGTTCGTAGATCTTACCGATATGATTTTCACTAGAGGTTAAAACCACAGCGGCAGCTTCAGCGTAGTCTTTACGGGAAGCGGTGTTCAGTACACCTTGTTCCGCAGCACCAGCGACGATACCCGCCTCTAATGCTCCACCGATAGTCTGAGTGTAGTTTTCGGTATACCAACCGTTGCGTAGAATAACAGCGGGTAAGCCTGCTAATTCAATGGCGGCCTCGGTAATTTTATGTTCTTCAGCCAGAATCAGTGGTGATTCGGTGGCTCTCAGAAGACTGGTATAAGCGAGTAGTTCGACATTGGCTTCTTTGGCGGCATCAATAACCGCTTGATGCTGTTGAGCCCGTTGGCCTACCTCACTACCGGAGATTAGTAGTAGTTTATTAATACCCACTAAAGCGGATGCTAGGGAATCCGGTTGATTGTAGTCTGCTTGTCGAACTTGTACGCCAATATCTCTTAAATCCTGAGCGTTGTCTGGGTTACGTACCAGAGCCACCACGTTAGCCGCATCTGTTTTGTTTAATAGACTGGAAATGACTAGGCGACCCAATTGGCCTGTTGCGCCTGTTACACCGATTACTTTGCTCATTTTCTTACCTTTATATGATTCGTTTAGAAATAGGTATTGGTTTAGACGTTCTTGTTTGTCTTGAAAGTGAGATCAGTATGCAGCAACCTAAGTGTTATCATAAGAAGGTCAATTCAGAACGGATTGGTCGGTTTTTGAGTACAATTTTTTCTTATTAGTACTCTTTCCATTGAGTGAACGATTACCTGTTGGTGAGCTAGGGTAGCCATTAGAGAGCAGGGGGAATGAGGTAATGCAGCTATAAAGCAGTAACAAAAGTTAATGGGCAGCTTTACTGCCCATAATCTTCGAGCTGGACGTTCTATCTATAGTAACTGTCTATAACAACTGCCTATAGTAACTGTGTTTGTATCTCAATTTCCCCTTCCAATGTACGATGCACAGGACAGCGGTCTGCGATTTCCAGTAAACGTTGGCGTTGTTGCTCTGTTAGGTCGCCGGTTAGTGTAATCTTGCGTTCAAATCGATCAATTTTTCCGTCTTTTTGATTACAATCCGTACAGTCCTGAGCGTGTATTTTGTTATGTGTGATATCAACCTGTACATGCTCCAGTGGGATCTTTTTTTGGCGAGCATACATGCGTATTGTCATTGAGGTACAAGCCCCTAATCCTGCTGCCACCAATTGATAGGGAGTCGCACCAAGATAGTTACCGCCATAATTGCTGGGTTCATCTGCAATTAAATGATGGCCATCAGCACTAATATCTTGTGTAAAACTATTGGCGTCGGCCTCACTGATCCGAGTGACACCTTCTGGAGCATTCATCAGTTTGGGGAGCAGATCAACATCGATATAGCGTTGTACCCAGGTGGAGATCATTTCGGCAGCATACTCTGCGTCTTCAGCTCGTGTTAATAAATGATCCGCTGAATCCAATGTGATAAAACTTTTTGGATGTTTTGCCATCTGGAAAAGTCTGGCTGCATTATCCAAAGATACAGTTTCATCCAATGGCGCGTGCATGACCAGCAAGGCTTTGCGCAGATTACCGACGGAGGCTTCAAGAGTCGTACCTGATATATCTTCAATAAACTGACGTTTGATTGTGAAGGTGCGCCCTGCCAGTTGCACCTCTGCTTCACCGTCCGTGCAAATTTCTCCAATATGCTGAGAGATATTATGCAATACGTGGTCAGGTTCTGCTGGTGAACCTAGAGTTACAACGGCTTTGGCTTCAGTTACTTGGCTGGCCACTGATAATATTGCCGCTCCTCCTAGGGAGTGACCAATGAGTAATTGAGGGGCTTGGTAATGTTCTCGTAAATAGTTAATGGCTAGTAAGAGATCCTGCACATTGGAGCTAAACCCCGTATTGGCAAACTCTCCTTGAGAGTGCCCCAGTCCGGTAAAATCAAACCGTAATACTGCAATGCCCAGAGACGCTAGACGTTGTGCTATACGACGGGCAGCAGGGATATCTTTAGAGCAAGTAAAGCAGTGAGCAAACAGCGCATACGCGGCGGGTTTGCCCACAGGTAGATCAAGGCGAGCGGCTAGTTTAGATCCATCATGACCGGTAAATTCGAGACGTTCCGTTTTCATGGTAATTCCTCTGATACAGACTATTCAGCGGCAAGTATTCAGGCACTGATCAAGTATTAGGCATTTAATAGGGTTCATCAGTACAACGTATTACCGTACTTTTCTAACAGTTTACGATAGGTTCCGTTTTGCCGGATTTTTTTTAGACCTTGATTAAAGGCATTTATAATTTCTGCACCATGACGATGCTGGCGAGACGTTATTAGATACAGTGAATTTTGGCCTAGGGTCTTTTCAACAAAATTAATTTTACCGAAAAATAATTCAGGTTTCTTTTTAATCAGGTATTCCACGATACCTTGATCTCTGATCGTCAGATCCGCACGACCTTTAGCGACCAAGTTCATTGCGATTTCTTCCGTCGTAACATAGGTTTTATTTAATTTAGTAGAGTCATCTATTTCCGGCAGACTGACGGCACCTCTCACTAATACAAATGTGTAGCTTTCCAGATCATCAAATATATTCCAACTGATCTGTTCCTTTGCCCTTTTAACTAACACCATTTTGTTAATCAATATACGATCACTATACCTAAATTTTTTGCGTCGTTCCGCACTGTCCCAAGCTGCAACCGCGTCTATTTCATGTGCATCAACGGATGCTATAGCTCGTGCCCAAGGCATGATCTGATAGCTTGTTTTTATGCCCTCCATAGCAAAAGCCGCTGTTACCAGTTCAATGACTAAACCGCCATCTTTAATATTATCTGATGTATATGGGGGCCATTCATTGGCGGTTAGGGTGATGTTTTTGACAGCAGCGATAGCCTGAAAACTCAAGAGAAGAAAAAAGATAAAGAAGTAGCCTGTGTATCGCATATCATCCGCCTATTTGTACATCTAATCTCATTTTAGTCTGATATTTAGAACGCTGGGGGATCATAGGTATATTGGGAGGTTGTGATCACTGACAACTTATCGGGAATGGTATAACTTATTGATTTTTACGAGTGGATTGTTCGGACTATGAGTACGGTAGAGTTTTCCCATCTGCGTTTGTTAGCAGTATTCGCCACTGTAGTAGAGTCTGGTAGTTTTGCGGGTGCTGCTCGTAAATTAAAAAGCAGCCGATCTCGGATCAGTGAACAAGTTTCTGCATTGGAATTCGATTTAGGTATTCGCTTACTGCAGCGTTCAACTCGCCAGTTAAAGATCACCAGTGAAGGACAAAGGGTTTATGAGCAGGCTCGACAATTACCGGGTATTCTGATGGCGGTTGAAGCTATCGTTGTGCCTACGGTTCCCAGTGGCCGGGTTGCTATTACCATGAATCATGATATTGCCCATAAATATCTATTACCTGTTTTGGATGGCTTTCAACAGACATATCCTGAAGTATTGCTGGACTTGGTTCTGGATGATGCCAAGTTAGATTTGATTGGTGAGCAGATCGATTTAGGCATTCGTATTGGTTTTCCTAAAGATGACTCCTTGATTGCCAGAGTCATGCATGAAGAGCGCTTTGCTCTGTTTGCCAATCCTTGTTATTTAGAAAAATTTGGGACGCCAAAGACTCTCAGGGATCTTGAAGAGCATCGCTGGATAGCCTTAATGCAAGGGGCCTCTAGTGAGATTGAACATTTGCGGCAATACAATAGAGCGCTAGTCATTCGGCCAAAAGATTCTTATCGTTGTAACTCGCCTTTAATGGTGCAGCAAATGGTGGTGCAGGGATTAGGAGTGGGTATTTTACTACCGACTACGGTGAAACGAGAAATTGAGCGAGGCGAACTAGTACCGTTAATGCCGTCGATTACCAGTGAACCATTAGTCTTTTCATTGATCTATCCCTCCCGAAGACAAGTTCCTCTTAGAACACGAGTTGTTATTGACTATCTTCTGGCGGCTAATATTTTTGAATAAGAAGATATAGAGCTATATTATAAGAACCTGGTTGTTACTTGTAGATAGGAGTTTCTAGCATATGAGTGCTGTATCAAGGGAAGAAAAAGAAATTTCCTCTAAATTAAAGGGTATCCTGAATAAATTATCTACAGACGAAATTGAGCTGATAAGAGAAGTATTAAACAGCAATAAGCGTATAGAAGAGCAATTAAAGCACGCCGAAAAAATAAGTCGTGCTTGGTTAGAATCATCCCCTATCTGCAGTAAAATAGTCGATCTTGATTTTAACCTGCAATACATGAGCTATGCAGGGGTCAAGAGTCTCAATATTAAGAATATCGAAGAGTTTTACGGTAAGCCGTATCCATTCTATTTTTATCCTGAATCCTTCCAAAAAGTAATGACCGATAATCTTACAAAGGTGAGAGACACTGGTGATATTACAACTCAGGTAGCGGCAGTTGTTGACCTAGATGGCAATGAGTTATGGTTTCACTCGACTCTGACACCTATTAGAGATGATAAAGGCCGAGTGAGCTACATTATTATCATATCCATTGATGTCACTGAACAAAAGCTGGCAGAACAAGAGCTTACTGTATACCGGGAACATTTGGAGACGCTGGTTGACGCTCGTACCAGTGAACTCAGTATTGCTCGTGATAAAGCGGAGCATGCTAATGAGGCTAAATCAGAATTCTTGAATAGTATGAGTCATGAGCTGCGAACCCCGCTTAACTCTATCCTTGGTTTTTCTCAATTGCTTGAGAGTGATACTAATCTGATTTCCTCTCAAGTAGAGGAGGTTAGTGAGATACGTCATGCCGGTAAGCATTTGTTGGAGCTTGTTAACGAGACATTAGATTTAGCTAGAATTGAATCGGGGAACTTTAACTTAAAATTTAAGGAAGTGAATCTACAAGAGGTGCTCAATGAGTGTTTGGCACTTGTTGCTCCTATAGCACAAGATTTTGAGATCGAGATTCCAACTAGTGGTAATTGTATTGAACCTGTTTCGGTATACGCAGATCATATGCGCCTTAAGCAGGTTATCCTTAACCTACTGACCAATGGAATTAAATATAATCGAACGGGCGGTCGTATCACGATTCAATGGAGTCGATTGATAACGGGTAAAATACGCCTGAGTATTACAGATACAGGAAAAGGCATAGCCTCTGATCGTATTACAGATATTTTTGAGCCCTTTAATCGTTTGAATGAAGAAAATAATGAGGTTGAAGGCACAGGTATTGGTCTGACAATTTCAAAAAAAATAATGCTCGCCATGAGCGGTGCTATTAATGTTGAGAGTGAAGAGGGTAAAGGAAGTACCTTTTACCTGGATCTTGTACAATATAAAGCAGGTTTAGGCTTAGAAGGTCAAACAGGTATAGAGAACGTTGATAGTCATTGCGGTAAAAAACAAGAGGATGCGCCCCGTACTATTCTCTATATTGAAGATGATCGATCAAGTCTATATTTGGTTGAAGCTATTCTTAAGCAGATGCCTAATTATAATCTTATTTCAGCCATTAGGCCTGAACAGGGTCTTGAGCTTGCTTGTCAGTATGTTCCTGATCTTATCCTGTTGGATATCAACTTGCCTGGAATGAATGGTTATCAAGTGCTGGACAAACTAAGTGCTTTAAAAGAAACGAAAGATATCCCCGTTATTGCAATTACAGCCAATCTCCTTGCGGGTAATGGTCGTCCAGAATCAAAATCCGACTTTAAAGATTATTTAATCAAACCCATTGATGTAAATTCCTTCCTAAATACACTAGAGCAGTGGGTCTGGCCATCCGATTAAGCTGAAAGTCATATATGCTCTTAGCCGCTATACATACCCAAACGAAAGTATTCTGATAGTACCAGGCCAGCAGCCAGAGAGTATGGCTGCTGTTAGATAAACCTCTGTTTGAACCCTTATGTACCTCTAGGAATAGTACGGCTACCACTGGGTACTTGGTTTTCCCCGTACTCTATGGTCAGGGTTTGTCAAAATATAAGGTTTAATTGTACTGTCTGATGATCTGTTACCAAATGAGTGCGCCACTGGCCCTGCTGCGGGTTGTGGCGGACATTGAGCACCATCAATCATGCTCATTGCACGGCTTGTTGCTGCATCACGGATATCACCAAAAGGATATGTGGGCTGGTCTTCAACATAACAGGTAGGTGCTAAGCCATTATGATAACCACCCTCTCCATCTGCATTAGTAGATTCTAGCTCAATAAGGCTAAGGGTTTGGCCGCAGTAATCATGGCTAAAAGAACCTAGAGGTTTACCGCAGGTCGTTTCACCAATAATTTCCACATCAATATAGGGTTTAAGACCGTTTATTACTAACTCACTGGAGGAACAGCTGGCTTCTGTGGTTAGGATGTAGACTTTTTCTAGATTTAAGGCGACGTCTTTTACCTCGTCGTAAGCAAAATAATCCGTATCATCCCGATAGTATTGGTTATAGCTAACGGTTCTGTAGACTTGATTGTTAATTTTATCCCCGGCGATTGAGCTGGCTAACAGGTTAGATACATAGATAAATCCGCCAGGGTTATACCTTAAATCAAGGATTAAATGTTCTGGGTTTTGTTGTTTAATTGCAGCAAAGGTTGTTTTTAATTCCTCACTGCTTTCTTCACTAAATTCATCATAAACAAAGTAGGCTACTTTTCCGCTATTGGCATCCAGATAACTCAAATGGTGCACTTTATCGTATTGGAATGTGGCACGGGCGATCTCTTTTTCTACGGTATTACCCGCAAGAGTTTGCCACTTGAAGGTGACCGGTGTTGATGAATCACTATCACCGATAAAATCAGAAAAAGGGCGTAGACGAACATCAATGTCGCTATAAATATCGGATACGGCTTCACCACCTAGTTCGATGACTTTATCTCCTCGGACTAATCCCGCAGCCTCTGCTGGAGAATTAGGCGCTGCGCTTCTAATGATCAGGCTGTCATTACTGTCGCTGAAGACCCAATCAACACCATACCGAAAAGACTCATGAGTGAGAGAGTCATCATACTCTTCTGTTGAAGTGATATAGCTATAGGTGTCGTAAGGTTCATAGCGCAAGCCATAGACCATCTCTTCTAACGAATCGTATTGATTATTTTCAATGCGATCTGCCACTTCAATGTTATACAGGTATTCAAGACGAAAAAGATTGCGAAAATAATCCTGCTGTTCTGTCGCAGAGCACTCACCGGCACTATCAGAGGTGTCGCAGGCCGTTAGCAGGCCAGAAGATAAGATAATCGTGAGAGAGCCCAATAGGGCTCTAGGCTGTTTAAATTTAACAGGTGATATCGCAAGCAGCATGACAAATCCTTTGTTGAGTATCTTCTACTAGTCCAGTATAGCAGAGTGCTTATGTTAGCTTTGTAAGCCTTTGATTTAAATGTCTTGAGGGATATAAATAAAAGCCACTTAGGGATAAGTGACTCTTCGAAGGGAGACTTACATCTGCAGATGTAAGGTGAGTACCTAAATAAAAACTTTTCTACGGAAAATTGCTATTTCCTTTGACGATAAGTCAGACAGTATCAAAATGATTCTTTAGGTATGTATCACGTTAACTCAGGGCTATCTTCTCTAATGCTGAGCCACCAAATATCTGCAGCCCACTATCCCAAGATACGATATTGCCTTTGTCATAATAAGTCTTTCTGATAAAGCATTGGTCATAGACACCTTCATTTAGGGCCCTACCCAAACATTTATAGTTTAAGTCTATAACAGAGCTGTTATCTTCCACCTCATATTCTATGGCTGGATCAAGTAATGGACCTGTTGCTTTAGGGCCCGTTGTTGAAAAGCCATTATAGGAATCAATACGAACCTTACTGTTTGCGACAATTTTAGGATCGGTGACACCGTAACCTTCAGGGCCACCATTGACCAAGATCACCGTGATAGGGAAATCTCTGTTGTATGTTTCAACGGCTGTCGCGTTGTCTGACTTTGTCTTAGGGTCGTTCAGTAGCTGTTGCCAAGTACCGTCCATTATTTCTGCACAAGAGGGTAAGCCTGCTTTAGGCATTAAGGTATAGAGTAAGGCGGTCAGGAAACCTAAACAGCTGGGTTCTTCGATGAGTGATGGATAAGCCACTAGGCGTAAATCACCGTATAGCAACATGGATTGGTTTGCGTAGTTATCTACATAGCTTAGTTGTTTTGCCCCTCGGCCATAATAATAATTGTCTTTGGCTAAGTAATGCAGCTCCATACCGGGGCCAAATAGTAAGCCATTGGGGCCATAGCTACCTGCGCCACCACTTTCACCGACTTCTGCAAAAGTACCTGGAACTTTATGTTCATAGTTGCCTAAATCTGATGCTTGGCCTGTATTCGATGTTTCCTGTACGGCATGGGCTAAAGTGGTTGCGATGAATTTTTTTGCAACGACATCTGGAACTTCCATTTCAGGGCTTTTAAATGCTTCGGGGAAGGAGTTATAACTACCGGCATACCCTGGAACAACGGCCACTGCTTTTAAAAAGTTTATATAGCTAAAAATCTTTCCAGGGATGTAACCCGAACGGATTTCATTCATTTCAGTTGATAGAGGGAATGTAATCTCAAATTGAGCTTTAGGCATCAGGCGAATAACACGATTCACATTCTCTGGGTTGTGTTCACTCTCCTCTTCAGTGATTTTTGACAGATCAACATCACCATCGACTCGTACATAGTATTCTAATGTGCTCAGGCCAGGATAAGTCTCATTACCTGCGATCTCGGGGTTTTCTTTACTAAAGTGTGTGAACCAGTCTGATGTTCTAAATTGATTAATACGCTCCAGATAGTAGCTAAAGCTCTCCATATCTTCCTGTTGTTCAGGATCTACCTTTATTTCTTCACTTTCATCTTCTTTATCTGCAATAATATAAGGTTCTGATGAGCTAGTACCATGATCATTACTGATAACAACATGCAGGGTAAAATTATCAGATTTTTTAGGATCACAAGTATTGTAATGAAACAAACCTGTTTGTCCGCTTTGGCCATCCTGATCTTTAGGGGAGTGTGAATCGATCTTATCGCCATTAATAAACAATTGGGCTAGAGTCGCTTTTTCGCCTCCCCATGTGTCCCATTGAACCTGTAATATATTATTCTCATGACGACTATTCCATTCTGCAATAACCGGTACAGCAAGTGACTCAGTCATATAGTATCCCTTGATTTATATTGTTTTAATTTTTATCGAAATTGAAGAATGGTATACGTTATATAGATGTATCGTTTTTGGTATTACAGCCTATTACATGTGCCATGTTCAGCATGTTGGATAAGGTAAGAAAATTTCTTATACTTTTTTAAGGAGCCTCTGAAAGCCCCGCAGGGCTTGTTCTGATGGGATAACTGCTTCTGTAAGAAGGTACTGGATTGATCTCTTCTTATCTATTTACCCCAATCTAAAATAACCTTACCGGATTGGCCCGAACGCATAATGTCGAAACCCTGTTGGAAGTCATCAACATTAAAGTGGTGAGTGATAATAGGGTTCAGATCCAACCCTGACTGAATTAGGCTAACCATTTTGTACCAGGTCTCGAACATCTCACGGCCGTATATACCCTTAATAGTTAGGCCTTTAAAGATCACCTGATTCCAATCAATGGCCATATTGGATGGAGGAATACCCAGCATAGCGATCCGTCCACTGTGGTTCATGGTGTCTAGCATGGTATTAAAAGCAGCGGGGACACCTGACATTTCTAGGCCTACATCAAAACCTTCTGTCATGCCTAGCTCTGCCATCACATCTTCTAGCTTTTCTTCCGCGACGTTTACTGCGCGAGTGACTCCCATTTTAAAGGCGAGATCCAGGCGATAATCGTTAACATCCGTAATAACAACATTTCGGGCGCCCACATGTTTGGCTACTGCCCCGGCCATGATGCCTATCGGGCCTGCTCCAGTAATCAAGACATCTTCACCGACTAGATTAAAAGATAAGGCGGCGTGTACCGCATTGCCAAAAGGATCGAAGATAGAAGCGAGATCATCGGAGATTTCATCGGGAATCTTAAAAGCATTAAAAGCAGGTATCACCAGATATTCCGAGAAACATCCCGTGCGGTTAACACCAACACCTATGGTATTACGACATAGATGAGTTCGACCACCGCGACAGTTTCGGCAGTGGCCGCAGGTAATATGGCCTTCTCCGGAGACGCGATCACCGATTTTAAATCCGGGAACCTCTTGTCCAATACCGACTACTTCACCGATATACTCATGACCGGTAACCATGGGCACAGGAATGGTGTTTTGTGACCATTCATCCCAATTGTAGATATGAATGTCAGTACCACAAATAGCCGTTTTTCTGATTTTTATCAGTAGATCGTTATGGCCCATGTCAGGTTTTTCAACCTGAGTCATCCAAATACCTTCTTCAGGCTTGAGTTTTGCGAGAGCTTTAATGGTCATTGTTATTGTTTATCTGACCTCACCGGTTAGGGCGAGGCTAGATAATCTCCATATCAGTGCCAACTTTAATAAAGACATCGATGGCTTTATCCAGTTGTTCGTGGGAGTGTGCTGCAGACATTTGCGTGCGAATACGGGCTTTGCCATTTGGCACGACAGGGAAAGAGAAGCCGATCACATAGATCCCTTTTTCCAGGGCTCGTTCGGCAAATTCTGCCGCTACTTTGGCATCACCTAACATGATAGGAATAATGGCATGATCAGCTCCGGCTAATGTAAATCCGGCCTGCGTCATACGATTGCGGAAGTGTTTGGCGTTATCCCATAGCTGATCCCGTAGATCGCCACTTTCTTTCAATAGATCCAAGACACGAATAGAAGCCGAAACAATAGCTGGTGCTACCGAGTTAGAAAACAGGTAAGGGCGAGACCTCTGTCGTAACCAGTCAATAACCTCTTTTTTACCTGAGGTGTAACCGCCTGATGCACCGCCCATGGCTTTGCCCAAAGTACCGGTGATGATATCAATTCGGTCTGTGACACCGTGATATTCGTGAGTTCCTGCTCCAGTTTCACCCATAAAACCGACGGCATGAGAGTCATCTACCATGACTAATGCATCGTACTGATCCGCTAAATCACAGATGCCGGGAAGGTTGGCTACAACACCGTCCATGGAAAATACACCGTCGGTAACGATTAACTTGTGACGAACACCCGCTAGATCAGCAGCGATCAGCTGTTGTTCTAAAGCCGCCATATCATTATTAGCGTAACGGAAACGTTGGGCTTTACAAAGACGAACACCGTCGATGATGGAGGCGTGATTTAAAACATCAGAAATAATGGCGTCTTTTTCATCCAAAATGGTTTCGAATAAACCGGCATTGGCATCAAAGCATGAGGTATAAAGAATAGTGTCTTCTTGACCGAGAAACTGGGACAGTTTTTGCTCCAATTCTTTATGGATATCTTGAGTGCCACAGATAAAGCGTACGGAAGCCATGCCAAAGCCATGATCATCCATACCAGATTTGGCGGCTTCGATCAGAGCGGGGTGGTTGGCTAATCCTAGATAATTATTGGCGCAAAAGTTCAGAACCTCTTCACCGGATGAGATTGCGACAGAGGCTTTTTGGGCGGAAGTAATAATACGCTCTGGTTTGTAAAGTCCGGCCGCTTTAACATCTTCAATCTGATTTTGCATCTGTTGGTAAAAGGTGATCGACATTCTCTCATTCCTTTTGTTGTTTTTGCTGTCTATTAATAATCATTGGGCGAACAGCTAGATAATGAGGTATCAGTCATCGAGGGCTTTGTTGCCTGTGCTCGAATAGGCTGAGGTTGAACGCTATGTTAATTAAAGCATAAGCCGACTATTATCCCTTTGGGTGGAAAATCATTCATGAATCTCAAGCACTAATTGTGATGTGGGGTTCGATCAATAAGGGCGTGCCGAATAATTGCCCTGAATTAAGAGTCTCTTATGATTAATCAAAAACTGATGGCGCTGTTACCGGATCTTGCAGCCTTTATTTTAGTCGTTAATGAGGGCAGTTTTACTGCCGCGGCTAAAAAACTTAATGTGACACCTTCGGCTCTGAGTAAGCTAATCAGTCGACTAGAAAGTGCGCTGTCGGTGAAGCTATTTGAGAGAACCACTCGTTCTTTGTTGATTACTCAGGCAGGGCAAAAGGTTTATGACCAAAGTCTCGTGATGGTGAATGCGGCACAACAAGCGGTTGATCTATCAGTATCGGATCATACAGAACCCTCTGGCTCTATTACGGTTGCTGCGCCCGAGGCTTTTCTCAATTCTGTTCTGGAGCCTTTGGTTTTACCCTTTCTTGATCGTTACCCGAAGATCCAGCTTAAGTTGCGGGCAGCAGACGGAGATATTGACCTGTTCCGGGATAATATCGATATAGCGTTTCGTTTGACGGATAAACCCCATGAAAATCAGGTACTGAAAGAAATCAGTAAAACCTACTTGGTACTCTGTGCTAGCCCTAAATACATTAAGAAGAAAGGCATGCCAAAACATCCTTCTGAACTGCAGCAGCATGATTGCTTATATCTGGCGGAAACGGAGATGGATCATCTGTGGGATTTCTTAAAAGAGGATGAGTTTCTTACGGTGTCTGTGGCAGGGCGTTATGCGGTAAATCACTCCCAAATGCGTTTATCTGGCGTGAAAAGTGGTCTAGGTATTGGGATATTTCACGATTTTGTTATTAAGGAAGCGTTGGAAGAAGGTTGTGTGGTAAAGGTTTTACCGGATTGGACGATCAAGAGTAACTACCATGGCGCTATTGCCATGCAGTACACGCAGACAAAATATATGCCCGCAAGATTACGGGCATTTATCGATTATGCTCAGGAGAATCTTGCTGTCTAATAGTATCCACTATCCTTGCCTAGGTTTTTGTTTCTTTGATTATATTTTTCAGATTGTCCATCAGATCTATGGGGAGTGGAAATACGATGGTATTGCTGTGTTCTCCGGCAATTTCTGTCAGGGTTTGTAGATAACGCAATTGCATAGCTTGAGGCTGTGGTGCAAGAATTTCTGCAGCTTCACTGAGTTTTTTAGCAGCTTCTAACTCGCCTATCGCATGAATTACTTTTGCTCGTCGTTCCCGTTCGGCCTCTGCTTGTTTGGCAATGGCGCGAATCATGGACTCATTAATATCCACGTGTTTAAGTTCAACATTACTGACCTTGATCCCCCAATTGTCCGTCTGTTTATCCAAAATTTGTTGAATATCTCGATTTAGGGTATCTCGCTCAGATAGCATCTCATCCAAGTCATGCTGGCCGAGTACCGACCTAAGCGTGGTTTGTGCCAGCTGGCTGGTGGCTTTAAAGTAATCTTCCACGTTGATAATTGCTTTATCTGATTCGACCACCCGAAAATAGACTACAGCATTCACTCTGACCGAGACATTATCTCGTGAGATTACATCTTGAGTAGGAACATCCAATACCAGAATACGCAGATCCACCCGTACCATCTGTTGAATAACGGGAATAATGATGATCAGGCCTGGACCTTTTACCCGATAGAAACGGCCCAACATAAATACTACGGCGCGCTCATATTCGCGCATAATGCGGAACATGCTTAACAGCAGGCCGAGTAATAAGATTATTAGTGCCAAGTAGAAGTAATCAGTAAGCATCAGTGTTCTCCTAATTTACGGACTTCGAGGACCAGACTCTCAATGGCTTGGATGGCAACAGTATCACCTTCATTTATCGATTCTGTGCTGTGAGCGTTCCATATTTCACCTTGTATACTGACTCGACCTTCACCGTGGAAAGGCTCAATGGCGATTGCATGTTGACCAACCAATAGGGCATCGCTGTTGCTGGGTGACTTGCGGCGCACTTTTAACAGGCCTGCTAGGATGACTAAAAAGAAGAGTAAGGAGGCGACAGAAAATGCCGCAATGATCGGCATGGCAATCTGATAGCCGGGTAGATCTGAGTCCATCAACATTACAGAGCCGATGGCAAAGGCGATAACGCCACCAAAGCCAAATATACCAATACTGGGAGATAGGGCCTCGATAGCCATTAAGGCAATACCCAAAAGAATCAGCGCTAAACCGGTGTAGCTGATGGGTAATAGCTGGAAAGCATAGAGAGCGATCAACAGGCAAATCCCCCCAAGGATACCGGGTAAACCAACACCGGGATGATAGAACTCCAGTAATAAACCATAGAAACCTATCATCATCAGAATATAGGCAATATTCGGGTTAGTGATCAGCAGGAGAAATTGATTGCGCCAATCGGGTTCAATGCGTTGAATCACCATCCCATCGGTATGTAAGGGGTGTTTGAGATTTTGCACTTTAACCACACGGCCATTGATCTGTTGTAACAGATCTGAAAGATCTGTGGCGACCAGATCTATGACTCCCAGTTCTAATGCTTTTTCGGCACTGATACTTTCCGCATCTCGTACGGCGCTTTCGGCCCAATCAACATTACGACCGTGAAGTTCAGCTAAACCTTGGATGTAAGCGGTAGCATCATTCATAACCTTACGCCTTAGGGTGGTGGCGTTATCCTCTAGAGGAGGTTTAGTGGATGGTTGTTCTTGATCACCCTTGTTTGGCTGCTGGGGCTGAGTGATAGGTTTAGTTGGCTTCGGTGTGGCGGGTAAGCCGGGCCCTCCAATTTGCACCGGCGAAGCGGCACCTAAGTTAGTGGCTGGGGCCATGGCCGCAATATGGCTGGCATAGAGAATATAGGTGCCAGCACTAGCCGCTCGAGATCCTGAAGGATAGACAAAGGTGGCTATAGGGATAGGCGAGGCAATAATCTGTTTGATCAACTCTCGCATAGAGGTATCCAAACCTCCAGGGGTGTCCAGTTCAATAACCAATAATTGTGCATTGGCAGCAATGGCTTTCTCCAAGCTGCGAATGACAAAATCGCTGCTGGCAGGGCCAATACCGCCAGATAGTTTTAACACCCAAACTTGCCGATGAGTTTCGGTCGAGAGGGGCTTAAGGGTATTAGAGTCTGCTTTGATATCCGTTGGATATATCAGTAATAGCAGTGACAGAGGCAACAGTAATAACAGTGGAAATATTGCCATCAAGCATTGCCGATAACGAGCCAGCATAGGGGGATGCGGAGTACTCATGATGGTCACTCCATAGGTATAATAGTTAAATGCCTATTAATTAATCGTCTCTTTTAATAAGAATAGGAATGAATGGCGCTAGATGAAAATTATTTGGCCATGATTTAGGCTTTTCTTTATGGGAAGGTGTGATTTTACTCGATCAGTTGGGGAAACGTGGCGGATCAATAGTTGAAGGGGATCGTTTCGATGATTCAATCTACCGGTACTGTGATTTCTCTAAAAAGTTTTGTTATAAGGTCCCAAAAAATTCTCTCCGAAGTATATCCATACTCTCTGGTTCTCGGCCAGAGAGTATCGGAATATTTTTATTTGGGTATGTGGCTCCTAGTAATAGCGTAATTCACGTACTTTGCCCCAAAAAACTCGGTAAGAAAATGCGGTATAGCTGATAATCACAGGGACTACGATAATTGCACCCCATAAAATAAAGCTTAAAGAGCCTGGTGCCGCAGCGGACTGCCAAATAGTTAATTTGTTAGGGATAATATACGGGAAAAAGCTTAATGCCAGTCCAAAGAAACATAGGATAAAAATAACAACGGTGTTAACAAAAGGTATCCAGCAGCCCTTATCATCGATCTTAGGCAGCTGTTTTAATTGCTGATGGCTGATAACAAACAGGCTAAAACAGATAATGGGCAGTGGGGCAATAAATAACATATTGGGCAGAGTAAACCATTTATCGTAAACCTCTGCATTGATCAGGGGGTTAACAATGGAGACGGCAATTACGCCGATAAAACAGATCCAACCTGATTTTTTTGCCCAAATAACCGCTTGTTTTTGCAGATCGCCTTCTGTTTTCATAACCAGCCAGCAGGCTCCTATATAGGTATAAGCGGCGGCAACACCAAAGGCGCTCAGTAGGCTAAAACTATAAGCGGCTAAACTATTTTCAAAACCCATCACGTACATACCCAGCATATAACCTTGGCTTAGGGCGGCTAGTAACGATCCGACTTTAAACACTTTATTCCAAGTAGGTTTGTGGCTAAAAGCTGCTTTTGCCCTAAAGTCAAAGGCAACGCCTCGTAATACCAAGCTGATTAATAAAACAGCTGTGGGCAGATAAAGCTCTTTAAAGATAATGCTATGGGCGGCGGGGAAGGCGATCAGTAATAAACCGATTGCCAGTACCAACCAGGTTTCATTGGCATCCCAAAAAGGGCCGATAGAGGCGATCATAGTATCGCTATCCTCGTCCTTACTGAGCGGTAGTAGAATACCGACACCCAGATCGTAACCATCTAAAACGGCGTACAGTAGAACGGATAAACCCATTAGGCCGATAAAGATAACGGCCAGTGTATTTGCTTCAAACATAATATTTCCTCTGCTTCTGTGTTGCAGAATATTGCTTTGTTTGGTGTGGCGTATGTCTTTAGGAATCTCTGAGAAGTACTTGTTCAGAGACTCTTTAATGTTTATTCGAGTATTTATTGTTTAAAGGCCGGAACTAAACGTTCCTCATCGGTAATCTCTTCAATTTCGATAGCGCGGCCAGCCATGGTAAATAGGGTGTGCAGATAGGCAGCCATCAATACCGCATACAGGACGAGATAAAAGGCTAGGGTAATACCCACATTCGCTGGAGCAATATCTGTTGCTGCATCTTTAATGGTTAAAATACCGGTGACTAACCAAGGTTGACGGCCAATCTCTGTGACATACCAGCCTGCTAGTGTTGCTAACCAACCAGAAAAGGTCATCGCAACCAGAAACTTCAGTAACCAAGGTGGTAATTGATTGCTGCGCCATAATTGGTAGCGAGCAACCCAAGCAATTAACAGCATCAGCATGCCGATACCGACCATGACCCTAAAGGCATAGAAAACAGGAGCCACAGGCGGGTGATCTTCTGCAAACTCGTTAATGCCTTTAATCTCACCGTTAAAGTCGTGGGTCAGAATAAAGCTGGCCATGCCAGGAATTGCAATTTCAAAGTGGTTGGTTTTTTCTTCTGCATCTGGGATGGCAAATAACAGCAGTGGGGCACTTTTTTCTGTCTGCCAAACGCCTTCCATCGCTGCAATCTTTTGCGGTTGATGTTCCAACGTGTTTAAACCGTGCAAGTCACCCACAAATACTTGGAGTGGCGTTAGTATTGCTGCAACCGTTAAGGCTATTTTTAGTGTGAGTTTTGGCGCTTGTTTATCATCGCCTTTTAATAAACGATAAGCACTGATACCGGCCACTAAGAAAGATGCTGTTAAGCCGGAAGCCAGCAGCATATGCATAATACGGTAAGGGAAAGAAGGATTAAAAATTATGGCAAACCAGTCCACGGCGTAAGCAACACCGTCACGCATCTCATGACCTTGGGGTGTTTGCATCCAAGAATTGAGGGATAAAATCCAAAAGGCTGAGATAGTGGTGCCGATTGCAACAATAAGGGTGGCCAGTGTATGTACTCTGGGGGATACCCGGTTCATTCCAAACAACATAATGCCCAGAAAACCAGCCTCTAAAAAGAAGGCAGTGAGTACTTCATAACCCAGTAATGGCCCAGCAATATTGCCCACCGTTTCCATAAACTTGGGCCAGTTAGTGCCAAACTGAAAAGACATGGTAATACCGGAAACTACGCCGATGGCAAAAGTTAAAGCGAATATTTTTACCCAGAAGCGATAGGCACGCATCCACACAGGGTGTCCGGTTTGGTCATAACGCAGTTTAAAAAAGTAAACAAACCAGCTTAGTGCAATGGTGATGGTGGGAAAAAGAATATGAAAACTGATATTGGCCGCAAATTGAATACGGGATAACATTAACGTTTCTAACATAACGAACCTCGGTATTTTTCAACCCAGTAAGCGCTGTAATAGGAAGGACTATTAATTAGCCGTTTTTAAGTAATTTATCTTTCATATCAATTACTTTGCTAACACCTGATCCAAGCTTCATTAGCGTGTTAAGTTTATCGGGGCTCATACTTTGTAACTCACCGGCCCAATGAGTGACTGTTTCTAATAGATCATGGATCTCATGCATTTTTTCTTGTGCATAAACTTCCTGCTGATTACCGGGTTCATCCAGAAGGTTATCCCGCAGTAGAGATAGGGTTGGATCTATCTCACGTTTGCGGCGTTCTTCAAAAACTCTGGAGGCCATTTCCCAGATAGAACCAGCAGGGGAGTAGTATTCTTTCCGGTCTTTGGGTTTGTGATGCACTTGAACCAAACGCCAGGACTGGAGTTCTTTGATGCCCATGCTGACATTCCCTCGGGAGATGTTTAGGGCTTCGGATATTTGTATCGCACTTAAGGCTTCTTCATGGATGATTAACAGGCCATACATTTGACCCACTGTGCGATTAAAACCCCAGCGACTGCCCATCTCACCGCAATGCATGACAAAGGATTCGAGCTTTTCTGTCATTTTCATAGTTTATTTCTCTATTGATTTATATTTCTGAACTTTCAGTAATTTCTGAAAGTTTATGCTCTTTTTGATTTAAATCAAGCTTTGTTGTGAATAATTTTGATTAGTGTCGTGTGATTGATGGATTTATCCCTTGATTGTGGAGTCAAAGGAACAGCGAAGAAGCCTTAAGATAGGTCGTTTTCTGGTTTGGAATGATCCCCGCTCAGCATTCGCTGTTTTTGACGTACAGCCAGTATGTCTGTAAACAGCGGCCTTTATCTGAAACTACTCTGAAGGTCTGAGCCAGAAAGTACTTCTTGAGAGTCTCTAGGTTGGGAGAAAGAATAGCTATAGAGCGCTGGAATGCTTCTGTTAGACTGCTTAGTAAGCATTAGAATAATATTTTGCTATAACGATATATCTAAGCATTTATATGGTTTCTATCATTATTACATACTGGCTCTGGATGTTAGGGGATGCTATTAATCACAAAGATATCGATTGTGATCGACGCTTTATAAGTTGTATTATTAATGCTTTTTATCTGGTCAATATATAGTATAGTTCAGTTGGTATTCTATAATCTTAGATGTAGGTAGAGTAACTATTCAGTGCGTTTAGATGGTAGAATTAATTTTTCGATATGACGGTCGTTGTTGTTCGTTAACGAGCTGCCTAACATGGTTTTTTTATTGAATGCATTCTAGGGGATTTATATTTATAATAAGCAAATAATAAATATTTGGTATTGGCCAGAGAATATCGGGCATTTTTGCTATAAATATATTAACCATTGGTGAAATGAATTTAAGATGTTTGGTGTAGGCCATCTATACTGAATTGGAAACTCAATGAAAAGGATTGTGGTAAATGTCAGTGAAGATTCAATATCAAAGTGACTTACACCTTGAGTTTGAGCACGGTGATATCCGTTATCAAATACCTGATATCAGTGCGGATGTTATTGTACTGGCTGGTGATATCGGCCTTACTAGCCCATTGTATTTCGATTGGGTACTGGAGCAAACAAAGGGCACTCCAACTATTCTTATCTTGGGCAATCATGAGCCCTACCGGGATGTATTGCAGGAATGTTATGGGCAATGGAAAAAAGCGATGGCGAATACCCATGTCCATGTTTTAGATAATAGTACAGTGGAGTTGTCAGGCATTCGATTTATTGGGTCGACTCTTTGGACTGATTATAAGTTGTTTGATAATGATTCTAGCGAAGCTCAGGATATGTCGCACGGAATGATCAATGACTATCGATTGATCGAATTTGAAGAAGATAATCAACGACGTCGTTTCAGTCCTGAAGATGCCATGAGTCTGCATCAAGAATCGCTATCTTATATCATTGCAGAGCTTAATAAACCTTTCTCAGGTTCAACCCTTGTTGTTAGTCACCATGCGCCTAGTCCGCAATCTCTGCCTGTGAATGATCGGTCGGATAAATTGAGAGCAAGTTATGCCAGTGACCTTTCTGCGATAATTCAAGAGCTACAACCCGAAGCTTGGATACATGGCCATTTGCACAATAGCAGTGACTATAGAATTGGCAAGACCCAGGTTTTATGTAATCCGCGAGGATACTCTCCTCTTAAATTAAACCCCGAGTTTGATCCTGAAGCATCATTGATACTTTGAACATTTAATATTATAAAGCTAAAGGATAAACAAGGAGTGTTTGTCCCTTAGCTGTCTTAAAGAGCTATCTCAAATAGCGGCCTTAAATTAATATATGCTTAAGAGCAGTGTTTAAGGAGCGTGTTTAAGATATAGGACTGATTACAATAGTGATAACGTAGTTTCTGCACTGCTTTTGTCCACGCCCTTGTCATCTATATTTAGGGTTTCTACCACACCATCATTAATAATCATTGCATAACGCTTGGAACGAACACCAAATTTAACAGCGGTAAGATCTTGATCTAAACTAAGAGCTTCGGCAAGTTCGGCAACACCATCCGCTAGCATAATAATCTCCTCTGCATTCTGAGCTTTGCCCCAAGCCCCCATTACAAAAGCATCGTTTACAGAGGTGCAGATAATACTATCAACGCCTTTTGCTTTAATTTTGTCGGCGTTAACAACAAAACCGGGCAGGTGGGTCATAGAGCAACCCGGCGTGAATGCGCCTGGAACGGCAAAAAGCACCACTTTTTTACCAGAAAATAACTCATCCGTGCTGACCGCTTCAGGGCCTTTTTCACCCATAACTTGTAATGAAATATTAGGAATCTTCTCGCCGATTTGAATGGTCATCTTATACCTCAGAAACTTTCTATTAAAAAATAATGATGTAAATCAGTCTGGTGGAGCCTGAATGATTGATTCCAGCTTAGCAGGGTTTTGTTTCTGTGGCTTTAGTTGATATTAATCAATTTTTACTGAACATCAGACGTCTGGTTAAACACTCAAAAACAGTTTATTTATAACACGCAATTATTTGGCTTAGGCGTTTAAACCGAAGGAGGGATGACCTGAATCCGGTGGAATACCAGATTCAGGCATTGTTAGTATCGTTGCAAATATCCGGCTTTAGAGTTTAAACCTTAAAGCCATCAATGGTTTCGCGCAGTTGCTCAGCTAGTCGAGCCAGTTCTAGGGTCGCCTCAGCTGTTTGTTGTGCACCACCGGATGTTTCTAATGCGATTTGGTTAATACTAATAATGTTTTGATTGATTTCCTCAACAGCACTATTTTGCTGTTCGGATGCACTGGCGATCTGAACATTCATATCATAGATATTATCCGCTGCCAGGCTGATGGTGGCGATAGCTGTACCGGCTTCCTCTGCAGAAGAGATAGTGCGTTGAGTATTATCCATGCTCCTGTTCATAGCCGCGGATGCCTTATCTGCGCTATTTTGTAGTTGGCTGATCATATTTTCAATATTGCTGGTAGAGTCTTGGGTCTTCTGGGCCAAAGAGCGAACTTCATCTGCGACGACCGCAAAACCTCGCCCTTGTTCTCCGGCACGAGCAGCCTCAATAGCAGCATTAAGCGCTAATAAATTGGTCTGTTCAGCAATACTCTTAATAACATCTAGTACTGATCCGATCCGATCGGTATCTTCTGCCAGAGATTGAATCGCTTGAGCTGACTCGGAGACATCGGTAGATAAGGTCTGAATGGATTTTACTGTATTCTCAATAATTCCCTTGGCACTAGCAGCCTCTTTAGCAGCACTGTTGGCGGCATTTGATGCCTCGACCGTACTAGAGGAAACCTGTTGACCGGAAGCCGACATTTCATTGATAGCGCTAGATACCTGATGGGTTTCGTCCTGTTGCAGCTGTACGTTTCTATTTGTCTGTTTGGTTACCACTGAGGTCTCTTCACTGGCACGGGCAATTTCACTACTGGAAACCATTATTTTATTCACCAGTTTGTGTAAATTCTGACTCATACGTGCCATGGCACCGTAAACACTGTCTTTTTGTGCATCATTATTGAATTTTAGTGTTAAATCACCTGCAGCGATTCTCTCTGCAATATATTGCATCTCTTTAGGTTCGCCACCTAATGGGCGGGTTACAGAGCGAGATACCTGCACAGCAATAAACATAACGGCAGTGATAACAATAATTGCCAAAATAAACATAATCCATTCCAGCTCGGTAACCGCGTGGAAGGCTTCAGCTTCATCAATTTCAGCGATTAAGGCCCAAGTATGTCCTTCTACATTAACAGGGGTATAAGCAGACAGAACTGGGTGATTATTGTAATCATTAATAATATCTATTGCCGTTTTTCCTGCTAGGGCTTCTGTGACTGCTGATGTATTGACTCCATTTTTAGCCACTGTGCCAGCAAAGGATGCTTTCACAGAGTGCCCTTGAGGGTCTAGATAAGAGTCAGAGCGCATCAACATATCTTGGCCTACCAAATAAGACTCTCCTGTTTCCCCCATACCGTCACGTAGTTGCATAATACTGTTGATTTTTTCGATAGAGAGTTGCAATGCAACGACCATTACCAGCTCATTATTATGATAGATAGGCTGACCGATAAAGGCTGCAGGTTCGTTATTGCTCGGAGCATAAGGAGAAAAGTCTTGTAGTCCGTAACTACGACTGCTTTTGACTTGTTTGAATAGTTTGGCAAGTCCTGACTCTCGATAAGGACCTGTCAGTAAATTGGTCCCAAAATCAGCTTCTTTAGAGACAGTAAAAAAAACATCTCCCTGTTTGTTAATTAGAAACAGATCATAGTATTCGTAGGCAGTAACATACTTTTCGAAAAAACCTTGCTGTCCAGCGACGCGAGGGGCAGACAATATGGTTTCAACTTTTTTTACATCTTCAAATTCTTGGTACAAGGTAGAAACAGTCTCTGACAAAATAGACATATCGCCTTTTCGTTCAGCAAAGAAAGCTTCAATCTGAGATTTCTTAATACCCCGAACAGCTTGTAGTTTATTAAATGATTGTTGTGATAGCGAGCTACTCGCTTCGTAAACAGAAAAGCCACCTAAAATTATGGCAGGTACTAAACCTACGGCTAAAAAGATTAGGATTAATCGAGTTGAAAGTTTCACCTTGTTCACCAAAATTTAAAACTGTTTTTAAGAGGCTGAGTACTGGAGTAACTCTCATTAACGGAGCATCCATATTCAAATGTTTACCAAGCTAGGTCACGCTAATTTATTATCAATAGTCTCACTTTTCTATGAGAATAATGTTTTTGATATGTATCTAAAATCTGATTTAGATGTATTTTTTATTAACCTTACCTTTTGTGACTATATAGTCCATGTGAATGTTGCAATTTTTAAAGCGCTCAATCTAACACTGGATTATTACAATATATATAAGGGTAAATACTAGTTTTGTGACATAAAGTTACACTGAGCTGTCTTTTTTGTAACATTGCGTGTCTTGTGTGTCTTGTGTGCTACGTTTCCTTACAGAATTCAAAATGCAAAATAGTTCAATTAGATTAATGTTTATTAGTAATTATCTGTTCTTATGGGTGATACCGAGATTAAAAACCTTGTATAAGAAGGGCCACTTGTCAAAATAAAATCTGTTTATGGGAATCGTTCCTGGGGTATTTGAGTTTTATAGTGAGGTGTAATACTTGGTAATAGTGCCTATTTTTAAATCTGATAAATTAGAGTCAATGATTTTTGACAAGGAATTTATTGATGTTAGGCACTCCAGAAAACGTTTCTCTATCGAATATTGTTCAGTTCACAATAAAGACTCGCTTAGCATTCTTGTGTTGTTTTTTGGGAGTGTTAACGGGTTGTGCTACTCAGTTAGTTGCTCCGTATGATCAGGCATCATTAAAGCAAATGGAGCAGATTTCTACTCAGATCAATCGATTCTATCTCACGCAATCCTACCTTGATAAACCACAAAGAAGCTTTGTAGCGGCCCAGCAACACTATTTAGATATTGAGGTATCACTGCATACATTGAAAACGAGGCAGTCAATTCGTCCTGTTAATAGTGAAACCTTAAAGCAAAGCGAGCTGGCTTTAACATGGTGGCAGGAAGACCGAATGAAACATCAAAAGAAGAATAGCCTGAGTGATTTTATGATTAAGAGGCGTATGGAACAGTACCAAAAACTGTTTATCTCCATGATTCGTGGAGAAGCAGCTAAAAATATGGATAACTAAATGCCTATCAATAATGACTATACATCGTGAATGTATCTGTGATTTTTAGATATGAGGCAGATAATCAGAGGGAAAGACATGGAATTGGATACACTTTTTAAGAATATGGCTGATGCAGCATTAGCGGCAGTTGGGGATGATGTTGATAAACTGGCTCCACATGTAGAGGGACTGTTTGATGAGCATCAGATGTCCTTGTCGGAATTGGTTACAGCCAGAGCGGAGGGTGATATTGATGACGAGGAATTTGAATCTGAGATGGAACGGGAAAAGCAGTTGTTGGAAGTAGAGCTGTTAACCCTGCAAATTATTGCCAAAGCAAGTGTACAAAAAGCTATTAATGCCGCGATGGATGTATTGAAGGACAGCATCAGACTGGCTATTTAAAACATTAATATTTGCATAAATCATAGGTGTAAACCTTAATTAATAGAGAACTCAATCACGTTTTGCTGAAGGAATACTGATTATGCGCAAGGTGACAGGTAGTTTAATCTTATCTTTGTTTCTATCCGGTTGTGCTTCGGTGGAAAAACCAGAACAGGAAGTAGAGGTTGTCAGTGATGAAACTAAAACAGAGCAGTTTTATCAGCAGTTAATATCAGGCTCTACGCCTAACATTGCTCAGCTAAATCTCTTCTTAACCGCCATGCCTAAAGGGGGGGATTTGCATCATCATTATTCAGGGTCTCTTTATGTGGAAACCTACTTGGATTGGGTAGAAGATAAACAGTACTGTGTCGATGTTGCCAGTTTAAAAATTAAAGCGAAAATGGCGGATAATGAAACCTGTTTGACTGCCACAGGAATTCGCAATAATTCCGTTGCCTATCGCAAGCTACTGACACTTTGGTCTGATAAGGACTATAGCAATCATTACCACGACCAACCGGCTCCCGATCAGAACTTTTTTAATACCTTCGGTTATTTTGGCCCGGTTTCAAAGGCCGCCTATGACAAGGGATTAAATATCCTGAAAGATAGAGCAAAAAAAGAAAATGTGCTTTACATCGAAACCATGCTGGGTTCGGTACCCTATAGCTATCAGGATGAGTTATTCGATCGAAATGTACGCAATAGCTCGGATCAAGAAGAGCTATTTATTTATTTTGACCAGCTGGGCGCGAAGATTGAGCAAGATCAAGGCTTTAACCGCCGAGTAAACTATTTTGTTGAAAAGCTCAATCAATATCATCAGGGTATCGATGATGCTGATTTTACGATGCGTTATCAAAGCTATGCCTCCCGTAATAGTGATCCTAGTAAGGTTTTTTCCCGCCTGTATGCTGCTTTTAAAGCGTCAAATAACAGTGATTTGATTGTAGGGGTGAATATTGTCGGGCCGGAGAACGGTGTCGTCGCTATTCAGGATTACCGCTTGCATATGCAGATGTTTAACTATCTCAGAGGCAAATATCCAAGTGTAAACCGTGCTCTACATGCAGGAGAGCTTACCTTGGGTATGGTTAGACCTAAAAATCTTACCTTCCATATTACTGATGCTGTGAATATAGCAGGAGCCCAACGTATTGGTCATGGTATTGATCTGCCTTATGAAGATAACGCTACAGAGTTGTTGCAAATCATAAAAGAGAAATCCGTGATTGAGATTAACCTGACCAGTAACGAATTTATCCTTGGGGTAAAAGGGCAGGAGCATCCTTATCTGATTTATTCCGCTTATGATGTGCCTATGGTCATTTCTACCGATGACTCCGGCGTATCTCGTAATAATTTAACCCATGAATATGTACTGTTGTCATCTCGCTACAAACCTGATTATTTGCAAGTCAAAGAATATGTCTACAACAGTATTCGCTACTCCTTTGCGGATGATGAGATAAAACAGCAGATGACTGAAACACTGAATATGCGTTTTGATGAATTTGAGCGGAAAATGAGTGAGTTTTCGCAGAGACTTAAGTGATAATATCCCCTTAAATTTCAATTCTCTTTCATAAACCTCAGTTTTATAACTGAGGTTTTAATATTCTGTGTGCGATAACCTTATTATGAAGATCGTGAATTACACAACAGATGCAGCCGTTGAGGTTGCAGATCTGTTTTATGCTGCAGTGCATGGGATCGACTCCTCTGTTTACTCTCAGAAGCAAAAGGAAGCCTGGGCTCCTATTCCTCCCAATTATGAAAAATGGGCTGAGCGTTTAGAAGAGAAACAACCTTACCTCGCCATCCTAGAGCAACGCATTGTGGGCTTTATCGAATTAGACCCAGATGGTCATATCGATTGTACCTACACCTTACCTGATTACCAGGGCCGTGGAGTTGCTAGTGCTTTGTTTAATCATGTACAAGAGATTGCTTTAGCCCGTGGTAACAAGCGGCTGTATGTTGAGGCATCATTCCTAGCGAAATCTCTTTTTGAAAAACAGGGTTTTAAGGTTCTGCATGAAAATAGAATAGAGCGGGATAACGTTATTTTGAGTAATTTTACTATGGAGAAGTGGTTGTCGGCGTCGTAATAAGAAATTTATGGCAGAATTCTGATTGGAGGCAAGTGTGTAACCTGTAACCGCGTTTTATTCCATTCTCCTAAACTGATTAATTATTTAAAAACCTGACTGACCGTTCGCAATATGGGTTGTGCTAGCGTAGCGCTGTCTTATTCATAGAGTTCTATTATGCCAATCAGAAAGCGCTATCAATTTGCGGAAGTCGAAGGTGCACGGGTCGGTCGTTTAAATCTAGGCATCAATACCACTTTTATTGTCTATCGATTGGGCGATACCTTGATTGACTGCGGGCCATCTAATCAGTGGCCTGATGTTAAGCGCTTTATTCAGGAAAAGCCGGTTAATACTCTACTGTTATCCCATCATCATGAGGATCATAGTGGGAACGCGGCCCGTATTGCTGATTTGTGTAAATTGGTGCCCTATGCGCCACAGCAGGCTGCTAATAAGTTTTCTGATGGTTATCGCACACCTGTACTACAGAAGATTATTTGGGGCAGTCCTCAGCCGGTACAGACTCAACTTCTACCAGATGTGATAACCCTATCGGATCAAACAAGATTGGAAACGATCTTTACGCCGGGCCATGCAAAGGATCTACATTGTTTTTACCTACCTGAAAAAGGTTGGTTATTTAGCGGTGATCTTTATATCTCCAAGTCTATCCGTTTTTTACGGGCGGATGAGCATTTGGATCAGATTATTGCTAGTACTCGTAAAGTACTCGAACGGGACTTTGATACTCTGTTTTGTCCTCACAGAGGGATTCTGGAAGATGGCAAACAGGCATTGGCCGAGAAACTAGACAATATTGTACAGCTCTGCGAAAACGCACAGCAGCTGCAGCAAAAAGGTTATAGCCTCAAACAGATTGTTAAGCAATTGCTTGGGGCAGAAGAGTTGGCCAGTTATTTAAGCGGTTTTAACTTTGCTAAGATCAACCTTATTGCTCAAGCGATTGAGCTGGATCGTGCCCTCTTAAAATAGCCCTAGCTTTTCTTCTCTCTTAATAGTGGAAATTTTACCACCTAACATGGTGTCCAGGGTTATTAGATCACTACATTAGGAGAAGGCTTAGTGATTTATGACATAACCGGTTGTTCCAGAGAACTTAAGATCCGCGTCAAGGATATTGCTCCAGCGCTCCACCTCTTTTTCAAAGAAGTCAGTTTCTTGTAGCGCGTGATATGCGGCTTCCCAAGTTTCAATAAGCTGCTTATTGGTGCCTGGGGATATTGCCATATAACTGGGGGCTTCTTTAATTATCCAGGCAACTTTCAAATCCTTCGTGCGATAACCCCATTTTTTAGCAATTATAGGAGCTTCCAGGTCAGAACTTATCCAGTAGTCGATGCGATGGTTCATCAACATGCGAAAGCCCTGATCATGTTGCGTTGTTTCAAGAACCTTAAATCCATCATTACTAAGATATTTACCTCGCCAGCCTCCTCGTAATCCGGCAATAGGGATCATAGAGGAGCGCAAACTGTCAGTTCCGTCTGGTTTATATTCAACCCTGGTAAAAACCGCATGTTGTCTGGTTGATACTGGACCGATAAATTGGAAACCAGCGGCCGCGCGTTCTGGTGTCTTTCCAGCGGTAAATAGCACTATATTAGGTGTCGTCAGTGCAAGCTGATAACCGCGCGCCCAGGGGTACACCTCCACTTTGTTATCCCAACCCAGCTGATCGCGAATAGCCCTAACAATCTCTGTTGTCATGCCCGTGAATTTTCCTGCATGGACATAATTGATGGGAGGCTCAGTGGTTGTTATAAGGCGCATTTCAGAGTGGGCACTGGTAGCTGTAATGAGAATTATTATTCTGGTGACTACTCGTATTAATCGAAGCACTAACTTCTTGGAAGGAATAGAAAAGAGCATAGATGGTTCTCCCAATGCTCCTTTATATTTGGACTAGGAGGCAAGCCCGTTTATGGGATAACTGATAATGGACTGATAGAGACCTAACGGTATCTATCAGTCGGATGATCCCTCTATTTCAATGCTGCTACGACAGAAATTTCAACCAGTAGTTCAGGTGATGCCATACTGGCTTGTACACAGGCTCTCGCAGGTGCTTTGCCTTCAGGCACCCAGTTATCCCACACGGCATTCATAGCCTGGAAATCAACCATATCCTTGATATAAAGGGTAGCAGACAGCATATGCTCACGGGAACTACCGACTGATTCCAGCAAGGCATCAACTTTTTTCAGCATGGTTTCAGTCTGTCCTGTGATATCAGCAGAACGATCCTCTGCAACCTGACCGCATAAGTAAACGGTGTTGTTGTGCACCAATGCTCGACTCATACGAGTGGCAGTTTCAAAACGTTGAATGGACATAATTGTTTCCTTCAGTATGAAATGAATTAAAAAAGGCTGAAGCAAGCACAGCATTTCGCTTGCTTCAGCAAAGGCATGTTGTAAAACATGCGAGCACGTCTGTTATCGAGTGAGGGGAGGTTTCAGGTTCTATCCAGAGTTAGAATTAATGCATTTAAATTGTCCGGCAGTCTCTAGCAAAGTTTCGGACTTCTCTCTGCATTGGTTTACAAACTCATCAACGGTTTGATTAAGCTGCTGACTTTGGCTCACGCTGTCAGAAATGGTGTAAATACTCTCACTCATTGCGGTGACCGCTGTGGCGATAGCCTCAATCTGCTCATTAAGCTGTTTGTTGGCTTGTACGGATTGATTCATCATAGTGCGTATTTGATGGAGTGCCTGAGAGGCATCTTGGCCTAACTGCTGGCTCTGATCGATATGGGCACTACCTTCAGACATGGCAGAGAACAATGCCTGAATACCGGCTTGCATGGTGTGGGTGACATCTGCGATATGTTGCGTGGCTCCCACGGTCCGGCTTGCTAAGTCACGAACTTCATCTGCCACAACAGCAAAGCCCCGACCGGATTCTCCGGCTCTGGCAGCTTCGATCGCCGCATTTAATGCCAAAAGATTAGTCTGTTCAGCAATGGTATTGATCATTTCAGTCATACCATTGACCTGATTGGAGGCGTCATCAAGATCTTCCATTTGCTGAGATAGGCTATCCAGAGTGCCTGTTAGCTGTGTCATGCTATGTAATGTTTGCTGGATAACACTTTCACCTTTCAGAACGGCATCTTGCATGGCCTGAGATTGCTGCTGGTTATTCTGACCCGCCTGGACAATGGCTTGTGTACTGCTGTTAATCTGATCTGACAGTAGCACCATGTTTTCTGATTGCTTATGGGTGGTATCGCCGTGCAGAGACATACTTCTACAGACCTGATCCAGAGACTCTGTTTGCTGTTTCAGTTGCGCACTTTCCTGCACGACATTACGTAACAGGTGATTGAGGGCGTCCGTCATTGTGCCTATTGATGTCAGCGTGGAATCCAGGGCGTCTTTTTCTATAGGAGGTGGCGTGATCTGTTTGGTCAGATCACCTTGTGATATATCGCTGAAGATGCCACTCATCTGATCCAGACGACGAATGATCCGGCTACTGGTATGAATCAACAATCCTGCGGTTACCAGAGCCATAACGATACTTAGAGCCAATAATACGTTACGGGCGGAAGATGACACTTTATTTGCATCCAGTCTTGCCTGTATTAGTTTGTCTGCCAGTGCGTTATCCAATCTTTTCAGTTGTTGTGAAATGCTCTGATAGAGAGTCAAACTTTGTTGTTGGTTGTAGGAGAGTTCGGTCGTGGTATTTTTCAATCGTTCGAGCTGATTGGATAATGCTGTTATTTTAGGGCCATAAAAGTCCTCAAACTCCATTGATTTTACGGCTTGTTGAAAAGTATCCAAGGCGACAGAGGCTTGCTGGAACATTTGTGGTTTTTTCTGTTCCCCTGCACGAAGGATGCTTTCTTTAAGATGATCGAAGTCGGATTTCAGATTAGAGAAAAGTGTCTTTTCAATTTCAGCTAAAGCCTGTGCTGTTTCTGCTCGGTAGCCGATGTTATCGGTATGGCCTATAAGTTCTTGTTGCTGTGTAATCTCTTGTTTCAGTTGTGCCCATTGTTCTACGTGGACAAAAAGAGAATCAATATTGCTCGGTATCTTTTCCTGTGACTCTGACGGCTTTTGGCTAGATATTAACGCTTCCTTCAGACGATTGGCTGAAGTCAGTAGAGGTTCAAGTTGAACGTGATCTGCTTGGCCAGCAGAGAGCAGTTCAATATGGAGATTTTTACTGGCACTAATCGTCTGGTTCAGCTGTTCAATGGAGAGAAAGGTCCGGTCGATCTGACCCAATGATAATAATGTTAACAATGCGATGGCCGCATAACTGAAAAAGGACAGGGTAATAACCAGAATAAGCTCTTTTTTAAAACCCAGATTGATATTGAACATTTTTTCACCCGGCAGCTGCTTTGGAGTTTATTGTTATTGTTGGAACATGTTGGTGTCGTTTTTGATTTGCATTGTTATCGTCTAGTGCAATTAAGGATTAATTCTATTGTTGATTTCTAATGGATCTACTTGTGCTTGCGGCGAACAAACAGGCAAGGGTAAGAGGGGCATGGAAACAGCCCCCTATTGTTTTGTGATTAATAGTATTTTGTGATTAACCGTATTCAGTTATCTCAACAGTTCATGATTCCGGAAAACTATTCTGCCAGGTCTGCCAGTTCATCCAGAGTTAGCGGTTTGATCGGGCTGCGAATCTGGTAGTAGCCCACCTGTTCTGGCGCTTTGTTTTGGGTATCCGCAATCAGATTAGAAACCGTCAGACCACACATGCGCCCCTGACAAGGTCCCATACCAGATCGACAGAAGGCCTTGGCCTGATTCGGTCCGGCAATACCTTTAGCGGCGATTTGTCGGATCTCACCTGCGGTAATTTCCTCACAGCGACAGACAACAGTGTCATCCTCTGGAGTAAGAAATTCCGGAATAGGCTGATAGATCTGATCCAAAAAGGGTCGAATCGCTTCCTGTTGTTGCAAAGACTTTCTAAAGGGGGTGGATTCCTGCTCCAGTTGCGCTTTTGTTAGTTTTCCCAACAGATTGGCAATCTTTAATGCGGCCAGTTTGCCTTGATATTCCGCAGCTTTTGCACCAGCAATACCACCACCATCACCGGCAATATAAATATTAAGATTGGAACTGGCACCCCAGCTATCTTGTGTAGGTGTCCAGCATAGCTGTAAAGGATTCCACTGATGATCAAGCTGTAAGGAGCGACTCAGTTGCACATTGGGCACAACACCTTGGTGAACCAGTAGGGTGCGACAGGGCAAGTGTTGTTTTTGCCCATTGATCTGGTATTCCACTTGATCTAATACCTCTGCCTGAGAGGGATCAAATTGAGAGACGCCAGAGTTATTTCCAGTAGGGGAGTTCGCTGTCGCTGTAATATTGCCAGAAAGTGCCTTTAAACCGGTGACATGCTTTTCATAGCGGATACCCGCTTGTTTCAGCTCCTGTAGCAGGTCCAAGCCTTTTTTTAGTAGGGGGATATTTTTTAACGCACCGGGAATATATTTAATGGCTTTGCGATAACGGCCTTTAGGCGTGGTATCCAATACGGCTGAGATTTCAACACCGGCTCGATGCAGCTGTGCGGCAATAAGCAGTAATAATGGGCCACTACCTGCGATTACCAGCGGTGTCTCTGGAGCAAGGGCGCTTTGTTTTAATAAAATCTGTGCCGAACCACAGGTCATTACTCCCGGTAATGTCCAGCCGGGGAAGGGCACGGGGCGTTCCATTGCACCGGTAGCGATAAGGATTTTTTTTGCCCGAAAGCGCTTACTGGAATCTTGTTGGCTAAAACAGACGGTGAGATCTTTCTCGATAGACCACACCATACTGCCAGGAAAATAATCCGGAGCCTGTGTCTTAGAGGAGCCCGTTTGACCCTGCTCTTGTTGGTCATTTTGCAGGCTCTGTTCCAGATTATTAAACAGATCTCGACCTGCATAGTAATCTGGGCCAAGAATCTGTTCATCCGCCAAAGCGGTATGGCCAATCGCACGATATATCTGGCCGCCGGGAGAAGGTTGTTCATCCAGTAGAGCCACACGAAGGCCTAAGCTATGAGCGGTGGTGGTTGCCGCCATACCGGCAGGGCCTGCGCCGATAACGACTAAATCATAATCTGTAACCTGATTGAGGTTACCTTGCTCCTGTGTCTCTGCCGAGTACATAGATGTAGCCGAGTGAGAAACTGTCACAGGGTGCGTAGGAACGGTTGTTGTTTTCATAAGTATCGGCACATTTTGGAAAAAGGAAGATAGCACTCAGGTAAGTCGGCACGACAAAATTAAGACACGTCGTAAAACTGAACGGCAGGTTTTTCTGTCTCGCTTGCAGCTATTCCAGTCGGATCATTAACTAACTGTCGGGCCTGCAACTGACGCTGAATTTGCATGCCTTCCTTTACCTGAGTCATACAACCCTGAACATTCTGCAAACCATCAATTTCCAGCAAGCACTCAAAACAGATGCCCATCATGCAATAGGGGGCTCGGGCACTGCCGCTGATCGGTGTGGTACGGCCATAACGCAACTCCGAGGCCAGCACTGCGGCAGCGGCAGTATCGTAGGGCTGCATCTTAATGGGCTTACCATCAACGTAGACGGTAATACTGTTCTGTTGACGGCTAGGCAGTCTTTTAAAAGCTGCTTTTTTATGGGCTGCGTTTTTAAAGGCTAAAGCGTTGTCCATTGAACACCTCCAGCGGTAGTTGGGTTGTACTTTGAGAGATCGTACTTTGAGAGATCCAATCCGCGATAGGCCCTTGATGCAGTGCACCCAGTGTGACACCGCTGTGGCAGGTCACCACATAGGCTCCAGGGCACTCTGAGGATTGCTGATAAATAGGGTAACCATCCGGTGTCATCACCCTTAACGCACCCCAGGTGCGTACCAGACGGACTTTATTCAGAATGGGGTACATCTTGCGGGCTCGATTGGCGATCTGTGCCAGCACATCAATACGGGTATCTGTGTTAAAACCGACATCTTCTTTAGAGTCACCGATCTGTATGGTGCCTTCATTGGTTTGACGTACATGACCTGTGGGGTAACTCAAGAAAGGCTTGATGCGTTCACTGATTAAAACCTGCCCCAGATTCGGTTCAACCGGTGCATGCAAACCCACCATAGGGGCTAACTCTTTGTTACCCAGTCCAGCGGCTAATACCACTTTTTCGCAATGCCAGACGCTATCGAACCCCTTGTCATGGCAGGTCACCATAAAACCAGAGTGATGTGATTTGATACCACTCACCTTACCGGAATGGACAATCTTGCCACCCAGTTGTAGAAATTGTTCTGTCATCGCACGGAAAAACAGCAGGGGGTTTACATGACCATCTTCTGGCCCCAATGTCGCTCCGGCCACTTCTGGCCCGGCTTCTGGCTCCAGTGCTTGTACTTGTTTTAGATCCAGCGTCTGGAAAGGGTAGTCACCGCCTGCGGCTTGCTGCATCTTTGTCAGCATCTGGTGTCGCGCTTGCAGCTCCTGTTCGGTCATACAGAAGAACAGACCGCCTTTTTGCTGTAGCTGAATATCAATGCCAGTACTGTCCCGAAGACTATCCGCCAAAGGCTGCCACAAACGGGCGGAATGACGACTAATGGTGGCGTATTCAGGCATTGTATCGCCTTTACCCTGAACCCATACCAAGCCAAAGTTGCCCCGTGAGGCCCGAAAGGCGATATCACTTTCATCCAAGACCACCACCTGATGGCCATTTCGGATCAAACCCAGGGCAATGGCCAAACCCACAATGCCACCACCAATGACACAGATTTCAGCGGTATTAGGGGCATTATTGGCAGTAGAGCTTCTCATAATTGCGTATATTCCCGGTTAATAGGGGGTGATGTTTTCCCGAAGGAAAGCAATCGAAGTGAGGCTTGTGTAGGTTGGATAAGCGGAGCGCCATCCGACATTTGCAGCCGTCGGAAGGCGCCTTCGGCTTTTCCAACCTACAGTTTTTCGACCTAGAGTGATTATTGATAGCTTTAATCACTAATCAGGATCGATCTAATGGCCTATTTCAGCGCTTGCTGGATAACACCGTTAGCCCAGTCTGCACCGATATCGTCCATAATTTCTGGCCATACCTTCTTACGTACTAAGTCAGCATGGGCCTGAATTTGGGCATCAGATACAGGAACAATCTTGGCCCCAGCTTTAGCCAGCAGTTGTTCGTTTTTCTTCTGATCTGTACGGGCAGTCACCCAACGAGCTTCTTCAAAACGCTCTGCAGCGGCTTGCAGCTTCTCTTGCTGGCTGTCGCTTAGATCTGACAGAACTTCCTTATTGATAATCAGGAACCACACTTCAAAGTGAGTATTAATCGGCAGGTAGGTCTTAGTAACATCACGGAAAGAAGCGTAATAACCTTCAGCACCAGAACCCATCACACCATCAACAACACCGGTCTGAACCGCAGTAAAGGCTTCAGAGAAAGGCAGTGGCGAGCCAATAAAACCAATATTGTCTGCGGTCATCTGGAAGGTTTTAATAGGCGGTACGCGCAGTTTGGCATTTTTGTTCACAGAAGGATCTGCCGCGCCATTCACCTCTTTATTCAGAGATACACCACCGAAGTACACCGGCCAAGCGGCCAGAACTTCAATATCCTGTTTGCCGTATAACTCAGATACGGTATTGCGCATGGTGGAACCCTTGGAGAATACTTTTTGAGCTTCATCCCAAGTGTTTACCAGATAAGGCATATAGATCAGTTGGAAACGTTTATCGACACCAGAGGCAGGTGGTTGAACCGCCATATCGATAGCGCCCAGACTGACACGCTCCTGTACAACGGTGTAATCGCCCAAGGAACTGGCAGGATAAACTTTTACTTTTACTTTACCGTTTGTCGCGCTTTTAACGTCATCAGCAAAACGTTTAGCGTCTAAGTCGATCGCCGTTTCCTGAGGGCGTACATGGGACAGTTTCAAGGTTACCGCTTCAGCGACCGTGGTCAGTGATGCGGATAGGGCGACGGCCAGGGCCAGTTTTTTCATCAGGCTTGTTTTCATTATTTTCTCCTGCTTTTTCAGCATGTCTGGAATGAGGCCAGACGTTTCTTTTTGTTTATGGATCTGGGCTTTTTATTTACCAATCTTTAAAAGCGTCAGATCATTTTTTATGTGAATAGGCACCCTGCTCAGGTCTGCTTGCGAAAGGTTCCCCTAAGCAGAGCGGGCTTGGATAAAACGGTTTAGATTCTCAGTAACCAAGCATCTCTGGTATTACTGAGATGATTAGTAACCAAACATTCGTGGAATGTATTCAGACAGATCCGGCCAGACAGACACCAGAATCACTACTGGGATATAGCCAAATAGAATCAGGGTCATGGCAGGTTTGATCAGCTCGGTAAATTTCACCTTACCGATACGAGCACCCAGATATAGAATGCTGGCGTATGGCGGTGTCACACCACCCATAGCCGTGTTTACACCCATGATTGCTGCGAATTGAATAGGGCTCACACCCAGAGCAGACATCAAAGGCAACAGCAGAGGCGCAGTCAGAATAATGGCGGTGATATCGTTCACGATCATGCCGATACCAAACAGGAACAGGTTGGTCAGAATCAGCAACAGCACCTTGTCGTCTGTGATCTCAAAGATCTTATCCACCATCATCTGAGGGATATCTTCCATCACATAGATCTGGCTCAGCATCAGGCTGAACAGCACCATAATCAGAATGGCCCCTACGGCAGAGGCAGACTCTTTACCGGACTCCAATAGAATCTTGAAGGTCAGGCCTTTATAGATCATAAAGCCCACCGGTAGGGCATAGATCACCGCTACAGCGGCGGCTTCTGTTGGCGTCATAATACCGCCGTAGATACCACCCAGAATGATTACCGGCATCAACAAAGCAGGAATCGCATTGATGGTCTTTTTACCGCTCTGTTTCATCAGCTCGGTAAACTCCAGCGGCTCATCCAGAATCAAGGGGAACTTACGGGCCATAAACAGGTTAACGATGCAGAAGTTCAGCATAATCAACAGACCGGGGCCTAAGGTCGCCAGAAAACTGGCCAAAATAGAGGTATCGGTCACCCAGCCATAGACAATCATGGTGACACTGGGTGGAATTAGCAGACCCAATACCGAAGAGTTGGCAATTAACGCCGTGGCATACGCCCGTGGATAACCCTTGCGCTCCATTTCAGGAATCAACAGAGGGCCAATAGCCGCAATACCCGTTAGACCACTGCCCGAGATTGCACCGATAATGGCACAGCTCACAGACGCAACCACGCCTAAACCACCGCGAACACGACCAATAAAGACGTTCACAAACTGCAGCAAGCTGGCGGCAATACCACTGACACTCATAATGGTGCCCGCAAACACAAACAACGGAATGGCCAGTAATACGGGATTGGTTAGCTGACTAAAGCCCCACAGCATCATGCCGCGCATGGTGGCTTCGCCAATAACCGTCATCACCATCAAACCTGCACCAAAACAGTAGGGCAGAGGCACACCTAGGGTTAACAGCACCACCAGAACGGCAAATGCCAAAATCGCTATCTCAATCATGTTATTTATCCCTCTGTTCTGGGTTTAGGATCTGCATTTCATCCAGCTCATCAGTGCTGGGTTGATCGGTGTGGGGCATAGGTCGATAACCCAAAAGGATTTGTACATTGCGAACCAAATGCCACAGAGTGAACAAAGTCATGGTCGCCAGACCTAAAAACAGTGCGGATTCATAAACAAAGGTTGGGATATACAGGGTGGGGCTTTCCTTACCTACGCGCAGCGCGTAGTTAAAGTATTTCCAAGCCCACCAGGTTAACCAGCAGGAAACAGCGATACTGATCACTTCCGAGATAATATGCAGAACCAGGCGGGCTTTATCCGTGCTGAGAAAGATCTCCAACACATTGGCCCGGATCTGAGTATCTTCCCGCGAAGCGTTAACACTGCCCAGAATATAGAGCCAAACGGTAGGGATCAGCGCGACCTCTTCCAGTCCCATCACAGGCATTTCGAATACGTAGCGGGTCAGCACCTGAATAAACTGACTGATGGCTACCGTGCTGATCAGAGCTGTCAGCACATAGCGGAAAAACTTCTCCATCAAAACCTCTCATTGTTATGTTTTATACCTGAGGTAGGTGTGATGGAATGATGGATTTTTAATCAAATAACATCAAATCGTTTGTTTTCATTATTTGATAACATAATATTATTAACTTTATGAAAAGAGCCTACTCAACACACTGCGGGCCTAAAAAAAAGAACCGACAAAAGAGCAAGCAAAAGAAGCGACAGTAAATAACGTATCCTGAGAAGTCCTTGGAATGCCTACAATTTGGAGAGAATAAAAACAGTGGCCAACTTAACGTATCGACAGATTGAAGCCTTTCGCGCTGTAATGATTAGCGGCACCACAAGTGGCGCAGCGGATATTTTGTGTGTCTCCCAACCCGCCGTCAGTCGTTTACTCAGCGACTTTGAAGCCACCGTAGACGTGCCCATGTTCGAACGGCAAAAAAAACGCCTAGTCCCCACACCAGAAGCCCATATGTTTTACGCCGAAGTCGAACGGGCCTTTATCTCCCTAGAAAAACTGAAACGGGCCGCCGACGAACTACGGGAACTGCACCTAGGCTCCCTACGTATCGCCTCGATGCCCGCCGCATCCCTAGAATTTGTGCCCTTCGCCGTTAAACGCTTTAGCGAAGATAATCCTGGCGTCTCCCTATCATTCCAAATCCGCAGCACCCAGCAGGTCGCAGACTTGGTCGCCAGCCAACAGTTCGACGTCGGCATCGTCTCCGCCGTACCCCATATGGACATGTCCATCACAGTAGAACCCCTAGCCGACAGCCGACTGGTCTGTGTCTTACCGGCAGGGCACCCACTGGGAGAAAAAGACGTGATACGACCCGAGGATCTAGAAGGCGAATTTTTTATCTCCATGGGCACCGACCAAAGCCTACGCCACAAAATCGACAGCGTATTCGACTCCGCAGGCGTCAACCGCAAACTCCTTGTCGACACTCAACTCTCCTACGGCGCTTGTGGCTTTATACAAGCAGGCATGGGCGTCTCCCTCGTAGACCCTCTAAGCGCACTGCACTACCAAAAACTCGGCATACAAGTCCGCCCCTTTGAACCAAGAATCGGCTACCGCTATAACCTGATTTATCCCGCACATAGAACACAGTCGGGGCTGGCAAAGGCTTTTGTGAAGCGACTGAAAGAGGATTTGAAGGTGTTGAGGGAGGAGAGTGAGGGATTGGTGGAGTTGATGGGAGGGTAACTATTCTGAATAGTTACTGATTCTACAAAAAGTTGAATGCTAATTATAACGGAGGTTGAACTAAGCCGCTTCGTGGGGCAGGCGTGAGCCCAATAAAGCCAACCACACTTAAGTCTCCATCAATCTGTTGGAGACTTCCTCATGACTCCCTTGCGCCAACAAATGACCGATCAGATGACACTGAGAGGTTTTGCCCGTAATACTCAAAAAGCTTACCTGTATCAAATTACTGAATTGGCCCGGTACTAGCAAAGGGACTTGATACAGAGATCTATTTTGCTCACCCGTATGCGTCTTGGGAGTACGGGGTCAATGAAAATACCAATGGTTTGATCAGGCAGTACTTTCCAAAGGGAACGGACTTCACTCAGATAACAGATGAGAAAGTTATATGGGAGATGAATCACTTGAATAAGCGTCCACGAAAAATGCGTGGAGGACAATTCCCAAACGAATTATTTATAGGACCTTCTCGCTGCATAAACAGAATTGCACTTATTACTTGAATCCAAGGCAGTCTTTTTCCCGATATTATGGTAAAATAATTATCAACTTTAGATGGATTATTAAAGCTGTATTCGCAGTGTAATGAAAAATCATTATGTCAGAAAAAATCACTCTTTAATTTAATTGTTTTTAAAATCTAGCTAAAAATAATAGACAATATTATCACAAGAACAGGTTTTTCATTTTATGTCTAAGAATTTCACATTTGGTTTACATTCTTTTATTTTTGCGTTCATATTTAGCTTGTTAGCTTTAGGACAAATACTGTTATCAATAAATGATATGTCACATGCGAAGCTCGCATATATTGGGGCTTTGGGTACTGGTTTTTTATGGTCTTTGATTTATTTGCTGGTTATTGAAAAAACCATTAAACTATTAAATTTTAAAATTAAATGGTTGTTTCCACTTATTGTAACTTTAGGTGTTGTCTTTCTAGTTTTGGATTTGTCTTCTTTAGCTGTAACGCGGACACATATTAATACATTCTTTATTTCAGCTATATTGCAAGATGATTTTCGGGCTACTAGTGGTATTAATGATTATACTTTTTATTCTGCAGTCGCTGCATCAATATTGATTCCATTTGTTGTTTTTTTTGTAGCTTACTATCTGCACAAAAAAACAATGTATTTCAAAATGAGTGTTAAAGTCTTTATTGGTGTTTTTTTAATAGTTTTAATTTCTGAACGGTTGGTTTTTTCATACGGAAAATATGCCCAAACTGGATTTATAAAACAGATAGAAATAGCAATTAACTGGAGGCCTCAGAGTTCATTTACATCTTTGTTTAAAAATATCAACGTATATGTTAAACCTCAAAAGATCAGTGAGAGTAAACTTCCAATAAAATATACTCAATTAAACAAGCCAAATATTGTTATTGTAATGGCAGAAAGCCTTAGAAGCGATATGATGCATAAGGATGTAATGCCAAACATTAATAAGCACAGTGGAACGCAGTTTAGAAATAATTTCTCCACCAGCAATGGAACCCATTTTGGGCTGATAAGTTTTTTGTATGGGATCTTTCCGACCTACTATAGTGACATAGTAAATAACGCTGTCCCCTCTCCTTTGTTTGAGATGGTAAAACAAAATGGTTATAAGACACATGCTGTCAGTAGTTATCATTTTAATTGGTTTGGAATGCAAAATGTTATTAACAAAGATGTATTTGATAGCTTTGTATTGTATGAGGATTCTAAGATTTCATGGGATAAGCGTGATGCTCAAGTAAAAAACTATTTTATTGAAAACTTTAATAAAAAGGGTGGGTCGCAGTTTTTTTATTTGACACTCCATTCAACGCATCATAATTATTCTTACCCAAATGAAAGTAAATTTGAAAAATTTAAACCTGTAATACCATTTGATAAAAATCTGTTTACTATATCAAGAAAAGAATCAGAAAAAATTATTAACAGATATAAAAACTCTGCATTTTATGTGGACTCTTTAGTCGGTGAGATGATTGAACATATCAAAGATAAAGGAGAATGGAACAATACTATTTTTGTTTTCTTTGGTGATCATGGAGAAGAATTTTTTGAAGATGGTCATACTCTACACGCAAACACTATGAATATATATCAGAATTCAGCCGCATTGTTTATCCACAAGCCTGATGATATTCATAATGTGATTAATAATAACCTTTCTTCTCATATTGATTTTCTGCCCACAGTCTGGGATCAGCTTTCTGCGTCACCTAAGCCTTATTGGTTCACTGATAATAACCTTTTTGAAACCGAAACAAATAAGGTGTTCACAACCAAAGTGCAAAGGGAGCACCCTGTGACTTATGGAGTCGTTACAACAAAGCAGATATGCAGAATAATGAAAAAAGAATTTACTGCTTTATCAGGAGATCAATTTTGTTCGGGATTAGTTGACGGGAGTCTAGGCGATTTTTATAAGCTTGCAAAAGAATAAGCTAGTTGGCAAGTGTCTGACGTTTAACCCGCCGCTTTTCTGGAAACAAACGGGGACACCTATAAAGTTAAATTAGATACTTCTAAAGTTTCTAGCTATGCTTAATTCATATGGAATATATGGTTACTCATGGAGGAGGTGGTTATGACTCGTGCTCGGCAAGAGCAGATTTATCCATCGGACACCCCTTATTATCACTGTATCGCTCGCTGTGTTCGGCGGGCGTTTTTGTGTGGAGAAGATGAGTTTTCAAGTCAGTGGTTTGAGCATCGGCTGTTGGGAGACTAACGTATGGCAGGCAAGGATACGCCTCATGATCATAGTTATAAGCGTCTTTTCTCCCATGCTGAGATGGTCGTTCAGTTGTTACAGACTTTTGTGGCTGAGGATTGGGTTACTCAGCTGGATTTTGATAGTTTGCAAAAAGTCGATAGTAGCTTTGTCACTAAGGAATTTCGTGAAAGGGAGGATGATGTTATCTGGCGGGTAAAGTTTCAGGATAAATGGCTTTATCTGTATATTCTTTTGGAATTCCAAAGTACCGTTGATCCCATTATGGCTGTGCGCGTGATGGGCTATATTGCCTTGCTTTATCAGGAAAGGGCGGTTGGGCTTCGAATCAAATGAAACCACTGTGTCTGATATCAATGATTTTTATGAGGTGCATACCGTGTTGGCTAATCGAATTGAAGAGTGGGAACGCCAGATCACTGATAAAGCGATGCATGTAGGTGAATACAAAGTAATCCATCGTTTACTGACAAAAAAGTTCGGAGAGTTACCAAACTGGGCCGTTGAAAAGTTACAGTCGGCTTCCTCCCAAGAACTACAGAAATATGAAGATCGTTTTCTGGATGCTGAAACGCTTGAGCAGGTCTTTTCATAAAAGGCGGTAACGAGGATATCCATAAAATTAGATGACTCTAAAGTTATCGGCACATTCAACAGTAAAACCGGGACCGAGACAGCCACAGAATTAAATTCTTTATGTACTGAGGCTACCATGCGAAATATGACAGCAACTGAAGCGGTTAGGGGCTTTAGTGAGGTGATTGATAAGGTTAAGGAAGAAGCAGTAACGATAGAGAGAAACGGGCGGCCTGTTGCCGTGGTTTATTCTTATGCACGGGCTATGGAGCTGGAAGCCGTTGAGCTAGAATTTTTGAACAGAAGGCGATGAAAGAAGCCGCTCAAGAAGGGATTCAGGACGTAGAAGCGGGCAAGTATCAACCATTTAACCGTGATCTGGTTGAGCAGATAAAAAATGAAGTATTGGAAGAATTAAAAGGGAAGTAATACCGTGAGGAAGGTTGTGATTACACAATGAGCAAGCAAGGATGCAAAGCAGATTTATCGCTATATCGTTGATAATAGCTTTCAGATTTATGCCGATAGCTTGCTGGAAATGCTCTTAAAGCAATGTGAAGTACTGGCTACCAACCCCAAATAGGTGTCCGTCGCTCAGACTTAGGACGTGGCGTTTATCTGTTTCTTGATAAAAAACATACCCGAAATGTTACCCTGTATAAATCGAAAGCCCTTAGCAGATTGAATGGCCATGCTGGTTAATATCACCTTAAATGGGTTTGTCAGACGAACCCTAGAAACTGACACGCTTAAGTTGGCCATAAAAGCGACTGGCGCAACGCTCACCCGTAAAGGCCGTTCCAGAAATTGGCAGCTAGAGGCTGACAGCGAACAGATACGTGGGATTATTCGTTTAATATCCCAGTCCGATGAAAACAGTTGGCTTTGGGTAAGTAAAAAACTCTCTGAAAACAAACCTAAATTAACCCGTCAACAGCTGAAAGAAATAGCCAAACGGGATCCCTCCATGACCGTAAACCGGCTAACCGCATTAACTGATTGCAGCCTTAGAGATGCGCGCATTGTGCTTGATGATATTGAATGGGAATAAACTGGCCTGTAGCAAATCTGAATAGCCATAAAATTAGATAGATTGGAAATTGTGCTAGAGGTTGCTCCTGTTGGATCTGGTTTGATTCTAAAGTGGTGTAAGCCGTTCAATAGCAGGAGATGAAAAAAGCTCCAAAGCCATACCCATCTCTCTAGGAAACTAGCCGGGATAGACAGGTATATTTATATCTGAGGGGCTATAAATTTGAAAGCTTATAACGGTTTGGCCGCAGATTCTGAGTGCACCACTTGCCATTAAGGTAAGATGCACCCATGAACTACAGTGAATTCTCTTTCGAAGAACGTTCTTTTATTCAGATTGGATTGTCTGAAGGGCTTAGCCGACGTGCTATTAGTCGCCAACTAAAACGATCTCATACTTCTGTAATCAGAGAGATCAATCGTAATAGTCAGGATGACGTTTATCAGGCTTGTCATGCTCAAAAGTTGAGACATAAACGACGACAGCCTTGCAAACCGAAAAAGAAGCTTTCTACTGACAGTGAGCTTTTTCAACTGATCATTGATATGCTTCGTCGCTACCTTTCTCCTGAGCAGATTTCCGGTTATCTGAAAGAGCAAATGAAGCTATTCCCTGAACAATATGTCTGTCGTGAAACTATCTATAACGCCATTTATGCTTTACCTGTGGGCGAGCTGAAAAAAGAGCTGATTCACTGTTTGCGACATGGCCGTTCAACACGTAAACCAAGACGTGGAAGTGTCGATCGTAGAGGGCAGATCCCCGATATGGTCAGTATTCACTTACGTCCGCCAGAGGTTGATGATAGAAGCGTTCCAGGGCATTGGGAAGGCGATTTGATTAAAGGTAAGGGCAATGCATCTGCAGTGGGCACTCTGGTCGAGCTAACAACAGGTTATCTGATATTGGCGAAAATGGCTGATGCGACGGCTACATCCGCTGTGTCGGGTTTTAGTGCCGCACTGAACCGTATGCCGGATAAAATGAAGAAAACCATGACTTATGACCAAGGAAGAGAAATGGCTCATCATGCCGAAATTACTCAAAAGACAGGTGTAGCAATCTACTTCGCAGACCCACATAGCCCTTGGCAACGAGGTGCTAATGAGAACATCAATGGGCTGATTAGGCAGTATCTTCCAAAGGGAACAGATCTTTCAACAGCGACTCAAGAAGAGCTGGATGCAATCGCGTATGAGCTAAATATAAGGCCAAGAAAGCGATTCAATTTTAAGTGTCCGATTGAGATGATGACGGATAAACTGAATTTAATTAATGAAGCGCCAAATCAACTACAGTAAGTGGTGCAATCAGACGCTGCATTCGCCCGGTCTATTAGCTTGCAGGGTAGTGGTACTTATAAGGGAGTAGTGAGCGGTTGTCTAAAGCTGAATAAGTCAGTATTTTGGAGGAGGAAGTGGCTGTCCTATAATACTTATTTGTCAGAGAGTTACGGAGTGAGGATATGAATCGAATAAATCCTGCTAAATTACATAATAGTAAATGGACCGCAGTAAAGCCTATGAATCGAGAAAAGCATTTCTTGGTGTCAGAAATTGAGTTCGATGAAGAGGGGGTAGTAATGTCATGTAAGTTGGAAGCGGTTCTTTCAAAAAATGAGTATGCAATCGACTGGACGGAATTAAAAGGCCGAGATAAGTGGATTCAAGGTTGGAAATAGTGATGCCTTTTGGATCGCGAGACAATTGGCGAATTAATTGGGATACCCAGAAAATCAAACATAAATGAAAAGGTGGCTGTCCCAATTAAGATATAATACTAGGGTTTTCCCTAGGTGGGTTTAGAGTGGAAGTCTGGTAGTTTATGCTCCGCAAAATACTCATGACGATGAATCATTTGTATGAATATAGCTCTTAAAGATAACAAGGAACGATAATGGAAAGTAGCAGATATAAAGAATATAAAGTGGTTCATGTTGTAGAAGGTGGTTGTGGTACTGTTTTATTGGGGGCTTCAGGGTTACCCATAAAGAAAATGGAAGCAGAGCTAAATGCACTGGCTGCTGATGGATGGCAATTGGTCTTTCAGGTGATTGAACGGAAACGATTTTGGTTATTTTGGAATAGAGAAGCAGCCATTATTACTGTAGGGCGTTAGAATTTTGAAGTGCTTTGTGCTGTTCTTAATTCGAGTCTATAGAGATACAGGTGGAAGTAGGCGTTGGTTTGGAATTGAATGTAATTTCGAGCCAACGTGCTCAAAGTATACCTATCAGGCAATTAGCAAGTTTGGTTTATATAAAGGTGTTCAATTGGGGATAAACAGAATCAAATGTTGCAACAGAAACGATAGCTTTTGTAAATGCATCGATCCCCTGCTGGAGGAATAGAAGTTGCTTAATCAAGATGACGTCAATAAGGAAGAGGAACGGCTGCGGGTAGAGATAGCGAGTTTGCCTGACGAAAGTAGAAAAGAATTTTACCTTAAGGTTAAAAGCCGCATCAAAGATCCTGATACATATGCCGCTTTAAACTGGTTTTTCATTACGGGTATACATCATTTTTACTTAGGTAAATGGTTCTATGGAATATTAGATCTCTCTCTTTTCTTAGTCGGGGTGATGTTGGTGATCATGGACTACCATCTGCTAGGCTTTTCTGTGATTGTTTTTATATCTGTTGTCGAATTATGGGCTCTTTTTAGGTCGCAAATAATAATTCAGGATTGGAATAATAAAGTATATAGAGATATTTTGGATGCTATTAAGGTATGAATAGATATAAGTGTTAAGATAATACTGTTGAGTGTCGTAGAAATAGCAGTTATTGATGTAAAGTCAAAATGAAACGCAATATAGATAAAGGCCCTAAACAAAAGTTATTTCGTATCTTAGGATACTCTTCTGCCTGAGCCTCCTTTTTACTATCACGTATCAGGAGCATTAAGGTGCTGAACCACATCAATATGGAACCCTGCCGGGTCTTGCAGTATAAAATGTATTTGGCCCCAGTCTTCTTCTTTTAATGGCATGGAGACAGTCAGGTTCATGGTTTTTGCTTCGGTATAGGCCTTAAGGGCATCTTTTACTTCCAGTGAAATAACATAGCCGTCCGTTGACATGACAGGGTGCAAAAACGAGGGCTGGGATTCATGGCCGGGTAATAAAAACCCCAGTTGCACACCTGTGCTCGGCGATACCAGATGCAAGTAAAACTCTGGATCAAAAAAGACAGAGTTAAAGCCAAAAACCGTTTCATAAAATGCTTTAACTGCAACAAGATCTGATGCAACCATTACCGGAAACATTGCTTCAATTTCAATCACGGGCTCACTCCTATAAGAATAAAAAATATAGGCCGTATTATTGCTCCCCGGTTTTAGTTTGAATTGTACAAAACGGACAAAGTTCTGAATTCGGAGGGTGTCAGTCCTGATAAACGTTTAAATTCCCGAATCAAGTGAGGTTGATCATAGTAGCGGTTTACCTGAGAACCCCCAGAATGATGAGCATTGATATCGTTGAGAGTGGATTGAAACCGCAATACTCGTGCAAAAGTCCGTGGTGAAAGTCCTAAATACAAGTGACTTAGCCGACGAAGCTGTCGAGACGATACACCAAACTCTGAACACTGTTTCTCTGAAAGGCTGATAGCTGAAACCATATTATGGTGGCAATAACGTATATATTTTGCCAATCGAGGATCAATAACAGGCTGGATGACTGCCTTCAGTAAGATGTCTGATATCTTTTGGCAAAGGGACTTAAATGGAACCTTCTCACCAATACCGTCAAAGATACGGTTTAACACCTGAGGGGGTAATAGATCCCTGGCTTGAGTTTCCCCGTCGGATATATCCCATTCTCCTACAGGCACAGAGATTAAGCCTTGATGGCCTAATATGCTGAACCGTATACCAAAATAGGATACGGGCCCTTTCAGCTCAAATATATTCGGCGATGAAAATGGCGTGATAAGAAAGGCATCTTCAGGTTGTTCCATGTTGAGAATAAGGTCAACACAGTTATCTGGCACACTGCGATAATAGTGTACCCCTTCAGAAACGGTTAACTGCCAAAAGCTTTCGACCCAATGACTGAGTGGTGGTGAGGGCACAGACGTTAAATAGCGATTGGGCTTCGCCACATACCCTTGGTGAGAGCGGTAATCCAAATCAAGGGACATGTAATACTCCGTAACCCGACACATAACGACTATAGATATTATGATGCCTATTTATCAAGACGTCACGACACGAACAATACGAGAAGTAACAAGAAAAATTTTATTTTTTAAGTCAGGTGGATAACCCAATATCACAGACCAAACTTATTCAATTCTGTCAGCGCTTTTGCAACATACTGCTGTACATGCTGTTTAAGGCATTGCGCTTTAGCGCCAAGCAATTTGCCACTGGGCCAAATCAGATACAGCTCTCGGTCCGGCCCGTGCCAGTCCATTAATGGTGTGACGAGTTTGCCCTGCTGGATCATTTGTACCGTTTCTGTTGCAGGTAATAGGGCTAAACCATGACCATCCGCCGCAAATTGACAGGCCATATTAATATCATCTACACGCAGGGCTGCACGTTGGTGTAGGGTAACCTTCTCTTTTGTCTGCTGATGAACAAATGACCAATTCGGTAAATGAAAAACCGTAATACACCTGTGATGGTAAAGATCATCCAGATCATTTAAGGGTGGCGAAGATGCCAAATACCCCGGAGAAGCCACTAAAAAGGTCGGTATAGCACCTAGCCCCATCTGATACAGTCGTGAATCTTTTTGTGGGCCAATTCTCAAGGCGATATCGGCCTGCTCTTCAATAATATCCTTGTTCTCGTTATTCAATTTTAAGTTGAGCTGAATATCAGGATAGGCGGCAATAAATTCTGACCACATGGGTTGCAGGTAACCAATGGAGATATTGGTGGGCGCTAATACTGTCAGTGCTCCCTGCAAGCTTTGCATCTGCTGACTCAAGTGTTTAGTGGTCGATTCAAAATCGTTCACCAAATCAGAAAATGAGTGGAAATACACTTCCCCTTCTGCTGTAAGCCTGAACTGTCTGGCCGACCGATGAATAAGCTGACAGCCCAAACCGTCCTCCAGCTTTTTCAGTCGCCGGGTGACCGTAGCTGGCGGTATGTTCAGACGTTTTGCTGCTCCAGCCAATCCTCTGGCTTGAACAATATGGATAAATAACGCGATATCGTCGTACATGATTTCATTTTTGGAATTAGAGTTTCAATTTTTAACCATATAAATCTTTTTCGGAATTTTCTACTCTTTTCTCACGTTAATAAACACGCGAAGAAAAACCGGATAAAACGGTAAGGGGAAAAGAATGGATACGTTATACGTCAGTGCAGGTCTGGAACTCACAACGGGCACCGATAGGGCCTTTGCAATAGAGCAAATGTTAAAACTGGTGCAAGAGACCGTGAAAGAACCGGGCTGCCAATATTTTGAAGTACTGGCTCACAAAGATGATCTGCAAAAATTTACCCTATGGGAACGTTGGGACAATGAAGCAGCCCTTCAAGCGCATTTTGAAGCCCCTCATACCCGAGCCTACCTTGCACAAAATCTGACTCAGGTGACTTATATCGAAAAATTACATCCTTGTATGGATATGTCGCACCCGCTTATTGAAACACCATAACCTGTTAACGCTAGAACATAGAGGACATCTAATGGTACATCGCATCGTATTTGGTTTACTTATGTCATTGTGTTTGTCCAGCTTTATGACCTTATGGGTTACTTGGATAAACCTGGGCTTTATTGATGATTTTCCAGTCCAATGGGGTAAAGCCTTTGTGATGGCTTGGCCTGCCGCTGCCATTATTTCTATCGTATTAGGGCCAAGTGTTCAGCAACTCACAGCCAAAGTACTTGCCACACAAAATAAGTAAATAGGACAAATAACCCCATGCATCATCCAAGCATGTCACCTGAAATTCAAAAGCATAACTACCCAGAACTTGGCGAGGCTGCAGGCCCTTATGTACATGCCGTATCCTACCAAAACCAACTCTATACTTCGGGATTAACCGCCTTTGCAACAAACGCCCAGGCGGCTGATATTGCCAATCAAATTAAGGAAATTTATCGACAGCTAACCATTATCGTAAACCATCACCAAACTGGACTGGAATCATTGATCAAGGTGACTATTTTTGTCTCTGATATGTCAGATCTTGCTAAAGCGCGGGAGGCTTTAATGGAGGTTTATCAGGGTAACTTTCCTGCCAGCTCATTGGTGAAGGTAGACGCCCTGTTTCATCAGGATCTAAAGGTAGAAGTGGAAGCAATTATCGCCTTACCTAAGCTGTAAAGGCCTAATAATACCGGACAAAGTGAATAGCACTTGCGAAAAATAGCCTCCTGCAAATAGAAAATGAATTATTCCTCCCTCAGCATTGAATACTGCGGGAGGATTACCGGACAGCAAATACGGGACAACCATAAAATAATCCTTGAGAATCAAAGGGTAAATATTGGATGTCCCAGACTAACCGTATTTTGTTCCCATACTCGACAGATGAAGGTATGCCTTATAAATGGTACATTACCCCAAACAAGCATGGATTGATGATAATCCAGAATTATTCAAGTCGTCGGCAGTTAACGAGGTCAAGCAACGGCCCTCTTCGGGGCTGGACATTGCTATCTCGGCCGCTGTTGGCAAGTGTTAAGTGAAAAATAGTATGAGTATAGAAAACAACGAAGACGCATGGGTTGATGCATGGTTCGATCTAAATTTCTTAGTCGATGAACATAAAATAACGGACGTATTATTACCTAATGGTACAGAAGTGACCTTGGTTGAAGCCAAAAAATGGTTGCAAGCAACATTGACCGTTTCTACCGGCGTATTTTTTTCCATTGAAATGCATAATGGAAAGCAGATCGTTTTAGTCAAGGAAGGTAATTCTTAGTATGTAGTATCTAGTGAGGTGCGCCTAAATCAGCCAATTTTGGGCACCCACTGGCTTTTGCACAATTTCATCCGCTAAACTTTGAATCCTTAGATCTAGCCTGATCGACTTCCCCTGTGGTTTTCAAGATAGTTGTTCAATAAACCACCACCTCAGACTTTTAAGCGTTCGGTGTTACAATGCGCTATCTTAATTTTGTTTGCGGTGTTTGGTTATGAGTTTTGCATCCCTTGGTTTGCATTTAGATGTGTTGGCAATATTAGAATCCCTTGATTATCAAACACCTACACCGATTCAGCTGGAGGCCGTTCCAGAGGTGTTGGCAGGCCATGATGTCTTAGCTGGGGCGCAAACCGGTACGGGTAAAACGGCTGCCTTTGCGTTACCTTTGATTCATCGCTACCTTACGCGCTTAGAACAAAACAGCGAAAAAAACATCCGTGTATTAGTGCTTACGCCTACACGTGAACTGGCGCAGCAAGTACAGAAAAGCTTTGTGAAATATAGCCAAGGTTTAGAGTTTAGCTCTGTGGTTGCCTATGGAGGCGCAAGTATTAATCCGCAGATTAAAGCGCTCAATCAAGGCTGTGATGTACTGGTGGCAACCCCCGGACGATTACTTGAACTGGCCATCAAAGGGTTGATCGATTTAAGCACTATTGAAACCTTAGTACTCGATGAAGCCGATCGAATGCTGGATATGGGCTTTATTGTTGATATTAATCGTATCCTAAAGCGCTTACCCGAGACTCGCCAAACCTTGTTTTTCTCTGCCACCTTTAATGATGAAGTCTTTGCTCTCAGTAAAACCATTTTAAATCAGCCAAAACTGATTGAAGTGGCCGAGCGTAACACCACAGTTGCAAAAATTGAGCAACGCTTTTATGAGGTGGACACTAAGAAAAAGGCGGCGATGCTGGCCTACCTAATAGGCTCAAATAATTGGCAGCAGGTGCTGATTTTTACTCGTACCAAACAGGCGGTAGATGAGCTAGTAAAAGAGTTAGCCAAAGACGGCATCAATGCGGTGGCAGTGCACGGTGATAAATCCCAAGGTGCCCGTGATCGAGGATTAGAAGAGTTTAAAAACGGTAAAGTGCGGGCGCTTGTGGCCACTGACGTTGCCGCCCGTGGCCTGGACATCAAAGAACTGCAATACGTGATTAACTTTGAACTGCCACACAATGCTGAAGACTACATCCATCGCATTGGTCGCACTGGCCGTGCTGGGCAAGCAGGCGTAGCAGTATCTTTGGTCTCGCATAAAGAAAAAAACTTATTTGAAGAGGTCAAAAAACTGACCGGCGAAGAACTCCTTATGCAATGGTTCGCAGGCTTTGAGCCCGATTTCATGGCACAGG
>JAKZRG010000036.1:0-117472 GCA_047518265.1 Oceanospirillum sp.
GTGCCAGATACAATGGTGCGCTCATAGGTTGCAATGGCTTTTAAAATACCATCCACATGAATGCCTTTTCCGGGGAATACGCGTTCAAACCATTGACGGTATCCAGGTACTTCATTCAGACGTTTGGCAACGGTATCTAGGGAGACATTCATCTCATTAGGAGATTCAACAGGGCCTCTAATTTGATCTTCTAGAGTGCTGGAGCGGCCGTCCCAAAAGAATGTTTTACCCCAAGCCATGTTTAATACTGTGGGTGAGTTCCTACCTAGAGTAACCCCTTGACCACCAAAGGCACCGGACACACCGTCTTCCCAGCCCAAAGAAGGGTTGTGGCAGGTCGCACAGTTCATATTAAAGTTACGACTGAGACGCTGATCAAAGAATAGCATTTTACCGAGCTGGGCTTTTTCCGCATTGTAGGGATTAGCCGCTGGAAATGGGATAGATGTTGGCCGTTGATACGCTTTTTTCAATTGCTCAAGTTCTGCATCTGCTGCATGAACCGATGTAAAAGCAATACAGCATGCCAGCGCGGTTATCAGTGGGGTAATCAACCACATAGCATTAAGTTCTCCGTAGTGAATATTTCTAAATAAAAACACTTCGATATTCCCCAAGCATCTGCCCAGATATCAGCCAGAGAAATAGGTCTTGCTGTAGAAGGTTTTTGTTTAGGTTTTTATCTTATTTACTATTCTTTAAATTATTGATATCTAATGTTTTTTTGTGGCATTGATTAACAATAATGCTTTAGAACTACGCAGTCATTATTTGTTTGGATGCATAAATTAATCGATAAAATTAAATTTTTGATTAATTGCTCCTTTTTTAATTTGTGTGCTGATAGATCAATTGTAATCAAGACTATTTTTTGATCTATATCAATAAAATAGTCTCAAGAACAAAGTGTAGAAGAGTTTTAATATAAAGGGGAAGGAATTGACGAAGTAAGGCTTTGGAGTGACTCTTTTCCAGAGATCCAAGCCCTAATCCGATATCTAAAGCCCATGTAGCGCTTTTCGGTACTGTTTCGGGCTGACACCGACAAAATTATCAAAGTGATTTCTAAGAGATAAAGAGGTGGAGAAACCGCTCAGAGAGGCAATGGTTTCAATCGCCGTATCTGTGGTTTCCAATAAGTACTTTGCTCGCTCTATTTTTGCATTCAACAACCATTGTTTTAAACTCATGCCGTAGCTTTGGCGAAAATGGCGGTCGAAGGTTCTTCGGGTCAAGCACGCTCGATTGGCCAGTTCTGCTGTAGTGATTTTTTTATCCAAGTTTTCTAAAGCCCAATCCATCACACTGCCCAGTTCAGAGCTTCTTTTAGGCACTGGAAGTTCAATATACTGCTGTTGTCCTCCATCTCTATGACCTGGAACGACCAAGCGTTTGGCGACGGTATTCGCAATCTCGGCACCAAAATCTTGTCGTATTAGTTCGATAGATAGATCAATACAGGCAGCACTACCGGCGGAGCTGTAGATGTTATCGGATTGGATATAAAGCCGATTGACGTCCAGTTCTACATTGGGAAAGCGAGCACGAAATTCATCCGCGTAACGCCAGTGAGTAGTGGCTTGTTTATGATCTAAAATCCCTGTTTGGGCAATAATAAAAGCGCCAGAACAAAAGGATACGATTCTTGTACCGTTTTGATAGCTGGTCTGTAGTGCTTGGATAAATTCAGGGCTAGCTTCTCGATGCAGGCCTGTCCAGCCGGGAATAACAATCATATCCACATCTTTCAACGCGTTTAAATCGTTATCCACCTGAAGTCCCATACCCTCTGATATCGCAAGATAGCTGTCATCCACTGAGATCACCTTGCATGTATACCAAGGTGAAAAGTGTTTTCCGTAAGCGCTAAAAATCTCTACGGCAGCGCCAAACTCCAGCATGGATAAGCCATCGTAAGCGCATATAGCCACTGTGTTAACACTCATGAAATACACCTTAAGCCTATTAAGCTTGGTTAATTATGGGTTGGAAGCATGCTAGTTGTTTTTTTAGACAGATTGCAGAGCAAAAAATAGGAATGTCCTAAAAGTAATGTTTTATGTCTCTTTCGCCATTTTATGCTTTTCTGAGCTGATATTTAATAGTTGTCATCGTTAAGCAAAACAGAAAACAACTCGTTAGTAGGAGCTTTACTATGCAAACCAACTTTGAAAATTCAGTAGTAACCGAATCCCCAGCAGCAGACTCAGCACTGGCTATTACTCATTTTTCCTCAAAACTTGCTTTTGAAACAGACTGTGCGGATGTGCATCAAGCAATGGCAAAAAAACAAGCAGATTTTCATCTGTTAGATGTAAGAGGCCGCTTATCTTTTGAGCGCAGCCATGTGCCGGGTGCGATCCATATGCCAAAGGATAAAATTACAGAGGAGAGTTTGAGTGCCTTGCCTAAAATGCGTTGTTTTGTTGTTTATTGCGCGGGGCCTCATTGTAATGGTGCGGATAAAGCGGCACTGAAAATTGCACGTTTGGGCTTTCCAGTGAAAATTATGATTGGTGGTATTACAGGCTGGCAAGATGAGAAATTCCGCTTTGAAGGTATTAAAGCTTAATCCTCTATTCACCCATTCACCCATTCACCCATTCACCGATGTTTCTCTATAGAAACACCGATATTTTCCGGTCACAAGTGATCGGGAAGTATCGGGAGTCTGTTATTCAGATGCTTAGTTGTATCGATTTTGTACCGATAAACCGGAGGTACCATGACCGAAGTATGTATCCGTTTATTACAAGCCAAAGATATCCCTATGGTGTTGCCTTTGATGTGGGATTTGGCCGTATTTGAAGGCTATGACCATAAATTTAAGGTAACCGAGCAAGAACTTTTGCAGCGAGGATTTGGCCCTAATGCAGAATTTGACTGTGTTACTGCTTGGCTTGGAGGCGAAATCATAGGTTATTCTGTCATTGTATATACCACCTTTACTTATGATCTAACGCCAGCGGCCACGATGAAAGAGTTTCTCATCAAAGAGGGTTTTAGGGGCCGATCTATAGGTCAAAAGCTATTTGAATTTACTGAAACTCATTGTAAGCAAAAGGGTGTTAAACGGTTGTCTTGGTTGGTATTAGAGGATAATCATAAGGCTCAGCCGTTTTATCAAAAAATGGGCGGAGAGGAGAGCCAACAATGGCTGTATTACGGTAAGTCTCTATATTAAATTTGAGGTTACGGATTATTTGATAGAGCCTCGATTTTTGCTGAATCGAGACGCGACTTCTTCAGTGGCTCCTTAGGTCAATATCACCCCTTTTTGTCTTTACCAAAAGGGGGATATAAAAAACACAGCATATAAACAAAAGAGTACATAGGCCTACATACCGACAACATTTCAAGTCTCTCTCTCCTTGTATCTCTGCCGATATAGCCATTATGAAAAATTAATTGCGCTACCACACATATGATCAAGAAGTGTGTATTTATGCCGCTTACGATACATGTTATTTGAGCAAAAATAACGGGATACATCCTAGGGAAAGAGTTATGAATATCAATAGTTCTGATAGTGGCCTGCTACGTATTTATAAGTTAAACGACAATCAGAATACTGCTTCATTGCAGATTACGTCTTTTGATAAAGGCAGTAATCTCCAGAAGCTACCGGATACATCAGCAGTATTAAGTCAGATATCCCAAAACTCAGAGTTGGAACATTACGCCACCGGTAAGGCTTATCAAGGTAATGTTAATATCGTATTACCCGGCTCATCTAAAATGGCGGATAAGATGGACGGTATCCTTAATCGATTGGATGAGGATAGCCAAAAACACCTGATTGATTCAGGACTGATGACAAATGAGAAATTCTTAGATCTAGCGTCTGAATTAGACGATGAAGAGTTGCAACAGCTCAGCGAAACTCTACAAGGAATGGATACGCCCACAACATTACAGCTTAATACCCCTTATAGTGAGATCAAAGGTGAGCTGATTGATGCGCTGAGCAGCGCTAACGATGCCACCCGCTCAAAAATTCTACAGCAAACGGCTCAATATGCAGAGAAGGTCGTCCCCAATAGTGATGACGCCACCTACGACAGCATGGGGCGTATCATGTTGACTTCATCATCCAATGATTTACACAGTTTTATCTCGTCTCTTAATAAAACGGAAGATGTTAATGGCTTGATGGATAAGCTAAATAGCTTTGATGAGGAGCAACAGAGCCAACTATTGAATGTTATGTCTCTGGACTATGATCTTGGTGAGCGTTTGCTCGAACAGGTATCCGGTAAAGATAAGGATATTCAGGATAATATTCTTAATTTTGTTGGCGAGATTGCAGCAACCAGCTCCCGAATGGAGTCTCGTGATTTTGAAGGGCACAATATGCCAGGCACGCTTTATAGCGGAACTATACCTGGCAGTGATAATCATTTTGCCGATGTATCAAAAGAGATGATAGAAGATACCGTTAGCCTGTTGGAAAACCACGATTTTACCGATGATCAGCTACTGCAGATGGGTGAAGAGCTGAACAGTATGGAGCGGATAGATCAGCGGGCCTATCTTGCAATCACCAAGGTGGGGCTTGAGCAGTTAGTAGGGGATAATTCTCTAGATCAAGAATCCAATAAACTGAGTCAGGCTCTGGAATCTATCTCAGCTCTTAGGTCGGATAGTAATATAAGAGAGGAAGTATTCAGAGCCCGTTATGGTGAAGCTAATGAACCCGGTTCTAAGTTTTTAGGGACAAAGGACAAATATGATGCCGATTTGGACATGAACGCAGCCATTATTAGTCTCTTTAGCCAAAGCCAAGTTTAATTCAATCGTTCGTTAAACTAGGAACCAAAGATGGCTTATTCAGGCACTCCATAAAGCGTTTTTTATATCAGATCATTATATTCTCCGGCAGTGGGTCGGAGAATATAGGAATACTACTTAAGGTAGATCATACCTTCTCTTTTGGTGGGATAGGTTTGGTGGGATAGGTATTCACTCCTACAGATCAGCAGCCATTCCCTCCATCATGATAAGGCTAATTCTCATACCCGTCAGTGATTAATCAGAAAGTACTCCTTAAAAGGCCTTTTAGGTGTGTATATTTGTTATTAATGGATGTTTTTGACAAATACTCTATAGTCATACAGAAGAGTCATGTCTGATGAAATTATTATCTGGAGGATAGTATGCGTATATGGATGATGTTGTTTTTTCTCAGCTTTTTATCATTCAATCTGCGAGCCGAAACATTGACGTTTGGCGTTGTACCTCAGCAATCGGCTAAAAAAATGGCAGCCCTTTGGTCCCCTGTTTTACGCTATCTTAGTCAATCCTCGGGTTTGAAAATTCAGTTCTCGACCGCTAAGAATATCCCAGAATTTGAGAAGCGTTTGCTTGCCGGTGAATATGATATTGCTTATATGAATCCCTATCATTACACAGTGTTTAGCCAAAAGCCGGGCTATCGCGCCATTGCTAAACAAAAGGATAAAAAGATTAAAGGGATTGTTGTGATTAAAAAGGACAGTCCTTTGGTTTCATTGAATGAACTGAACGGTAGTAAACTCGCTTTCCCTTCTCCGGCAGCTTTTGCGGCAAGTGTTTTACCCAGAGCTTATATGGAGCAAAATGGCATTGGTTTTAGTCCAAAATATGTTTCCTCCCATGACTCTGTTTATCTGAATGTTTCCAAGGGCTTTTTCCCAGCCGGTGGCGGTGTAATGAGAACCTTTAATAACTCCGCTCCAGAAGTACGAGAACAGTTGAAAGTGTTATGGACAACACCGGCTTATACTTCTCATGCTATCGCCGTACATCCCTCTTTATCGACAGAATCTGCTCAAAAGCTGGTTCAATCTATGTTAGCGATGAATAATGACCCTGCTGGTAAAGCTTTATTAAAAAACCTTAACTTTAAAGGCCTAGAGGCTGCTTCGGACCAACAGTGGAACGATATTCGTGATCTGAACATACGTTTGCTGGATCATATGCTGCAATAACTTGAATGTGACAATGGATCTGTATGTCTCTAAAGCTAAAGACGATTTTGGGTGTAGCGGTTATTGAAGCAGTTTTGCTAGCCCTGCTGATATCTCTAACAGTCAATTATCTGAAATCGACAAACTATGAAGGCCTGCAAAAGCGGGCCTCGACCACCGCAACACTCTTCGCTACGACCACTAAAGATGCTGTTTTATCCTATGATCTTGCCTCTTTGGAAGCCTTTGCATCTGAGTTGATGAAAAACCCTGATCTTATATATGTTCGAGTTATTTCTCCTGATGGCGATGTATTTGCGCAAGCAGGAGATAAGCGACTGCTAACACGACCTTTCTCTGAAGACAGTGATGTTGCCTTAGTCTTTGACGGTGTTTTTGATGTTAAAGCGGAGATTAGTGAAGGAGGTGAGCTGTATGGCATTGTTCATATTGGGCTGGATACATCCGGATTAGTTAAAACCATCAATGAAGCTTGGCAGTGGAGTGCATTTATTGCTTTAGGTGAAATGGGTCTGGTTGCTCTGTTTTCTTTTTTATTGGGGTCTTATTTGACTGGACAGCTGAGCAAGCTACAACAAGCTGCAAATGTAATCTCTGCCGGTAAAATGGGTGTTGTCGTTAAGGTGTCTGGACGGGATGAGATAGCGGATGTAGCTGATGCCTTTAATCAGATGTCACAACGGCTCAAGCAGGCTTCTGAGCGTAGAGATCAATATGAAAAAGAGCTGGAAGAGCTTAACCGCTCCTTGGAAAACAGGGTGGCAGTACGCACCGAGCAGCTGAGCCAGAATATTAAAAAATTGCAGAGTATTAACGAACAGCTTCAACAAACTCAAGCCCGGCTGGTGCAGTCAGAAAAAATGGCATCAATAGGTACTCTTGCGGCAGGTGTCGCCCATGAGATTAATAATCCAGTGGGTTTTGTGATGAGTAATGTGAAAACCCTGTCTGAGTATATTGAGACCTATAATGGCGCGATAGAGCGAATAACATTAATACAAAAAGAAACGGATCGTGACGAGCAGCAATGCTTATTAGGAGCATTACATGCTTGGTTGCAAGGCCAAGATATGGATTTTCTTCAGGAGGATGTTTCTGAACTCCTCTCGGACACTCTAGATGGAACCGCACGTATTAAGGATATTGTCGCCGGTTTAAAAGAGTTCTCACATGTTGATCAAAGTACCGACTTTAAACCTGCTGATCTTAACGAGGCCATTGAACAAACATTAAAAATTGCCAATAACGAACTGAAATATAATGCTAATGTTGTGACCCGCTTGGATGATATTTCAACCGTGAATTGTAATGTTGGTCAGATTCGTCAGGTACTGCTTAACTTAATTATTAATGCAGGTCATGCGGTGGGCGAGCAGGGCAATATCCTGATTAAAAGCGGCCAAACGGACAAACATATTTTTATTTCGGTAACGGATAACGGTTGCGGTATCGACCCTGCGTTACAGAAAAAAATATTTGATCCATTTTTTACAACCAAAGATATTGGTAAAGGAACAGGCCTTGGGCTGTCTATTGCATACGGAATAATGGAAGAACATGGCGGTGTCATTAGGGTGCAGAGCACGCCCGGTAAAGGCACGCGTTTTACCCTTCTATTTCCTGCACAGGAAACTGTGATTGGTTAAGGGTGTTTAGCCGTTCTCCTGAGATAGAGGGTTGGTTTGTGAGGTGATCACCTGTCCTAAACATAGCCCAAATAACTGGTTGATACTACTGACATCAAGCTTGGCAAAGGCGCGCTTTCGTAATGTCGCTACAGTGCTTGGCTGAATACCCAGTGTTAAAGCAATCCCTTCATTGGTGACGCCAATCAATGCATAACTGCAAACCTCAATCTCACGCTGACTTAATGGAATACCTAAGCTATGGATAATGCTTTGTAGCATTTCAGGTTCCGGTTGAGAGGGTGCCTTCCATACGCTTGAGGGTAATAAGATGAAGTGCTTCCGGCATAGTTCAACAATTAATTCCGAATTAGTTTGAATCCTGGAAAGATCTTCTGGTTTAAATTCTCCACTGGGAATATCTCGATACAGATTAACAACAAACCAATGATGGTTTGTTTGAGAGAGCAAAGAAACTCGATCAATAAGTTTAAATTGATCATATATCAGTTGCTTGTATTCAAGGTCTGGAATGTCATTGGCACGCATCCTTAGCAGGCTAATACCGCTATTTTCACTGAGTTGCTGAACTTGCAGTGCATTAGGATCTTGTCGATGAAACAATCGAGTTGTATAGACCTTTCCTGCCTGGCGAGCGAGGCGATTATCTTTGATACCTTTGGCATCTATCTGTTGAGGGACAAGTTGGTGATCAAAAATAAATACTGCTAAATGATCAATGTGGCATTCCATATTGAGATAGCGGAGTAATTCCGAAAAAAAATCATGGTTTCCCAAGCTGACAATAACTTGGGGCAGCCTTGGTACGCTTTTTTTAATTTCCATCGTACATCCTCTGAGTATTCATCGTTGTACAGTTTGTCATCTGGCTAGGGGACATACAGGTTTATGAATCCTTTATAACATAAGGACACATCACTCAGTAGTGACAGCATAAACAAGGAATAAAGCGATGACAGAGAGAAACCTTACAGCAGATGAAATTTCCCAGTATCAGAAAAATGGGGTTGTTTTAGTGAAACAAGGGGTTGCCAAGGAATGGATTGAAAAGCTCAATAGTGTCGTTGAACAACAGCTAAATGCACCGAGTAACTGGGCCAATGACTCCGGAACATCCAAAACAAATCGCCTGTTTACAGATCGATACCAATGGCAGGAAAATGACGTGATTCGGGATTATATCTATCATTCCGACTGCGCTAAACTGGCAGGCCAAGCCATGGAAAGTACTACCAGTCGTTTTTATTTTGATCACCTGTTAGTAAAAGAACCTAATACAGAGGCGGCTACACCTTGGCATCAAGATGTGCCTTATTGGCCGTTTCTTGGTTCTCAAATTTGTTCGATCTGGTTAGCGTTAACACCTTCTACAGTTGAGGGTAGCGCCTTAGAGTTTGTTAACGGTTCACATCTGGATAACAAATACTATAAAGCTGAAGTTTTTGGTGATGCCAAGCATAAATGGGTAGGTCAGAGTCAATCAGAACCTGTGCCTGATATCGAAAGTCAACGTGATGCTTTTGATCTAGTGGGTTGGGATGTTGAGCCCGGTGATATTCTTATTTTCTCTGCATGGACGTTACACGGCGCACGAGGAAATGCTTCAGGAGATCAGAGGAGAGCAGCACTATCCACGCGTTGGTTGGGGGATAATGCCATCTGGCAACCCCATGAAGGTGCAGACCCTACGGTGCAACAGAAAGATGTTTCTATACTACCAGGCCACCCACCCCATGATGATAAGGTCTTTCCCTGTATCTGGCAGGAAGGTAAAGCGTAAATACACTTCCTTTTATACACAGTTAAGCAACATTGTTGTTTTAGTGCTTAACCCTACTTGGTTAGAACCGTGTTATGGTCAGCTATTGAATACTTTATGTCATCAGAATTATGAAAACAATTTTTGAACATACACAAACCAACGTACTCGTTATCCCTCAAGCGCTTTTTGCCATGAGGGATGTTAAGGTGATTAAACAGCAGGGTAACTCAGCCATCTTCTATAAAGATCTGGATCAGGATTTGGTGGATGTTGAGTTCTATACCAATACGCCTTGTTTTATCTATATCGACAGTGGTCGAGAGGTGATCACCAATAGCGAAAATGAGGTTGTCACTTTAAAGGCTGGTTCAGCGGTTTTTCTTCCTCAAGGGTTAAACCTTCATTCTGATTTTGTTAAAGAAACGGATGCTTTGAAGGCTTATCTGGTATTTTTTGATGATGATGTTGTAACTGATTATTTGGCGAAAGCTAAGAGCAGTACTAAATCTTCAGACAGCACGCCAAATCTTTGTCTGTTAGAGGGGCAGGAAGAATTTAGCCATTTCTTTGACTCCATTAAAGTGGACATCAAAGATCCTGCCTTTATTAACCTTAAGCTCCAAGAGCTACTCTATCTAATCGCCTGGAAAGATAATCAAGGTGTTCTCTATTCCCTGTTATCAGACAGAAAGAGAGTACCGACAAAACGCAACCTAGCACGATTGTTGGAAAAGCCAGATGTATTGCAACTCAGTGTGGGGGATCTAGCCCACTTATCAGGTCGAAGTCTCTCAAGCTTTAACCGTGATTTTAAAGCGCTCTACCAGCTATCACCAAAGAAGTGGTTACAGGAAAAAAGGTTAACTTTTGCTCGGCAACTCTTGGAAGAACAAGACGTGACGGTGACGGATGTGGCTTTAAAAGTGGGCTATGAAAATGTCTCTAACTTTATAAAAGTTTTTAAAGAACGCTATGGGTTAACGCCAAAACAAATAAAACAGTCGATCTGACCGAAAATCGTTACTTTTGACTGCTTGTAAGTAGTTGGCCCAAGCTCTGATCGCTATTGTGTACTTGAATTTGATATCTAAGGAACACAATTATGAGTATTCGAGTTACCCTAAACTGCCCTATCAAACCTGGTCAATTCCAAGCACTATTGCCATTCTTAGAAGAAAACTTACCCAATGTCAGAGGCTTTGAAGGCAACCAGCGGGTCAGTGTTTTGTTTGATGAAGCCAATAATGAAATGCTGCTAGATGAAGATTGGTCAAGCGTAGAAAGCCATCAGGCTTATCTGGGATTTATTGATGCTAACGGTGTATTGGCTCAGTTAAGTGCTTTTTTAAGTGCACCGCCCCAAGTTAAATACTTTTCTCCTATCTCGGTGTGATTGAGAAGACGGCCATTTTTACAAAAATGGGGAATGTTTGAATCAATCCCAACTTTCCCATTTTGGGCTATATATTGAATAAACAAGAGTCCCTAAAGAGAACAGATCCGATTACGCCCCGTATTTTTTGCCTGATATAGGGCTTTATCGGCTCGTTTAATCATTCTGTTTAGATTGTCTCTATCAGACGTTTTTTCGCTATAGCCAATACTAATTGTAAAGTGAATATCTTCGTATCCTTTAATAGGAACAGGGCTGGTTTCAATCAATAGCCGAAATTGTTCTAACACTTTTTCGGCGCTTACTTTATCGGTACTGAGCAGTATGGCAAACTCCTCTCCGCCAAACCGGGCGATCACATCCCCTGTCCGAAAACTGGCCTTCATAAGTAAACTTAAAAAAATCAGAGCTTCATCGCCAATGTCATGACCGTGGGTATCATTTACTGTTTTAAAATGATCGATATCAACTAGGGCAAGGGTGACTGGTTTTTGTTCTCTCTGGGCGTTAGACATCACGGTCTGTGCCAGCTCAGCAAAACCACGACGGTTTTTTAGATGAGTCAAAGGATCACTTTCTGCCAGATCCTTTAGCACAAGTTCTTGCTGTTTCTGTTGTGATATATCTCTTTCAATGGCTGCAAAGTAGGTGAGCTCACCCAAAGCGTTGTGCAAAGGAACAATATTCAGATCCAACCAATAGGGCTGTCCGCCTTTGGAGTAGTTAAGAATCTCTTCTCGACAGGGTTCTCCCTTCTTAAGAGCTTCGGATATCCGGTCTTTAGTAGCCTGATCCGTTTGCTCGCCTTGAAGTATACGAGGTGTTTTACCCAGTACCTCATCAGGTGTATAACCTGCAATATCGGTAAAGGCATGGTTTACATAAACAATTCTAGGGCCGTCGATAGTCAGAGGCGTGGCTTCTGTCACAATAATGGCATCACTGGCAAAAGCCACAATATCTTCGTAGGGGATATCTTTTTTCTCATGGCTGATATCCATAAAGTTAACGACAATCTGTTCAATCTCCCCCTGTGAATCAAGTTCAGGATAGGCATTCACTGATACCCAAGTAATCTGATCATCCTGACTATCAATAACTCCAACGGTCTGATTCTGAATCGCCCCTTTTAACGCGATAACCTTATTAACCGGGTATTCGTCGTAGGGCAGGGCTCTTTTATATTCATCCAAAAAACGCCATTCTGGATCAAAAGCATCTTTACCTAAAATCTGTTCCTGAGTTAGGCGTAGAAGCTCCAACGCTTTAGGGTTCGCATAAAGGATACTGGTATCTGGGCTATGTACGATAACCCCAGCATGCAAACTTTCGAGTAAGGTGGCGGCGTTAATATGATCTAATTTCATAAACGAACAGCTCGCAGTGCCATATAAAGGGGGTATTTGAAGGATACAACCTGTATCACCCTGTTTCTTCTTAAAAGTATTCTGCTACATGCACAGGTTACAACTCATTGATTAAAAACAATATCAAATTTATGGGGTTAAGCACATAACAGGAGAATCAGTCTGTTATCTAAAAAATAGCTCAGGGGCATTTGTTCCACAAGAACGATAAAAATAGTGTTTTGATATGGTCACCTAGGATTTAACACTCAAGCAGTTAGGTTAGTACAGCAGGTTTCGAGTGGGAGGAATCTGTGATGGGTAACGTTAATTGCGCAACGAACCGCTTATTCTCAGTGAGAGATAGCTCAAGTCGGCCATTATGGGCCTCGGAGATATGTTTTACGAGGTAAAGACCTAGGCCTAAACCACTACTTCCTGAGCTATTACCCCCACGGGTATATTTTTCGCACAACTGGCTGGTATCAATATGAATAGCATCTTTACTATTAAGAGAATTGCTAATACTGATTCTTAGTGCTGTTTGGCCATCGATCTGACTGGGTATATATGTCAGCGTACAGTCTATCGTTTGACCTACAGGAGAGTATTTTTGAGCGTTATCCAACAGGTTAAAAATCAAAGTCTTTAGTAATGCCGTATCCGCATGTATATCGATATTGTTCTTTTTTTGGTCTAGGGATGAGTCAGCCTGCAGTTTTAACTGAATTTTTCTTGTGGGCCATAGGCTATTTGCATCAGCAAAAATCTGCTGGAATGTTTTCATTGCGGGGAGGGTTTGTTTCTTAGGTTTGATCTGATAATGCATATGACCTTGTCGAATTTCAGTATCAAAGATCTCTTGTAAACGTTCGGTTGCTTGAGTCATGGCTTGAAGATTATTGTGGCTTTGCCAATCTGGTTGAGCCTTAAGGTCCAAGATATCCAAGTTGGTTTTGATAATAGCCAGAGGGGTACGATACTCGTGGCTGATCATATCAATAAATCGACTTTGTTCTTTCACCGCTTGTTGTTCTTTGGATAGGTTTTTTTCCAGTTGTTGTTTACTGATCAACAATTCTTGAGTCATTTCTTCGGCAAGAGCAATGGCTTTTCCTTCTGATGCTTCGGCTGCACTTCGAGCCTTTTGTTCTGCATCCAGTAGCTTTTCAGATAGTGCTAGGTTTAATACCACCATATGCACGAGAGTATTCAACATCATAGCGGCATAGGTGAAATTATTAATAGGCAAAACGCCTGATAAGCGTAGCAGGTGTACCGTTACGCCTAGGCTGCAGATCAAAAAGAAAAGGAAGAACAATCTTTGGCTAGGATCCTGCCAAGAGAACTTCCGGTAATACAGAATAGTCGCAACGGGCATAACCAAAATACCGGCTGGCATCAGGACTGACATAATCAAACCGTACCAATGGTTGTTGGCATTAATAGTTGCCAGTATTGCAAATACGCCTAATACAATAAGGTAGCGGTGATACCAAGGGTGCTCTTGCCGAGCATTGAGCACCATGCCAGCAATCACTATTAGACTGATATAGGCCATGCCTGTTAACCCACCGGTAATCCAGTCCGCAATATAGTGAGCGATATCAGGCAACAATACAGGCAAAAGACCTTGAACACCGAGCTGAACCCAGCTTTCAGAAAGTAGATAAAGACCATACCAAAATTGAATGACATTTCTGAGTCGTACGGCCTGTAGCCAAGCGATAATCCCTAATAACATTGAAGCCGCAATGATTGCGACATGACCGATTAACGTTTTATTACTTTCATTGATGGTCGCCTTTTCAGTTCGAATCCAGGCTCTCAAGCCGTGAGTACTTGTGGTCTGGGTGCGAATAAAAACACGATACTGTTTACCTGGCTCAATGCTCAGAGCGACCAAGGGCTTGGAGTGTTGATAGGGGTAATCAGATGCTGATCTGTGATCCCCTAGAGCAAAATGCTGGTAATTCTCAGGCAGATAGGGGTCTGATTCGTTTTGAATGTAGACATCGAGATAGTTGATTACATAGGGGGATAGCCATAGATAATAGTGCTCAGAGACAGTGTCAGGAACTTTAAACTGAAAGGTAACCCAGCTAGCATCTTGGGTGTAACCCAAATTAAGAAAGCCTTTAAGTGGTTTAAATTCACTCTGTTGGTAATGTGTTAAGGCTTGGCTCAGTTCCATATCCGTGGATCTGTCCGTAAACTGTTGCATATAACCGTAAAGAGAGTAACTGTCTTGCTGGCGATTTAATAACAGCACTTTTTTATCTGTAAATGACTGATCTAACTGAGCATGAGAATGATCTGAGCTGGGATCTTGATGAGAAGAGATACCATCGCTATTGGCTGTAAGGCTGGAACTAAACAACAGACCCAACAAATAAAACAAACAACCGATATAGACTTTCATAGATATCTCATCTCTCTTTTTTTGATAACTGTTCCGCCAGTAGTCTTTCTAGCTGACTCGATTATCTTTCTGCTGTTGAGAGTTTACTCATATCCTTGTGTTTTTTCATATGCTCAAGATAAGCAACAGCATTATCGATATCTTGATCAGATAGATCAGGAAGACCGGTCATTCTACTTCTTGCACGGAAACTGTCCGGGTTACGGATAAACTGCTTCATATACTCTTTTGAGCGATATTCAGTAATATTCTGCGGAATATTCAGTTCAGGGCCAATAACACCACCCACCAAGTTAATGGAATGACAAGCCAGACAGGCACCCTTAAACAGCTTGTACCCCTCGTGAACAGAAGCCGATGCTGATTCTGCCGGTTTAATCACCTGATAGCTATCCTTGGCAGATACTTGCAAAGCAACTACCTGATGAGGCCATGGGAAAACGCCATAGGTTTCCTTCTGAGGCCATACCATATAAAAAGGCGCTGGATCGGCAATTTTCTTTCCTTCCCGAATGGGTTCAAAATCACCATCAATACCTTTACCGTTTTTATCCAGCTGACGATAGCTGATCATCGCATCTGGGTACTTCCTCAGAATATCGCCATCAAGTACAGCTTTATACCCATCGGCGCAGACCACAGTAACTTCAGAAATGTTATCCAGTGAATAATTATTGTGTTCAAGCAGGGCTTTTAAAGAAACACCTTCATAAGTTTTGTTCTGATGATAAGCCTCATCGTATACCGTAAAGGATTGCACCTTTAATGTGTTCAGCATTTCGGACAGCGTCATAACCGACTTATCCTGTTCAGACTGGATTCTGAACTCCTGGGATTCGTCATACGCCATTGCAGACATTGATACACCTGCGGTTAACAGGCAGCTCAATAAGATCCGTTTCATGAATAATTGTCCTTATATTCAGGTTCCATAAATTCGAGCAGGATAGTGCATGAGCTGAGGATAAATTTCAAACAGTCTAAACGAAGAATACCGCGATAATTCCCATGCCTCTGTTTCCTCTATCCTTACAGACATGATTACCGAAGTACTCTAGAGCACACCTTGGTCTGTATTGACTCGAAAACAATTAAGATGTTAACTATTAGGTAGTTAATATGTTAAATGTTAACCTGCTCATATAATAATTATTTTCATACGTAATAATTTTGATTTACTGCATAAAGAGGAGCATGTCATGCAATATCACCTAAATGGCTTTAAGCCTGGTAACTATCAAGTTCCTGACGCCGCTCGTAAACCTTACCCTAATCCCCCAGTTTTGCCTTTGCCGACTCAGGTGGATGTCCTGATTATCGGTACAGGCCCGGCAGGTTTGACCATGGCACGGCAAATGTCCGAGTTCGAAGACATTACAACCTGCATCGTAGATATGGCTCCTGGCCCACTGCTTTTTGGCCGTGCTGACGGTATTTCATGCCGCACCATGGAAATCATGGAAGCCTTTAATAGCAGCGAGATGGTCGTAAAAGAGACCTATCAGCTGAAGCAGAATACTTTCTGGGAACCTGATGCGGACAATCCGCAAAATATCAAACGTACCGAGAAAATATCAGATGCCCGTGCTGGGTTGTCTGAGTTTACCCACGGCATCGTAAACCAAGCACGTCTGCACGAGTTGCTGACCGACGGTATGCAGAACTCGATCACCAATCTTGAAGCACAATACAGCCGTGAGCTTATAGATCTGGAAATTGATGACAGCCTGACACAAGATCTAGATGCTTATCCGATTACCGCGACGTTCAAGCGTACGGATGAAGAGGGCAATGGCCAGATCGAAACAGTTAAGGCGCGCTATGTGGTGGGCTGTGACGGCGGACGCAGTCGCGTGCGTAAAGGCATGGGAATTGAGTTACAAGGGGACTCGGCCAACAAGGCATGGGGTGTGATGGATATCCTGCTGAATACCGACTTCCCTGATATCCGTGTGAAGAGTTTTATCCAATCCAAGGATCATGGTGCGGTTATGACTATTCCTCGTGAAGGGGGCTATCTGTGTCGCTTCTACGTTGAATTGGATATGCTCGGTAAAGACAAACGTGCCAGCGATGTGAAGCTGACCGAGAAAGATCTTATCGCCAAGGCTCAGAAGATATTCCACCCCTATAAACTGGATGTGAAAGAAGTGGCTTGGTGGTCGATTTACGAAGTGGGTCAACGGATTGCGGAGCGTTTTGATAACCGCCCTGTCGGCAGCTCTGAAGATGTGACCCCCCGTGCCTTTGTGGCCGGTGATGCCTGTCATACCCATAGCCCGAAAGGTGGTTGGGGGTTGAACACTTCTCTGCCAGATACTTTCAATCTGGGCTGGAAGATGGCGTCTGTGCTGCAAGGCAAATGCGATCCGAAATTACTGCACACCTACGAAACTGAACGTCGCAAGGTGGCGCAACAGCTGATTGATGCGGATCGTGAGCTGTCTAAATTGGTGGCAACCCGTCCAGCCTCAGGCGATAGCTCTGATCAGGCCAGAGTCGATACCGCTGAAATTGAAGCCTTTATGAAACGTCAAAGTGGCTTTGTGTCCGGCACCTCCATTGAATACTTCCCGTCCTATATTTGTACCGGTCAGGAAAATCAGGAATTGGCATCAGGTTTTAAAATCGGTCAACGCTTCCATTCTGCTGAAGCACAGCGCACCGCAGATGGCCGCATTCAACATCTGGGACACTTGGTTAAAGCAGACGGACGCTGGCGCCTGTTTGTCTTTGGTGGTGAGCAAAACCCAACCGAGACCTCTTCGGATGCCTATAAACTGATTGATTTCCTAGCAAACAACGATGCATCTCCAGTGGTGAAATACACACCAAAAGGTGCAGATATTGATTCAGTAATCGATACCTATACGGTCTTCCAACAGCAAGATCTGTCCATGCACGACCTGCACAGTTATCTGTGGCCTGCAAAAGGCAAATACGGCCTGCATGATTATGAGAAAGTGTTCCAATCACAAACCGGAAATGACATCTACGATCTGCGTGGTGTTGATAAATCCAAGGGTTGTGTTGTTGTCGTGCGTCCTGATCAGCACATCGCAACAATCCTACCTGTAGACGCTCATGATGAGCTGGCTAAGTTCTTTGATCACTTTATGATCGAACAGAACTGAGTCTAGCGACGAAGCATGAAGGCTGATGTTTAAGGTATTGATAAGCTTGAACCAGCCTTTAGAAGGAATAAACCTGAGCGGGAAAGTATAGATCTTATCCTGCTCGGGTTTTTATAGCGCTACATTTCAGGCGCTGCATTTAAAGTAATACCCTTAAAAATTATTACCAATCCAGATAAGTTGCTGTAGGTCGGAAAAGCCGTAGGCGCCTTCCGACAATAGTCAGGTATCAAGGTCAGTGTCGGATGGCGCTTCGCTTATCCAACCTACCCAAATATCAAAGAATTTGTCAGTAATGGTATAACAGAGAATCAAAAATAGTATCGAACCCCGAGTAGGCTTAACCTTTCAACTTGATCAACGGCTATTCCCTGATACATGCGTGCAGGACGGTGGCTGTCCAGCCAACTTAATTCTCCAAGCATAAACCACTGTCGCGCCAGCTGATATCGATAGGAGAGCGTTAACGCTTTACCATATTCATTGTTGTTATCTAGAGGCGTGGTATCTCTGTCCGTCACAGAGAACTCTTCAACCCGTGCATTCAGGCGCTTTTTGCCAGATTTCCATCCCAGAGAAAGATAGGCGCTTTGAAAACGGTTGTTGACCACGTCTATTCGCTGGGGTGATTGCATCAGGGTATCACCGGACATAATCTGCCCCTGTAAACTCCAATTTCGGTCTATTGGCCAGTTGATACCGGCAAATAAAAACTTGGTATGCCAGCCGTATTGACCGTTTGTCTCGCTATAGGGATTGGTATTGCTGTCATAGTAACCCAGTTGCAGTTGCCTACGACGCTCTAAGTTAAGTTCAAGGCTGACCATATAGCCAGGTCTGTTATCTTCCTCGTGGAAAGGATCTGAATCTCTGGCTTGGGCACTTAGCGCGTTATCCAATGCAGGGAAGTAGGGGATTTCTAATTTCTCACCCAGCACGGTCTGTCGGCTACTTTGCGTCCAGCCGTGCCAAGGTAACATCGCACCTGCCGTGTCATTGTTGAAAAACACAGTGCCGTTTAATTTCAGGTCATAACTTTTGTCCCTGAACTTCCCCAACCACTCAGCGGTATATTCAAGGCCTGTGGCTCGTAACTCTTCACCAATCCAGCTGTTCATTGTGGAGGGGGTTAAGGTGTTAGGGGTTGACCAAGCGCGCGCACGGTTCTCAAGAGAAATGGCGGGATAGAAAAGGCCGACTTTTAATCCCTGGCGGAAACCCGTTTCATTGGGAAGTCCACGGTATCTGAAATATAGCTCGGTCAGTCCCAACCGGCTTTTATCCTCATCGGCAAAGCCATTTAACACACCAATCAGATTGACTTGATCGGTTAGTGCTAGATCGGATATCAGGCCTGCCTGACCCAGCGATAGATTCGTACCGGGAGAGTGCTGTAGTTTACCCTGTCCACCGCTGACATAACTATCCTGACCATGGCTATGACCTAAACGTAAATCGAGCAGACCGCTGAAGTCTGCTTCCAGTGCCTGACTATTAACAGAAAACAGGCTCATTGTGAGCAAGCTGATTTTTAATGATATAGAAGACTTACGCATTGGCTGAAATTGCCTTATTTGGGTTGTTTTTTTCTTTCAGCCATTGGCTCATCTCTGCTGCGGGAGCTGGACGGCTAATGAAATACCCCTGAGCTTTATCGCAACCTTGCTCTTCTAGCCATTCAAGTGTTTCAGCATCTTCTATTCCTTCGGCGACAACACTCAAGCCCATATCGTGAGCCATACGAATGGTGGAACGCACGATAATTTGGTCGTCTGGGTCTGAATAGACCTTATCAACAAAGGAACGATCAATTTTTAATTCATCGACTGGGAGTTGTTTTAATTGAGCCAAGGAAGAGTAACCGGTGCCATAGTCATCAATGGAAAGCTTGATACCTTGATCCTGAATATCGCACAGCATGCCGATTGCAGAAACTGGGTCTGAGACCACCGCGCTTTCGGTAATTTCCAGTGCCAGCGCATCCATAGGCAATGAGAACTCCTGCCAGATCTCCTGTAGCTCAGTGGTGAAGTTCTGATTCTTAAGGTTTTCCGCAGAGATATTAACCGCAATGGACAGTGTAAGCCCCTCTGCAACCCAAGCATTGTATTGACGAGCCGCTTCACGAATAACCCAGCGGGTCAGCGCATCAATTTGTCCGGTTTGTTCTGCAATACCGATAAAGGCATCGGGAGGGATCATGCCGTCTTCCGGGTGATGCCAGCGGATCAAGGCTTCGAGATCACGCACGACTCCGGTATTAATATCAAGCTTAGGCTGGTAGAAGAGTTGTAGCTGATCACCTTCAATAGCAATCTTAAGGTCATTAACCAAACTGAGTGTACGCCCGGCATCGGCATCCATCTCAGCTTTATAAGGCAAGAAGGCTATCATCGCCCGCTTGCTGTGGCTCAGTGCTGTATCAGCCTTTTGCAGTAACAGTTGCGCATCTTTGGCATCCATAGGTGCGCTTGCGACGCCTGCATGTACCTGAAGATGCAACATAACGCCTTCGCCACACAGCGGTGGATCAAGGAATTTCTCTACATTCTTGCACCAGGTCACGGCTTGCATCTGATCTGTCGTCATCAGGATAACAGCGAACTCATCGGCTCCGAGATGAAAGATCATCTTCTCTTTATTCAGATCGCTAAGACGTTTACCAACCTCTTTAATCATCAGATTACCGGTGTCGTAACCCAGGGTATCGTTGACCGTCTTGGTACGGCGGATATCCAGATGTATTAGCGTACAACCCTGACTGTCACCTGCGCAAAGTGCTTCCAAGGTCTCCAGCATAGAATAACGATTAGGCAGGTTAGTTAAGCTGTTATAACGCAGTTGGTGGTTAATTTTTTGTTCGCGTACCAAAACCGCCTGCTGCATCAGGTTAAACTCCTGCGCTAGCTGACCCAGCTCGTTTTTCTCTGTGATATCTACCGATGAATCATAGTTACCACGAGCAATATATTGTGCCTGACGCACTAATTTTTTTACTGGTTTACTGATTCTTCCTGAAAGTTTATAAGCAACAATCATTGCGAGAAAAATGGTTAAGCCCTCAAAGATCATCAGTTGCCACAGGTTTTGGCGCAGAGCTTCCAGAAGGCTGGAGCGTGAGCCATAGATAGTGGCTTTCAGATCCTGCTGATTGACCATTCCCAGTGAAATACTGGTATGGAAAATTGCCGGATCTGGATGACCAGAAACGATCTGTTGCCCCAGCTTTTCTGCAGAATTGTTAGCCATATGAGGTGCTGCGGCCGCCGCGAGATTAAGCCAGCGGTCATTAGCTTCATTCAATAAGAACTCAACACTTAAGCCCGTGACATTAGCCAGATTCTGCGCCAAGGATGAATTGATCTGATAGCCGTATCCGATCCAGCCAACAGTCTGTTGACCGCTTTTTAATGGCGCGAAGCTGAGCTGATATACTTTCCCTTCCAATAGATAGAGTTGCGATGTGGCTTCTTCTGCATCAAACCATTGTGGAAAACGGAATGGATTATTTTGTTCGGGGCCACGCTTTATTTTGCTATCTGGCGTAGGGCGGAATAATTGACCAATAATCAGATTGTTGCTGTTTACGGCAAAGGCTAAATCCGCATCAATGCGTTTGCGATGGTTATTCAGAGCAATGAGAAAACTGCGTGAATCAGCATCGAATACTTCTTTTAAACCAAAATCTTTGGCAGCGGTTTCGGCAAAGGCTTGTAAGTAATAACTACGCTGTTGATATTGATTCTGGAAGGCGGAAATTGCAGATTCCAACCGCAAATCGATCTGCTGTTGTTCCTGTTCGCTATTGGCCTGATAAATAATAACCAGAGAAACAGCCTGAACCAGTAGGATCAAAAAGACGAAAAATATAAAAACCTGGGTTCGTAAACTACCCATTTCTGTAAATCCCTAAGACTAATATTGCTCAATAAAATCAAATTCTTCCGTGTTTGCTTCCGGAAGCTTAACGACCAGTGTCTCAGGTAGAGACCACTCAATTATAGTATCACCCTTAAATTCTATGATCTTGTTGTAAATGTGATCATCAGATTTAAATTGCGGATGCCAAGCGGTTATCCGGTATTTACCTGGTTGTTCCAGTTGCAGGTGAGCTTTTCCCGACGCATCGGTTTTGGTGAAGTAAGGCGTGTCCACAACCAAAAGATAACCGCTCATCCAGTCATGAATATTACATCCCATTGATACTTGGGCATGTCCGCCATCTGTAATATTGGGTGTCAGCTCGTGTGATTCATCAGACTTCAGCTTAAAAGAGAAACGGTTGTCGTGAGAAATGGAATAGATATGGTGAGTAAAATCATCGCGGTTAGTAAACACCACATCATTTTCGTGCTGCATCACCGTCATATAGGGGTTAAAAGCCTTACCTTGTTGGGATATTTCGACTTTTTGCGCAATGCGGTCAGGCACCTTGTGATCTAACGGCTTGGCAAAAAGTACCAGTGGCTCAACCGTTGTACCATCTTGATTCAGCACTGAAACCGATAGCTCGGCAGAATGAACATGTAATGAAAAGGCCAAGCTGCCCAGAAGGGACAAAGTAGTGATGGTTTTTAACACGTCAAATAGTCCTATATTTGAATCATCAGTCAGTGACAATTAATTGGCAAATAGGTTCCTCTATTCAACTTTTTGAAAAATGATCTTGAAGAGCCAAACCTAAGCTGGCCACAATGATACCTATCTTTATGGAAGCGGAAAGATATAAACGCTGTGCTTAACACTAATACTGAAACAGAAGAGAGAATTGCGACTCTCCCTTAATCAGCGGCAACCCATTTATTTGGCAGATGAGCGGAGTTTTCCAAATGCCCCATCGTCTGAAACTTAATACCCGATGATTGCATCGCCTTGAGCCATTGTTTCGTATCAATATTCATATGTGACAAAACACGGGATTATACATCCCAGTAGGGGGAGTCGCCGCCAAAGTACTCTGTGGCAAACTCCAGAAAAACACGCACCTTAGCAGGTAAATATTGTCGCTCAGGAAAAACGGCATAAAAGGTATGATCCGGGATACGGTGTTCAGGAAAAAGATCAATCAACTGCCCCGTTTTAAGGCAAGGGCCAGCGATAAAGGTTGGCAGTCTACCTATACCCATGCCTTCAGTAATGGCTGTCAGGATCGCTTCACTGTTATTGACCCGATAACTGCCGGATACCTCAATAACCTCGGACTGGCCGTTGCGCTCAAAAGTCCAGAGATTCGCATCTCGGGAATAACTAAAGAGAATGCAGTTATGTTCAGATAGCTCTGCCGGGGTTTTGGGAAGTGCGTGCTCTTTTACATAATCGGGAGAGGCATAGACACCTTGACGCAGGGGTGCCAGTTTGCGGGCCACCAGCGCGGAATCCGGCAGTCCTCCAAAGCTGGTTCGAATCGCAATATCAATACCTTCGGCAACTAGATCCACCGGGCGATCATCCATGAGCAACTCGATATCTAGTTTTGGATAACGCTTCAACATTTTCGGAATCATGAGTGCCACATGCAATCGCCCGAATGACATGGGGCTGCTGATTTTCAACCTTCCTCTAGGCTCACCCTGTAGCTCTGCAACTGCATCTTCCGCCAGATTAGCGGCCAACAATGCCTGTTCGGCGTGCTCAAAATAGCGCTCTCCGGCTTCTGTCAGGCTGAGTTTTCGGGTTGTCCGATAAAATAAACGAACACCCAGTTCCTGTTCCAACAGATTGATGCGCTTGCTGACAGCAGACTTAGAAACCCCCAGTGTACGCGCCGCAGAAGAGAACCCACCGCCTTTTACCACCGCAACAAATGCCGGAATGGCTCCAAATCCGTTCATCTTACTGTCTCTTGATTGTGGAGTTTTATACAACAATGATTTTCTATTTTGGCAGATTATCATCCTATAAGAAACGAGATAAAGTTTCCTGCATCGGGTAAGCGGTTAACAACCTTCACCAAATCGCCATCATTCAGGCAAGCCGATGAGCGTCAGAACACCGTGAAGCGACCCGTTCAAATACGAACTAGCAGGAGATCAAACAATGAAAATTACAGTATTAGGTGCAGCAGGTAATGTTGGTCGTCGTGTAGTGGCAGAAGCCCAGACCAGAGGGCACGAAGTAACCGCCGTGGTGCGCAATGCTGAAGCCTTTTCGGCACTACCGGATGGCGTGATTGCCAAAGCAGGGGATGCCACCGACTCAACAGATATTGCCCGACTGACCGCCGGTCAGGATGTGGTGATTAATGCGACTCGCCCACCGTCTGATAACCGTGAGCAAGTACTTAGTTCCACCCAGTCACTGATGGCTGGCGTTGCAGTCAATGACCCGCGCCTGATTGTTGTGGGCGGGGCGGCAACACTGATAGTACCCGGAACCGGAGGACGCATGGTGATGGAAGATGCTCGCTATTTGCCGGAATCTGCACGGCATATCGGTCATGCCAGCGCCAATCAGCAACAAGCATGTCAGGCAGAAACACAAGTGAACTGGGTCTATGTTAGCCCACCAGCCAGCCTGATACCCGGAGAGCGTACCGGACAGTATCACCTGGGGGCGGACGAATTGCTGACTGATGCCGATGGTGTATCGAAAATCTCTATTGAAGATCTGGCCGTGGCCATTATTGATGAAGCAGAAACCCCCCGTCATCACCAGCAGCGCTTTACGGTTGCTTACTGATCTGAACGCTGAAAAACACCACCACCTCATTTAAATGATAGGAACACACCATGAAAAAGCTTATCCATTTTGCACTGCTATTTGTCACCCTACTGAGCACTAGTTTTACCTATGCAGGCTCATCCACCCAGATAGCTGAAAAGATACTGATCGTACTGACCAGTCATACTGAATTGGGAAATACCGGTAAGAAAACCGGCTTCTGGCTACCGGAACTGACACACCCATACTACGAATTTACCGAGGCAGGCTACTCAGTGGATGTTGCCAGTATCAAGGGTGGTATGGCACCTGTCGACAGCCTAGCCTTTTTAGAAGAGGACGAATACCACGACGTATTTCTGAAAGACGCTGAACTGATGGCGAAAGTGATTCGCAGTATTCCTCTGGCCGAGATCAACCCAGAAGACTATAGCGCGATCATGTTTGCCGGAGGTTCCGGGCCAATGTGGGACTTCCCTGACAATAAAGACATCAGCCGGATCTCTTCCGCTATCTACGATAATCAGGGTGTTATCTCAGCGGTATGTCATGGCAATGCGGCGCTTGTTAACCTGAGACTATCCAATGGAGAACTGCTGGTAGCTGAAAAACGCATAGCAGCCTTCACAAATGAAGAAGAAGCATCACTGGGAACAACCGATATCGTACCTTTTCTATTGCAGGACAAACTGATTGAACGCGGCGCGGTTCACGTACCGGGCAAAGCGTGGGAAGAGAATGTAATTGTTCACGATCGCTTGGTGACAGGCCAGAATCCGGCTTCGGCAAAAGAAGCAGCGCAAAGCGTCATTAAGCTACTGCAAAATAGCTGATAAGCAAGTCGTTAATTACATGGCCCGAGCCATGATGCCAGCAGGATTAATCATCCTGCTGTGCTATTGCCTGATATCGATCTGTCGCTAGGGTATGGTACGACAATTATGTTTATCTTTTCAGCTTTGCAACGATTCAGATTTCACTGGTTTATTGTTCAGGTCTATAGCTGAAGCAACATAACTGCTCTGGTTAAACAGGCCCGTTGAACAAGGGATAAAGTTGCGACTCTCCCATAATCAGCGACAGTCTACTTGTTTCACAAATGACCTGAGTTTTCCATAACTGCCACTTATCCTTTTACTCATCCCATCCAGTCAATTTAAGAGAAACGGTTCATCGTCGACAGATAGCTGTTTACTTTACTTGAAGAGATTGATGATGGATTAAGGCGATCAGCAATTCTTAATGTCAGCCCTAATTGCACCAAAGATTCTTTCTCGTCATCCTCTAAGCTTTCTGCTTCTGGCGACTTGTAGAAGCTATTCAACTCAGCAAGCACAGACTTAATATTAGCTTGGCTGGATGCGGATTGAGAGCCATCAAAGTTATCAATAATCTCTTCAGCACTGTTTAAAGTGTCAATCAGACTGCTTTCAGGGTTTTCTTCTTTTAGCTCATCGCGAAAATCATTAATAAACTCAGTCACTTTATCCAGAGAGCTATTATCGCCTTGCTCTTTAAAGCGAGAGAAGGGAGAAACCAAAGGCGATAAACGGGATGCTTCAGTACTATTGATCAAACCATATTCTTCAAGCTTGGAAACAAACTCCGAAGTGATTTGAAACCCCTGCGTGCCATTGGCAAAAAATTCTTGGCTGAGTTTCTGCACACTAAGCGCCCTGCCAGAAAGGCTCACACCCTGGCTATTGGATGCGCTGGTAGAGGTGCCAGTAGCATCAGACTCTTTTGAGCTATCCTGAGCTTCTGTTGCAGCCAAACTCTGGCTAGTGGTTTGTAGAACAGAAGCGTCATATTGTGAAGAGCTGATTCTAAACATGGTATTCCCTATAGTGTCGTTACTCTAACTAAATAGAACTTATGAAAAAAACATGCCAAGAATGATAAAACGCAAGGAAAGGGCGCTGTAGCGATGTTACATCTGTTGGATTTTGCTAAACCGGCAATACTTTGTCGTAATTGAGGCCAATCTATACCGGTGATAGCGTGATTAGCCTAATGCTGAAACAAAGGAGAGAATTGCCGACTCTCCCTTAATCAACGACAACCTACCTGTTTGGCAAATGACCTGAGTTTTCCCTGCTGCCCTATCGCCCGACGCTTAATACCTGATGATAGTGATTCAACATCAAAAATAAGCACAGATATCAATGGTAAACATCTAGCCCAGTTGAACTAAACGATCTGTTATCCACTGATGATGGTGCTCAAAAAACTGACGGGAGAACTCATTTTCATCATGGTGTTGAATTTGGAGGGAAAGTCAGGGGAAGGGCGTTTAGGTTAAACAGAATGATCTATTTCAAACTAGAATGGAGTGATAAATGCCTCTATTTAGAGATGTTTCTTCATTTCGACTATATTGAGTAGAAAACCTCTTCCTTCCTACTGATGTTCAGCCATACAGCCTAGCGAGGTCTAACTATGAAGGTTTCCTTTTTGAATAGTATCCGAGTGAGATTGTCGCTAGCGATGATCATTATCAGCCTATCATTAATGCTTGTTGTTGCTGGAGGTAATCTTCTGACAGAAAACCTGAAAGGAGGTTTACGGTCTTTCGGAAGTAACTATCTACCAGCAATTTCAGCAATCTTAAATGCTGATAGGGATCTCTACCAAGCTCGGGTAGCGGAGTTGAGCTACCTACTGGGGCAAGATCGAGAATCGACCATTAAAGATTTTGAGGAAAATGCTCAACAGGCATTTGACCGGATGCAAAAATATCGAAGCCTAATGGCTGATTATCCGGAGATTCTGTCAAGAATAGATCAATTTGACACAACGTTCAGCTCTTGGAAAGAGAGTACTAAAAAGGTATTTGAACTAGTGGACGCCGGTGAAAATAGCGAAGCGTTGAGCTTAATCCGTGGATCTGATGCAGCAGCTTTTAGTTCTCTGAGAGATATATATGATATTGCAGGTGAAGCTTTAGATAAGCAGGCGGGAGACACTAATTCACGTTTAACAACAGAGGTTAAGGAACATCTTTTTTGGGTAACCATCTTTGTGGTTCTTGTGATAATAATTGCTTGCGTTATAACGTATCTGATTCCAAAAATGCTTGTAGAGAGTGTGGGTCAATTAACTCGTAGAATCCGGGAAATTAGCGAAGGAGATGGAGATCTCACTTTGCGAATTGAATCAAAAAGAAAAGATGAACTTGGTCTGCTGGCTTTATCTTTCGATAGTTTTGTTAGTAAGTTAGAGGTATTGATAAAAGATATTCGTAGCCGAACTGATTCCCTATGCGGTAACTCTACTGAACTCAAAGATTCTGTGCTACAAAGCCAAGTATTAACCAAAGAACAAAGTGATGCAGTTGATATGATTGCGACTGCCGTCAACCAGTTTAGTGCCTCTATCCATGAAGTGTCGGAAAACGTTCAGGTAGCGGCCTCTGAAACGTCAAGCACAGTTGATATCACCCGAGAAGGTGTTTCGGTAATTGGACATACTGTTGTTCAAATACAAGAGCTTTCCACATCTGTGAATAAAGCGGCTGAGGTTATCAGAAACCTTTCAGCGGAGTCTGACAATATTGCTTCGGTATTAGATGTTATTCGAGGCATTGCCGAACAAACTAATCTATTGGCTTTGAATGCAGCTATTGAAGCAGCAAGAGCAGGGGAGCAGGGAAGAGGATTTGCGGTAGTTGCAGATGAAGTCCGCTCATTGGCCAGCAAAACTCAGCGCTCAACTGAAGAAATTCAAGAGATGATCGAACGTCTACAAAATGGAGTCAAACTGGCAGTCGCATCAATCAAGGATGGCACTGATAAAGTACAGTCTTCAGTTGATTTGGTAGAAAAAGCACAGAACTTACTGAGCGACGTAGAAACATCTACTTTGAAAGTCAATGACATGGCGATACAGATTGCCGCTGCCACAGAGCAGCAGTCTCACGCCACGGAGGAGATAAACCAAAACCTAACGGCTTTGAATGATCAAAACCGAGCTAATAAAGATCTGTCAGAAAGAAACCGGAGCATCGCCATATCTTTCAGTAAAATGGCTGAGGAGTTAAATAAGGATATTGGGCAGTTTAAAGTTCGCTAAGAAAACTCTGAGTAGCTATACATAGAGAGGTGAATTATGTTTTCGCTCCTTGGTAGGTGTATTGCGTTTGTCTTAATAATCTTTACGAATACTCTATTGTGGGCAGGCTCGGTCACTCTTTCTAGCTCACAAATACCACCTTATTTATATCAACATAAAGATACGGGCGTTAAAGGGGGTATATCAGGTATTCTTAATTGTATGTTTTCTAATATTGATTATGAATATAGAGTGGTATTTAAACCGCAGAAACGAGGTCAGATGGAGGTACTGAAAGGTTTATCTCAGGGAGCTGTCCTTGAGAGCAAGGAAGTTGCGTCAGCATTAAATACATTTTTATCTGCTCCTTTAGTCTTGCAGAAGTGGTATTTATATTACCCTGCTGATGCCCCATCTACTTCCTTACATCCCAAAAACAACATTGCTATCATGAGGGGAAGCGGTGCAAAAATATGGCTGAACTTATTCAAAAATAATCATGAAAATATTCGAGATAGCAATATATGGCAGTCTCTATTCAGAGACTTGAATCTAATTGAAATAAACTCGCCTAAACAAATCCTACTCATGTTGAAAAATAAGCGAGTTTCAGGAGCTATAATAGATGAGAAGGTGTTTACGAGTGTTCTCGATGATGAGGATATTGCAAGGACTTCATTTCAACGTAGATTTATTAAATATACACCATTAGGTGTTCTTTTTAATCAGAAATTTCTGAATGATAACCCAGTATTTCTGGATGAATTTAACCAACAAATCCCTCTCTGTACCATTAAGCCAACAACACTGTCCCATTCAGAGAAAAATCAAGTTCAAGGATTTGCAAAAAAAGTTTATAAAAATATTCTAGCAGAGTTAATACAGGACCCCATAACTCTAGAGCATATATTGCCCTCTAAGGATATGGCCGAAATCATGGTGTTAGATCGTCAGTGGAGGAAGGAAGTTGAAAGTAAAAAATATAGACTGATTGCAGAAGTTATTAATAGGCCACTGTCAAAACGATTAACATACTTAAAAAACAGAGATAGTAAATTTATCACAGAAATATTATTAATGGATCATCAAGGTATCCTTATAGCAACTAGCGATATAACAACTGACTATTGGCAAGGTGATGAGGAAAAATTTCAAAAGACATTTCCCAGCAAGGAATTATTTGTATCGGATCTTCAATATGATAACTCGACGCAAACATTTCAGGTACAGGTAAGCTTCCCTATAATAAGTGAAGTATCAAGAAATGTTACAGGTGTCTTGACAATTGGACTGGATATTGAGCATATCTTAATTCATCACTGACCTTTTTAAAATTTAATTGGTGGTACCACTGGTCGGAATTGGATCGGTACTTCAGAAGCAATCCCATATTGTTACCACCCCAAAATGACACTCCCATGACACCCCAACCCGGTAAAATACTTTTTTACCGGGTTTTCTCGTTCTAGTCCCCCGTAACCCCCACCGTATAGCCTTTCTAATCTTGCCTTTAGAATTTCTAGGGCTTTTGCATAAATTTCCTCCATTTTTTCTATGCCTTTAGATCGTGACAATAGCGGTCATTGATTAGCTGAAGACCGAAAAAGGTATAACCATGACGATGTCAGAACAGCAGGGTGTGAGTGCGCGTCAGCACTGGATCTCTGTGTTGGCTAAGGCAGACAGTAAGGCGCTGCAGGATCAGTGGCAGGCGTTGGCTATTGAGCCGGAGTATCAGTTTATCCGTAAGCCGGAAATTGGTTTGACCATGATGCGTGGCCGTGTGGGTGGTAGCGGTCAGCCGTTTAATCTGGGTGAGATGTCGTTAACTCGCTGTGCGGTGCGTTTAGCCAGTGGCAGTTTAGGTGTGAGTTATGTGTCGGGTCGCAATAAGGCCCATGCGTTAACAGCGGCGTTGGCGGATGCTTTGTTGCAGGAGGCAGATCATCAGGTGGTATTGCAGGAAGGTTTGATTATGCCTTTGCAAACACAGATTGAGGCGGCTAGGGCTAAGCGTGAATCTAAGGCGGCGGCCACTAAGGTGGATTTCTTCACGCTGGTACGGGGAGAGGACTGATGAGCATAAATAATCGTTTTAGCCATGGCTTAAATGCAAGGGCGAGTCATCGTGGTGCGGTACGCAGTGATCTGTTGATTCCCGGTTTTGATGATGCGGTACAGGATGGGCAAAAGGTCTTCCGTAAGGTATTAACGGCGATGAGTGAGCCGGGTCGAATCCAAACTTTGGATCTATCGGAGACTGGAGCGGGGTTATTAACTCAGAGCAGTTGGCAGTTGGCGCTCACTCTGTTTGATGGGGATACCAAGATCTGGTTAAGCCCTACCTTGGCAGATGATGAGACTGTGGTGAGTAATCTTAGATTCCATTGCCAGTGCCCTATGGTTGCTGAGCCTTCTGAAGCTGATTTTGTTTTGGCTTTGGCTGATGAGCTACCTGTTTTAAAGACTTTGAACTGGGGCTGCTCTGAATACCCAGATCAGTCCACGACTCTCGTTGTGCAGATTGAAGGTTCCATTAGCAATAATCCAGCGGCTGATTCGACGGGATGTAAATGGTTACTTACCGGGTCGGGTATTGAAACGGAACGGGGGCTGATGATTGACGGTTTAACCAAAGAATTTTGCCAGGATTTGATCAATAGCCGTCAGCGTTTTCCCTTGGGTGTGGACTGTGTGTTTTGTGCCGATGATCAGTTGGTGGCATTACCTCGCTCTACCGAAATATCTGAGCTGGATCTCTGTACCGGTGATACCCAATCCCAGGAGGCTAACTAAATGTATGTTGCAGTGAAAGGTGGCGAGAAGGCTATCGATAATGCACACGCTTTAATGGCAGAGCAGCGTCGTGGTGATACGGCCATTGCTGAATTGAGTGTTGAGCAGATTAAACAGCAGCTCCCTCTGGCTGTAGATCGGGTGATGAATGAGGGTTCGGTATATGACCCTGAACTGGCGGCGTTGGCACTGAAGCAAGCCAGTGGTGACAGTGTTGAGGCTATCTTCCTGCTACGGGCTTATCGCACGACATTGCCGCGTTTTGGTTATAGCGAACCGGTTGATACTGAGCAGATGCAGATTGAACGCCGTATCTCCGGCACCTTTAAAGATCTACCGGGTGGTCAGGTGTTAGGAAGCACTTACGACTATACCCACCGTTTACTGGATTTTTCTTTGTTAGCGGAGGGTGATAGCACTGCATTTGCACAAGCTGATGAAGTTGATGATGCACCAGAAGGCAGCGAAAAACTGGAAGCCTGTCCCCGAGTGCTGGAGCTATTGAATCAGGAAGGTCTGATTGAACAGAGCCGCCAATCCTCAGAGGGTAGCAATGCTGAAGAGGATGAAATGCCTCGTGATCTGGCCCGTCAGCCTGTGAATTATCCGGCGGAACGTGCGGTGCGTTTACAAAATCTGATCCGTGGTGATGAAGGTTTCTTACTGTCGCTCAGTTACGCCTCTATGCGCGGTTACGGTGACAGTCATCCCTTTGCTGGTGAGATGCGCTCCGGTTTAGTCAGTGTTGAGCTGGTGCCGGAAGAGTTGGGTTTCCCCATAGAGATTGGCGAAGTGATGCTGACGGAATGTGAAATGGTCAACCAGTTCCACGGCAGTAAAGATCAGCCGCCGCAGTTTACTCGGGGTTACGGTATTGCGATGGGACGCTCTGAGCGTAAAGCCATGTCGGTGGCTTTGGTGGAGCGGGCCTTACGGGCAGAAGAGTTGGGAGAGGCGGTCAATTACCCGACTCAGGATCAGGAGTTTGTTTTGTCTCATACCGATTGTGTTTCGGCCAACGGCTTTGTTTCTCACTTAAAACTGCCTCACTACGTAGATTTCCAGTCTGAGCTGGAGATGATCCGACGTTTACGGAAAGACGTTGCCAATAAAGAAGCAGCTCAGACAGACAGCACACAAGCAATGCAAAACGACGGTGTGACCGCAGAGGGGATGATCTAATGCAATCTCAACTCAATAATCCTATGACACCAACCCTGGGTGCGGAAGGTTATAACTTTGCTTATCTGGATGAACAATCCAAGCGCATGATCCGTCGGGCTATGTTAAAGGCCGTGGCTATTCCCGGTTATCAGGTGCCATTTGGTGGTCGTGAGATGCCGCTGCCTCACGGTTGGGGCACGGGTGGTATGCAGCTGACCGCCACTATTATTGGTGAAGCAGATACCCTGAAGGTGATTGACCAAGGCGCAGACGATACCACCAATGCGGTGAGTATCCGTCGCTTCTTTGCCAAAACGGCTGGTGTTAAGACCACGGAATATACCGCTGATGCGAGCCTGATTCAGACCCGTCACCGTATTCCAGAGCGCCAACTGCGTAACGATCAAATTTTGATCTATCAGGTGCCCATTCCTGAGCCGCTGCGCTTTATCGAACCAAGGGAAACCGAGACCCGTAAGATGCATGCCCTCCGTGAATACGGTGCTATGCAGGTGAAGCTGTACGAAGATGTGGCCCGTTTTGGCCATATCGCTACCAGTTACGATTATCCAGTAATGGTGAATGATCGCTATATGATGGACCCGTCACCTATCCCTAAGTTTGATAATCCAAAAATGAACCAGATGCCTGCACTGCAATTGTTTGGTGCCGGTTTTGAGAAACGTATCTACGCCGTACCGCCTTACACCAAGGTGGTGAGTCTGGATTTTGATGATTATCCCTTTGAGGTACAAAGCTGGGAAGAGAGCTGTTCTATCTGTGGTTCTGGTAACAGCTTTCTGGATGAAGTGATTATGGATGATGCGGGTCACAAGATGTTTGTCTGCTCTGATACAGATTACTGTCGCGAGCGAGTGGAGCAAGGCTTTACGGCTGAGTCTGTTACGGACTCCACAGAGACCTCTGAAAATACCGAGTTAAACCCGAATAAAACACCTGAAACGGAGGCGGCCCTATGAGTGCTATCCAGAAGATTGCAGGGCAAGGGCCTAGCGAAATGCCCAAGGGGCAGAGTGGAAAGTGGCAGGATGACTCACCTTTATTGAGTGTGCGGGATATCTGCAAATTCTATGCGCCGGGTAAGGGTTGCGGTGATGTGAACTTCGATCTCTATCCCGGTGAAGTCCTGGGTATTGTCGGGGAATCCGGTTCCGGTAAATCTACGTTATTAAGTACATTGTCAGCCCGATTACAGCCGGATTCCGGTCAGGTGATCTACAACAGTTCGCAATTTGGTGAGATGGATCTCTATGCCTGTGATGAAGCAGAGCGTCGTGTCTTGATGCGTTCCGAATGGGGCATTGTGCATCAGCATGCCCGTGATGGTCTGCGCATGAATGTCAGTGCCGGTGCCAATATCGGTGAGCGCTTGATGGCGGTGGGCGAACGCCATTACGGCAGTATCCGAGAGAAAGCAGAAGAGTGGCTAACCGCTGTAGAGATTGATGCAGAGCGTATCGACGATAGACCGAATCAGTTCTCTGGTGGTATGCAGCAGCGCCTACAGATTGCCCGTAATCTGGTGACCCATCCCAAGCTGATCTTTATGGATGAGCCTACCGGCGGGCTGGATGTTTCGGTACAGGCCCGTTTGCTTGATCTGTTACGCACTCTGGTATCTGAACTGGGTTTGTCAGTGATTATTGTAACCCACGATCTGGCGGTGGCTCGTTTGCTGGCTCACCGCTTGATGGTAATGCGTCGGGGGGAGGTCGTGGAAACCGGTCTGACCGACCAGGTTCTAGATGATCCACAGCACCCTTATACCCAGTTATTGGTGTCGTCTATTTTGCAGAACTAGGCCGTCTCCATACAAAGATCAGGAATATTGATATGACAATAGATACGACAGCAATGATTCGGGTTAGCGGGTTGCAAAAGTCTTTCACTCTGCACAATCAAGGAGGCGTGAGCTTTGAAGTCCTCAGTGGTATTGATCTGCAAGTAGCATCCGGTGAGTGTGTGGTATTACACGGTCAATCCGGTGCTGGTAAAAGTACTTTTTTAAAAGCCTTGTATGCCAATTATTCAGTTAATGATGGCCAGATCGTCCTGCGTGACGGTGAGGAGTTGGTGGATATTACCTGCGCCCAGCCTCGTCGAATTATCGCTCTGCGAGAACAGACTTTGGGCTATGTTTCCCAGTTTTTACGGGTGATTCCTCGGGTTAGTACACTGAATGTTGTGATGCAGCCCTTGTTGGATCTGGGGGTAGACCGAGAGCATTGTGAACAAAAAGCTAAAACCCTATTAACCCGGCTTAATGTACCGGAGCGTTTGTGGCAGTTGGCACCCAGTACCTTTTCTGGCGGTGAGCAGCAGCGAGTGAATATCGCCAGAGGTTTTATCGTGGATTATCCCATTTTGTTATTGGATGAGCCCACCGCTTCTCTGGATGCTAAAAACCGCAAAGTGGTGGTAGAGCTGATCAATGAAGCCAAATCCCGTGGGGCCGCCATCGTAGGAATTTTCCATGATGAGGATGTGCGAGAAGTTGTCGCAGATCGCTTGGTGGATATTCGGGCTGTTTAAAGATCGATGATTTAAAAGATTAGGCTGTTTAAGCCATCGCTAACTCAAAAGTTATTAATTGGGCTGCATATTAACCGTAGGTTGGATAAGCGGAGCGCCATCCGACATTAATCGTAATGGCTGACATCTGTCGGAAGGCGCCTGAGGCTTTTCCGACCTACTTAATGCCCGATAAACGTTCAGTATTTCCGGAAATATAATGTTATGAACGAACATATTTTAACCAATGCGCAGCTGATTCTGCGTGATGAAGTGGTACAGGGCACTCTAGTGGTGCGTGATGGCAAGATTGCAGAAATTAGCGAAGGCAAAAGCCAGCTAAGCCAAGCAGAAGATCTAGGCGGTGATTTCTTACTACCGGGATTGATAGAACTGCATACCGATAATCAGGAAAAATACTTTACCCCACGACCCAAAGTTGACTGGCCTGCCCATATGGCTATGGCGACCCATGATGCACAGCTTGTTGCGGCAGGGATTACCACGTCTTTTGATTCGGTGGCGTTGGGGGATGTGGCCGGTGATAGCACTCGGGTAGAAAAGCTGGATGCGATGGTAAAAGCCATCGTAGCGTCACAAAATGCAGGTATAAATAGAGCGAATCATTTGTTGCACCTGCGTTGCGAGGTGAGTTATCCCGGTTTGATGGACTTCTTTGAACGCTATATCGGTGAGGATCTGGTTAAGCTGGTTTCTCTAATGGATCATGCGCCGGGTCAGCGCCAGTTCCCGCCAGAGAATATTCCTAAGTATCGCGAGTATTATCAGGGTAAGTACGGTTACACGGATACCGAGATCGATACCTTTATTGTGGAGCAGCAGGCGAACAGTGCTAAATATTCGGACCGTTACCGTCGTACTATTTGTGAGATCTGTAACGATAGAGGCATTGCCACGGCAAGTCATGATGATGCCACGATAGCTCACGCACAGGAGTCTGCGGAGTTAGGCATGCAGGTGGCTGAATTTACCACCACGATGGAAGCCGCTAAGGCCTCCCATGAGCTAGGCTTAAAGGTACTGATGGGAGCGCCGAATGTGGTGCGTGGTGGTTCTCACTCTGGCAATATCGCAGCGAAGGATTTGGCTAAAGCAGGGGTTCTGGATATTCTCAGTTCCGATTATTATCCCTCCTCATTATTGCAGGCCGCTTTCATGGTGGCGGATCTGGACAATGATTATTCCCTGTCTGATGCCATCGCATTAGTGACGGCCAATCCGGCACAAGCTTCAAATCTGTTTGATCGTGGCGTATTGCAACAAGGGCTAAGAGCTGACTTGGTACAGGTGAAATCTCATCAGGTTATGCCTTTGATTCAACGGGTTTGGAACCAGGGTAAGAGGGTTTTCTAATTATGAGTGGCACCCTGTTTTATTTAATTGGTGCTTCGGGTTCAGGTAAAGATAGCCTGCTGGCGGGTTGCCGTCAGCAGTTAACACCTGAGCAGCGTTGTTGCGTGGCGCACCGTTATATTACCCGTGCCCCCGGCGTGGGCGGTGAAAATCATGTGCATCTGTCGGAATCCGAGTTTGCTATGCGCCAACAATTGGGCATGTTTTCTATGCATTGGGACTCCCATAGCTATCGTTATGCCATAGGTTCGGAAATTGATAGCTGGTTAGATGCCGGTGCCAATGTCATCGTTAATGGTTCCCGTGAGTATCTGCCTCAAGCCATGGTGCAGTATGAAGAGCTGGTGCCCGTTCTTGTGGAGGTAAAGAGTAATCTTCTACGGGATCGCTTAACGGCTCGGGGAAGAGAGACGGCTCAAGAGATTGAGCGTCGTCTACAACGCCATGAACAACTGGTACATGGCCTGCCAGATTCTGTTTGTCGGGTAGACAATAGCGGTGATCTGCAACATGGCATTGAAGGATTACTTGATCTGATCCAACAGCATGGTTGGCAAGGTACTAGTTTGGATCTTAGTGATACAGCCAAGAAACGCTCCATAGGGGAGTTTTCGGTTAAATGATTAAACTGAGTTTTCTGGGTACTGGAGATGTACGACAGGTTCCGGTTTTTGGCTGTCAATGTAAGGTGTGTTTTCGAGCTCGGGTGGATACCAGTGCTCGACGCCGACCTTGCAGTGCTCTGTTTGAAACAGAAGAGTGCACGCTATTACTGGACGGTGGTTTAACGGATTTGGCGGAACGCTTTGACCAAGGTGCTTCTAACAAAAGACCTTTGGAAGGTATTTTATTAACCCACTATCATGTGGATCACGTGCAGGGATTGTTTCATCTACGTTGGGGGTTGGGGGATAAACTGCCCGTTTATGGCCCTGATGATCCTGAAGGATGTGCCGATCTATTTAAACACCCCGGAATTTTGGACTTTCAACCATCTTTAGTGCCTTTTGAGCGCGTACATATTAATGGCATTGGTGTAACGCCCATTCCTCTGCAGCACTCCAAGCCTACCTTGGGCTATCTAATGGATTATCAAGGCGTACGTATCGCTTATCTTACGGATACCGTGGGTTTACCAGAGAATAGTCTGAAATTTCTACGTCAGTTCTGCCTAGATCTTATGGTGATTGATTGCAGTCATCCGCCGCAAGATATCCCGCCAAGAAATCATAATGACCTGAATTTGGCCTTGCAGATTCATCATCAATTAAGCCCGGCTAAGACCGTTCTGACTCATATCAGTCATGAGATGGATCTCTGGCTGATGGATAATCCCAAGCAGTTGCCAGAAAGTGTTCAGGTAGTAAAGGATGGAGAAAGCCTCGTTTTTTAGGCTTTCTCGCTTAAATGTCTCTCAGGCTATTTTCTTGAGAAAGGCAGGAATAGCATCAGATATGGGTGCTTTCAGTTAATCCTAAGCGACTTTATAAACGTCTTGATGTTCGTCCAGTTCCTGCTTTAGCCATTCGCTAAAGGCGATCACTTTAGGAGCCGGTGGTTTATTGGGTAGAACCATATAATGAGCACCGGTTGAAGGTAGGGTAAAGCTATGAGCCTGCAACAATTTACCCTCATCCAATAAGTGGGAGACATGAAAGCTTCGGGTCAGTAATAAACCGATATGGTTACAGGCGGCCTCCATGGCCATGGTGCTGGTATCACTTTCCAGTAATGGCATAGGCATCATGCCGCCATAACCCTGCTTACGAAACCATTGCTGCCAGTTTTCCCTATCTCCTATGGTACTAATCAAGGGGAGCTGGATAATCTTCATAATGTCGTTATCCACGGGATACTTTTCCAGAAAGTCTGGACTGGCAACGACGACCCAATGCTCTTTGGTCAGACGTTCAACCTTCATGCCGGTCCAATCGCCAAAACCATTGGATATCTCTAGGTCGGCCTCTTCTACTTCATTTTGTGATGGCCAAACCGCTGACATTAAACGAATCCGAATGCCGGGATGTTGCTGATAAAAGCCCGATAACCTAGGCACTAACCAGCGATGAATAAAACTGGTACCGCATTTGATGGTCAAAAGTGCTCTGTGGTCAGTGCCAAATAGCTCATTGGTGCTAGCCTGCAGATTATTAAAGGCTTCGGTTAATACCGGAAGGTATGCCCGTGCGGCATCGGTGAGCTCTAGCTTCCGGGGTTTACGAATAAAAAGCTGAGTATCCAGATACTCTTCCAACAGCTTAACTTGTTGACTGACGGCCCCTTGAGTCACGTGTAGTTCTTCTGCTGCCCGGGTTAGATTACGCAGACGAGCAGCAGCTTCAAAAGCCTTCATCGCATTTAAGGGAGGCAAGGGTTTGCGGTTGTTTTTCATTTTTATGTCATTTTTATTGCGCTGGAAATGAGGTTTTACCAGACTTATATGACATAGGGATGTCGGAGTAAGAGAAAGAGAATAAATTGAGTAGAGAGATGGTTTCTAGAGACTTCCCCGTCCAGATAGACGGGGAATAAATTTATAAAAAGCGATATGGCTAAAAGGTATTTACTCTTCTCCCAAGAAACCTCCGGTCTGGTGGGACCACAGTTGAGAATAAACACCCTCTTGTTTAATCAGTTCGCTGTGCTTGCCTTCCTCAATAATATTACCTTGATCCAATACCACTAAACGATCCAGAGCAGCGATGGTGGATAGCCGGTGAGCAATAGCGATGACTGTTTTACCTTCCATTAGTTTATACAGACTGGCTTGAATGGCGGCTTCAACTTCGGAATCCAACGCTGAGGTTGCTTCATCCAGTAACAGGATAGGTGCATCCTTTAGCAATACACGGGCAATAGCGATACGCTGGCGCTGGCCACCGGATAGCTTCACACCACGTTCACCGACGTGAGCATCATAACCTCTGCGGCCCTGTGGATCGGTCAGTTTAAGAATAAACTCATGGGCTTCTGCTTGTTTTGCTGCGTTGATCATCTCTTCTTCGGATGCATCTGGGCGACCATAAAGAATATTATCTCGTACGGAGCGATGCAGGAGGGAGGTATCCTGAGTCACCATGCCGATTTGAGCACGCAGTGAATCCTGTTGAACCTCTTGGATATTTTGCCCATCGACTTTAATCGCCCCAGACTCTACGTCAAAAAAGCGCATCAAGAGGTTCACCAAGGTGGATTTACCGGCACCGGAACGACCCACTAAACCCACTTTTTCACCGGGTTTAATCTGTAGGTTTAAACGCTCGATAATGCCTTTGCCCTCACCGTAGTGAAAACCAATCTGGTCAAAGTGAATGCCACCTTGATCAACTTCAATGGCTTTGGCTTCTGGTTTATCCTGAATTTGTAGAGGCTCTGATAGGGTATTCATACCGTCAGCCACTGTGCCTATATTTTCAAATAGGGCACTGATCTCCCACATAATCCAATGGGCCATACCGTTAAGACGCAGGGCTAAAGCGATAGCAATGGCTATAGCGCCAATAGAGATAGCATCTTCAGTCCATAACCAGATAGCGATGGCGGCGATGCTGAAGGATAAAAGGTGGTTAATGCACTGTACGCTCAGGTTAAGCCAAGTCACTAGGCGCATCTGTTTGTGTACAGTAGCCATAAAGGCATCCATACCTTCTTTAGCGTATTCGGCTTCTCTGTCCGTATGGGAAAAGAGCTTCACCGTGGCGATATTGGAATAGGAATCCACAATACGACCGCTCATGATGGATCGGGCATCAGCCTGTTCTGTGGAGATGTTTTTTAGTTTAGGTACAAAGTAGACCTGAATTGCGACATAGAGTCCTAACCAAACAAACATCGGCATCACTAGGCGAAAATCAGCCTGGGCGATTAATACCAGCATGGAGGTGAAATATACCGCGACAAAAACCAACACATCCAGCAGCTTCATAACGGTTTCCCGCACGGCCAGAGAGCTCTGCATTACCTTGGTTGAGATACGTCCGGCAAAGTCATTGGCATAAAAAGACACACTTTGTTTTAACAGGTAGCGGTGTGCCAACCAGCGAATGGACATAGGATAATTGCCCAATAACGTCTGGTGAGTAATGAGTGAATGCAATAAACCTGCAATGGGTAGAGCTACCAGAGGCACCAGACTCATCAATAATAGAGTGCCAGACTCTTCTGCTAAAAACGTTTCTGGATCTTTAGTGGATAACCAATCGACTAATTTACCCATAAAGCTGAATAGTGTGACCTCAAGGACTGCCACTAACGCCGTCAAAAATGACATCAATAACAAAGGCTTTTCCACGCCTTTTGAGTAGTGACGACAGAACTGATAAATCCCTTTAGGCGGCTGAGTAGGATCAGCAGAAGGAAAGGCAGGAATTAACCTTTCAAAAAAAGCAAACATGAGATAATCCTATTGGACTGAGGCTATACGCTAAAAAGCTTCTGCATTTTCAGAATGTATAGGGAAAGAAGACAAACACTATTTTAAAGAACTTAGCGTAATTTACTATTAACTTTCAGGAATAAGTGATTTAACCGAATGCCTTAATCCTTTAGAGGCCCTGCTTTATTTTTTATAAGCAGGTTGAGATAGCGTGATTAATTTTTTCCTCTACCTAGGTCGTTATAATCACGACTAATGAGACCTTGGTCTATCTCCATTGCAGGCCTTTATGTATAATCCCGCGCCGGTGAAGTCCTTAGCCTCATGCTAATAGATTTCTAAATGATAACTTGGGTTCCCTCACCCCAATATACAAAAAGGTGCAATATGACTGCATTCTCTTCTTTGCAGCAGCGTAAAGCGCTGTCTGTTCTTGTGCTATTTCACTTGTTAGTGATTAGCTCCAGTAATTATCTGGTGCAATTGCCGTTTACTCTATTTGGTTTTCATACCACTTGGGGGGCGTTTACCTTCCCATTTATCTTTTTAGCCACAGACCTTACCGTACGTATCTATGGTGCTGAAATGGCCCGTAAGATTATTTTCCGTGTGATGTTACCCGCATTGTTGGTGTCATATGGTTTATCCGTACTGTTTTATGAGGGGAGCTTCCAAGGACTCGCGCAGTTAGGTGAATTCAATCTGTTTGTGGCTCGAATTGCTATCGCTAGCTTTATGGCTTATTTGCTAGGGCAGATTCTGGATATTCATGTCTTTAATAAGCTGCGCAAAACAAGACAGTGGTGGGTTGCTCCTGCTTTATCTACGGTATTGGGTAATGCACTGGATACTCTGGCTTTTTTCGCGATTGCTTTTTATCAGAGCACAGATCCTTTTATGGCAGAGCATTGGACAGAGATCGCCCTAGTGGATTATGGCTTTAAGCTGTTGATCAGTTTGGGACTGTTTGTACCTATGTATGGCGTTTTACTGAACACTCTGGCTGGGCGTTTAACATCAATCGATGTTGTGTCGAATAAAGCGGCTCGTATCTAGGATATCTCTGAAGAAGTACTGTTTAGCTCTACAAACAAAAGAGATGGTCTGATAATGAAAAAACCGGTATCTAGTCGGGAACTATTTCCCTTAGATGACCGGTTTTTTTATGTAGAGGGGGAGCTATCTCTGCTTCTATTTCGACTCTATCTATGGCTTCAAATGAGCCATTACTTCAATCAGTTGTCCATTAAGCGCTTCATCCGTTAGCTTACCTTCTGCCATATCAAAGTTGTCGTAAAAGCTTGGAATAGACAGGGAGGCTTTCACGTCACCCGCAAAATAGGGTGCGGAGGTTGTCGCGGTGTTTAATACATTAGCTGCACCGCCAGGGCCTGGTGATGTGGCGAGCATGACCATAGGTTTACTTTGATAAACCTTCATATCGATACGAGATGTCCAGTCGAACAGATTTTTAAAGGCGGCGGTGTAAGAACCGTTATGTTCTGCAAAGGCGATAACAACGGCATCTGCTTGGGCAATCTTCTCACGAAAATCATGAGCCAGTTGTGGAATACCACTCTCTTCCTCGCGATCCGAGCTGTATAGGGCCATCTCATAATCGTTGATATCCAGCAGTTCTATTTCGGCATCAGTCAGTAAACCTGCGGCATAGTTAGCCAGTTGTTTGTTGATCGATTGACGGCTGCTGCTGGCGGCAAGTGCTAATACTTTCATCGGATATTTCCCCTGCTTAAAAATGTGAATGTGATGCGCTTTACTACTAAGAAGTATCTAACGGCTGAAGGCGATCACCTAATCTATGGGTTTAGCTTAATGTGTTCCGTTAATTTGCGATAGACTATTATTTTGATACTTATCGTTCATTTTTTAGAACGGTTTGCTTTAGCTTAATTATCTTGATGTAGGAAAGAGGATGCATAACCTAAACGATATGATTCTTTTTGCCCGTATGGCAGATATGGGAGGCATTTCTGCTGCAGCTAAGGCCCTTGAAATGCCGAAGTCTAAGGTGAGCCGACGTATGGCACTGTTAGAAGAAGAGTTGGGCTTACGGCTTTTTGAACGCAGCCCACGAGGAATTTATCTGACAGAAGCGGGACAGGTCTTTTATCTGCATTGCCAGCGAGTCGTAGAGGAGGCGCAAAATGCCAGAGCATCCTTAAACCTGTTATTAGATGCGCCTCGTGGTCTGATTCGTATCAGTACTTCCATCACTTTGGGGCAGCAGATATTGGTGCCTTATCTTGCGGAGTTTATGCATCGTTACCCGGATATCAATATAGAGTTGGTTCTGGAAAACCGTCGGGTTGATCTTATTGCCGAGGGGTATGATTTAGCGATTCGCGTGGGAAAACTAGACGACAGTAGCCTAATCAGTAAGCGTTTAAATGGCGACAATATGAAGTTGTTTGCCAGTCCCTTTTATTTTGAGCACAGTCAACAACAGTACCAACTGGGGGCACCGCAAACGTTTAGTGAGCTTAAAGATCATAAAATGTTAATGATGCTGTCTAATTTGTCATCCAATTCTTTTGCGCTGACTCACCCTCAAGAAGGAACCAAAGTACTGGATTTAAAAAGTCGGGTAAAAGTGAATGACCTAACCAGTCTTCGCCAACTTGCTGTTGATGGTTTGGGCATTGCGCTATTACCGGGGTATATGGCCAAAAAATCAGTAGAGAAGGGGGAGTTATTACCTGTATTGGAGGAGTGGGGGACGGAAAGCCAGAACTACTATCTTCTGTATCCAAGTCACCGCAGTATGACGCCTAAACTCAGAGTATTGATTGATTATTTGGCTGATATAAATTTGTGGGAGCTAGAAACATAAGTCCTCAAAAAGAAGATGCCCCATCACCGGAAGGCCGGTGTGAGGCATCTTGTGTATCTAGAGCTTGCTTAGATTATAATAAGCATGAACTCTTGTTGCGTTAGCTTCCGTTAAAGATATCAGTACCATCATCATTGGTTAGATGGAGCTGAGTTCCCACTAAAGTGACCTCATTAGCGCCGGAGTGAGAGAAGCCTTCTCTGCCGTTGGAATCGTATTCCACGTTAAAGTTAAAGGCGCCTGTTTCTTCAAACCAGGTATATGAGCCAGATTCTACGCCAGTCTCTGTTGTTCCTTCGTTATCTGTTGCTTGAGAAACTACAAACTGCCCGTTCTCCATAAAGGTTATCACTTGTAGACCGTTATCACTTTCGGAGTACCAACTACCGATAATAGAGCCGTCCTCATTATCAACCTTGCTTAATGAGAAGTTTGCCATATCAAGCTTGTTGTCCTCACGAGTAATTTGATCCGTAGCATCGGCAGATAAGCCTGAGCCTGTATTGCTGTCTACGTCTAGATCAAAACTAAAGTTACCGGTCAGGGCATCCCAGTTGTAACTACCTTGTTCCAGGTTACTACTGTCTTCCTGGTTTTCGTTGAAGATAGAGTAAAGGAAGGAATTATCACTAAAGAAGGTGATAACACCGGCTTCATCTGCGCCTTCAACAGCATCAACAACCCAGCTACCGATTAAAGTATTGTTGCTTTCTAGGAAGCCATCTACCTGTTGGTTCAGGCTCTCATCCTCTATACCCACTTCATCAAGTAAGTTTTTAGCGAGCTCAGCCGCATCACTACCCTTATAAACAAAGCCGTTGCTATCCAGATTATCTGTAAAGTAACTGGAAGAGCTCACCTTATTACTGATGATGGTCAGGTCTTCATTTCGTGCGCCATCCAGTACATTTAAGGTAATGCTCTGAAGGGTCATTTCACCGGCATTTAGTTTCTCCAGATAGAAGGCTTTTCCGCCTTCATCAGGTTCCCGTCCAAACATTTGTTGGTAGATGGTATCAATCAATTCTGAATTGGACAGATCGCCGTAACGCTCTGTGAATTCAGCGGATGAACCGTAAGCATCAATAATCTCATTTAGATTACCTTCAGCCTCTTCCAAGCGATCATTCCAGTATTGCAGGCCACCAGTGTCTGCCGGACGACCATAATAAGCCACATAGATCTTCTGCACGGTTTCGGCGTACGTCAGCTCAGAGAGTGAAGATTCATCAGTTGTTTCCTGAGTCGCTTCTTTTTGAGCCTCGGCAATAGCACTTAAGCTATCAGAAGTTCCTACTTCAGCATTGGCTTCGGCGATTGCTGTAATTAGATCATCGTCAATTTCGATATGATCTAGAGCCTCGTTTAGTAAATCGCTATCGGACAGATCTACCGTTTCCACACTTTCGATAATTTCTTCTGCTAAGCCAGACATTACCTCCGTGGTGTCTTCTGCCAAAGTGGCGGCAACTGCCAGCTGTACATTGACCTTTTGGACTTCTACCGCTGCATTATCTCCTTCTTCTGCATCTAGAGGGTCGTAGTGGTTTAGATCAATATCTTCAGCCAGTCCAAGAGTTTCTGTTAGCTGGGCCTCGGCTTCCTCTTCCGTTAGATCACTATCATCGATCATACTTTCCAGTAGCGTTGTGATCGGACTAATCACACCTGAACCTTCAGGTGCAGCTAAGATCATCTTGTTAGCTAATCCTGTATCTGTATTGGTACCACCTACAGCGATAATAGTGCCAGACTCTGTGATAGTGCCGCTGAAACGTCCATTTTCATCAGTAAATAGACCCGTTGCTTCATCTGCATCTGGTAGGTTATTACCATTTTTATCAATGTAGATGGCAGCTCCTGAAACATAACCGTCTTGTACAATACCGCTGATGGCAACACCATCGGTCACAATGGATTGAGTTTCATCGGAAGTGGCACTTTCTTCTTCGCCAGCGGCATTGGTGTAAGTCACCTCAACACTGATTTCAGTATCGTTATCCTCTTCAGTTAGCTCGTAGCTATCAGATGTCGCTCCAGGGATTTCCTCTCCATCTCGGTACCACTGGTAGCTTGCTTCGCCCAGATCTTCGTCATTTTCCTGGTTGTCGCTAACGGTTAAAACCTCTCCAACACTAGCGATACCTGTGACTTCTAGATCGTCTTCGTCGAACTCTTCATCTTCTAGCTCATCATCCATGTCATCCAGATCTTCGTCATCCAGATCTTCGTCATCCAGATCTTCATCATCCAGATCTTCATCATCCAGATCTTCATCGTCTAGATCTTCGTCATCCATATCGTCGAGGTCTTCGTCATCAAAGTCCTCATCATCCATATCATCGAGGTCTTCGTCATCTAGATCCTCATCATCCATATCATCGAGGTCTTCGTCATCAAGATCCTCATCATCCATATCGTCAAAATCAAAGCCTTCGGCGACGATTGGCATAGTTTCTTCAGACGTCAGGCTTTCTTCTTCGCCTGTGGCACTGGTGTGTGTGACTTCAACGCTGATCTCTTTATCTAAATCGTCTTCGGTGAGGATGTAGCTGGCTGCTGTTGCACTAGCAATCGCTTCACCGCTGCGATACCACTGGTAGCTGAGGCCTTCTGAATCAGAATCAGGTTCAGGAGCAACAGCGGTCAGTGTCTCACCGACACTTGGAAGGCCATCAATGAAAATGGCTGTCTCATCGTCCATATCATCGAGGTCTTCATCATCAAGATCCTCGTCATCCATATCGTCGAGATCTTCATCATCTAGATCTTCATCATCTAGATCTTCATCATCTAGATCTTCGTCATCCATATCATCGAGGTTTTCATCATCTAGATCCTCATCATTCATATCATCGAGATCTTCGTCGTCTAGATCCTCGTCATCTAGATCCTCGTCATCTAGATCCTCGTCATCCATATCATCGAGGTCTTCATCGTCTAGATCTTCGTCATCAAAGTCCTCGTCATCCATATCGTCGAGGTCTTCATCGTCTAGATCCTCGTCATCCATATCATCGAGGTCTTCATCGTCAAGATCTTCGTCATCCATATCATCGAGATCTTCATCATCGAGATCTTCATCATCTAGATCTTCATCATCTAGATCTTCATCGTCTAGATCTTCATCGTCTAGATCCTCGTCATCCATATCATCGAGGTCTTCATCGTCTAGATCCTCGTCGTCCATATCATCGAGGTCTTCATCGTCTAGATCTTCGTCATCCATGTCATCCATGTCGTCCATGTCGTCCATGTCGTCCATGTCGTCCATGTCGTCGTCAGAGAATTCTTCGCCGGTTTCAGGTGCAAGAGTGTCTTCTACTATTTCGTCATTAATATTCAACAGATCATTTTCGTTGATGTCATTTAGATTATTATCAGTAGTCATATCAGTTCCTTTCCTACATCAAAAATATGTCTTTCGTGGTTAGTCTTATTGAATTGGAAAAACGAATTAGGGTTGTCAGTACATTTTAAATAAGACCGGTATGGGATAGATTCTGATCTATTTTTGAGGATTTAGTCTGATGGGGTTCACACTTTTTAGAGACTAGAAAAGAAAATATAAGAAGTTAAATTAATGCATGTTTTTAGTGTGTTAGTTATGTTTTTTAATGTAACTGCTCTGTGACAGAAAGACATTAGGATGTTCGAAATTATAATTTCTAGTGAGCTCAAATATTGGTATACATGTTTTTGAGTTTCTGCATCATTACATGGAACTTTTCGCTTTAATTTTGCCCTTATGCCGTGATGCTAAATCATGGGCATTTGGTGCTATATATCAACATAATTAAATGAATAGCTGATAGGATAATACGAGAGGATATTGTTGTGGTGCTTTGATTTATAAGGGATTTTTAATGTATCGTGAGTGGAAATCGGCATCATATAATTTGTTGTTTTTGCTAATATAAATTAGAGGTACCTTCGTTTCCTGTTATTTCGTTCTTCCTTTTTTCTTCAAGCATCGTCATCTTCGTTGCTAGGTTATTTTATGACAAACAAATATCTTGATCGTCCGACAAAAGAACAAATCAATGCGTTGCCCGAGTTTAAAGGACTGATACTCGATAATATTTATTTGGTGCATTCAGCTGAGGATATTGCTTTTGCACGAGAGAAAATTCTGCAAGTCAGCCATGTGGGGTTTGATACTGAAAGCAAGCCGACATTTGTAGCCAAAGAGGTGAGTACGGGGCCTCATTTGGTTCAGATCTGTACCCTTGATGAGGGGTTTTTATTTTCAGTGACTAATGAAGAAAGTAATCAGCTTTTAGCAGAGATACTAGAGTCAGAAAAAATAGTTAAAGTGGGTTTTGGTCTAAAATCGGATCGAGGACCTGTGCAGAGAAAGCTTGGGGTTAACCTTAATGCAGCCTCTGAATTAACCTCTCTTGTTAAACGTTTAGGATATCGGCAAGCCGTAGGAATGAAACCCTCTGTAGCCATTGTGTTAGGCGAGAATCTTAGGAAGTCTAAAAAGGTAACCCTATCAAATTGGTCAAAAGAGGTGCTTACCGAATCTCAAATGCTTTATGCCGCTAATGATGCTTATGCCTGTCTCAGGGTGTTTTTAGCATTAAATGAACGGTTAGATTTAGATCAGAGTATCAGGATGTAAATCACCACAGCTTAAGATAAGCCTATACAACCTTGATAGTGAGCAGACTTGGTTTGATTTTACGTGTCACCGGCACAAATAATTTTAGTGCCGGTGATAATCAGAGACCGATACCTTAAAGTGCCTTTTGCAGAGTAAAGGCGCCTCTTAGATCTCCCGCTTTAAAGCCTTGCGCATTATCACTGGGGTAAAGCTGTGATAATTTCTGACTGATACCGGGTTTTAGTTGGCTACCATGGCAGGCTAGGCATTTTTCACCGACAGGAATCGCTTTCATCATACGGAAGGTTTTATTGCCGTGGTTATCGGTCAGCACTTCGCTATAGGCTAACGTTTTTAGGTTAGCGCCCTTGCTGGCCTGTTGGGAAAATTTTTCAAGAACGACTTTTTCCCATGCATCGGGAGTATTACTTGGGTTGCGCAGCTTCAGGCTAGTACGTGCGACTTGCCAACCACTGTCTTTTGCTACTTGTGCCGTAATAGGGGCAGCCTGAGTATTGCAGACTTCGATAGCGGCAGGTAATCCGCCGGATTTAGCTGCTTTTTTTAGTTCTCCCCCAAGATGTTTGGCTAAGGATTGTATAACCTCTTTTGCCTCTGTTTTTAGCTGCGCTTGATCTATGGCTTGGTGTGTTTCTGCGTGACTGTTATAAGTGGGCATTAACAGCAAGCTGCTGCATAAAAGAGGTTTGATAAAAGCTCGCATCTTTAATCCTAATCAAGTCTAATAATTTAAGGAGATGCTAATTTATACTGGTTTAATTAGCAATATCTAATTATTGTGACGGTGACTAAAAGAGGTGGCTAAAGAAGACAAGAATGCCGGAAGATCGATAAGGGAACTGAAGGAGGGGGCTTGCACCTGAATCCGAGGATTCAGCAAAAGTGAGTTATAAAAAAGGGCATACCCTAAGGTACGCCCTCTTAAACATTACAACCGTAGCGAAATTACTTCGCTTTTTTCAGTTGCTTCTGTAGTTTTTTCAGCAGCGCAGTGTGCTTTTCGATTTTAGCTTCGCGTGCTTTGATTTCTTTTTTCAGGTCTTTTGCTGTTTTAGCCATGATATTTCTCCTTGCTTTAATGAAAGCCTTCTTCGGGTTATGCAGGCATATTATTCCGACTTTTCGTCATCGGAATCTTGTGCGTGCTCCGCAAGAAAACTACGTATAAATCGTCTTACTTCCCGAGCGGCACTGGTATCCAGTTCGTCGCACAGGCTTACAAATTGATCTCGTTCTTCGCTATTGATGCGAATAATTAGCTGGCTGTCTTTTTTTCTAGCTTTTTTGGCCATCTTTTTCTGTTCCATGCATGCACCTCCTATGATCTTTACCTTAATCAGGCAGGACGCTGAAAACATGCACATCAAAGGATATCGTATAACTATCTATTGGATATCTTTGTGATAGCGAATGTATATACAAATAATATGCATAATGTGATGCGGTGTCAAAGGTTTTTGAGTCGATAATACCAATGTGACAGGAGCCTATGACGACAATAACATCACTGACTCTTCTACAATGCTGTCTTTACTGGGGAGGGTTAAAGTTGCAGCGGGGCCTAAAGCAATAAAACTGTCTTTAGCGCTGATACGTTTAAGTCGTGGTGGAGAATCTATTTGTTCCATAATCAGAGTAACCAGTTGTTCTCCCAGTGAGCCGGTTTGCCTGCATTCATCAACAATCAGAATATTTTCACAGTCCTTCACCGCATCCAATATGGCCGCTTCATTTAATGGCGCTAGCCAGCGTAAGTCGATGACTCTAAGCTGAATATTATGCTCCTGTTGCAACACTTGAGCGGCTTGTCGGCTCAGATAATAGCCATTGCCGTAGGTTAATATGGCCAGTTGCGTGCCTTTCCCAAATTGACCTATTTGACCAAAAGACAGTTGTTCGTTAGAGGATAGAGATTGGCCAAAAGACTGAGGCTTCACTTGATCCTTTGATGTGGCACCTTTTAGAGGGTTACTTAGAGGGCTACTTAGAGGGCTATCGTCTGGTATGGGGTAGTTAAAACTCCAAAGACCATCGCCTGGTTTATGCAGATCTCGGGTCATGTAGAGAGCAATCGGTTCGATAAAAATGACGACCCTTTGTTCTTCTCGGGCCAGCCGTACGCATTCACGTAACATCTCTACAGCATCAAAGCCATTACTGGGGCAGGCAATGATAAGCCCAGGAATATCTCGGAAGATATTCAGACTATTATCATTATGAAAGTGGCCACCAAAACCTTTTTGATAACCTAATCCCGCAATACGAATCACCATGGGGTTGGTGTACTGGCCGTTGGAGAAGAAACTCAGTGTGGCCGCTTCTCCTCGGATTTGATCCTCTGCATTATGCACATAAGCAAGGAATTGGATCTCTGGAATAGGGATAAAACCATTATGGGCAGCGCCTATGGCTAGCCCTAAAATACTTTGTTCATCTAATAACGTATTAATTACTCTGTGATGGCCAAACTTTTCACTCAGTTTACTGGTGACGTTATAGACCCCACCTTTAGGGCCAATATCTTCTCCCATCATAATAATCTCTGGATGCTGAGCCATCAGATCGGCTAATGCCCAGTTGATCAGTCGTGCCATATGCTGGGGTTGAGCCATGGTCTTTTGTTCTCGGCTAAATAATGATCTTCGCTGTTCGGCTGTTAACGGTAATGTTTCTTTGTTTCGTTTTTTGGGCGGAATCAGCGGCGCCATTATCGCTTTGGCCGTATTAAGCTTGGGTGTTTGTATGGCTTGCTCAGCCATGTCTGAGACTTCATGGGCTATTTTTTGGTATAGGTGAACAATTTGCTCAGGTAGCAGTACTTGGTTATCAATCAGTAGACGAGCAGAGTAGAGAAGAGGGTCTTGTGCTTCCGTTGCTTCAATCTGTTCTTGGGTATGGTAAGCAATCTCAGCATCGGAACCCGCATGACCCATTAAGCGGATGCAATGCATATGTAAAAATACCGGCTGATGGTGTTGTCGTGCCAAACGCTCAGCGGTACACGCAGTTTGATAGGTATCCAACAGGTTTAACCCATCGCACTCAAGATAATGTAAGCCCGGTCTTTGGCTGAATGAGGCTTTAATCCAATCCGTAGGGGTGTGAGTGGAGATGCCTATACCGTTATCCTCACAGATAAAGATCAATGGCAGTTGGACTTGTTGATAGCTTGCCCAGCAGGCCGAATTAATCGTCCCTTGCGCTGTGCTATGGTTGGCAGAAGCATCCCCAAAAGAGCAGAGAATGACACTGTCATAGGAGAGTTGACCCTTATGTTCCAATCGCTTGGCTAAAGGGATGCTATAAGCGGCTCCTAAGGCTTTGGGTAGATGAGAGGCTACGGTGCTGGTCTGAGGCGGTATAAAGAGTGAATGGCTACCCAGTACTTTATGGCGACCACCGGAGATAGGATCGTCACTGGAGGTGGTAAAAGAGAGCAGCATATCCCATATCGGATTGTTTTTATCCTGTGATATTTTACTGTGTTGACGTGCTCTTTGAATTAAAAAAGCGGCATCTCGGTAATGTAGAAAAGCCATGTCGTTATGGCGAAATGCAGCCGCAATAGCAGCGTTGCCCTCATGACCTGCACTACCAATCGTATAAAACGCCTCTCCTCTGGCTTGTAATTTTCGTGAACAAAGATCCAAATGACGACTGATTAACTGGCTTTCGAATAATTGCAGTAAGGTGTCTTTATCTAAGCCTGAGCGATGAAGAGAGGGTGTTGCGGTGGCAGTGGTGGCGTTAGTGTTGGATAGAGTAAAAGAGGGAAGATCTCCCGCCTGTACTCTTTTAATAAAATTCTGATCAATAATTTCAGCGCGACTTTGCATCCTGAACGCCTCGTCTGATAACTGTTTTTATCAGTATAGAGAGGTTTAAAGATATCGCTTGTGGAGTGATGTTTCAGTCTAAAAAGAAAAGAGCTGGATAGACCAGCCCTTATTCGTTGAACACTTCAATTCCTAATGTAAGGAATTACCAAGGCAGATCTTCACCATTGGAGTGTCTGAAAGAGCCGGTATTGTTAATATTTAGCTCATCTATCCGTTGCAGTAAACGGCTTGCCGCTTCAGTGGCGCTGATATCACCGCTGTGATTAACCATTTCTGTTTGCACAAAGCCAGGATGGAATAGGCCCACTGCAATACCATGGGATTTGAGGTCTTGAGATAAAGAAACACCTGCTGCATTTAACGCCGCTTTTGACATGCGATAGCCATAATAACCCCCTGAGCCATTATCACTCATAGAGCCCATGCGGCTCGTAATTAAGGCAACTTTGGAACCCTTGGTGAGTCGGCTTAAAAGTGCATCAGTCACCTTCAATGGGCCTATGGCATTCACTTGTAACTGACGCTCAATTCCCGAAAAATCCATATTGCCTAAGCTATCACCGGATAAAATACCTGCATTGTTAATCAGGATATTAATCTCAATGTCAGCCAAAAGAGTTTGTAGGCGTTGTAGATCTTGATCTTGGACAACGTCGACGCCATCGATAACATTCACCCCTGATATAGCATTTAATTCTGACGAAGCGGTACGGCATACCGCATAAACGGTATAGCCTTGGGCGGCGTATTGTTGTGTCATTGCTAAGCCAATGCCTCGGTTAGCGCCGGTAATTACGATATTTCCAGTCATTGTTTTGCCTTTGATCGTTGACGATTGTTTTCAGCCTAAGCGTTGGAACATAAAGGGCTGGGAGGATAAATAGTACACTAGGGAGCCTCTGAAGGCCTGAGCCAGAAAGTACTTCTTCAGAGACGCCTTAGAGAAGATGACACTTATTACTTAAACCAAGATGGGAAGGATTTTCTTATCTACCGAGCACATCAAGTATTTTTAATCTGGAATGATAGGGATCAATTGATCTCCTACATGAATTAATCCCGTTTTAATAATCTTAGCGCACAGCCCGCCATAACCGAACATTGCCGCCGCGCCGCCAGCCCCTAAAGCTTGATTCATTCTGGAACAAGGGTGGCAAATAGCTGTCGCTTCAAATAATGCTTCCCCAATCTGAAATTGCTGATGACGAAGAACATGAAGATTGATACCGGAAATCACAAGATTGCGTCGCAATAGATCAGGAGAAATTGACTGTTGACCTGTATAGGTTTCAATCGTTCGAATAGACTCAGCAGCTATCAACGTAACCTGACGAGCAGAGCCCGGTGTTTTATCGCAACGATGATCTCCCTCTAACCCTAGCTCAGCCAGTGCCATCACAGAATTTACGCTAACCATAGGTTGCTTTCTACCGGGCCGTAAGCCAATCCATTCTAATTGACCCGGTTTGAGATCATTAAGGTAGCGTCCGAGTAACTGTCTTTGAGTCATAGGGTTAGACCATCACTTTTAGCGCGTCGCTGCTTTTAGATAACGATAGCAGTAATCAGAAGATTTGATCACCCTGATGATCAATCATCTGTTTGGATTTACGAATCATCTCTTCGGCACATTGATCGGCTGACGGTAAGGTATCCGCTCGGATAAACGTATGGCTTTGTTCACCTTTAACAATAGTGCCATTGATCCGGTAGCCCAAATCCTCTTTTACAGGCGCAGGGGTGATCGTGAAACCTTTATACTCCTCAGAAGGCATGACTTCAGGTTCTTTTGGCTCTTTTTCACCACCAGAAAACATCGACTTAATAGAAGAAAACAGACTCATATAACGCCCTTACTGATTAAATTATCAGATCCAAGAACTGGATCTTACTGGCTGGAATTGTCGCATATTTTGCTCTGGATGCCATTGTTAACTCACCGTCGACTTCAGGCGTTTATCCCTATCGATCTCTATTTTGCAGTTACCTTACCGCCAATCATTTTAAAGGCAGGTGTGCCACGGATTAGGGTGTCTCTGGCGAATACGGCTTCGCATCCGGGGCAGGTGCAGGGTGTGGTGGTGTAATCCTCGGTGATACGCTCTTTAAAGCATTTTACCAAAGAGCCTTTGCCGCCTTTTTTGTATTTAAATAGTTGGGTTTTGCATTTGGCACAGTAAACATTAACTGAGGAGGTGGGTGCTCTTTTATTGGGTTTTGCCATGGAAAAAATAGACCTAGTAACGTTGAAATAAGGTTTATCCAGATAGAATACCGTACTTCAGTGGTGGTAGGCGAAATGTAGAGGCGTTTAGTAAGACTTTATTTATCTTATGTTCTGGATATGAGGAATGTTCCGTAGAGATCTGATGTTTTCTCTTAGTTAGTGAGGCTTAAAACTTCGATTTAGCCATTGTCGATGTTTAAAACTTGAATTTTGTCGTAAAACTTCATCCAATAGCGCCCTGGATGGAGGGGTGATGCAAAATATCGAAACAAAATGGCTGGAAGATTTTATTGCTTTGGCACAAAGTCAGAGTTTTTCTCGTGCGGCACAGCAGCGTCATGTGACTCAGCCGGCCTTTAGTCGTCGTATTAAGACGCTGGAGCAGGCGGTGGGTGCGCAGTTGTTTGATCGGGATGTTCAGCCGGTGCGTTTGAGCGAGTCAGGGCGTCAGTTTTTGCCTGTGGCGCGAAAAGTTCTGACGCAACTTCAAGGTTCGGTAAAACAGCTCTCTCATGCTAGTGGATATCTGCCACGGGTTAACTTCTATGCGGCTCACTCTTTGTCTTTTACTTTGATGCCGGAGCTTATTCAGTGGATTCGTCAGCAAGAGTCGGGTTTTATGGCGCGTACTGAAGCGGCGAATGTTGAGGCCGGTTTAAGCGCTCTACGTAAAGGTGAATGTGATTTTCTGCTGGCATTTCATGACCCTCAATCCTGGATACGTTTAGATGATAGTTTGTTCCCCAGTTGTCAGTTGGGTTGGACAAAGCTGATTCCTGTTTGTAAAGCCACTCGCCATGGTCAGGCTATTTACCGTTTGGATATCGATCAGGAAGTGCCTTATTTGGCCTATACTGCGGAAGCGATGCTGGGGCAGGCGGTGCGTGAGCGTATGCGTAATCAACAGTCTGAAGTGCAGCTCCATAAGGTCTATGAAACCGCTATGGCTCAGGGTTTAAAAGAGATGGTCATGGCCGGTGAGGGCGTCGCTTGGTTGCCTGATGTGACCATTAAGCGTGAGCTGGAAAGTCTACAGATGGTGCAATGCGGTTCTGAACAGTGGGTTGTGCCGTTAGAAATTCATGTTTATCGTTCTGCTAAGGTGGATAAGCCCATGGTGGAGCAGATCTGGCAGTTGATCAGTAATCGTTATAATCCAAATGGAAGTTAGGGGGGAGGAAAACCATTTGGCAATTACCGATGTTTACACGGTTTACTTGTAAACTGCTGTAATGATGTGTTGTTGCGACTGTAGATCGTACAGGTAACTATTCTGCGTCTATTTTCCTGATTTTAATATGGAGCGCAAAATGAAAATACGGATCAAATCAATAGGCTGTTTTCTCTCCCTTGCCGCTATATCCTCACTCTCTTCTATTGCTTTGGCTTCTGTTGCCAGTACAGCACAGCAGTATGGTAGTTATGTCATCTTAGGGCAGTCACCAGCAGGTGAAAATGTAGCGATTGCCAGAACGGTAATTGATACCAATCTAACTTGTCCTACTGTGAGTGCTCAAGGTGATACTGCTACGACGGGTATGATTACCCGTGAGAATCCCAATAACTTTTCTGTTTTGGTATGCGAGGCTTTAATTGGCTTTGATCAAACCTATCAGATCAATTTCTCTGATCAGTCAATTACATTACCTATGGCGAAATCCAACCCTGTGAATATTCAGGTATTTGGTGATAGCGGTTGCAAAGAAAAGGATTGCGCGATTAATACTCCGGCTGAACCTTTTAAGTCGTTGGCTGACGCTGGGGCTGCTGAAAAGCCAGATTTGGTCTTGCATATGGGGGATTTTAATTACCGGGGAACATCGGGAAAAACCTATTTTTCCCAACGTAGCGCTAGTGGTCAAATGGAGCAAAGCCTGCAATGGCCTTACGATGCGGGGGATGGTTTAAGCCAGGCAGATCATTGCGGTCAAGATTCGGGTACGCCTTACTACAGCCAGTCTGCGACCAATTCTAATCGTCCTGATATTTGGCGTAATTGGAATGATGATCTGTTTATGTCTGGGCAAAATTTGATGGCTGCTGCTCCTTGGATCACGGCTCGTGGTAATCATGAGCTTTGCAGTCGTGCAGGACCTGGGTATTTCTATTTTATGGATGCCAATACCAATCTAACGGAAGGCGGTCAGCAGCTAAGTTGCCCCTTGCCGGATATTAATAAAAGCGCGTTACAGAATACGGTTCAGACACCATCCTATAAAGTGAGCTTTAATAATCTGGATATCGTGGTAGTGGATTCAGCCAATGCTTGCGATAGTTACGCTGACTCTCCCTTTGAATCGGTCTATCAGAAGGCATTCGCAGAAGTCACTGATTTAGTATCCGGTTCTGGAATTTCTAGTTCTGGTTTAATCCCAACTTCAACCCCTAATAAAAATACTTGGTTAGTGACTCACCGCCCTATTTGGGGAGTAGAGCCTTATGAGTCTGGTAGTACGGCTTGTAGTGCTGATAATCAATACGCTTGCATCAATCAGATGATGCAGCAAGCGATTATTGCTCAACCTGCTAAGGCCTTACCTGAGAATATTGAGCTGGTGATTAGTGGCCATATGCACAAGTTTGAAAGTGTGAGTTTTAGCGATGAAGATCGACCTGCTAACCTGATTGTGGGTTCCAGTGGTGTTTCTTTGGCTAGTGGGCAGCCTTATGGGAGGGCTGAAGTTGAGGTTGATGGTCTGAATGCGCAGGTCCTCAGTACCTCAGACAAGATTCAACTTGCAGGAAAAAGCTATTCTGCATTTGGTTTCTTGACCATGCAGTTGGCAAGTGATGGCGGTCATTGGCAAGCTCAATTGGTTAATCCGCCAAAAAATTTAGTATTGGCCCAGTGTGCCAGTGAGTCCGTTTTGGGAGCGGGTGTTTGCCAGTTAGCTTCAGGGATTTCTGTTACGAATCAATAAGGGCTTTCTGTTGCAGGTCAATCACCACTTCCTGTTACAGGCTAATAATCACTCCGGCGGTGGAGTTGCGTAGCGCTCAGGTATATAATGTCCGGCTTTGTTATTTGGTGCGGCTGTAACGGTCAGCGCTTGATTTTTAGGGAAATGCCCATAAAAGGGTAGATGGTGGCCTGTTTGGTTAACCTATTGATTTTCCTTTAAAATCGACAGTTAAAGAATTTAGCTGGTTAATGGTAGTGAATATCGCTGGACGGCGACAACGGCTCGGATGGCCGGTTTGCCTTTTGGCTGAGACGGCTAAGCCGTTTGTGAATCAAGGGTATGAAGTCTTTCATACTAAAGCTCGAATAGATAATTGATATAACAGGAATAGACTATGCGCAGCCATTATTGCGGCGAACTTAATGAGTCCCATGTTGGTCAGGAAGTGACGCTGTGTGGATGGGTTCACCGTCGTCGTGACCACGGTGGAGTTATTTTTATCGATCTGCGAGACCGTGACGGTCTGACTCAGGTTGTAATTGACCCGGATACAGAAGAAGCGTTTGCCGCTGCCGATAAAAGCCGTAGCGAATATGTGCTGCAGATTAAAGGTCTGGTTCGTCCACGTCCTGAAGGCACCACGAACGAAAACATGCCGACAGGTATGATCGAAATGCTGGGTAAAGAAGTGGTTGTACTGAACGCTTCTGAAACGCCTCCTTTCCCTCTGGATGAGCACGTTAAAGTGGGTGAGGACGTACGTCTGAAATACCGCTATGTGGATCTGCGTCGTCCTGAAATGCAGGAAAAACTGCGTTTCCGTTCACGTATGACGCATACCATCCGTAATTATCTGGATGAGAAAGGTTTCCTGGATATTGAAACCCCTATCCTGACCCGTGCAACCCCTGAAGGTGCACGTGATTATCTGGTACCGAGCCGTACTCATGCAGGCAGCTTCTTTGCTCTGCCTCAGTCGCCACAGTTGTTCAAACAGCTGCTGATGGTGTCTGGTATGGATCGTTACTACCAGATTGCTAGATGTTTCCGTGATGAAGATCTGCGTGCCGATCGTCAGCCTGAATTTACTCAGATCGATATCGAAGCGTCTTTTGTCACTGACGATGAGATCATGGGTCTGGCTGAAGGCATGACTCAAAAACTGTTTAAGGAAGTTCTGGACGTTGATCTGGGTGACTTCCCTCGTATGCCATTTGCTGAAGCGATGCACCGTTTTGGTAGCGATAAGCCTGATCTGCGTATTCCTCTGGAAATGGTAGATATGGGTGATCTGATGGCTCAGGTAGACTTTAAGGTCTTCTCTGGCCCGGCTACTGATCCTAAAGGTCGTGTTGCGGCTCTGCGTGTACCGGGCGGTGCTTCTCTGTCTCGTAAGCAGATCGATGAGTACACCAAGTTTGTCAGCATTTATGGTGCTCGTGGTCTGGCATGGATTAAAGTTAATGATCGTTCTGCAGGGCTTGAAGGTCTGCAGTCTCCGATTGTTAAGTTTATGGAAAATGTGATCGATCAGGTTCTGGATCGTGTTGACGCGCAAGATGGCGATATCATCTTCTTCGGTGCGGATACGGCTAAGATTGTTAACGAAGCACTGGGTGCTCTACGTTGCAAGCTGGGTGAAGATCTGAATCTGTACACGTGCGAGTGGGCACCTCTGTGGGTTGTTGACTTCCCGATGTTTGAAGAAAACAGCGATGGCAGTCTGACAGCTCTGCACCACCCGTTTACTTCTCCTGCATGTACTGCAGAAGAGCTGGAAGCGAATCCTGAAGCAGCACTGTCTGTTGCTTACGATATCGTACTGAACGGTACTGAGCTGGGTGGCGGTTCTATCCGTATCCACGATCAGAAGATGCAAGAAACGGTATTCCGTACGCTGAAAATCAGCGAAGAAGAGCAGCGTGAGAAGTTTGGCTTCCTGCTGGATGCACTGAAATTTGGTGCGCCACCGCACGGTGGTCTGGCATTTGGTCTGGATCGTCTGGTGATGCTGATGACCGGTACTTCTTCTATCCGTGAAGTGATTGCTTTCCCTAAAACTCAGAGTGCTGGTTGTGTGATGACTGCTGCTCCAGGTGAAGTAAGCGCGGATCAGTTGAAAGAGCTGAACATCCGTCTGCGTCAGAAGATTGCACCGACTGAAGAATCTTCAGAAGGTTAAGTCGACAGGCTTATGACACTACTGAAGCCGCTCGGCTTAAAAGGTCGAGCGGCTTTGGCTGAGTTAAGCATCTCTAGTCGCATTATCGGATACGACTGGTGGTGCTTTTCTTTTTTTAAGGCTTTATTGGTTGATTCAATATCTAATCGTTTATGTTTAGTTCTCAAGTATTTCTTTTCTGTGTCAGATGGCTTTTATTGAAAGAAAAGGAATAGCTGAGAAATAAAGGATCTTACAAGTATAAAACCGGAGCGTTAATATGGCTGGTCACAGTAAATGGGCAAATATCAAACACCGTAAAGCGGCTCAGGATGCTAAACGGGGCAAGATTTTTACCAAGCTGATTCGGGAGCTAACCGTTGCCGCAAAACAGGGTGGCCCTCTACCAGAAGATAATCCCCGCCTACGTGCCGCTATTGATAAGGCGCTCGCAGCTAATATGACTCGGGATACCATAGAGCGTGCGGTGTCTCGTGGTGCGGGTAGTAGCGATAGTGATGACGTTGAAGAGATCACCTATGAAGGTTATGGCCCTGGTGGTGTTGCGGTGTTGGTTGAATGTATGACCGATAATCGTAATCGTACTGTAGCCGGTGTGCGTCATGCGTTTAGTAAGCGTGGCGGCAGCTTAGGTACTGATGGCTCTGTTGCTTATTTGTTTGACCGTAAAGGCCAGATCTATTTTGAACCAGGGGCTGATGAAGAAGTGGTGATGGATGCTGCTTTAGAAGCTGGTGCCGAAGATGTGGTCAGTCATGATGACGGCTCTATCGAAGTGGTCACCGAGTGGACCGAGTTCAATCAGATTAAAGAGGCTTTGGAAGCGGCTGACTTAGCTCCTGCGGGAGGTGAGGTGACCATGGTGCCATCCACGACGGCCTTAATGGATGAAGAGGGTGCAGGCAAGATTTTAGGTCTTGTGGAGCATCTTGAAGATCTGGATGATGTACAGAATGTTTATACCAATGCCGATATTCCGGCTGAGGTAATGGAAAAACTATAAGCTTTTCCTCAGGTTGTTATGAACGGGCAGGGTCTTTTGATCCTGCCTGTATTGTTTCTAGTGGCTAAAAAGCGGTATCCTGTATATTTAAACAGTGGGAGGGGTATGGCTATTATTCTTGGTATTGATCCGGGGAGCCGAAAAACCGGTTACGGTGTGATTCGGTTGGAAGGGCATCGCATGTATTATGTCGCCAGCGGTTTTATTCGGATTACAGGTGATACCTTGGCGGATAAATTACAGCAAGTATACGCTGGAGTCTCCGAGGTAATTGCGCAATATCAGCCGACTCAGTTTGCTATTGAACAGGTTTTTATGGCTAAGAATCCGGACTCGGCCCTTAAATTGGGTCAAGCGCGGGGTGTGGCCATTGTTGCGGCGGCTAATGTTGGGCTACCTGTTAGTGAATATGCCGCACGTTTGGTTAAACAGGCCGTGTCAGGTAAGGGCTCAGCGGATAAGGTTCAAATGCAGCATATGGTGGCCGCTATTTTGAAGCTATCTGATCTGCCACAGTCTGATGCCGCAGATGCCTTGGCTATTGCTATCTGTCATGCAAACTCTAATCTAGGGTTAGTGGCGAGTGCGGGTAAAAGTGGTGGTCGCAGAGGCAGCAGTACGAGTAAAGGCAGTAGCTGGCGCAGTTATCAACCTTAGCTATCAGCCCTAGTTATCAGCCATAGAGTATCGGTAGGGTGTGTTAGTTGGAGTGCTAGGAGTCCAGGCAGTATTTTCTATACACTGGCTGGGAGTGATTGAGTATTCGCGGATGCGCCTCTGGCTTATCCACGCTACTTGATATCAGTTACCCTGTGGAAATATGTGTATTGTGGTGCTTGCCTGATATAAAAAGTCTTAATTTTAGAGTTGTTTCAAAAGTTAATCATCAATGACGCTATTTAATATTCCTTTTATCTATTATCTCGATATTTTTGGCACTATCGTATTTGCCATTACCGGCGTGCTGGCGGCCAGTGAAAAACGCTTGGATCTTTTTGGTGTGATTGTTGTCGGTGTTGTTACGGCCATTGGTGGCGGTACGATTCGGGATTTAGTATTGGGGCGAACACCGGTTTTTTGGGTCGTCGAGTCCTTATATATCTGGATGATTATCGGCGCAAGTGTCGCGACTTTTATTGTGGCTCGTTTTGTTCATATGCCTCGCAGAGCTTTGCTATTTTCAGATGCCGTAGGTCTGGGAGTGTTTACCGTAACGGGGGCACAAGTGGCTTTGACCTTGGGGCATCCTCCTGTTATTGCCGTGACTATGGGGATGATGTCGGGTGTATTTGGTGGTGTGGTACGAGATGTACTGACCAATGAAATTCCAGTGATCTTTCAGAAAGAAATTTATGCTACTGCAGCTCTTTTAGGCGCTGTGGTATTTGTTAATTTAAGCTGGTACTTACCTTCAGGCTCTGAATCCATTAGCGCAATGACGGCGATGGCAGTGGTTATCGGGATGCGTATCTCTGCCATTCGTTGGAATTTACAGTTACCGGTATTTTTGTTGGGTAAAAGGCCCGGTGATCAGTAGCATTTCTGTATTAAAAAATAATTAAATCTACCGTCAGGGAAATATTATGATCGGACGTTTACGTGGCCAGTTAATCGAAAAAATGCCGCCTCAGTTAGTCATTGATGTCAATGGTGTGGGTTATGAAGTTGAAGCGCCTATGACAACCTTCTATAAGTTGCCAGCCTTGGGCGAAGAGGTGACCTTGTTCACGCATTTTATTGTGCGTGAAGATGCTCAGCTATTGTATGGTTTTTCTGATCGTAATGAGCGTCGTTTGTTTCGGGATCTGATTAAGGTCAACGGCGTAGGCCCTAAGCTAGGTTTGACTATTTTGTCCGGTATTGAGGCGTCTCAGTTTGTGCGCTGTGTACATGATGGCGATACCAATTCATTGGTGAAACTGCCCGGTGTGGGTAAAAAAACCGCTGAACGCTTATTAATTGAAATGAAGGATCGTCTGAAAGATTGGAATAACTCACCAGATGATTTCTCTTTGGAGATGAGTGATTCCGGTGCGCCTATGTTGGAAGCGGTCAATCAAAGCGATGGCCGTGAAGAAGCTGAGCAGGCTTTGGTTGCTTTGGGTTATAAACCACAGCAAGCCAGTAAAGCGGTTAATGCCGTATATGCCGCCAATATGAGTACGGAAGATCTGATTCGTCATGCGTTGAAGGGCATGGTTTAATATACAGTGTTTTTTTTGCAGTATTTTTAATTGTTAATATCTCGTCCTTTCAGTCTTGAGACAATAGATTAAAACCATGATAGAAGCAGATCGACTGGTTTCCGCAGTCACCAAAGAACGGGAAGATAATCACGACCGGGCCATGCGTCCCCAATATCTAGCGGACTATGTGGGGCAGCCGGAAGTGCGCAAGCAGATGGAAATTTTTATCTCTGCCGCTCGTAATCGTGATGATGCTTTGGATCATACTCTAGTTTTTGGCCCTCCTGGATTGGGTAAGACCACACTGGCCAATATTATTGCCAGTGAAATGGGGGTGGCCATAAAAAGCACCTCAGGCCCTGTATTGGAAAAAGCCGGTGATGTCGCGGCTTTGTTGACCAATTTAGAAGAAGGTGACGTGCTCTTTATCGATGAGATCCATCGTATGAGTGCTGCTGTAGAAGAAGTGCTTTATCCGGCGATGGAAGATTATCAGCTGGATATTATGATTGGCGAAGGCCCTGCTGCCCGTTCTATTAAGATTGATCTACCTGCTTTTACCTTGGTTGGAGCGACCACTCGTGCTGGGCTTTTAACCTCACCTTTACGAGATCGTTTCGGTATCGTTCAGCGTTTAGAATTTTATAACGTTGACGATTTGAGCTTTATTGTTACTCGCTCCGCTCAGCTACTGAATGTTGAAATTGAGGCACATGGTGCTCTTGAAATCGCTCGTCGAGCACGGGGAACACCTCGTATCGCTAATCGCTTGTTACGCCGGGTACGGGATTTTGCTCAGGTAAAAGCTGATGGGGTTATAACCGGCGATATTGCCGATCAAGCCTTGAATATGCTGAGCGTGGATACCCATGGTTTTGACCATAATGATCGCCGTTTACTCTTGGCCATGATCGAAAAATTTGGCGGTGGCCCTGTGGGTGTCGATAACCTATCCGCTGCTATTGGTGAAGAGCGGGATACCATTGAAGATGTATTGGAACCTTATTTAATACAGCAAGGTTTTATTATGCGTACACCAAGAGGGCGCGTGGTCACGGAGCAGGCCTATCTGCATTTTGGTATGGTAATGCCTAAAGAGTAGGTGTGTGCTTTGAGATTGATATTAACCGAAATTTACAGATTTAAATCACACTATTAGGCTGCAAATGACTGTAGAGTTCCCTTTCAAATGGCCCGTACGGGTTTATTACGAAGACACGGATGCTGGTGGCGTCGTGTATTACGCGAATTACTTGAAATTCTATGAGCGAGCCAGAACTGAAGCCGTGCGCTTTATTGGGGTTGAGCAGGAAAAACTACGGACTGAATCAAATACAATATTTGTGGTCGGTAACATTAATGTCAATTATCGTCGTCCGGCTAAGCTCGATGATGAATTAATTGTCTATTTGAGACTGGACAAAATCGCAAGAAGTTATATTGTGTTCGAGCAGCAGATTTGGTGTGACGATGTATTGCTTAATACCGCAGAGGTAAAGGTCGCTTGTGTCAGTGCTGATAAGATGAGACCGATTGCAATTCCTACTTTTATGCGGGAAAAATTGGCTGAACTGACCTAAGTGCTTGGCAGATGGAACATTTCCGGTCAATATGGTCTGAAATTCAGGTTTAGATAAAAATTATTTATAACAATAGCTTTTGTTAAGGCGATTGAGATTAAGGGGTTTCTGTGGACGACAAACTCTCACTACTAGGACTGATAATACATGCCAGTCTAGTTGTGCAACTGGTGATGGCATCTTTAGTATTGGCTTCGATTATGTCCTGGATGTTTATCATGCAGCGTGCGGCTGTTGTAGGCCATGCTAGGAAAAACCTGGAAGCTTTTGAAGATCGATTCTGGTCAGGTATGGATCTGAGTCATTTGTACCGTGAATTATCATCGGATGGCAGTGGAGATGGTGCCGAAAATATCTTCCGTGCAGGATTTAAAGAATTCACTCGTCTGCGTCAGAAAGGCACTATTGAATCTGAAGCAGTTATGGAAGGTGTGCAACGGGCTATGCGTGTCGCCTTGGCTCGTGAAGAAGAACGTCTGACAGAGAATCTACCCACACTGGCAACAATTGGTTCTACCAGCCCCTATATAGGCTTGTTTGGTACGGTTTGGGGGATTATGAACTCTTTCCGTGATTTGGCCCATGTACAGCAGGCCACGATTGCCGTTGTGGCACCTTCAATCTCAGAGGCTCTTATTGCTACGGCTATGGGATTGTTTGCCGCTATTCCTGCGGTGATTGCTTACAATCGCTACTCTGCAAAAACAGAACTCTTAATGGTGCGTTACGAAACCTTTGCCGATGAGTTCTCCAGCATCTTGCACCGTAATGTGCACAGTCAGGATATAGGTTGATCCATGGCAGGATTACGTTACCGTAAACCCAGAAAACTGGTAGCTGAAATCAATGTTGTGCCTTATATCGACGTTATGTTGGTGTTGTTGGTGATCTTTATGGTGACGGCTCCTATTTTAACGCAAGGCGTTAAGGTGGAGTTACCGGAAGCTGTATCAGCGCCGATAGAGGTTAAAGACGATGATTTGCCATTAATCGTATCGGTTAAAAAGAATGGCGAGTATTTTCTTGAGCTTGGCCCCGATCAAGAAGAAGCCATTCAACCTGCTGATCTGTCGTTAAAGGTCGGTAAAATTACCGGACAAAATCCTCAAGTTCAGGTTCTGGTACGTGGGGATAAAAATGTCAGCTATGGTGCGGTTGTTAAATTAATGGGTATTTTACAGCAAGCAGGTGCAAGTAATATTGGCCTGTTGTCCCAGCCGCCGGAAGAATGAGACCGGATATGTCGACACGCAGAAGCGGACTCTTTCTGCCTTTTCTGACAGCTTTATTTTGCCATCTGTTATTAGCGGCGGTGTTGTGGTTTGGTTGGAACCAGTCCAGCACTATCTCTAAAAAACGAGTGACGTCAGTTCGGCCTCAAGAAGTGATCACAGCTGTTGCTGTGAGTCATGACCCTATTGCTGCATTGAAAAAGCAACAGTTGCAAGAGGCTGCACGAAAGCAAGCTGAGCAGGAAAAGCAGAAGAAAAAACGCGAAGACGCTAAGAAACGTGAAAAAGTAAAAAAGCAGGAGCAAGCGCGGAAGAAAGAAGAGGCCCGTAAACAAGCCCTAATTCGTAAGCGTAAGCAGGAAGAGGCCCGCAAGAAAGAAGCCGCTGCTCGTAAAAAAGAGGAAGCCCGTAAACGGGATGAGGCCAAAAAGAAGGAAGAAGCCCGTAAGGTCGCTGATGCTAAACGTAAGGCTGAGCTGAAAAAACAGCAGCTATTAAAAGCAGAGGCAGTGAAGAAAAAAGAGCAGGCTAAAAAGGCTCAGGCTGAAGCGAAAAAGGCTCAGGCTGAAGCGAAAAAGGCCCAAGAGGCAGAAGCTCAACGTCAGAGAGAAGCTAAGCTAGCAGCCGCTAAAGCTCAAAAAGAGGCTTTGGTTACCGCTGAAGCCGAGAGAAAACGCAAGGCTGCTATAGAATCCGAGCGAAAAGCCTTTGAAGCCGCTTTAGCGCAAGAAGAAGCTTTTATCCAAGAGTTGGATGATCAGGAAAAGCTCGGTGCGATGCAGGCCTTGATCAAAAACTATGTGGAACAAAACTGGTCACGACCACCCACTACCCGTTCTGGTATGCAGGCGGTATTGAGAATTATCCTATTACCAACAGGTGAAGTGCAGGATGTTAGAGTGGTGGAGTCTAGTGGTAATGTTGCTTTTGATCGTTCTGCGCAGCAGGCGGTTCATAAAGCTGGACCTTTTAGAGAGTTGATTGATTTACAGCCTCATCAACGAGATTCTTTCAGAGAATTTAATCTTCTGTTTAAACCCGAGGATATTTAGTGATGTTTGTCAGAAAGTGGATGGCGGCAGCTTTTTGTTTAATGCTGCTGACAGCTCAGCAAGCGATAGCTGATTTGACCATTGAGATTACTCAAGGCAATGATAAGGCGACTCCGGTAGCGATTGTGCCGTTTGCTTGGCAAGGTAACGTTGCTTTGAGTGACGATGTTGCGCAAATTGTTTCTGACGATCTGGAACGCAGTGGTTTGATTAAACCGTTAGCGCGAACAGAGATGTTAAGTTTACCCAGTGACCCTAAAGAGATTTTCTTTCGAGATTGGTCTCTGTTGAAGCAAGAATATCTGTTGATTGGTCAGGTTAATCCAACGGATGAACCTAATAAGTTCTCTATTCGCTATGAACTTTATGATGTTGTACGTCAAAAGCGTGTGATTGGTGAAGTTATTCAAGGCTCTCAAAGTGAGCTGCGCTCTCGGGCACACTATATCAGCGACAAAGTATTTAAAGAACTTACAGGATTAAGAGGCGCATTCTCTACGCGTATTGCTTATATCACAGCTAATCGAGAAGCCAATCTGCAGACTAAGTTTGAACTTAAAGTAGCGGATGCCGATGGCCGTCGAGAACAGACTATTTTAGAGTCTTATGAACCTTTGTTGTCGCCGTCATGGTCACCAGATGCGAAATATTTGGCCTATGTCTCTTTTGAAACAGGTCGTCCTGGTGTTTATCTGCAAAATGTATTCACCGGTAAGCGACGTCAGTTGACGGCTTTTAAGGGGCTTAATGGTGCTCCAGCTTGGTCTCCTGATGGTAAGAAGTTAGCCGTTACTCTGTCCAAAGATGGTAATCCTGAACTATATGAAATTGACCTTAAGACTTACAAGGTTAAACGCTTAACCCGTCATTATGGAATTGATACAGAACCCGAGTGGTCACCGGATGGTAAAAAAATCATGTTTACTTCCAGTCGCAGTGGTGGACCACAGATTTATCAACTGGATATTGGCTCCGGTGAGACTGAGCGTTTGACCTTTGATGGCAACTATAATGCGCGTGCTCGTTACTCGCCAGATGGCTCTGAAATTTACTTTGTTCATCAGAAAGATGGTATTTTTCATATTGCAGCACAAGAACTTAGCGAAAATCGCATGAGAGTGTTAACTCAAACACCATTAGATGAGTCTCCTAGTGTTTCTCCCAATGGAAGTATGTTAATTTATGCTACACAAGAAGGCCAAAGGGGGTATCTTGGTGCTGTCTCCATTGATGGACAGATACGTTATCGCTTACCTTCGCAGTTAGGTGATGTACGTGAACCCGCATGGTCACCCTTTTTAAATAAATAACTTTAATAAATGAGTCCCGATCGCTTCAGGAGCCTGATATGGAATTAAAAAAATACAGCAAGACTCTATTCTTTGGTGCAACTCTGGCAGTTTTAGCTGGTTGTGGTGGTAATGCGGCTACTCAAGATCAGTCCAATGCCTCTGCAAGTGCAACTGGTAGTGACGTTAAGCCTGTAATTACTAGTGATGGTAGTGCAGGGTCTGGTGCTTCTGGCTCCAGTGCATCAGGTGATAGTGCTGTAAATGGTGAGCAGATGACCGCTCAAGAGCGTGCACGTGCAGAGCAAGCTGCTCGAGATGCCGCTGTCGTTATGCCTGAAGTAAATACGATTTATTTTGATTTTGATAAATCTGATATTCGTGCGGATTCTCGCGAAATCCTAGATCTGCATGCTGCATATTTGTTAGCTAACCCATCCGTTTCAGTTGTATTGTCTGGTCATGCTGATGAGCGTGGAACACGTGAATACAACCAGGCATTGGGTGAGCGTCGTGGTAACTCTGTTAAGAGCTATTTCCAACTGAAAGGCGTAAGTGCTAGTCAGATGGAAGTTATGAGCTACGGTGAAGAGCGTCCGGCAGTAATGGGTCATAACCGTTCAGCTTGGGCTAAAAACCGTCGCGTAGAAGTTAAATACTAAGATAATTCGGAGGCAGGATGCGTATCCCTCTCCGTATAAAGGCTTTGATACTGCCATTATTGGTGGTATCAGCGCCTGCTTTATCAGCGGATTTAGCTGATCAGTCTGGGGCACCTTTAGGGGCTCCGACTATCGCTCCTTTAGAATCTACAGTTGCTCCTTTAAACTCCTCTTCAAATTACACCACTGCTCCTCAGTCAGCGGGTAATGGTAATGCTGAGCTTTTGTTTCAATTGCAACAGCTACGATCTGAAGTGCAGGGTTTAAGAGATCAGGTTGAACAGCAGGCTCAACTACTTAATCGATTACAGAAAGATAGTCGTAATCGTTATTTGGATGTTGATCGTCGCTTAGCAGCTGTTAACAGTGATATGGCTGAGCTGAAAAAAGGTGGTGTTACCACTAAGTCGAGTACAGAAACAGTCGATGTTGCTCCTGTGCCCGCTGTTTCCGGTTCTGCCAAAGATGCCTATCAACAGGCTTATGCTTTAGTTCGGGGTAAAAAGTTTGATCAGGCAATTAAAGCCTATCAAGGTTTTATTAAAAACTATCCTGAATCTTCCTTATTACCTAATGCTTATTACTGGCTGGGTGAGCTCTATATGGTGAAAAGCCTGACTCAGGAAGCTGAGCGAGTTTTTAACACTGTTGTAGATAAGTATCCTCAAAGCCGTAAAGTCGCAGATGCTAGCTATAAATTGGGACAGATCTATTCCCGTTATGGTCAGGAAGATAAAGCAAAAGCACAAATGAAGTTGGTGAAGGAGAAGTACCCAAAAAGTACGGCTGCTAAACTGGCGGATCGCTTCTTAGAGAAGCAAGCGAAATAGATTGTCTTTCTCTGTATTGGTTTGCTTAGAACTGGTATAGATTAATGAGAAAGTAGAGGGCTACCTGTTTTGATCGATGGAAAATAACACCAAGAATCAAAGCATAAAAAGGTAGTCCTCATGCTCTGTTCGATATCTTATACCATTCCCGATAAGTTATCAGTGATAACAATCTCCGAGTACACCTAGAGTGGTCGGTTTTTCTTTATTTTTCATCTATAAGGAATTATCGGGATTGGTATTATTAGCTTAAATAGTGATCATACCACTCTAATTAAACCTTTCTCTCCTTCGAAATCAGGCAGTATCCATATCTGTTCAAAAGGATGCTCTTGGCATTTAAACTGTTTTAGAGTGTCGTGTATCTGCTTTCTATCCCAGAGCGTACTGGCGTTACGTATCACCAACCAAACGCGATCTGAATCGTAACGTTTCTTGGTCTTACTGTTCAGTAGGCGTAATAGAGCTGTTTCTAACTGCTTACAAACATCGATAGTGACCAGTTCAGCCAAATAATCCCATAGGCGATCATCGTTATTGGGTTCACGCACATGCCTAGCCTCCTCTTTGGTCGCATATAGGTGGGCTATTTCCAGATCTAATTGTTCTTCTTGAAAGTAACAGGATATATCGGGCTTTGCGGGTTCATTATGCCAGATATGGCGCATAGGCTCGCCAAATTGGAGTTCGTATCGATGCATAAAGAGCTTGGCGGCATCACGCTCAAGCAGTCTCTTTTCATGATCAGATCGGCTTAATAGTGCGCCTGTATTGGTATGGTGAGTATCGGATGTCATAATTGATGATAAGGATCGGCTATCAATACTGTATGTTTATGATTCTAATACAGATATCTAATTGAGCAAAGATACGGGACAACTGACGTTAAAAAAGCACCTACCAGCAACCTTGATAGACATTGTTTTGATCATAATACTGAGTGCATGGTGGCGCTTCAAAGCCTTTGTTAATGGCCTCTAAAGTTTTGTTGGTGCCCTGATGATAGCTCTTCAAAGTCTGACTATAGGATCGACAGGTTGATTTATCTGTTTCCCCGCTAGAGCATTTCATCATATTGATAACTTGAAAGCGTTGAAACTCAGCCTCCTGAGTTGTGCCTCCTAGTTGTTGAGCTTGCACTTCCCATTGGAATAACTGTTGACAGCCAACAGGTCCATTAATAGAAGCTTGCCAGATGATATTGGTATAACCTCCTTTGCATAACCGTGTATAAATATCGGAACCTAGAGCAGGCCAAATATCAAAGTTCATTAATTGTTCTTTAGTCATACTCTGCAGTTCCCGGTAGATATAGCTAGCAGTTTCTTTCGGGTATGACTGTAAAAATGATATATATTCTTGATGGGTTAAGGGGGCTTTACGAGGCTTTTTTTCAACACTGTTATCTGATGCCGCCGGCTGCCTAGTTTTAGGCTTAACGTTTTTTTGACGTTGTAGCTGATAAAAGCCTTGTCGATCAACCAAGGTTAGTTGGTTTCCCTGTAGGTGGGCCTGAAACTGCATGCGACCATTGGTTGTGGTGATAATGAGTTGTTGTTGATCAAACTGCCATTGGCCCGATAGGCGATTACCATCAGCCCATTGCATCAATGCTTGGCCATTGTTCTCAAATTGAAATTTTCCATCTTTATTGCCCCATACGCCTACTAGGCTGGCGAAAGACTGATCGCTCAGGAAACTGAGGGCGATTATCATCAGAGATAAAATACTTTTCATAGGCTGTACTTCTTGTTTTTGGTTTTCTTTTATATGCCTGTAGTTGCTGAGATAGCGGAGACAAGTTCGAGCAGCCAATATAAAGCAGTATTTTAGATGCAAGTAGGTACTCGATCACACTTTTCTTAATTTTTTTGAAGAAGCTAACTGTCGCAATATTTTTTGTTACGGTGTGCTTTAACTTGTCTGCAATCTGTAACAAAGAGAGTGTTTTGATACATAAAATAAAGATCTATAATAAGAGAGTTACATTATTAGGTGTAACTCTTTTCATCTTTTAAAATGCATTTCTAGCGATCCAGATCTGTGTTCGTGACGATAGGGTGCACTGGCCTCAGAGAAAATCGATGTCTAGCGCTTATGATTACAATTCTTTAGGAATAACCTATGTCCAATTTTAAACTAGCCGTTGGGCAATTGGCGGTCAAAAAAGGGGATATTGCGCGCAATATCCAGCCCCATTTACAGCTTGTGAGGCAAGCTGCCAACCATAAGGTTTCTTATCTTGTATTTCCTGAGCTCTCCTTAACAGGTTACGAACCTGAATTAGCGGCTGATTTGGCATTAGATGAGAAAGACCCACGTTTAGAGATTTTTAAAGGTGCTGCGGTTTTGCATCAGATGCATATTGTCGTAGGGGCGCCTTTGATTGGTGACGGTAAACCTTATATTGGCGCTCTAATTTTTACTCCAACAGGTGAAATTCTTACTTATCGAAAAATGAATTTACATCCGGGGGAAGATGAACACTTCCAGACAGGCGATCAGTTACAGATACTGAATGTTAATCAGGTGAAAGTTGCTAATGCTATATGTGCGGATACCAACTCAGAAAATCATATACGACACTATGCGGTGCTAGGGGCCGATGTGTATGTCGCAGGTGTATTAATTACTGAAGGCGGCTACCCCAAAGATGTCGGTAAAATGGCAGCTGACGCTGAGACGTATAATTTACTGGTGGCAATGGCGAACTATAATCACCCAACAGGTGGTTGGCTTCCCTGTGGTCAGAGTGGTGTATGGGGGCCAGAGGGATTGTTAGCCTGCATGGGAGAGACTGAAACAGGGCTCGTCATTGCCGAAAAAACAGCATCAGGCTGGCACGGCTATGTGGATCTATCGCCCGAGATGACGGCTAGAAACACGGCTTAGTTTTTTGGGATATAACCGTTGCTTCGAAAGACTGGAAGTAACGGCATTAAACTACCAGAACGGCTGCAAAAAATCGCCGCTTTTGATGAGAGTATTCTCTTCCGGTAAAATTAATCATTACCTGTCGGTACTCAGGTTCTAAGAACTTGGTACCGATAGGTGATTTAAATATTTCTATAGAGACTCAGGTTTTTGCTGTAACAGGGGCTGTATTTTTTCTATTGGCAAAAACAAAAGATAAAATGCCAGATAGAAAGATAACCACTAGCCCTATCAAGCTGTATTGATCTGGCCATTCGTTGAATAGGATAACGCCCAGTATCGCTGCAGCAACTAGCTGTGAGTAAACAAAAGGTGCCACAACATTGGCATCTAATCTGCGATTGGCTTCGATAATAATAAGGTTACCTAAGGCAGAAGCAATAGAACTGACTAGGACTAAAATAACAAGGTTCGTATCAATAGTATTTGGTATTGTTTTAAACCCCATAGGGGCCAGCACAACAGAACCTGCCAGTAGAGTTGATAACAGTATTAATCGAGGGCGAAAAAAGCCTGACAACCAGCGATTAGCCACTAACATACTGCCGTACAAGGTACCTGCAATTAGGGCAAAAACCATTCCTATGGTAATACCAAATCCTGGTTTAACAACCAATAATACTCCGCCAAAACCGATAAAGAGCAGAATAGAACGGATTAGAGTAATTTTCTCTTTCAGTAAAAAGGCCGATAAAAAGTAAGCGATCACCGGCCCTATGAAGAAGATGCCAAAAACATTGGCTAAGGGCTCTGTTTTTAGAGCACTGATCATACAAAAAATGGCTCCGGTAAACAGTCCCGCCCGAAATAACAACCGCCAATCCAGAAGGCTCTTGATTTCATGAGTTTTTATACCACTAAAGGGCAAAATAAATAAAAAGCCAACCAGTAAACGGCTCCAAGCAACAAATGTAGGAGATGTGCCTTCTTCTGTTAGCATCTTACCCGCCGAATCTCCCACTGGAATTAGAGCCATTCCTGTGAGAATCATCAAGACAAGTAACCATTTATTGTTTGTCACCACAGGTTTAACCTCCATATAAGAGTTGTTGAGAATAAGGGAATGTATATTAAAAAGCTGAACGTTACTCTTCTTGGGGAGATTTTTATAGGTGCAATTCAAGAGTGTTTTTGACTCTATCTGTCACCGAAACCATTCGGCTAGTCTCTTTGATAATGTCCTGGCAGCGCATTGATGCACTTCAGATTCTCGCACTAAGGCTGACCAACCGAGATCTAATTTGTCTTTCCCCAGACTTACCGTTGTTATATTTCCATTATTAACGGAGGATTGAATGGCCCATTTCGACAGTATGCTGACGCCAAACCCCGCTGATACAAGTTCCAGAATCGCATCGGTCACTTCTACCACCGTGAGCAGGTGAGGCATAACACCAGAGGGGCGAATAAAGCGTTCATATTCAAAACCTGGCTGCGATGACTTGCTGTATGTCAGATAAGTTTCATTGACTAAATCAACCGCTTCTATGAAGGTTTTTGAGGCTAATGGATGATCGGGGTGAGTGACTAACACCAGCTCATCTTGAAAGACAGGGATGGAGTCAATACCGGGTATGACGAGATGCCCTGGAGCTAAAACAACATCAACAGCCCCTTCTTGAAGGTTTTGCAAAGGGTTTTGTGTCGCAGAGGCTACCAGTTCTAACTGCATACTGGGTTCTTTTTGAGACATCTCTTTTAAAAATGCGGGTAACCAGTGGTAGCAGCTGTATGCCGCGACCCCAAATCGAACCACGGTTGTTCTATTAGCCACCATCTGTTGAAAATCAAATTCTGCCCTTTGTAGTGTAGGAATAATCTGATTAGCGGTTTGTATCATCGCCCGTCCCGCAGACGTTTGCCTGAGTCTGCGACCCTCTCTTTCAAATAATAAGCCTCCTAAGCGCCTTTCTGCTTCAGCAAGACGATGACTCAGTGCAGATTGTGTAATGCCCAATACGTAGGCGGCTTGTCTTAACGTACCGGTTTCGCTAATGGCTTTGAGCATTTCCCAGTGTTTGATATCGAGTCGCATGGGTTTCCTTAATCTCTTTGATAGATCACCTGTACAGGAAATTGATGCCTATTCTTAAGGTTAATTTCCAATAATAGATGCATAGTTTTAATCAATAAGGTGGATTATTCATTATTTTTTTCATCAAAAGATCACTATTGTTCACGCATAATCCAAGGATCGAGAATTTAATGAATAATAATTCCACTATTAACGGCCAGTATTTCGTCTTAATGGCGGCCTTTTTTTATGGCTTGAATCCATTTTTTGCCCAGCTGTTATTTCAGGATGGCTTGGGAGCAGAAATGGTGACCCTGTATCGATTTATTTTACCGGCTATATTTTTTGCCTTTTTCTTACGGGCATCAGGCAACGATCGTTCTGAGGTTTTAAGAACCTTATTATTGGGAATTGCCAGTGGCATCTCTATTTTTGGTTATTTTCATGCATTGGAAGCACTGCCTCCGGCTACTGCTATTTTGATCTATTACACATATCCTGTGTTCAGTGTATTGATTGGCTGGGCAGTTTTTAAACGGGAGCTCACGCAAAATGCATTAGTCTCAGCGGCTTTAGTGGCAATAGCGGCATCACTTACCGTAAGACCTGAGGCTTTATCTGAGAATGCTTTACTCCCTGTACTTGCCTGTTTTTTGGCGCCTTTAGTGGTTGCATTCCAGGTGCAGTATTTATCAAACCCCAAAAAGCAGATAGCTATAAGCAACCGAATGGCTTGGATGACCATGGGGCATATTGTTGTACTTTTACCTCTGGCCATATGGATAGCGCCAGTACAGGTTTTACCGACATCGATTGTCGGAGGATTATCGGTACTGGGTATTGCTTTGCTGGCTGCTGCGGTTCCCCAAATCCTGTTTATGATTGGAGCCCCCAGATCCTGTGCGGATAAAAATGCTTTAACAGGCACCATGGAACTTGTGGTTGCTTTGCTAGCAGGGGTTATTTTATTAGGCGAGAGTTTAGATCGATTAGAAATCACGGCTATGATTCTTATCGTACTCGCACTTTTTATTAAACAGGTCGAAACAGCTCCAATTGGGAAAACTGCCATTAGTTGAAAGGTACACCTAGTTAAGGTGTACCCGATAAATCCGTCTCACCGATCAGGCCAAGAGTCCCGTTTTATTCGGTCATTTAATTCATTCCACTCTGGCTGACGGGGTTGAGTCAGCCATTTCCAGAATTGTTTTAGCATTTGTTTTCTCCTGAAGTCAGATAAGGGTTCAGGAGCAGGCGCGCTTGCTCAATAACTAAGGGCAATGTAATTTATGCTCTAACGCATTACTAGCCGAACAGAAGCAGGATCTATCTGCAAATATGCATAACTTAAACTGGGACGATCTACGTATCTTATTGGCTGTGGCTGACACTGGTAGCCAATCATCCGCCGCTAACCAATTAGGCATTAATCAAACGACGATCTCTAGACGCTTGCGTCAGCTGGAGAAAGAGTATGGAAAATCTCTGTTGCAGCGTCAGAGGCATGGTTATGGTTTTACTGCAGAAGCAGATTTACTCATCGACCAAGCCAGAAAGATGGAACAACATGTGTTGGATATCACTCGGGCTCAGGTCAATAGCCAGCGCAGTGAGCCCGAAGGAGAGGTGACCGTCAGCTCAACCGATATGGTATTAAAATATATGATAGCGCCTGTGTTATCAGAGTTTCGACAACGTTATCCAAAAATTAAGCTGGTACTATTGAGCAATGATAAGGTTGTCAGTTTGTCTCATATGGAAGCGGATATCGCATTGCGCTATGTTCGTTCAGAACAGCAGGACATTGCTCAGAGAAAGCTAATCACTTTCCAATATTGCTATTTTGCTAGCCCAGAATATCTGCAAAAGAATCCTGTAGATGAGTCACAGCCTCTTACTGGACACCAGCTGCTGAAATTTGAACATGAGACTTATCACTATAATGCTCAGCAGTTACGAGATCTTGATAATAATGAGGTGGTATTGATCAGTAATCATGGAAGTTTATTGATTGATGCTTGTCGTCAAGGCTTAGGGATTTTGAGCTTCAGACAACAATTTGGTCAACAGATCTCTGGTTTAGAAATGATCATGCTGCCACCTCATCGTGATGTTTCTATCTGGATTGCTAGTCATAAAGATAATCGCCATTTACCGGCTATTCGGGCCGTGATTGATTTTATTACTGAAGCCAGTGAACGCTGTATTAATGGTGAGTTTTCAGTAGCAAATAAACGGCAGGATATAAATGAATAAGGAAGGTCTAACTTATGTCTGAACAAGGCAGAAAGCCTAGCGTTAGTCATAGTGCTAATAAGGCAGCCAAGAAAACAGGTGCTCACCGGTTATCAGGCTTAAGCTGGATGATTATTATGGTGGTTTTAGCACTGCTACTAAAACTCTCCATTTCAGGACTACCTTTTAGTTATTTTACTACCTATTTTCATGAATTGGGTCATGGTTTGATGGCAGTGATGATGGGCGGCGAAATTGATCGAATTGAATTAAACCTAGATGGTTCGGGCGCCTGTTATTACTGGGCTAAGTCTCATATTTTGCCAGCATTTGCAGGTTATGGTTTTACGCCAATCTTTGGCGCTTTAGTGTTTTTCTTAGGCTTGGCGATACGAAACCACGGTAGAGAGGGGGCTAATCAGATAAAACAGGCAGTGAAGTACTGGTTGGTCGTTGGTCTATTGGCCATTATGTTTTCAGTGGGACTGATGCATATTCGGGATATGATGACAGCTATTATTTTGTTGGGACTAATAACGGTAATGGTCGCCGCATTATATTGGCCGAGATATGGTCACTTGTTTTTAAAATTTATTGGCATTTTTATGATGATCGATGTCTTTGCCAAAGCATCTTATCTTTTCTCCTACTCGGATAAAGGAGATCATCATGCTTTATGGCAACTGACGGGTATCCCTATGGTCGTTTGGATACTGATCTGGTTTGCCATCAGTGGGGTGGCCTTATTCTATACAGCTTGGCTGCTTTATCGGATGAAGTAATTTGTATTGCTAAAGTAAGGCGTTTAGCATTTTAAGTCATCTTTCACGATAAGTTTCTTGATATACGAAACAGGTAGGTCGGATAAGCGAAGCGCCATCCGACACTGCTCTTAATATTTGGCAATTGTCGGAAGGCGCCTTGCGGCTTTTCCGACCTACAATAATTTATCGGGATTGGTATTATTTAGTCTGCTCTGCAAAAAATGTTGTTACGATTTCTAGCACTTCGGCATTTTTTTCTCGATGAGGTACATGGGCACAGCCTGGCAGTATCTCCATTTGAACGCTGCCTTTAACGTTGTCATAAATGGTTTGAGGAAAGGCGACAGAACCATACTCATCATCCTCTCCGTGGATAATAAGTGTTGGACATGAGATAGCTTTAACTTCCTGAATAATATTCCAATCCGCAAAAGCATCTGACAGCCAAACATCCGTCCATGCAGACAATACCCATTGTGCCTTTTCGTCATGCCATCTTTTTAGTTTATTAAGTTGATCTGGGTTTTGAAACGCAGCCTGAGCGACACGTATGCCTTCTCTTGTACGCTCCTCAACAAAAGCTTGAGATGAGACGGATACAACACCTCTACAATGGCTGTTTTTACCTGCAATCAATAGCGCCATCGCACCACCAACGCTATGACCAAAAACAAAAAATGAGGTGAGACCTAACGCGTTAGCTATCAAGGGGAAATAGGTTTTGGCCTCTTCTGTGACAAAGCTTTCAGAAGGAAGGCCTGAACGGGCAGAGGACTTACCAAAACCCAATCGATCATAAGCAATGACAGGGCGCTTTAATGCAGAAGCTAACTGTTCCGGTAGATCACGCCATAATTCGACGCAACCCAGAGAATCATGCAGTAACACAATTGGGTCACGGCTAGCTTCCTCTTCTGGCAACCACTTGCGAACAAAAATTTTCCCCTGAGGAATCTCTAAATATTGCTCTGACATGCTACAACTCATGATGCGCTTCTCATATTAACGGGTCTTATACTAACTGGATATTTGTCGGGACAGTGCTCCAGACCACGATCAATCGTATTAAAAGTGGTTTGCTGCTACCGATATTTGATCAATAGAATAGGGATTTAATGGCTAGTATGGCGATACCGGTTTAGGTCATTATATAGTCTGATCAGGTCAATAAGGTTTTAATATGCATATCACTATCCTTGCCTACACGCGTTGCTGGGCAATGAATGTTATGACCATTCGAGATTTTGTACATATCGCTGCAATACTTGAGAAGAAGATATATCGGGAGGAAAGTATCCGATGTTCTATTGCTTCTGTTGATGGAAAGCGTATTGATACCGCTAGTGGATTAATGATCCAGCCGGATTGTGCTTTGGAAGAGATAGAGCAGACGGATCTTATTGTGATCCCCGCTATTGAAGGCGGAGGTCTTGATGTTGATATTCCTTATGAAGGCCAGATGCTTCAATGGATTCGAGAGCACAAAACAAAATGGGTACCCCTGCTTGCTGCTAGTACAGGCGTTTTTTTATTGGGCAGAGCCGGATTACTGGACCAGCAGATCGCATCCACTCATTGGGCTTTTGTTGATCGATATAGAAGACTCTTCCCCAAATGCAGTTTTACCTCTCATAGCTCCTTTATTGAATCTCAGGGAATTTTTACCACAGGTAACCTTGTGGGAGGGATCGATGCTCTTCTGTACCACTTGGGAAAATATCGCGGGGATAAGTTTGCGAACCTATGTGCAGCCCATGGTTTATTGATATCACCTGAACAAGTCATGCCGATATTACCGGGACGTCGGAATCATAGAGATATGGATATTGCCAAGGTGCAGGACTGGATTGAAGAACATCATCAGGAAAGCCTATCCATTGACGGTGTCGCAGAGCAATTTGGTTTGAGTGCAACAGGGTTAAAGCGTCGACTGAAAAAAGCAACCGACTTATCTTTTACCCAATATCTACAGGCGGTTAGGGTCGAAAAGGCTAAAAAGTTGCTGCTTTCAACCAGCATGAGCGTCAGGGAAATCTCTTATGCTGTTGGGTATGAAAATCAGAGTTTTTTTATTCGTATCTTTAAAAAGATTACGGATACAACTCCCAGCCGATACAGAAGTGATATTTGAAATTAAGGACAGCCCAGTACCCAGGTAAAGCGTTATCTGCGAGGTGTACTATTGTATCGAAATATTCAAATTTATCGAAATATTCAAACAACTTGTTTAATTATCCATAAGTTTTTGTAGGTTAACTGGCGTTGATTTAACCTCTCGGGTGATAACGTAAATAAAATAGCGATCAATGCCAATCTCTTCGTTGAGTAACTGATCGATGATGTTTTGAAAGTCTGCCAGATTATTGGTGATCACTTTCATTACATAATCAGACCCACCTCCGGTCGCGCTGCATTCGACAATTTCATCGATATCCTGAATACGGTTTTCAAACCGTTTAAAATCTGACCGGTTATGAGTTTTCAATGAAATGGTAACCATGACTTTGGTTAGATCAAGCAGTTTATCGAGGGCAATGTCCCCTCTGTAACCGGTGATGAAACCGGCCTTTTTAAGTTTGGCTAGCCGAACCCAGCATGGGGTCGGTGAAAGGTTGACCAGCTCTGACAGTTTGGCTTTACTGATTTGCCCATGCTGTTGTACGGCACTTAAAATATGTATATCGATTGCATCCAATCTGTTTTTTTTCATGTTTTCAACTATACAAGCAGTATCTTTTGAATATGAGCTTTACCGTCTGGCTAGGCTTCATTAATTATTATCTGTGAAGAATACTTAGCCTATGAATCCAGTCAATAAAATCTGTCGTGATCAGGTACTTTTTGTGTTGAATGAGCAAGTGGTGATTATAATGTTGCTGAAGAAATAACGGTTATCCTTGGATAAATATAAGGTCTTAAAAAAATAATAATGGCCTGTGAATTAACAGATTACTCGGTTAATCCAGAAGCCACTTTCTAGAAGGAGTTATTGTTGTGTCGATTAGTGCTCAGGGAAGACAACGGTTTTGTCACCGTTAACGAAACAGCGTTGTTCCACATGTAATTTAATGGCTTTAGCCAGCGTCAGGCGTTCGGTATCCCGTCCTTTGGCAACTAAGCGCTCAGGAGTGTAAGTGTGATCAACCGGCTCTATGCCTTGCGTAATAATAGGACCTTCATCCAGATCTTTACTGACATAATGCGCCGTAGCGCCGACCAGTTTGACGCCTTTATCATAAGCTTGGTGGTAAGGTTTAGCACCTTTGAAGCCGGGTAATAGGGAATGGTGGATATTGATAGCACGTCCATGTAATTTCTGGCACATATCGTTTGACAGTATTTGCATATAACGGGCTAATACAACGAGATCTGCTTTAGTTTCCTGAATGATCTGCCACATTTCGGCTTCTTGCTGTGGTTTGGTCTCCGGCGTAATTTTTAGATGGTAGTAGGGGATCTTATACCAATCAGCTAGCTCTTTTAGATCTGGATGGTTGGAAATGATGGCCGGAATTTCGATATTAAGTGCGCCGGTACTGTAGCGATGTAGCAGATCCTGTAAGCAGTGGTCATACTTAGAGACCAGAATGACCACTTTTTCTGGTGTAGCCGCATCACGCAGTTCCCATTCAACCCCGAATGCCATGGCTCTATCTGCGAATTGACGGCGTAGATCCTCTTCAGAAAATTCACCGGTGCCGACGTAATTGAATTCCACTCGGAAGAAAAAACGATGGGAATGAGTATCATCAAAGGTATGCATCTCGTATGCGTAACATTCGTTTTGATACAGGCAGCCGATAATCAGGTCAAGTACGCCTAGCTTGCTCGGAGAGCTGCCGGTAAGGATATAGGTTGTTGTATTTGTTTTCATTCTATTGGTCCTTTAATGTTTATTGGCCAAACGGACATTTTGGAAACGTTGAGGTTGATGGTTCTCGTGCTCGTTCGTGTGGAAAAATGATATAAGGAATCAGTAGAGAGAAAGGGCTAAACAGGTATGTTTAAAGTGAATAAACGGTCTTGTTTTTAACCTTCTTTAGTCTATTTGGACTATGTTTTAGTCAAGGTGGCTTTAGGCGGTTAACCCATGGGGTTCAGGCAGGGAGTGTGAACGACAACATGCGGTAATCGTATTTGCCAAAAGACAAGCAATGGTCATAGGGCCGACACCACCGGGGACTGGTGTAATCGAGTCAGCCACTTCTTTCACTGCGTCGTAATCCACATCGCCGACTAACCGTCCTGTACCATCAGCCCGTTGAATACGGTTAATACCCACATCAATGACGGTGGCGCCGGTTTTGATCCATTCACTTTTTACGAACTGGGGTTGTCCCACTGCTGCGACGACGATATCTGCATGGCTCACTATTTCAGGGAGGTTTCGCGTGCGTGAATGAACAACTGTCACAGTGCAGTTATCTTTCAGTAATAGCTGAGCCATGGGTTTGCCGACAATATTTGAACGACCAATAACAACGGCATTTAATCCTGAAAGATTACCGCAGTATTCACGGAGCATCATTAGGCAACCTAAAGGGGTGCAAGGCACCATCGCTTTTTGTCCTGTTGCCAGTCGACCCACATTAGAGATGTGAAACCCATCTACATCCTTTGCTGCATCAATGGCATTGATGACGAGCGCTTCGTCAATGTGTTGGGGTAAGGGAAGCTGCACGAGAATGCCGTGTACATCAGGATCTCTATTCAGCTGATGGATACGCTCCAGTAATTCAGTTTCTGTGATATCTGCAGATAACTTGTGCTCATAGGAGTTCATGCCTACCTCCAGTGTTTGCTTTCCCTTTGAGCGAACATAGATTTGAGAGGCGGGATCTTCGCCCACTAGCACCACTGCCAGACCTGGAGTGATGCCATGTTTCTGTTTAAGCCAGGAGGTTTGCTCGGTTATCTTGTCACGTAGAGAGGTCGCAAAGGCTTTGCCGTCAATAATCTGTGCTGTCATATAAGGTCTCCTTATATCTTTTGGTTGGGACTCAGAGGTTATTGGCAAGTTGCTCTTTAGATACTGTTCTACCGGCTATTCCGGCATTTTCAGTAACCCAGTTGGCATTGGTTTTAATCCCTCCCAGTGGGAAGAAGTGCACCTGTTCGATACCAAAGTTAGGGTGACGCTCTTTATGGCTGGCCAGCTCTGTCAGTAGCTCGGTAGGTTCATAAGGCAATAGCAGCTTGGAGACGTCTTTTGCTCTGCGTTGCAGCACCCGCATACTGGGGCCAACACCGCAAGAGAGCGCATACTTCATTAACGTTTGAAGTTTTGCTGGGCCAGCTAAGCCGATATGGATAGGGAGATCGACCCCTTCGGCTGCGAGCCTGTCGGCCCAGGCTATTACGGGGGCAGCTTCAAAGCAGAACTGAGTGGTGATGGCAATACGAGCATCCGTTCGTTCGGAAAAAGCCTGTTTCCACTTTAGGGCCTGCATCACCATGCGGTCAGACCCATCGGGGTCGATATCACTGTTGCCTTCAGGGTGGCCTGCTACATGGAGATGCTTGAATCCGTCGAACAGTCCCGATTCAATGACCTGCATAGAGTTCTCGAACTCACCGGCGGGAGTGTTTAAACCTCCACCTAACAGCAACCCCTGCTCTACGCCTGCTTCCCCTTTATATTGTGCAATCCACTCGGTGAGTTCTGCTCGATTTTTAACCAGACGGGCGGGAAAATGAGGCATAACCGGGAAGCCCTCATCGGTCAGGCGACGTGCAGTATGAATCATATCTTCTATGGGAGTTCCCTCGATATGGGCTATATAGACACGAGTACCAGGCGGCAGGATATCGCGAAAATTCTCCACTTTGGCAGCCGTTCGAGGCATGACTTCAATGGAATAGCCCCTTAGAAAACTCTCCAACAAGGGTTGTGCTTGGTTATCTGTACCGGTTGCATTCGATTTCTGAAGAAAAGAGAACAGCCCCATAAAATCTCTCCTGTATGGTAAAAGGCGGATTGGCCCCGTTTTTTTATTATCAAGACGTGTGTTTTGGCAACTCTCAACGGTTGTTTACTTTCTAAAGCACTCAGGCCAAGGCCTGAGTGGGAAAGCAAGCGTGAGGAGATCATTCGCTGATTGTGTTTTGATGTTTGCTGAGATCAGGACGCTGCGATCTTCTTTTTAGGGTCATAAAATGGTTTGTCGACCACAGTGGCAGTGGTTTTTCCATCAGGTGTTTCGACTCCAAATGTGAGGCCAAGGGCTGAAACGTCTGCATTTACCATGGCTAGTGCGATATTTTTTTCCAAGCGAGGGGAAAATACCGCTGAAGTTACCCGACCTACAGCTTCACCTTCTTTTTCCAGTGTCCAGAATTGAGTATTAGGGCCAGTCAATGCAGGGCCATCGATTATCAGGCCAACCTGTTTACGGGATACGCCCTCTTCGCGGATACGTTTTAGTGCTGATTTCCCAATAAAGTCAGCCTCTATATCCAGCTCAACCAAGCGATCCAAACCTAGCTCATAGGGATTGGTGTTGATATCCATATCGGCGTGATAGGAGAGCATGCCCCCTTCAATACGGCGAATACTTGATGTATGACCTGGTTGAATACCAAATGGAGCTCCGGCTGCCATAATTTTTTCCCAGAGTTCATCGCCCTTAGAGCCATCTTGCAGATAGAGTTCATAGCCCAGTTCACTTGACCAGCCTGTGCGAGAAACGATTAGAGGGATACCATCAAGGTCGTATTCTCTTAACCAGTAATATTTCAGGTCATTGATACTGTCACCAAAGAGCGCTTGCATCACTTTGCCAGAGTTTGGCCCTTGAAGTTGCAAAGGGGAAACATCGGGCTCATTGATTTGTACATCCAGACCCGAGTGAACAGCCACACCTTGTGCCCATAATAAAATGTCGCTATCGGCTAGGGAGATCCAGAAGCGATTTTCCTCAAGACGAAGGAGGATAGGGTCGTTTAAAATGCCACCCTCTGCATTGGTGATCAGTACATATTTGCACTGTCCAACAGCACATTTTGAGAGGTCTCGTGGGGTAAGTAATTGAACAAACTGAGCGGCATCAGGGCCCGTAATTTCTACCTGACGTTCAACAGCCACGTCACAAAGAATGGCATCGTTGACTAAATTCCAGAAGTTCTGTTCTGGATTGCCAAAATCTCGGGGAATATACATATGGTTGTATACCGAGAACTCTTTAGCTCCCCAACGTACGGTTGCATCAAAATAAGGGGATTTGCGAATTTGTGTTCCAAAGCCAAATTCTTCTTGTTGTTTAGCCATGATCTATTCCTCATATTGTACGGCCCCGCCCAGTGCGGTGGCATACCACTCAAAATGTTTGAACTGGGAAAATGATATGAGGAATTCGCAGATAAAAGGGGCTAAACCGATACGAATAAAGCGTATAAATGGTCTTGTTTTTAACGTTATTTAGTCCATTTGGTCTATGTTTGAGGGCTGGATAATAAAGCCCCTATGTTGGCGTGTTGATCTCATCCAGTAGCCATTCTCGAAACAGTCTGGGAATCGGGCGTTCGTTATTTAAACCAGCGCTAACGACATAGTACGCTTGAGTGCAATGGATCGGACGATCAATGGCAACTTCAAGTTTCTTTGAAGACAGTTCAGCCTGCAATAGCTCTTTACTGCCCAGTATAATACCTTGTCCGGACAAGGCGGCTTCCAGCGCCAGTAGGCCGTTGCCAAATCGGAGTTCCCGTAAGGGTTCGGTTTCATTGCATTCTTGTTGCTGAAACCACGTGCTCCAGTGGCAGGCGTCTTTAAAGCGAGACAGTGTGCTATCCCATAATAAGGGGTGTTTACGAAGTGACGCGACACCATCAAGGCGAGACGCTAGGTCAGGTTGACACATGGGGAACAGATCAAGATTCATTAAACGCTGAGGATCAAGGTCTGAATAATTGCCGTAACCCAGCCGAACCGAAACATCAATCCCAGCTCGTTTGAGTTGTGATCCTTCAATGACATGATCAGAGGATTTATCAACGGTATTTAAGCTGGCTTGTAAGCGTACTTCTGCTTCCGGGCAACGAGCATAAAATCGATGGAGCCGGGGAACAATCCACTTTGTGGCAAAGAGGGGTTCTGCGCAAACGGTAACGACATTTCGCTCTTCGCTAAAAAGCCGAATCTTATCAACGGCGTCTTCTAAAATTTGGAAACCTTCATGTAATTCAGGCAAGGCTGCACGTGCTGCGGGGGTTAAACTGACTCGGCGATGGTGTCTTACAAACAGCTCAACGCCTAAATAATCCTCTAGTGCCTTGATCTGATGGCTGATGGCAGCGGGAGTGACATTTAGCTCCTTGGCCGCCTTAGCAAAACTCTTTGTTCGACTGGCAACTTCGAAATAGGAGAGGGCAATCAAGGGAGGGAGTCGTGACATCGTTTTTACTCTTAGGAAAAACTCAGTGCCTTAAATGAAGGCACGGTTGAAGCGAAGGAGTCTCTGAAAACGTACTTTCCAGCTCAGGCTTTCAGAAGCTCCCAGATAACAGGCCGCTATGATTACAGATAGTTAAGTCGCAAGACAAATACTTTCCGATCTTACTTTCTATTCCGTTATACAGCGGCCTCTTTGATGCCTTGCTTATTCTGATAATTTTTAATCGATAAAAGTAGGGAGTATTTGAATCAACTTCAACGTACTGGGAGGTTGATTCGGTTATTACTTATCAGAGTGTGGCTTTTAGTTGCTCTCGCAGGGCAAACTTTTGGATTTTCCCTGTAGATGTAGTGGGTAGATCGCCAAAAATAATCACCTTGGGAGCTTTAAAACGACTCATATTATCTCGGCAGAAATCAATCAATGCTTGTTCTGTTAGATCACTGTCAGGGCGTAATTGTACAAAGGCTGCCGGGACTTCTCCCCATTTTTCATCAGGTTTTGCCACAATCGCTGCAAGTTCTACTTCAGGGTGTCGTTGGATAATGTCCTCCACTTCCAAAGAGGATATATTCTCACCCCCTGAAATAATCACATCTTTTGAACGATCCGTAATTTTGATGTAACCATCGGCGTGGACGACCGCTAAATCTCCCGTATGAAACCAACCGCCTGCAAAGGCTTCCTGGGTGGCTGATTCGTTACGCAGATAGCCTTTCATCACAATATTACCCCGGAACATAATCTCCCCAACCGTTTTTCCATCTGCTGGAATAGGTTGCATTGTCTCTGGGTCTAGAACAGTGACCTCTTCCTGAAGCGGGTAACTTACTCCTTGGCGGCTGTTGAGTTTGATGCGCTCCTCCAGAGAACGATCAGCCCAATCATCCTGCTCGGTGCATACGGTTGCAGGGCCATATGTTTCTGTTAGTCCATAGACATGGGTTAGCTCTATCCCCATTTTTTCCATGCGCTCCAGAACGCTGGCAGGTGGTGCCGCACCAGCAATCAGTCCAGAAACCTTGTGTATGATCTCTGTTGATTGTTTTTCTGCCGCATCGGCAATCATTGAGTGTACGATGGGGGCGCCACAAAAGTGGCTGACATGATGCTGCCTGATCAGTTGATGAATTCGCTCTGGGTCGACTCTACGTAAACAGATACTGGTACCGCCAATGGCGGCAAGTGTCCAGGGGAAGCACCAACCGTTGCAGTGGAACATGGGTAATGTCCATAAATAGGTGACATTCTCTGCTAGATTCCACGAAAGCACATTACTTGTGGCATTTAGGTAGGCCCCTCTATGGTGGGAAATCACCCCTTTGGGATTACCTGTTGTACCTGAGGTGTAGCCCAAAGAAATGGCATCCCATTCATCTGCAGGTATGTCCCATTCTGCATCTTCAGGTTGATCGGCCAGTAGTGCTTCATACTCAAGATCACCAATCTGTTTTCCTTCACCCTCCATTCCTTCGCACTGTTTTCCTTTAACCTGCTTTCCTTCTAGATAATGCGGATCGGAAACGTTGATAACAATAGGTTGAGGACCTTCGATCAAGGACAGGGCTTCTTCAATGGTATCAACATATTCAGGATCGACCAGTAACAGTCGTGTACGGCTATGATTGAGAATAAATGCAACGGCTTCTGCATCTAAACGAGTGTTAATAGCATTCAGTACCGCACCTGTCATAGGTATACCAAAATGTGCCTCATACATTGCCGGAACATTAGGCAGCATGGCCGATACCGTATCTCCTCTGGAAATGCCGAACTGTTTCAAAACAGAGGCAAGCTGACGGCATCGGGCATAGGTTTGACGCCAAGTATAGCTTGTGTCGTTATATATAACGGCTGCCTTATCTGGGTAAACAGTCGCGGCTCGCTTAATAAAACTTAATGGCGATAGTGCGACATAATTGGCTTCTGTTTTCTCTAGGGCTTCATTAAAAGAGCATAACTCGGTCATTGTATTCTCACTGGACAAGGTGACTATTTTGAGAGGCGCTCTTGTGAGGCCGTTATTCTTTGAACGACGATTGTTGAGCTATTATTTTTTGCATCGACGGGGTTAAGGCGTCGGCTTTTCCCAAGTTGGGAGGCGTTTGTCGAGAAAAGCATCAATGCCTTCGCCAGCGTCATGACTCATCATATTTTCGGCCATTACGTTTCCTGCAAAATCGTAAGCATCTGCTAATGACATCTGCTTTTGAGGGTGGAACATGGCTTTACCGTAACGAATCGCAGAAGGACTTTTGCTTAAGATTTTTTCTACTTTGGCGGCAACCGCATCATCAAGCTCTGTATCTTCTACGACACTGCTGATTAAGCCCCAGTCTAATGCTGTCTTAGCATCGATAATGTCACCGGTAATCAACATATCGAAAGCACGCTTGGTCGATATATTTCGTGATAAGGCAACCGCAGGGGTAGAGCAAAACAAGCCGACGTTAATACCAGAAACGGCAAATCGAGCGGATTGAGTTGCAATCACCAGATCACAGCTGGCAACGAGTTGGCAACCTGCGGCTGCAGCGATACCCCCTACCTTGGCGATGACTGGCACGGGCAAGTTAACGATACTCTGCATCACCTTGCCACATCGGCTGAACAGCTCTTGGTAATAGTCTTGCTCGGGTGTGCTACGCATCTCTTGCAAGTCGTGACCCGCACAGAAACCACGCCCTTCCGCGCTGATCACAACGCATTGGACGCTTGAATCTGCGGCAATATCATCCAGCTCCTGTTGTAGGCGGGCTAGCATCGCTTCAGATAGGGTATTTAATTTATCAGGTCGATTTAATGATAGAAAAACAGCACCGTTTTGATCGCTGCGCAGCAAAATATTGTTGTTTAAATGATTTGTGCTCATACAAGACCTCATAAGTTCTCTAGGTAAAGTGCTTAACCTCACACTGGCCGTTATTGGATTTCAGATAAATAGGATTCATCGAAGATATTTTGTTCTAAACGGCTTTTGGCTCACCTTAGGAAAACGGCATGGGACTGTAAAACGATGTTTCCTAATCAAATTGATTAGCAAGCCTAACTTAAGGGTATGGTGAGGTATCTTTTAAGCTTGTTTTTACGTGTGATTAGGGTGGGGTTGGCAGATTTGGCATTATAAAAACTAAACATAATGGATAGAACTCATCATTTTACCGATAAGGTCTTGGACGCTAGTCTAGCGTTTAACGAATGGAGCAAGCCAAATATGAAATATATCGACGTTGAGTACGCAATTATCGGGGCAGGAACAGCAGGTTTAGGGGCTTACTCCAAAATAAGTCGCAAAACAGATAGTCTGATTATGATTCAGGACGGCCCGTACGGTACCACCTGTGCCCGTGTGGGTTGTATGCCCAGTAAACTTCTGATTACCGCTTCAGATTATGCCCACCATATTGAAACCAGTGAATTTTTTGGTGTTAAGACAACGGGAACGGTGGACGGTAAGTTGGTGCTGGAGCGAGTGCGGCGGGAGAGAGATCATCGATTTGTCGCACGTAATTTGACCTATGTCGATAAAATCCCGGCACACCATAAACTTGAAGGTCGAGCTCAATTTATCGGCCCAGGTCGACTGCTTGTGGGGGACGATGTTGAAGTTAGGGCGAAAAAGATCATCCTTGCCTGTGGTTCAAGACCTGTTGTTGATGACATCTTCCAGCCTGTGATCTCACGTGTATTAACAAGCGATACTATTTTTGAAATTACGGATCTACCGCGCTCGGTTGCCGTTGTAGGCCTTGGGGTTATTGCTATGGAGCTGGGACAAGCTCTGCATCGTTTGGGGGTTGAGACTACTTTGTATGGCCGTTCAGGTTCCATTGGTTGTCTCACTCATCCCGATATGAAAAAAGAGACACTAGAGGTTTTTAGTAAAGAGCTGGATATCTACCCGAGCGGAAGTATAGAAGGAACATGGGAAGATAAAGACGGTGCATGGATTCAGTATAGGCAATCTAATAGCGATACGGTGACCAAGGTATTTGACCGGGTTTTGGTTGCAACAGGTCGGGTCTCCAATATTGATCGTTTGGATCTTCAGGCTGCGGGTGTTGAAAAAGATCTGTCTGGCGATAGGTCATTCGATCCTAAAACCTTGTCATACTCTGGTCATCCTATTTTTATTGCGGGTGACGCATCTGAAATTTTACCTGTTTGGCATGAGGCTTTTGATGAAGGGCGCTATGCTGCAGACAATGCTCTAAGTTATCCCAATGCCGTGGATTTTAAGCTTAGAACGCCCTTGGTTATCTACTTTACCGATCCACAACAGGCAATCGTTGGGAAAACATTCAAAGCGTTAGACGGCCAGGAGATTGTTATCGGGGAGCTGTCATTTGATAGTCCCCGGCATATTGTCTGGAATAAAGTGGACGGACGGATACAGGTTTATCTGGATGCGGGAACCGGTGAAATTCTAGGTGCAGAGCTGTTGGGTTATCAGGCCGAACACTTGGCACATATTCTTGCCTTAGCGATTACTCACAAAATGACAGCGGAGCAGGTACTGGAAATGCCGATTTATCACCCCAGTGCTGAAGAGCTATTAAGGGACGTATTGATTGATGCTTTGAGGAAACGCTGAACACCCAAGAGCATGCCTGATCAGTATTCACTGATAAGGGCTGCCGTTTATCAGAAACCATATTGGCTTAGAATTTTTTTATAAGTGCCATTCTCTTGAATGTGTTTTAACCCTTTATTAAACACTTCAATATAGTGTTGGCTATTAGGGTTTACCTTACCTGTGGTGATATGCAGATTTTCAATGGATAACTGGTTTTTACAATAAGCGATTCTGTTATTTGGGATCTTCTCTGTCTTGATGGTATAGGCCGCAACCACTTGGTCTTCTACTACCATATCCAGTCGTTTCGCTAATAACATTTTTAGGTTGGCGGAGAAGGTTGTGTTGGCGTTACGAATAAAGTGATTAGCCTGCGCAAAATCTTCGCTGTAACTGTATCCGCGAATAACACCAATACGTTTGCCTTCTAGGCTCTCTAGTCCATTGTATTCAAAGGTGTCATCAACCCGTTTTACAAACGTTAATCTATTCTGCAGATAGGGGGCGCTATAAAGTAATTCTTTGGTTCGTTTCTCGGTAAACCAAGTGCCCAGTAAGATATCGACGCTTCCTCCTTTAACGCTGTGTAAAGCACGGGCCCAAGGCATGGTTGTGATTTTAAGATCATAGCCCTGAGTTTTTAAGGCGCTGCGTACGATATCTGCAATAATCCCTGTGCCTTCTTTTGTTACGAATGGTGGCCAAGGGTCTTGAGTCGCTGTCAGAGTTTTTGCATAAACAAAATTGAAACTGCATAACATCAGTAGCATTGAGGAGATCAGGACGTGTTTAATATCCATACTTTTCATAGAGAACATACCATTACTGATCCGTGGTGTTATGTTAGTTTCAAAACTATCGTTATAGAGTGTCTGATCCTACTTGTTTTGAATCTGTGGTTTGGCATACCAAACCTTTGAATATTCAACAGTATGTGACTTTAGTCTAAATCCTGCCTGATTTATAGAGTGCGTTCTTTATTTTCTTATGTTTACTTCTTTCCCCTCAATCTAAGCTGCAATACAGTTCTTTTTAGCCGCTTTGACTATCCAATCAACAAATGATTTAACTTCGGAATTGTTCATTGCCTCTCTTGTTGTGACGACATCGTAACCAATATCGGGCGTTGCCTTTTCTTTAAATGGGCAGGTAAGTAAATTCATTTTAAATAGATGACTAAGAATAGGTTCGCTAATAAGAATAATGCCTTGTCCAGCAATTGCCGCTTGTAGTGCCTGGCTATATTCACTGAAATGTAATCCCTTGTTTGTGATCGAATTTTTCACGCCAAAGTGAGCTAACCAGTTTTCCCAGATAAACCATTTTTGGCTAGATTCGGCATCTTCCAATTGACTGGTATCCCAATGGATCAGTGAGCTGTTAAGGAGATCTTTTAGTTCTTTGCCCGCAGGAAGTGCTTGAGCAACAGCGGGGCTGCACGCAGGTAGAATTTTGTCATCAAACAATCGGAAGCTTACCAAGGCATCCGTGTTTTTCATTCCGTATCGAATAGCGATATCAACATTGCTTTGTTCTAGATCCACCATTAATGGTGAAGAATCTATCAATACACTGATATTTGGATAGGCTGCTCTAAATTGAGCCAATTGAGGTACAAGCCATGCGCTGGAAAATGACGGTTCAACCGTGATGATTAACTGTTTGGATTGTTGATCTTTTCGCATTTTATCAACGGCTGCCTTCATATGCTTTATCCCTAGGGATAGATCATTTAGGCCTGCATGGCCTGCCGATGTGAGTATCAAACCTCGGCCTTTGCGTTTGAGCAGGGCTGTCCCGATAGACTCTTCCAATCTGCTGACCAATTGCTTGACTGCGGCAGGGCTGACATTGAGTTCTTTTGCTGCAGTATGGTAGTTGAGGTGTCTTGCGACGACCTCAAAAGCTCTTAGAGTATTGAGTGAAGGCTGTGATTGAATCATTTTGACTGTTAATAAAATATTAATGAATTGAACATAATAAATGAATTCTGCACTGAAGATAAAGCCTATAAAATTGGCTGTATGAACGGTATTTTAGTGAATACTTCTGTCATTGGTATTAACTATTTATAAATAATGATTAAAGGCCTATGAAAACGTCGTTTTTCGGATCAGCGTATTAAAAAAGCTTTTCTGCCGGATAGAAAATATCAACATATTTTGGGTTTATTCAGACACCCAGAGGTTTATCGGTTATGTGGTTAAAATCTACCAGTCCAGGGTTCGCATCTGTCGTCGTATTTTTATCAGCGGCATTTTGGGGAATTTATTGGATTCCATTGCGATATCTAGAAGATCAAGGTGTGACAGGTACATCTGCGGTGGCTTTATTGAGCATACCCGCCATTTTGCCCCTAATCGTCGCTGTCGGAATCCAGTGGAATAGCCACAGGGCCTATTGGAAGCAGGTTATGCTCATCGGTATATTCACCGGATTAGGTATCGCCTTGTACTCCACTGGAGTGGTTTATTCCTCAGTGGTGCGTGCCACTCTTCTTTTCTATCTCACACCTGTTTGGGCAACACTTTTAGAAATAATCTGGCTAAAGGAAAAGATTGACTGGTCTCGTTGGTTGGCGGCGGCGAGTGGACTGATCGGTATGTTTTTACTGCTATCTGGTAACAGTACGGTACAGCTTAATATTGGTGACTTTTTGGCATTTTTATCAGGAATATCCTGGGCCATAGGTGCGGCCATGATAAAGCGCTTCGATAATGTCCCTTTAACAGGAATGACCTTGTGCCAATTTGTTGTGACAGCGCTAGGGGCACTATTGATTGGTTTTATGATTGGATCAGAAGATCCTATGACCTTGGCTCAATCTTTGCCCGTATTACCTATGGTTTCATTGGTTTCTATCGGTATCATGCTGCCGGTTTTATTAGCCATTTTCTGGGCTCAAAAACGAATCAACCCTGGGCGAGTGGGTTTGCTGATGATGTCTGAAGTACTGGTTGCGGTGATATCTGCCAGTATACTGCTACCTGAAGAGCGTATGGCACTTATTGAGTGGGGAGGCGCTGTGCTTATTATTGGAGCTTGCTTAATCGAGGTTTTAGCTATCTCTCAACCCTCCATTTCAGTCATGAATGAGGCAAAAGGGTGATTTGCTTCACATTTCAGGAAGTGGCTTTAATAAAGAGAAAATTTTTGCTGTCATATTATTGACATATATCAAGTTTCCTATAGATTACGCAAAAACTCTAACTAGGATACTTTTTAGCGCAATGAAACAGCAAAATTCTCACATAGATTCCAGCATATTTGACCGTAGTTTATCGTTATGTGATGAGCTTTTTATCACTATGGAGCAGATTCAAGCGCGGCTGGATACTCGACGTGGGAATATGATGAAAAATGCTGATCGTTTGATTTCCGCTAAGCGTAAAACACGATTTAGCGCAACGGCTCCTAGCACTATAAAGGTCTATTAAGGTACATACCTTGAAAGTCTATTAAGAGCCGAGCATTGGCTTATTTCAGCGCTTTGGTTAATTAGCGCTTTGGTTAAATAGTAGCGAGCATCAGATGCAGGATATTGCGTTAACGTCATCTGTACTTTGTAACCCTGTTTCTCGTAAAAGGGCTTAGCCTGAAAACTATAAGTATCCAGAAAAGCAGAGTGGCAGCCTTTTTCCAGCGCAAAGGTTTCAGCCTGCTGTAATAACTCTCGACCTAAGCCATTACCCTTTGATTTAGGATTAACCCAAAGATACTTAACCAGCAACCAATCCCCCCAAAGCTCACCATATAATCCGCCTGACTTTTCCCCTTTGTTGTCGTAGACAAAACAAGTGAAGTCTTGACTTCTAATTGCCTCAAAGTGGGGCTTGTTATGACGGTCAACACCATCAATCACACTTTGAATCTCTTCAGGTGTAGGGTTTGGATTCACTTCAATAGTCATTAGTGTTTATCACCTTTTATCAGGGGGCAGATAATGATGAGTAAAAGCCAGGCTGCTTGCTATATATCTTGATGGGTAGGGAGGTGGAGATTTACAGCGAGAAAGTGCTACGTCGAGCAAGTGTGACTCGGCAGGTGTTTCCGAGAAGCTTTACTTGCGACACGCAGCATCTTTTGAAATTTAGGACATTCTAGGTGGCTCGACGCTTGGCAATTGGCTGTATAACGCAATCCATCTCTCATCGCAATGAGTTGTTGAATGGTCTGCTCTAACTCATCTGCTTTAGCTAGAAGCTGTTCCCTATTAATCTGAGGGTATTTGTCAGCTGAAAACATATCTGCAATCTCGGCAAGGGAAAATCCTGCACTTCTCCCCAGTGAAATTAAAGACAAGCGTTCTAATATACGAGAATCAAATAATCTGCGTAAGCCACGTCGACCAATAGATTGAATAAGCCCTTTTTCTTCATAAAAGCGTAACGTCGATGCGGGCAGTCCTGATTGTTTGGCAACTTCAGTTATATCCATAACTTCTGATGGTGTCATTTTATGCTTGACCTCAAGTGAACTTGAAGTGGCATGCTAGCGAACATGAGCTACGGACTCAATGTAAAAAGCCATAAATCCATTCTTACGATTATATAGCCTCTATCCGCTTAAAATTGACAAAGTATTGAATGGGTAAATTAAGCCGTAGCAATCATAAGTTCATGCTTTTACGAAAGGAGAAATAAATATGCTTGAGAGCCAATTGGATATAACCAATCTCATGATTTACGCACTATTGATTGGAACCGGTGCAACCGCAGTTATGGATATCTGGGCACTATTCTTGAAGATCTGCTTTGATATTCCATCTCTCAATTATAGTCTTGTCGGACGCTGGCTGGCTTATATTCCACGAGGAATATGGAAGCATAAAAATATAACAAACAGTGTGGCTGTTGTAGGGGAGTCTGTCATTGGCTGGATAGCACATTATCTTATTGGGATTTTCTTTGCGGTGATTCTATTGTCTCTATGGGGAGTCGATTGGGTATTTAATCCAACTCTGGTACCTGCGATTATTCTGGCTATTGCCTCACTTGTGTTTCCATTTTTTGTTATGCAGCCTGGTATGGGGCTGGGCATTGCTGCTTCGAAAATACCACAGCCCAATACTGCTAGGTTACGTAGCGTTCTGGCACACGTTGTTTTTGGTGTTGGTTTATATGTGTCAGCTATGTTTCTGGGAGCTGTTATTTAACGGAATGTTATCTAACGGAATCAGGGAATAAAAGAAAAGGAACTGACCGTTTTGGTCGTTCCTTTCTTAGAGGTTCCCTAGGCTATATCCATACATCATTGGTTGCCGTTCGCTCGCCAATATCTTCATCTCCAGTATTTAATACACCTTTGGGCTCTATCAGTATCATTTCTACTTCTTTTTCGGCATAGGGCTTGTGCTCTACTCCCTTAGGTACAACGTAGATTTCTCCCTCGGATAAATGGACACAGCCATCTTTAAAATCAATACGGAGCTCACCGGTCAGCACAATAAAGGTTTCGTCAGTATCCTTATGACTGTGCCATACAAAGTCACCTTCGATTTTCACTATTTTAAATTGGTAATCGTTCATTTCAGTGATAACTCTAGGTGACCACTGATCATTAAAAAGACCTAGTTTTTGGTTAAAGTTGATGGCGTTATATTTGACAGATTCTGTGTTGTCTAACATAGTCATACCTATTCTATTTGTTAAGAATGAATATCAATTGGTCTATGACTCGACATTTAAAACTTTTTGTTAAACCTAGTCTTGAATGATTGTGCAAGGAGCTTCTTAGTGGACAAAATGCATAGTAACGAACTCACTAAAGGAATAGAGCTACTTCGAGCTTGGTTTGCAGGGCACGCTTATGATAGCCACCGTCACGATACTTATGCCATTGGGTTGACCGATTCAGGTGTGCAGTCGTTTGACTATAGAGGGGTAACGGAAAACAGCGAACCGGGGAGAGTAATGGTTTTACATCCCGATGAATTACATAATGGGCGTGCAGGCAGTGATGAGGGTTTTGGTTATAAAATGTTGTACGTGAATCCGGCACATATCTCGGATGCCGTAAGAATCATAGTCGGGCGTCCTTGTCCTTTGCCATTTGTGAAAGATGCCGTATCCGACAATAGGGTTTTGGCCAATGCTGTTCGATTTGCGTCTGACTGCGCTTTGAGTACTACTGAGCCCCTAGCCAGTGACGAAATAATTGAACGTCTGGCGCAAGGGTTAATTGTAGGAGATCCAGATTGTATTCGACTCAGTAGAAAATATACGATTGATTATAACGCTGTTGATATAGCACGAGAATTTCTGGAACAAGAAAATGCCAGAGTCGTGCATTCTAGTGAGCTAGAGGCTATCACAGGGTTGACCCGATATGATTTGTCCCGACAGTTTAGAAAGGTATTGGGTACAAGTCCGTACAAATACTCCGTTAATCGCCGTCTTGATATTGCTCGTAACCTACTGAGAGAAGGCCGATCTCTTGCTAATGTCGCTATCGATACTGGCTTTTCTGATCAAGCCCATTTCAGCCGACTATTTAAAGCGTCTTACGGTATGCCTCCAGGTCGATATAGTAAGTTAGGAAATGGAAGCTAAGGTTATTTTTTGTTGACCACTACGCCAGTATAGTTCGACTTTAGACCCTCTATCAGGTCTCTCTGTTCTTCGATGATCTCAATCAGAAACTCGCGACATACTCGTACCCGTGCAGTGGAGCGTAAGTCCGCATGACTTAATACCCATACACCCCAGTCTGAGGGAGTGAGTCTAAGATCGAGACGTCTTAGTGTTGGCTCGGAGTCACCAACGTAACAGGGTAATCGGGCCAAACCCAGTTGGTTTTTCACGGCTTCCATCATCGTCATGACTTCGTTGGCTCGGATAGCGATAGCTGCATCTGGGAAGTGTTCATTGACCCACTCAGGTTTTTTTCTTTCATGCTCCCATAATATCAATCGATCGATATCTGGCCGTTGGTCTAAGTACGTTGAGCTGGCATAGATGCCATGACGTAAGGGCAAGACTCTGCGACCGACTAAATACTGTGGAGGGTTTGGACTAAGGCGCAAAGCGATATCTGCTTGTCGGCTCGATAGATCTGCCAGGCCAGTGGAGCTAAGCAGTTCAAGTTCTACTTTGGGATAGCGCTCGGTGAAGCGTTGTAATTTGTGGGTGACAAGACGGTTAAAAACGTCATAACTGGCCGTCAGTTTTAAGCTGCCACTGAGCTGAGCATCCATTCCAAACACTTCTCTATCTGCTACCTGCATAAGTTCTTCCATAGATAATGCGTGGGGATAGAGGTTTTCTGCGACTTGAGTCATGACATACCCAGTGGGCAGACGGTCAAACAGGCGGCTGCCCAGCTGTTTTTCTAATGCGCTGATGCGACGGGCCACAGTGGTGTGTTCTACACCCAGAGCACGACCTGCACCACTGACAGAGCCTTCTCTGGCTAAGGCAAGGAAATACCGGAGATCATTCCAGTTCATGCCCTGTTGTAGAGGTTGCTGTAAAGGCTTCTGTTGCATCTTTTTATCCTCCTTTTTAATCTGTGCGCATTTGCACAGGGCAAGTGCTTTCCTTCGTATTTCCTGTGAATAATAGCACGACTAGTATAGGTCTTGTTCGGTCAGGCAGGACACAGTGTCAGGCCATCAAGATATAGAGCTACTTAATAGCGACAAGACTATGAGGAATTTATTATGCCGTTAACACTGACTATTACCGAAGGCGTTATCCCAGCAGAAAAGCTAGCCCAAGCCATTGAAGAGCTAACCCATTCTATGTTGGAGGTGCACGGTCTAACGGGTAATGCGGTAATGACACCTAATATCACTGCGAACTTGCATGTCTTATCTAAAGATCAAACCTTTTCTGGCGGTAAGCCTTTTAAAGGGGCTTGGGTTGAGTGGAAGGTACCGGCTTTTGCATTTGCTGATCGTCAGATACAGGTGCAATATTTTAAACAGGCCACGGATATTGTTGAGCGTCTATCCGGTCATAATCAGCCAAGGGACAATATTTACGTTAATGTTGTTCATGCGGTGGATGGTGCTTGGAATTTTAATGGCGAAGCGATGACAAATGAAGAGATCGGTCAAGCCATTTCTTAAGATCTGCATTACTTATGTCTATTGCAATATAGGAGGGTAATCGATGGTCTTTCGGAGAGATTTCAGGGATGAGCCAACTTCGTATATAGGCGTTGATATTCAAGTATATGTGTCATGTGATAGCAGATAAAAAATCCCCGCTTCAAGGATGAAACGGGGATAAAAGAGAACGTACGAGAACGCCTAAGACCCAAAGCAAAGCTCAGGGTCTTATCCTCATATAGGGTTTAGCAATTAGCGTGCCTGCTTTTTGGTGCAATTATTTGTTAAAAGTGGCTTTTAGCAGTGCAGTTGACTGTTTTTATGTTCTGGTCTGGTGCATGTCAGTATGAATGCTGTCTTATTTGAGCTGATCGTATCAACCCAATGCACTTTGTAACCAAACGACGCCATTAATGGTAAAGAATGATAGTACCGTCGCGGGTAGTAATACCGCCGCACACAGTCCGCCCATACCGTAACGCTGCCCCAATACCGCATAGATGCCAAACATTGGCATACAGGCCAGAGTTAAGGCTACGGATTGATATACCGGTTCCATAGGGGGCATCAGTAGAATAAAGATTAAAATACAGATCGGATGAAGCAGAAGTTTTGCCAGCACGATCATCGTCATATCAGTCATCATTCCTTTGATCTTTAACCCCACTAACATGCCGCCGATAGTAAACAGGGCCACTGCACCCACGGTTACGGCAAACATATCAATGACTTTACTAACGACCACAGGTGGCTCGAAAGAGAATAAGGAACTGATAATGCCCAAGGCGATAGAAAGCACAATCGGGTTTTTTAATAACTTAGGCAGGGATTGCATTAGGGCCTTAATAAAGCGCTCATCTTTTTTACCGCCTGTATCAGCCAAGGCCAGAGTCAAAGGCATCATAAAGAGGTTTTCGATAATTAGGGTTAACGCAAAAGGCACTAAGGCAGCGGGGCCAAACAGTTGAATGATAATGGGATATCCCACCATTAGACTGTTGGAAAAACTCCCTCCCATTCCAAATATAGAGCTTTCGGTTAAAGATTTACCGCGCAGGGTTTTCGCTAAAAAAAACAGGATAGAAAACGATAATAGCGAACCCAAGCCATAAATTAGCAGATAGTTATAGTGCAGAATATCTTGAAAAGAGCGCTCGCTCAGAGCCTTAAAAATAGCGGCAGGTAACCCAAAATTAACCACAAAGGCACCAAGAGTACGCACACCTTCTTTTTGTAAAATACCGTAGCGTACCGCAGCATAACCAATACCGATTAGGATAAAAATTGGACTGGTAATCGAGAGTACGTAAGCAAAGCCGGATTGTTCAAACATGGTCGCCATCAAAGATCAGTAAATTTTTTGCAGGCTACTCTAAAATATCAAATTAGTAAACATGTTAACTAATTTTGCGAAAATAAATAAAATCCATTAACAGTCTCTCTATGGACTTGGCGACAGAGTCAGAATATTACCCATGTGCGCCGTATTTAATGCAAACAGAGCTCCACTTGCACCTGATTACGCCCCGCATTTTTGGCGTCATACAAGGCTTTATCCGCAGACTGGATAACGCTGCTAGGTGTGTTCTGATAGTCCGTTTCAGACACACCGAAACTGGCGGTAATGGCAATAGGTCCTTGTTCTGTATCGAAGGAAAGTTGTGCAATCTCTTTACGTAGCTGCTCCGCCACCTGCTCGGCATCGGTCGCGGTCTTACCCGGCAGTAAAATCGTGAACTCCTCGCCGCCGTAGCGGGCAGACAAGGTTTCTTCAGTTAGGTTATGCCTCAAACAATCTGCAAACCCCTGTAATACCAAATCACCCGTATGGTGGCCATAGGTGTCATTGATACGTTTAAAGTTGTCAATATCGCAGATCACCAGACCGGCTTTGGTGTTGCTGTGCTTATTGTCTGAATGAACATTGTTAAATACATCCAAAAAATGACGGCGGTTGTAGAGCCCGGTCAGTTCATCGGTAATAGAGGATTCGTAGTGATACTGTAATTTATCGAACAGAAAGAGTGAGAAAAATGCGCCCAGCATAATCAGCATCAGTGTATTTTGTGCCGCCATGATACTGCTGTAGTAAAGCAGAGTATCATCCCAGATAAGATGGACGCTCCAAGGAACCGTAAATATTAGAATATCAGCGCTGATCACCATGGTGAGAATCTTACTGCTGGTGTCTTGGAGGTTTGACTTTTGAATGACAAATATCAACGCCAGTGCAAAGACCGGCATATAGTTCAAAAATGATAGATTGACGCGAGTATCGAAGCTATTGGGGACTTCAAGGACGAGATAGAACTGGGTCAGAGTGTAGGCCGTAATGTGAATAAGCGTGAGAGGACTACAGTACAGGTGCTGTCTTTCTCCATACCACCAGCGAATGCCAAACAACAGACAATAGCAGGCCGACAGATAAAAAACGGCACTGAGTAACACCGAAGTACTGGTCGGTATCCAAGCCCTCAACAACAGCGTGGCGTACCCCAGCCCAAAACAGAGGAAAAACAGCACAAAATAGCGTAAAGCGACCTTCTTGTGTGTCTCAATATCAGAAGGCGTCGCAAACAAAAACACAGAAGCGATAAGGCTACATACGATATTAGTCACGATAAAGGACAGTTTTAATATTTCTATTGAGTCCATCTCGGTTACTTTATCCCATTAAACTCTTCAGACTACCCAGCATAACAAAGCCATCTAGTATTACCAATCAGGGCCTGGGTGTCCTCGTGTGTTTTCAATAGCAGTGGTGAGGTGACTCCTTTGTGTGTGCTCCAGCGTAGCGTGGATAAGCCGGAGGCGCATCCGCGAACATCTTAGCAAAGTCATATTAACTCTTAATTTCCAAAAAACGTTTAAAATCAAAGACAAAAAACTGGATGTCCTGTATTTACTCCTTCAGATAACTGGGGGGCTGCTCAGGAGAAAGTACTGGCGAAGCATATCAATGATCAACTGAAAAAACTCACTATCAGGAGAGAGCTTCTTCTTAGGCCGACAAAGTTGTCGTTGCTTAGTTCGCTGTGTTTGTGCTTCACAAGCCTGATATGAGCCATTCTGACTGTTACAATTAATCTCTCTGATTATTGCAGAGTGAGAGCGATTAAGTTGGCGGGTAATAGCACGCCGGCTCAGTCCTTCAGTCAATACAATTTGAATGAAAGAACGTTCTTCAAAAGATAACTTTCTATAATTCATTGGTGCATCTTACCTTAATGGCAAGTGGTGCACTCAGAATCTGCGGCCAAGACTTTAAAAACGATACAGCGTGCTTCACGCCGCTGGCACATTCATTGAGCGTCACATCACAAGCACATGGATCAGGTTTTGATCTTGGCTCGCTGTAGTGGATATCTCTATTATATTGATGACCATATACCATAAAAACTGAATAGCAATCAGTCAGTTACTGCTATATAGTGCCCGTTTTTGCCGTTGGAGTAAGTGCTCCAATAGATGAGGCAGTCAAATGATAAGGAAAAACATAGAGGTGTAAGAGTCTCTAAGCGGCCTTAGCCATATCTGCTTATTCAATTTTTCATATGCATTCTTGTTTTTGGAGTGGTTGTGTCTGTAGTTAAAGGATTTTCGTTGGTTTTATCGGTTTTTGTACTGGCAGGTACTCTGTCTGCCTGCGGTGGTAGTGGAGGCAGTGGATCTGACAGTGGGAGTTCTCCAATAACGCCGGAACCTGAGCAGGAAGAAAAACAGGCTTGGGTTAGCCAGCCTTTAAGTAGTGATGACATTGTAGTACTTGATGCTTTAGGTGATGAGCAGCCGGTTTACAAAGTTGATAGTCGTTCACTAACAGTGACTGACATCTCTGGCAGTATGATCCCAGGCGGAAAAACGGCAACGGTTAAGATCTCTCCTGATGGTGAAAAAATCGCATATATAGCCGATCAGGAGAAGGATGATTTTTTCGAATTGTTTGTGGCTAATACCACGGGTACAGTCAAGTACAAGGTATCTCAAGGAATTAATTCATACGAAGCGAGAGAAATTTATTGGTCTCCAGATAGTCAGAAGGTTCTTTTTATCGAAAAGGATCCCGATGAATCGTTTGTAGAGTCACTATATATTGCTGACTTTAATGGTGACAACCTGGTGAAGGTTACTGAGGATATGCGCCTTGGTGATGTTGTTTGGTCACCGGATAGCACACAGTTCTTCTATGTAGAACAAAATGTAGAAGGGGCTGATAAGCTTTTTTTAGTGGATGTTGATGATTCAAATAATAGTGTATCTGAAACACAGCTGGATAGAGTTGGATGGCAGCTTAGCTGGGTCAAAGATTTAGCTTGGTCCTTTGATGGTAATAAAGGGTTGTTAGTCGATAGTGATAATAACTCGCTATACACTTTTGATGTGGTTGGGAACACAGTAGAAAATATCTCCAAGCTATCGAATGAGGCTGTCGGTGCGCTCTGGTCACCAGATGATTATCGCCTGTTATATTTTAAACAAGTGGCGGAAGAGAGTGGCTTGAAAGTGCATCTTTTACAGGATGGTGACGATGTAAAAATCGACGCTACATATGGTAAGCAAATCGATAGTGTTCGTGACTACACTTGGTCTCAAGATGGGCGGTTCTTTGATTTTAGATACGGTCTATCTGGGGATAATGATGAGCGCTTAGCTCGGGTTGATCTGTACGATAGTATGTTTCCGTATTATTTCTCTGAATCAGTGGAGCGATCTGCCATATCATCCGATGAGAGATACATGGCGTACTATACAGATGAAAATCTGATCTACATCGTTGATTTAGAAACGATGGATGAATACAGCGTTGAAATTGAAGCCAGCCTTCCTGGCTACCCACTTCTCACTGGCTTAGAGTGGTCGAGTGATAATAAAAAAGTGATCGCTTCATACAAAGCTAGCTATGACTATAAAAGAGTCTATTTATTGATGGAGTATGATTTAGAGACGCAGCAGGTTAGAAACTTAAGTGATGGAATTGATCATAATTACTTCTTTTGTTTCAGCATGAGTGGTGTGACTAACGATAGAGAGTGCAAAACAACGTTTGATAAGCGGTAAAGTAGATAATGATGACAGGGGGGAACCCTCTGTCATCATCACTTCCTAAACGAATTAAGCCCCCATTCCCGCCATCAAGCCAGATTTCATAGCGCCTTCGATATAAGCCACATCGGCGCTATCGCCAATATTGGTTACTTTAAAGCCCGCAGCCTCAACTGTATTCAGCAAGCTATTATCTGCTTCTGCGCCCAGTGCCAGTACGACGGATTCACTTGGGATTGAGTGGCTTGCGCCTTCTTTGTCGGTGTAGTGAACGGATTTTTTGTCGATATTGGTCACGGTGGCCAGTTGTTTTACGGTAACGTCGTGCTGTTGTAGGTTGTCCAGTACGCGCCAGCGGCGGACGATGGCCAGTTCTTTGCCTAGGTCACGAGTCGGTTCCAGTATGGTGACTTTTCGGCCACGTTCCACTAGGAATTCCGCCAGTTCCATGCCCACTAAGCCGCCGCCGATAATGGTGACGTCTTTGCCCAGTGGCATCCAGAGTTTGGATAGGTGTTGCATGGCGTCTGTGCTGTTGGTGACGCCGACCATGGAGCCGGATTTCAGCATCATGCGCTGGGTCATGCTGAGTTTGCGTTTGGCGATCTCTTCGCCTTCGCCGGTCATGAGTTTACGCAGTTCGTCACCAGACCAAACATGTTTCTGGTCGGCTCCTGGGATATTGGGTGCGTTACGCAGGGCGCCGGTCGCCAGAATGACTTCGTCAGCTTTCAGCTCTTTCAGCAGTTCTACGGAGGCTTCGGTATTTAGGCGCACATCCACATTGGATTGTTCGATCTGTGTGGTCAGATAATCCAGCAGAGCGCCGTTTTCTGGGTAAGCCAGTGCGGCGAAGAATAGGGTGCCGCCTAGGCGTTTACCGCGTTCCAGCAGGGTGACCTTGTGACCCCGTTGGCTGGCAACACGGGCTGCTTCCATACCACCTGGGCCACCGCCGACTACAACCACATGCTTGCTTTGGTCTGTGGCGATAATTTTTAGCTCTGCTTCCTGACCGGTAAAGGGGTTTACGGCACACTTGACCCGGTCGTTAATAAAGATCTGACTGACACAGACGTAGCAGTAGATACATGGGCGGATATCCTGTGCCCGTTGTTCTGTCAGTTTTTTCGGTAGTTCTGGATCGGCCAGCAGTTTACGGCCCATGGCGATAAAGTCACACTTGCCGTCGGCGATAGCTTTATCGGCAACATCTGGCTCTAAACGACCTACTGCGGTAACAGGGATGTCGACATGCTTTTTGATCTCAGCGGCCCAGTCTAAGAAACCGGCAGGCTTTTGTACCAAAGGTGCTTCGGTGAACGCTGAGCCACTGCTTGGGTTGGCGTAAGCAGAAACACTGACGGCGTTTAGACCTGCTTTCTCGGCCATTTTGGCCACAGCGATGGCATCTTCCAGTGTGATACCACCGGGGGTGCGCAGCTCTTGGGCATCCAGACGTAACCACACAGGGAAATCTTCACCCACACGGTCACGTACTGCGGCGATGACTTCTAGTAGCAGGCGAGCGCGATTCTCTAGGCTGCCACCGTATTCATCATCACGTTTGTTGTAATAGGCTGACAGGAAACCGGCAATAATATAGGTATGAGCTGCGTGTAGTTCGATAGCATCAAAACCGGCATGTTTGACACGAACCGCAGCGGCAGCAAACCATTCTACCATTTGGCCGATGTCTGCTTTGCTCATAACACGGATTTTAACTTCACCGGATGCGGAGCGGATAAAGGCGCCTAACTCTTCTTGAGTCAGGGACTTCATCATATCGCTTTTGGCAGGGGGTGGCATGGAAGGCACCCAAAGCTCACGGCCCTCTGCAATATCGCGCACGGCTGTTTTACCGGCGTGCTGCAGCTGCATGGCAATCTTGCCGCCTTGGGTATGCACACGTTCGGCCAGTTTAGTTAGGCCCGGTAGGAACTTATCGTCGGAGACACCCACCTGATAAGGTTCTGCTGTGCCATTAGGGTAGGCAATGGAACAGACGCCCATGGTTAACAGACCGGCACCGCCTTTGGCACGTTCTTCATAAAAGGCTTGAATGCGTTCGCCACAGTGGCCGTCACTTTCAGCGAAGTTCGACCCCATTGGGGCCATAATAATACGGTTTTTCAGTTCAAGGCTGCCGATGCGACCGGGCTGTAGTAGGTTTTGATGCTGCGCCATAATCACGGATCTCAAATTGTTATTGTTTGGAGTGCTTGCTGTCTTTAGCCAGTAGGGGCTCAGGGTGACATAGCGTGCTGAGCGATTGAGCCTCCTAGACTGGCTTAAAGAGGTAACGGATTAACCCTTGGTTAAAAAGTCGATACAGGTACGGTTAAACAGATCTTGGTGTTCAACCTGTACCCAGTGACCGCAGCGGTTCACCATTAAAAAGCGCACCTCAGGTACGTTATTCATAAACTTGTGCATGCCCTCTACCGGATTAAACACATCGTTGGTGCCCCAGAAACCCAGTACGGGACAACGCAGTTCGTTCAAGCGCTCCGTCATATTGGGTACTAACATGGTGCTGAACAGATTTTCGGGTTGCGTTACGGCGACAGCGGCACGTTCGGCCAGAATATCATCACTCAGTTGCGTGGCATCAAATAGCTGTAGGCTCATCACTTCGCGCATCTGCTCTACGCCCATAGGCCCTTGGCTGTAGACTTCAACCATGCGCTGAATACCTTCCATCTGGAAGTAGGTTTCGCGCTCTTCTACGCCACCCGGTGCCATCAGAATCAGTTTGTCTACGGTATCAGGATAGGTCAATGCTTGTCCCAGAGCGATAGCACCACCCAGAGAGTTACCCAATAAGATGGCACTTTTAATACCCAGTTCCTGCATAAACAGGTTCAGGTTTTCAACAAAAAACTCCAGACGGTATTCCACATCCGCAGGTTTGTCAGAGCGACCAAAACCTGGCAGATCCAGAATGATATTGCGGTAACCGGCCTCACAGAACTCAGGGTAGTTGCCTTTAAAGTTGCTGTAACCGCTGGCACCTGGGCCACTGCCATGGAGCCAGATAACAGCTGCGCCTTCACCTTCATCAAGGCTATTTCCTTCATCAAGGCTATTTCCTTCATCAAGATAATGCAGACGTAAGCCGTTGCTAAGTTGGGCAAAGCTACCCATTGGTAGCGGCAAATCCTGTTCTGACATCGTATTACTCCCGTTATGGCACTCATTGATTGCACTGGACTAAATGTAAAAGTGTTAGTGCTGAGGCTGATCTGTTGTCTCGCGTATGGACGTTTTATGGCCTGCACGAGTGAGAAATTGATTCAGTAATCCTCTTATCAGTAGATGAACAGAGCATCGTCCATTCAGACCAGTTGGGGCTTTGAGTGTTTAGTCTTATTGGACGATGTTTGCACTTGCCCTGTGGCTGAAGATGGGCATAACAAAAATAAAAGCCGGACCTGCTGGCTTTTTATTTGATCGTTACTTTTTTGTTTTTCTAAACAAATCGAATCATTTGTCTTTGAAATCGATCAGCAGGACTGAGCTGTCCGTCTGGAGGGAAAGTTATGAAGCATGAGAAACAGGTTGTCTTTGTTACAGGTGCCGGTCAAGGCATGGGTAAAGCCATTGTAGAGCGCTTTGCTGCTGAAGGCGCAAGTGTCGTGGCGGTTGATATCAATCTGCAAGCGGCAGAAGCAACCGCTAAGGCAATTGGAGCGAATGTGGTTGGCCTTGCCTGTGACGTATCAGACAGCAGTTCAGTACGTGACGCCATGGCTGAAGTAGAGCGCCAGTTTGGTCGTTTAGATGTTGTGGTAAACAACGCCGGTATTGGTTCTGTTGATGCGTTTCTGGATACCCCGGATGAAAACTGGGCCCGTGTGATTGGTGTAAACCTGACCGGTACTTTCTTGTGCTGTCGTGAAGGTGCTCGCCTGATGCAGAAAAACGATGGCGGCGTGATTATCAATGTATCCAGCTCTGCTGTGATGTCCGGTGAAGGCCCAAGTCACTACTGTGCGTCTAAAGCTGGTGTGATCGGTCTGACCCGTAGTATCGCCCGTGAGTTGGCCAGCAGTGGTATCCGTGTGAACACTCTGGTGCCAGGCCCAACCAATACGCCAATGATGGCAGATATTCCCGAGGATTGGATGGAACAGATGGTGAACGCTATCCCTCTGGGCCGTATGTGTGAGCCGGATGAAGTAGCACGTGTGGCGTCTTTTATTGCCTCTGAAGATGCATCCTTTATTACCGGTCAGAACATTGCGGTTAACGGTGGCATGGTCTTCTTATAAGACTGCTTTAGGCCTCTTTCTAAGTACTGTTCCTAAGAGCCCCGTTATAAGTGTGCCGTTAAGCCTAGTAAGTGCCGTTAAGCCTATAAGCGCCGTTAAGCCTATAAGCGCCGTTAAGCCGTGGCCCTGTTAAGGAAATATTATGTCTAAATCGTTAGAACAACGCATAGACCGGCTGGAATCCATCGATGAGATTCGTCAGCTGGCGGGCAAGTACTCCCTGTCACTGGATATGCGTGATCTGGATGCCCATGTGGGTTTATTTGCACCGGATATTCGCGTGGGTCGCGGTAAAAGCGGTCGCGAGCATCTGAAAGCCTGGGTGGATGACACCCTGCGTGATCAGTTTACCGGTACATCCCATCACATCGGTCAGCACATTATTGAATTTGTCGATCCTGACCATGCCGTGGGTGTGGTGTATTCGAAAAATGAACATGAGACCGGCCCTGAATGGGTGACCATGCAGATGCTGTATTGGGATGATTATGAGCGTGTAGATGGCCGCTGGTTCTTCCGTCGTCGTCTGCCTTGTTACTGGTATGCCTCGGATCTGAATAAACAGCCTATTGGTGATATGAAGATGCGTTGGCCGGGTCGTGAGCCTTATGAAGGCACTTTCCATGATCTGTTCCCTTCCTGGAAGGCCTTTTGGTTACAGCGACCTGATCCCGAGCAGCTGCCTGAAGTTGCCGCGCCAGCAGAAATAGAAACCTTTTTACAGACCATGCGCGGTGATACACCAGCCCCGAAAATTCGGGTGCGCTAAGTCATATTCAGCAAGAGTCTATGCTTAATGGCAGACTCTTGCCCCATAATAATACCAATCCTGATAATTCCTTATGGATAAAAGATAAGGAAAGCTTGAATCAACCTCAATGTACTTGAGGTTGATCGACCAATGACTTATCAGGAATGGTGCAACAATGCGGAGTTGAGTGAGCATGAGTTCAAACATCTCTATGCCAGCGCCAGAAAAAACGATTGACCCTATTGTGGTGAGTCGGGCCGAGACACAGGCCAAAATGGATCTTAGATCTCAGGCGGCTGGCTTGATTAAACCACTGGACCTGTACACCCTTGCAGATCGTCTGGAAGCTCAGGCAGAGCAATTTCCTGAGCGTCCGTTTATTGTCTACGGCAAACAGAGCTTCAGTTACGCTGAAGTCAATGCTCGTGCTAACCAAGTTGCTCACGCAGTGCATCTGCGCGGCCTTAAGGCGGGTGATGTTTGTGCGCTGGCTTTAGAGAACCGACCTGAATTTTTCTTCACTTGGTTTGGTTTAACCAAGCTAGGTGTGGTGGTTGCTTTTATCAATACTCAGGTTAATGGTGTACCGCTACGTCATGCCATTGATACTACTGATGCTAAAGCAGTGATTGTGGGCGAAGAGTGTATTCATAACTTTGCTTCGACGGATGGCATTGATAAAACCCCATTGTGGTTATTGCCTGATCTGGAAAAGCCAACCGCCGCTGAAAATCTGCAATGTGTGGATCAGGTTTTTGATGCTGAGGTGGCTAATGCTTCTCGCGATAATATTACCCGTGAACTGCGTGGGGATGTTACGGCAGAAACACCCACTCTGTTGATCTTCACCTCAGGTACTACCGGTCTGCCTAAAGCCGCGGTTTACAGCCATATGCGCTGGATGTGTTCCGGTGATGTGATGGCGGTAACCACCTCTGCTACGGAACACGATGTATTCTATTGCTGCCTGCCGCTGTATCACGGTGCCGCTGCCACTTCTATTACCTCCACTGCGCTGAAAGCCGGTTCATCCATTGTGGTGCGTCGTAAGTTCAGTGTGCGTGAGTTCTGGAAGGATGTGCGCGAGAACGATATTACGGTGTGTCAGTATATCGGCGAGATCTGCCGTTATCTGCTGAACCATGAATCTGAATCCGGTGAACACAAACTACGCTGTATGCTGGGTGCCGGTTTGACGGCAGAATCCTGGAAACGCTGGATCGAGCGTTTTGGTGACATGGATATCTATGAAGGCTGGGGCTCAACAGAAGCCAATACCAACCTAATTAATCTGGATAACTATATTGGTTCCTGCGGCCGTGTACCGGACTGGAATAAAACCAATCTACGTTTAGTGCGTTATGAGCTTGAAACAGACGATTATATTCGTAATGACGAAGGTTTCTGTATTCAGTGTGAGCCAGGGGAGGTGGGTGAGGCTGTAGGCTTTATCATCAATCATCCTGAGATCGGTGGTGGTCGCTTTGAAGGTTATACCACGGAAGACGCCACGGAACAGAAGATCCTGCGTAATGTCTTTCAAGAAGGCGATGCCTACTGGCGTTCCGGTGATCTGCTACGCTACGACGCAGACGGTTATTTCTACTTTGTGGATCGAGTGGGCGATACGTTCCGTTGGAAGAGTGAAAATGTCTCTACTCAGGAAGTGGCCAGTGCCCTGGACGACTTCAAAGGCGCTGAGCTGATCAATATCTACGGTGTGCAGGTGCCTCAGCATGAGGGCCGTGCCGGTATGGCGGCCATTGTGATGCAGGAAGGTCAGGAATTTGATCCGCAAGCACTTTACGATTTGACCGAAGAGCGGATTCCCCGTTATGCCGCACCTCAGTTTGTACGTGTTAGTGCCGCAGCGGATATGACATCAACCTTTAAGTTACGCAAGGTTGACCTGCAGCGTCAGGGTTATGATCCTAAGGCCTGTAATGATCCGTTGTTTATCCGTAATGACAAATTAGGCACTTATCAACCCTATTCAAGAGCGGTACTTGGGGCCGTGGGTTTACCTGCCTTTGAACCCGCTGAAAAGGTTTCAGCTTAGCCTGCTTAAAAGGCTTCGGCCTAAGTGATTAAGGCTTAAGGGCTCAGTAAAAGCAGCTCAGTAAAAACGAGTGCTCTTGAAAACAGTTTTGGAGAAAGTTATGGGATTAAGAGGCGATGCTGCCATTGTTGGCGCGGTACAATATAAACCGGAAAAATATCAAACGGCCCCGCAAATGTTCCACTTGGAACAAGTAGCGGATCTGGCAGCACAGGCACTGGATGATGCAGGTTTAAAAGCCAGTGATCTGGATGGCCTAGTCATCAGTGGCCCTCAGTTCCACGAAGCAGAAGTCTTTGTTCCTGCAATGGCTGCGGAATATATGGGCATAGAGCTGAACTTTGCTGAGGTAGTGGATCTGGGGGGGTGTACCTCAGTTGGCATGATCTGGCGGGCAGCTGCAGCCATCGAGCTGGGTCTGTGTGAGGCCGTTCTGTGTGTTATTCCCGCTCGTATGGCGCCTTTCGGTCCTAATGAAGATCCCGCCTGGATGGCACAAGCCATGCGTTTTGGTGGTCATAGTACGCGTTTTGGTGCACCAGAAGCGGAATTTGATCTGCCATACGGCCATATGGGCCAGAACACCGGTTATGCCATGATCGCTCAGCGCTACGCGGCACAGTACGGATATGACCCGCTGGCTATGGCCAAAATTGCGGTGGATCAGCGTACTAACGCTCAGTACAACCCAGAAGCGATGTTCTACGGTAAACCTCTAACCGCTGAAGACGTATTGGCCAGTAAAAAAGTGGCTGATCCTCTGCACGTATTAGAGATCGTGATGCCAGTAGCCGGTGGTGCCGCAGTGATTGTTACCTCTAAAGAGGTTGCAGCACGTACGAAGCACCGTCCCGCCTATGTAAAAGGTTTTGGTGAGCGCCTATCGTTCAAATCACCGTCATACGCCAAAGATATGACCGTGACACCTGTTGCCGAAGCGGCTAAACGCGCTTTTGCGATGGCAGGCGTTAAGCCCGAAGATATGGATGCCGCACAGATCTACGATTGTTACACCATTACCGTGTTGCTGTCTCTGGAAGATGCCGGTTTCTGTCCGAAGGGTGAGGGCATGCGTTTTATTCTGGAAAACGATCTGACCTGGAAGGGTAACTTCCCCATGAATACTCACGGTGGTCAGCTAAGCTTCGGTCAGTCAGCCTCGGCTGGTGGTATGTCTCAGGTGATCGAAGCCTTTACCCAGATCTCCGGTCGTGCGGATCAGCGTCAGCTGAAAAAGTGTGATCAGGTCTTTGTCTCAGGCACCGGTGGTGTGATGAGTGAACAGGGCGCATTGATTCTGCAGGGGGCTTAAGCACATGAGTACATTAAAAACTATGTCAGGAAAACCTATGCCGGTAGCGACTGAGATTTCAGCCCCTTTCTGGCAGGCATTAAAAGAAAACAAGCTGACCATTCAGCAGTGTAATCAATGTGAAGGCTGGGTGTTTTTCCCTCGTCGCCATTGCAGTCACTGTATGGCCCATGACTTGGAATGGAAAGAAGTCAGCGGTGAAGGCACGCTATACAGCTTTACCCTGACCCGTGTGCCGACCATGCCGGAATTTGCCGACGAAATGCCACAGGCTTTGGCCGTGGTTGAGCTGGCGCAAGGTGTTCGTGTTAACACGACACTGACCGGTCTGGACGAAGACGAAATAAAAATCGGTATGGCGGTAAAACCGGTCTTCCACCAAGTGGATGCCAAGGGTAATACCCTGCTGCGCTTTACCGGTGTTGATAAGCCGATTGATAAGATTGCCTACCAGAACCCGCTTGATGCTCTGGCACGCAACCATAAAGGCCAGGTGCAGGTTCCGGTGGATAATGCCGCCGCTTTACAAGCGCTGGCTGATGATACGTTTACCGACTGGAGCAACGAGATCACGGTTGATCAGTCCTTGATCAACGCTTTTGCCGAACTTTCTGGTGATAACTATTGGATTCATACGGATCCTGTGCGTGCGGAAAAAGAAAGCCCGTTCGGTACAACGATTGCCCATGGTTCTCTGGTACAGGTATTGCAGTCCCGTTTACAGTTTGCCCTACCCTTTGAGATCACAGGTTTTGGTACCATGGTGAACTATGGTTCAGATCGCCTGCGCTTCCCGGCAGCCGTACCGGCAGGTTCACAGATTCAAGCTCGTGCTAAGGTGAAATCTGTACAGCAAAGCCGTAAAGGTGTGCAGTTGACACTGGAAGTCCATATTCATGTGGTGGGTAATGAGCGCCCGTCGGTGATTAATGATCTGGTGATTTTATATAACTAAACGTGAAGGGGTCTCTGTTCTGCAGAGTTCCTGATGTTTAGACATATACCTTTCTGCTCTTGCCGCCTGGGCCTTAGTTCCTCTAATACTTCCCTTCAGGCGGCTTTTTTGTTTGTTTTCTAGCTCATGATTAATGAGCTGAATTGTTTACCCGGTAATATAGGTGTAGTTCATCTGGACGATGCGGTTGGTAGGCTGAGTGCTTTAATGAGCGGGAGTTATATCGGCTGGTCTATAGTCTACAGATCAGCTTAAACCTTAAACCGAATGGGTGAACCCTCTTGATAAAGCTTCCTCCCCGATTTGTTTCCAGTTTTTACTGTAAGTTTTCATTTCTGATGAGATCACTCTTAGCCAGTACATTGGCCCTATTATTGAGCGCTTGCGGATCAATGGAGAGTCTAACGTCGGAGTCCAATGTGGAAGGGGTTGATAAGACTCAGCCTGCCCAAATGATCATGGCTGATACCGTCTATTCCCAAGGTCATATTGTTACCCTGAATGCTATTAATGAGACAGCTCAGGCTGTTGCTGTTAAAGATGGACAGATTATCGCTGTCGGTGCCAATACTGAGATGGCCTCTTTGACAGGAGAGAATACTCAGATCATTAATTTACAGGGAAAAACACTGATTCCAGGCTTTTATGATGCCCATAGTCATATTGTGGCGACAGGAATAGTGGGGCTGTTTCAGGCTAACTTAAATAGCCCTCCAATAGGAGCAATTAAGAATATTGATGATCTTGTTAGCCTGTTAAAACAAAAAGCAGAACAAGCCCCTAGGGGGGAGTGGATTCAGGGATTTGGTTATGACGATACGCTACTAAGCGAACAGCGTCATCCCACCCGTTATGATCTGGATAAAGCGTCTACCGAGCACCCTATTGCAATCACCCATACTTCGGGCCATTTAATTGTGGCTAACAGTTTGGCACTAAAACTAGCCGGTATTACTTCCAAAACACCTCAGCCCGACGGTGGTGTGATTCGACAAGACAAAAACGGTGAACCCAACGGTATTCTGGAAGAGCCACCGGCCAGTCATCTGGTCTCTGATAAAGTGACACCAATGGCCCCGCAGAAATATTTTTCAGCCATTGCTTATGCGGCCAATCTGTATGCTTCCAAAGGGGTAACGACAGCCAATGATGGAGCCGCGTCCATAGGTTTGGTCTCACTGCTAAAAGCCGCTTCTGAACAGGGTAATCTACTGCCGATTCGTGTCAATGTCTGGCCCACAGCCGATGCCGCTCAAGCGGCCTATGGCATAACGCTGAAAAATGACAGAATTGTAATGGGTGGGGTTAAAGAATTTGCTGACGGTTCCATTCAGGGCTATACCGGCTACCTAAGCCATGCTTACCATACGCCATTTCATGGTGATGAGGATTATAAAGGCTTCCCCCGTCATGAGAGGGATGTACTGGCAGAGAAAATTCTTAAACTTCACCAAGCGGGTAAACAAGTGATGATTCACACCAATGGTGATGCGGCCATTGATGATGCCTTGTATGCCTTTCGTAAAGCACAAGACACTTTTCCAAGAAAAGATCCGCGCCATGTATTGATTCATAGTCAGATGGCCCGAGAGGATCAATTGGACGAGATGGTTGAACTGGGTATTATCCCGTCGTTCTTTGAACTGCATACCTACTACTGGGGTGACCGCCACAGTGATATTTTTATGGGGCCAGAGCGTGCGGCACGTATGAGCCCCACCCGCTCCGCAGCAGAACGTGGCCTACGTTTTACCCTACATGCAGATACGCCTGTTGTTCCTATGGATCCGTTATTTATGATTTGGTCAGCGGTTAATCGCGAGTCTACAAGCGGTCGTATTATCGGTGCGGATCAAACCATTACACCGCTGCAGGCATTACGGGCTACCACTCTGGATGCCGCCCATCAAAACTTTGAAGAGAAGATAAAAGGCTCCATAGAAGTGGGCAAACTGGCAGATTTTGTCATTCTGTCTGATAACCCGCTAACGGTGGATCATCAGGCCATTAAAGATATTCAAGTCTTGAAAACCATTGTGGGGGATAAGTTGGTTTATTCGGCTAAGCCATAATATCAGCGCAATACCGCCAGAATAAAAAGATATTGAGTGAAAGGAGTCTTCTGTTTGTGATGATTATAACCATCGCAAACAGACTTTTATTAGTGATAACTTACTTTCACAGATATTAACTTGATTTGTTATTTAATTTTTTATTGATGATATAGGGTAGTTGCTTGCAACGGGTGACTTAATATCTCCGTTGCTTTTATATCGTTTTCCGCGATAAATGAGTAACTCGCTAGCGCTTATAGGGATATTTATGACCCAACCACCTAAAACCTTCCAGCCCCTCTGCTTTATCTTGATGCCCTTTGGTGTGAAAAAGACCTTGCATGGGCAATCTGTCGATTTTGATGCGGTGTATCAGCAGATTATTCAACCGGCGGTGGTAACGGCGGGGTTAAAGCCGTTACGGGCGGATGAGGAGAAGTTTGGTGGTGTGATTCATAAGGCGATGTTTGAACGTTTGCTGCTATGCGATTATGCGGTGGCGGATCTGACTTCGGCCAATGCCAATGTGTTTTATGAGTTGGGTGTGCGTCATGCCCAGCGGCCTGCGTCCACGGCGTTGATGTTTGCGGAGGGTTATGGTGCCTTGCCGTTTGATGTGAATAATTTGCGGGGGTTACCTTATCAACTGGATAAGCAGGGGCGCCCCTCGCATCCTGCGGTGGATAGTGCGGCTTTAGCGGATATGTTGAAAAACTGCCGGGAGAATAAAGCCGATGAAATCGCTGATAGCCCACTCTATCAGTTGCTGCAGGATTACCCGGATATTCAGCATTTAAAAACTGATGTTTTCCGTGAGCAGGTACATTATTCCGAACAAATTAAGCAGCAACTGTTTGATGCCCGTGAGATGGCTAAAAGTGAAGAGGGTTTAATCGGTGCTCTTATCAGGATTGATGCGGTTAAGACAGGACTAGGCACTTTAACGGATACAGAGCCGGGTATTTTAGTGGATATCCTATTGTCTTATCGGGCCTGTAGTGCTTGGGGTTCGATGATTGCTTTGGTTGATATTCTGCCGCAAGAACTGAAACAAACCCTATTGATACAAGAACAGTTTGCGCTGGCGCTAAACCGGGCTAAGCAAAGTGCTCGTGCGGAAAAAGTCTTACAGGATTTGCTGGTTCAATACGGCCCATCTTCTGAAACTCTAGGTATTCTGGGGCGGGTGTATAAGGATCTTTGGCAGGAGGCTAAAGAGGCAGGCCAGGTACTTCAAGCCAAGAGTTATCTTAAAAAAGCCATTAATACCTATATCGATGGCTTTAAAGCGGATTGGCGCGATGCCTATCCTGGTATTAATGCACTGACCTTGATGGCGTTAAGTGATGAAGATGATCCTCGTGCGGCAGAATTAAACCCTGTCGTCACCTTTGCCGTTAAACAGAAAATGGAGCAAGGACAGCCGGATTACTGGGATTATGCCACCCTATTGGAGTTAGCGGTTTTGGCTAATAACCAAGTAGAGGCCGAAGACTATTTAACCGATGCTTTAAGCGAAAAACGGGAGCTTTGGGAAGGGGAAAGCACGGCTCGAAATATAAAGTTAGTTTCTGAGGCAAGAGCGGATAAAGGCGAGGATGTAAGCTGGATTAAAGGGATTGTTCATGCATTGACCGGAGTAGGTTAATCTCTACGGTGATCTTTTATAACTCTATGATTTTTAATTGAAATGAGGCTTGTGTAGGTTGGGCTGAGCGGTTCTTAATACCATCGTGATACGCTGATTTTGCTCCGCGAACCCCAACGCTGAGCCTGCCGTACACTTAATTAAATCTACGAAAATTAAAACCTCTGTTATCAGGGGTGTCAAAACAATAAGACCCGTTAATAACGGGCCCTATTGAAGCAGACAGAGCGCTTAAAAATTAGCGCTTACAATTTAGTCGTTATAACCTAAAAATAATCGGCACGTACCATGGCGTCCATACCGCCATCGATAAAGAATACGCTGCCGTGGATAAAGGACGCTTTTTCAGATTGCAGGAAGGCAACGGTTTCAGCGATCTCTACCGGTGTACCTGAGCGGCCCATAGGGGCCACAAAGTTCTTCACGGCTTCACCAAAGCGTGGATCTTCTTTAGAGGCTTGGTGCAGTGGTGTTTCTACCGCGCCAGGAGCCACCACGTTCAGACGCATGCCTTGTTTACCCCAAGCCACAGCCTGACGACGAGCGTAAGCGGTCACGGCATACTTAGACGCAGCATAAGCGATATGTGGGCCATCCGCTTCATTGGCCAGTTTCAGGGCGTTCTCTTCATCGTTATTCAGCATGGCTTCAATCATGGGATGACGTTGCGCCAGTTGCTGGGTCGCTGCGAAAGAGCCAATGATCAGGGCGGCAGGTTTATCACCCTTGCTTAGAGCCTCTTGCAGACCATCAACCAGTGCCGTTACACCGAAGTAGTTTACGCCAACAACAATACCGCTGTTAGGTGCGGTTACACCCACACCGGCACAGCATACTAAACCGTCCAGTTTGCCTTCACATAGGCGTAACACCTGTTCTACAGCAGAGGCGCGCCCCTCAACAGAGGACAGGTCGGCATTAACATCGGCATTGGCGCGGTCAATGCCAATAATACGATGTCCCGTTTCTTGCAGAACTTTACACACGGCAGCGCCGATGCCCGAGGCAGAGCCGGTAACAGCTGTAACTGGCATATGTTTTCTCCTTAAAGAGTCATAGGGTTGTTACAGACAACCCGCTGTAAAATTATCACTATGCGTTGAAACGATTTAGCACTCGTCGTCCATAAAGACTAGGTGTTTTTATATTATCAACGCTTCGGCTCTTTACATTATCCACGCTGCGCTAGGCGACGTTGTTCAATGGCGATACGTTGAATAAGTATAATGGCGATTACTGTTGTCATTGCACAAAACAGTAGAGCGTAACGCAGTGATTCAGTACCCATTGTAGGGGCTAACAGGTCACTGATTAGGCC
>JAKZRG010000037.1:0-49859 GCA_047518265.1 Oceanospirillum sp.
GAGGAGCGACCTGTGGATCTGCATCAATAGCAAGCTCAAAACAGTTTCAATCCACGCTCCTGCGTGAGGAGCGACCTGTGGATCTGCATCAATAGCAAGCTCAAACCAGTTTCAATCCACGCTCCTGCGTGAGGAGCGACGATATCAATACTGTGTTGCTCATAAGCATGGCTCAGTTTCAATCCACGCTCCTGCGTGAGGAGCGACACCGGCGCTGAGATTAAGACAGCACTTTTAGGAGTTTCAATCCACGCTCCTGCGTGAGGAGCGACCTATTACTTACAACCAACGGAGAAACATTAACCTGTTTCAATCCACGCTCCTGCGTGAGGAGCGACCCCACCCCTTAGTCCTTTCTTCAATGTTTCGTAGTTTCAATCCACGCTCCTGCGTGAGGAGCGACCTCTCCTAGACACTCACCATCACGGCACAGAGTACGTTTCAATCCACGCTCCTGCGTGAGGAGCGACAAGTCAGCTTCCAGATGTTCCAACGCACCCACCGGTTTCAATCCACGCTCCTGCGTGAGGAGCGACCTTGGCAGTAAGTCCTTGTGCTAGTGCTTCAAGTTGTTTCAATCCACGCTCCTGCGTGAGGAGCGACCCCGGTGATAAGCCTATCTATATGTCTGATGAGGTTTCAATCCACGCTCCTGCGTGAGGAGCGACACAAGAGTGTAATTTTCACGGGAGTCAGCCTATGTTTCAATCCACGCTCCTGCGTGAGGAGCGACATAAGTCTGTGCCGGTCATACGATTATTTGACTGTTTCAATCCACGCTCCTGCGTGAGGAGCGACCATTAAGGTGCCCGACCGCAGTCGCCTGTTGCTGTTTCAATCCACGCTCCTGCGTGAGGAGCGACAGCAGACTGAGTAACCGCTGCATCAATAGCGACAGTTTCAATCCACGCTCCTGCGTGAGGAGCGACCACCATCATGGCAATAACCGACAACCCACTCCTAGTTTCAATCCACGCTCCTGCGTGAGGAGCGACGATGGCTGAACGAGTTTCCGCCAAGCAACGAGTTGTTTCAATCCACGCTCCTGCGTGAGGAGCGACCACGGCGCGTGTCGCAACACTCACCACACACATGTTTCAATCCACGCTCCTGCGTGAGGAGCGACCGTTCAGCAACAAAGAAATTCAGCAACTGGGCAGTTTCAATCCACGCTCCTGCGTGAGGAGCGACGATTTGCTGATTGATGCCCAGATTTACACGTCTGTTTCAATCCACGCTCCTGCGTGAGGAGCGACATTTCATGGCACTGAAATTACGTTGGATCAGTTTGTTTCAATCCACGCTCCTGCGTGAGGAGCGACTTAGTTCAATAAGTTAGCAAGGTGCTAACCCACTGGGGTTTTCATGAGAACAAGGGGTTAGCAGTTAGATGATTAGGGTATCTTGGAATATGTCTGTGGCTGCTTTGGCTCCATGATGCTCAACGCGGTTACGCCAGTTCTTACCCAACATATAGAACCGTAAACTATCAACATCAGGGTTATAAATTGATAATAGCTTTTCTTTTAGCACTACCCATTGATCCGGTGCGATATCACATTCAAAAACAGAGTATTGAACGCGAACACCGTAGTCCAGACAGGTTTTTGCCAAGTGCCTCAATCTCTTTTGGCCACCAAAGTCACTAAAAGATACGTCATAGGTTATTAAAACCATCATAGAATTATTACCGCTATTTTTGATAGAAGGGAGGATAATGCTCTAAATCACCACGGATATATCTCGCTAATAACATCGCTTGAACATGGGGAAGCAAACCGATGGCAACCTTCTCTTTAAGGAATGGATGCATGATCTCTTCTTGTTTCTTTGTTTGATAAGCGTGCAATATGGCTTTTCTGGTATCTTCTTTTAACGTAACACCTCCTAAGCTATCCGTTACAAAATCTTTAATCCCAATCTGCTTACGATTGATTAGACTGAGCACTAAACGATCAATAAAAAATGCTCGAAACTCCTCCAAAATATCCTGCGCTAAACTATCCCTCCCCGGCCGCTCTGCATGCAAAAACCCGACCTGAGGGTCAAGGCCGACACCTTGTAAGGCACTGCTAATTTCATTACCTAGAACAGCATATAGAAACGAGAGCATTGCATTTACGGGGTCTTTCGGCGGTCGTCGGTTACGCCCATCAAAACGCATTTTGCTTTCTTTCCCGGTAATCAGGTAATCAAAAACACCAAAATAATGGCTCGCCGCCTCGCCTTCTAGCCCTCGAATTTTCTCGATATCGTTCTGAACAGGCAATGTTTTGATAATTTGTTTGTGCCGATGCGCCGCTTTCTCAACCGTTTCGTTAGATTTATGGTTACGAAGATAGCGATTCAATACAGAACGGCTTGATCTTAGCTTAGCGGCCACAACGCTTCGAGCGAGCTCTGTCTTTTTATCATCTACAATCTGGTACTGAGCCCTGCGCAATAAAACATTGCCACTTTGCTGACCAACAATACGCGCTTGAAAACGACCGTACTGATTGAAAAAAGAAAGGCCTGTACCATTTTCTCCGCAAAAACCCATCACATGAGGAGAAACCATGACGTTGCCAAAACAAAAAATATGCCCAATAGAGTGAATGGGCAACTGCATGAGTTTTTCCTTTTTCCCCTCCACTCGCTGTTCTATCAATAGGGTTTCACGTTCTTTATGAAGATAAGCGCCATCCCGATTGATATAGAGGCAATTCTGTAGTTTTTTCATCATTCATCGTCCATTGAATACAGATGGTCAAGATAAGGCTTGGATCGGTCTTTTGTTAGCAACTCAGGAAAACAGTGTTCCTTTAAAGAGCAGGCTTTACAGCCATCAAAAAGAACAGCTTTGGGGGTATTCCCTGCTTCAAAAAGGCCTTTTACGGCATCAATAACAGTTAAAGTCTGCTGCCTTAAAGCGTGATCAATATTGATTTCGGTGCGTTTTCGAGTCTGCCAATACCACAAGGCGCCTTGGCTCACGGTGGTATCCGTCATTTCTTCAATACAAAGTGCTTGAGCACAAAGCTGAATCTCGTCACTCAGATCTTTTTTCGGTTTCCCTCGTTTATATTCAACGGGAATATAAGACTTAGAATCTTTGTAGAACTCCAGTAAATCCAATTTACCGGTTAACGCCAAAGTAGAGGCAGATACAGCTATACCGCGCTCATAACGCACTCCTTTGCGAGTTTCAGGATCACCATTATCCACTCGCTGATGCAGTTGATTACCATGAGCCGTCAGGAAATTATCCGCCCAAACCTGCTCGTTGTGGATTAGGGCACATTGCCGTGGGCAAAAGACATAATGCTGCAATGCAGATAGTGGAATAAGGCGATCCATCATGATTAGAAACCTTCTATAATTTCCGGCTCCAGCCCCGCTAGGGTACTTGCCAAGCTATCGTTTAATGCTGATGCATCCAACGGTAAGCCCTGCTCCAGATGATCCCGTAAGGTGTTATGTACCTTGGCGGAAGAATACTGACCCGATTTGCTACTATGTTGCCACCAGATCACTTTTTCTATCACCATAGAACCTTCTGGGCGGGCAGATGATGCATCTCCTTCAAACAGTCTGGGCAATACCGATTTAATAGCCTCTGCATCTTTATCGCTAAAACCGGTTTTCTCAGCCAATTGCGGTGTCATAGCACCAAAGGTGGCGTAGGTCGCCGAATCCACTCGATGCTTCATCCCCATGGTGTCGGCACTTTTCTTTTTACCATCACCTTCACCACTCACACTTTTGGTGATTTGAGTACTAGCAATACTGATGGGCTCCAGGCTAAATGCCGATTGAATGGTCACAGGGCCTCGAATAGGTAGAGAAATACCCTCGCTACCTGAAGTCTTTGAATAGGCAAACACCTGACCAAAGCTCCGAACATCTAACCACTTTTCACAAACCTTTTGGCTCGCCTCAGCGATAGAGGTTTTCTTGGTATTAAAGGTCTCTTTGCCAACACCGAATTCATCCGATTCTGCACGGGTACGTAAGCTTGGCATTCCATCTGTTTTCTTCTCATCGGACTGCACAAAAATACTATGACCTTCTGACTGCAAACGATCCCGAATCTTGCGCTTTAAGCAGACATCAGTTACTTCACCAAAACCGTCATAGTCTTGACGAGGACGGTTACCGTTCAATGGATCACCATTTGGGTTCGCGTGTTTTACAGAGAAGATAACGGCAAAATCAATTTTTTGAGAAAGTGACATGAGGAGTATCCTTATTCTTCAGGGGTAACGGTGTCAGTTTGATGAGAATTGGTATCTGTTTTTTTCTTTAACAGCGCCAAGCGTTGGCTATGGAAACCCAATAAAAACTCGGCGGATAATGCTTTATCCTGAGTAAAATTTTCGCTATTAAACTGGTTTAGGATTTCATCCAGTTTCTGTTTACGATCATGGACAAAACCGCCACTGCTCACTTGCAAACGCTGCCAATAGGGCTGCAGTGACATTTCGATATTTCTCCAAGTTGAAAAAGGGCGATCCGCAAAACGTTGCATTAATCGACCAGCATTGGTCATACGCTTTTCACCTGCTTTATCCAGTGCAAACTGCTCTACATTTTCTGCCAAAGCCAGTAAACGTCCGTAAAGGTAGTCTCTAGAACAATTATCTGTTTCTAACGCCATCGCTATTTTTCTCCCATTTTGGCGGACTTGGTAGCCTCGATATAAAGCACAGGCTACACCTAGGTTTTGCTCCCATTGCCATTGTTCATCTTGCTTAAAACTGCTGCGATTGACGGCTCGCTGCACCGCCCGGCGCATAATATCCAGAGGAATAGGCCGTTTTTCGGTAATACAGGGCAGTAGTCTTTCGGTAAGGTTTTTCTTGAGTGTTTCGTTACTTTTGATGATATCGCCATAAACGGCTTGCAGTATGCTCCAAGCACTGGGGGTACAGAGATACCAAGGCGGTTTTCCAGCATCGCGCTTGTCTTTACTGGCCCTTTGCCACCAAGCAACATCGTTATGCCAAGCTTCCAAGTGATCCAAATACTCATCTGGGAAAAAGTCACGATAGTAAACGACCCCCATCCGCCCCGGTGTTGCCGAGTCCAGGGCCATCACCACAATACTGTCATCAGATTTAAGCGTCGTTGCTGAACGATACCCTCTTAACTTCTGTTTAATTAGATGAGCAAAGTCAGCGCCCAAGTTCTCGGCATGGCTCTCGATTACGGCAGAAGATTTTACCTGGTTGGATACTTCAGTATTATCAGTGGAGACTTCAGAATAGTCTTCCTCGCCCCAGCCATCCTCGCCATCCCATACATCCATATCCTGCAAAGGTTGTGGTATATTTTTTGTACTCACCGCCCAGGCAACAATGACCTGATCACCGTTGCGGTAACCCTGCTGATCGATTAGCCAACGCAGAGCATTGTGTGCTTTTTGGGTCACCTCAAAACTAATATTGGCGGCCTGCTGACTATCGTAGAAACGACCTCGATAGGTATAACCAGAGGTGTCGTTAGAAGAGATTAACTTGGCTTTATCACCGGTATGGCGCAGTTTTGCAGGGTGATTGCTCGCAACCGCATGCTCCTCTCCAGTGACTAGGCAAAGTGCCCGGTCACCGCTATGGTTAATATCAAAATCAATCCAGGCTTGCTGCAGGCTTGGGTCTTTCCAGGTTTCAGGGCATTTATCACCTTCTATTTCGACACTCCAGCAAACCAAGGCATCTCCTTGCTCAATTATTCCTTTGGCTTTAGGCAAAACTTTAAAAAGTAAGGGTGCTTCTGCTTCACCTTGCCACTGAGTTAAAAACTCCCCGTCAGAATTCAGGTGACACACCCCGGCTTTAACCAGATCGGAGATAACCTGTCCTTTTTTGATATAACGGTAAACCGCCAAAGCCTTAGGGTGGCTATGAGAAGAGTTCACCCATTGATCTAATTGATCTTTGTACCCTTCAAAGTAGGCTTTCTTTTTACCACCAAAATGAAGATATTCCTGAGCAACATATTGAAGCTTATCCGCTAAAGGGTGGGGAGCTTCTCCACTGCTTCGACTGGCCGACTTTTCTGTTGCGGGTAAGACAATTTGCGTCTTTTCCAAAACTTCTGCCCGGATAAAGTGCCCCTCGTCATCAAGAGTGATTTTAATATGGGCATTTTGTGGTGTATGACAGATCGGCATCACCCGTTCCGATAAAGGAAGATCTAATGCCGCTGCCTGATCATAAGTCTGATAGAGCTTGCTTAACCAACTCATACCAACTTCTCCTCAGTTTCCACCGGTTGAAGGTTGGTATTCAGCTCAAAGTCTTTTGCCTCCATTTCCCGAACATAACGTTTAACATAAAGAGGGTCACTGCCATCAAATTGCTCGGGGCGAACAAACTCAATCACGCCATGGCGCATAGTGACGTGACCGAAACGGCTTTCTAACTGCTGCTCTCCTGTCTCATCCGGGTAGTTAAAACCATGGAACATTAGACCAAAACCCAGCTCATCAATATCGTCATAAGCGCCTGAACCTTCACCAAAATCACAAGGCTCTACATAGCCTTGGCAATCCCGTGTGCCCAGAAAAATATCCTGACGCCCGCCTTTTTCCAACATCCGTTTGGCTATAGCAAAATGTTTACCGTCAATACGATCTGCTTGTAGCTCAGGACGATGCATGTTCCATTCAAAATGCGCTTCAACCTGATATTCCACATCATGCAAAAAAGTATAAATTGCTAAGCTATTCCCCCCACCCCAGACTAAAGGTTTTGTTCCCTTGGTTTGAGTTCGAACCGGTTTAATCACACGTACCCGATCAATTACCCAGATCAAGGTAGGTTTCCAGTAGATTGACTTTAGAATCCCCTTCAGGGCTTCATAAGTCGGCACATGATAGCTGCACTTTTCGCCACCAATTTTAGTGACAGGATCAGTAAATAAGGCGTGTCGTCCCCAAGCACGAAAACTGATGCTGTTTTTAGGTTTCATTGTCACTTACTCCCCTCCTTAGCAGATTAAATTGGACATTAACGATACGGGCTCGGTGCTTAAGCCAAAATCTCCGTCGTAATACTCTTCTTTTAAGTAATACACGCCCGCACCGGGCTGAATTTCCTGAATGGCATCTTCCTCAATGAGCTTTTTCCAGATATTAGGAAATACATTTACGCTGTATTTTTGCGCCTGGCGCAGTAGCTGATAATAATTGGCAGAAGAAAACTCTTTTTCGCAGCGACAAAGCTCTGTAATCAGATCTTTACCAGAAATAACGGGGTTTTGTTCGAGAAGGTCTTGATCAAAAGTAACTGGATTAAGCTCTCCCTCGTGATAAGGACAATAAGGTACCAACACCGCTTGAGTGGGTGCATCAATCGCCTGAAAGAGTTTCCCCGCCTCCATAAATGACTGCTCTAAAACAGGAAGCTTTTTATTGGAGTACCTTTTACCGTTTTGCCTTAGTGTGTGTCCTGCATTATTTGAAAGCAGGCGTAGCAATGTATTTTTCTGCCCGAAGCTATCTTTACAGGGATAATCCATCACCTCTGATCGTTGAAAGAAGTAATAATCAAAATAACGATCCATGGCTTCTGTTAGCAATAAATCATCAAAGGATTCACTCATCACCCGACGGGCTTGGCGTTTACCTTCATCGATATCAACCAACATCTGAGTATTTTCATGTTCAGGATTAATCACATAAACAGAGGCGATATCTTGTTTACCGTGGCGGTTACAACGCCCAGCGGCTTGAGCGATAGAGTCCAAGCCAGCAAGAAAACGAATGACACAAGAAAAATCAACGTTCACCCCCGCTTCAATTAACTGGGTACTAAAACAAAGCACGGGAAGGTCATTGTCTAACCGCTCTCGTATTGTTTTAAATAAGCTCTGACGATGAGCCGCGCATAAATTGGTGCTTAAATGAAAGAGTGCATCGGGCTCAACCAAACCGTCACAACGCTGATAAAGTGTTTTGGCCCAATCCTTGGTATTAACAATCATGAGACAACTGCCATGCAGAGAAAACTGCTCAAGTGCAAAGTCTGTAATCTCGTCCTCGCTCCAACCCTCTTCTTTGCAAAGGTTTTCTATATGCACCCGTTTTAATTCATTAAAACGCTGCCCCACATCACCAATTAACTCACCATTGACACTAAGCTGGCCTTTTTCAGCGTTATCCAGCTGATTTAACAAGGGCTGAGTGGCAGTACATAACACCGCACTGCTACCAGCATGATCCACTAAAAAGCTCAAGGCATTACAAAACAGGTGAGTGCAATTTACCGGTAAGGTTTGGATCTCATCGAATATCAGTACACTATTAGCCAACTGATGCATCCTGCGAGCACTTTTAGTCCCACCAGAAAATAACGCCTCAAGAAACTGCACCATAGTGGTGATAACAATAGGCGCATCCCAGTTATCACTACTGATTTTACTGTGCCAGGTTTGAGTGTCAGGCTCGATATTGGAATGATGTTCCAGCACCCATGGGTGTATGTCATCCTGGCGCTCTAATACCTCACGTATATCTGCCGCGTTTTGCTCAATAATCGAGGTAAACGGAATAATATAAATAATGCGATCTAATTGATGATGTTCTGCGTGGTGAAGGGCATAACGTAGGCTGGCAAAGGTTTTCCCCCCGCCCGTTGGCACCGTTAAACTATATATCCCTTGGGCCTTATCTGCTTTTTCCAGGCATTCCTGAGAAATCTCTCGCCGAATAGGGTCTATAGGTGATTTATTGGGCATTTTCGACAGAAACGTTTCTAAACGGTCTATCGCCTGAGGCCAGTACGGTTTATCAGGTTTCGATAATCGAAGTTCCAGCCGTTTAGGGTCATCAAACTCCGCGCTGTTTAAACGGTCTGCATCAATCAAACAACTGAATAGAAAGCGCGTTAACATCCCAAGATGGAAGCTATTAGGTACTGAATTCATTACTTTAGGTGAACCCAATACCGGGCGAATACCGTTTATAAAAGCAGGTAATAGTTTCTTCTGTATCGCTTCTGAAGATAGAAAACCATTTAAACGTTTTATTAAAGACTCATCGGCATTGGATATACACTCATCCAGATGGGTTTTACTGTCCTCTTTCAACATACGGGTTTGGAAAACATTCCCCCGAGTATAATCAACCGCCAACGTATCAATTAAACCGCTATGATGCGAAGCTATACATAACGCCAGTATTTGTCCGCATAACTCCCCTTCTCCCTTAGAACCAAATCCTCTCAAAGCATTATAAATATATTGTGCACCCGCCGTGGCGTGATCAATCTTCCCTTTAAATTTTCTGGAATCAATAAATTCAACGCCATCTGGATCAAGCAATCCTTCTGCCGACTGTATATAGCGTTGAAATTGCTGACTGTATTTACCAAAGTCATGTAACAAGCCCAGCAAAAGACCCAAGTCTCCTAATCCAGCCTTGCTTGCAAAGGAAGCCGACAGTTGCCCAACTTCAGTTAGGTGCTGCAGAACGGTTTGTTCTGTTTGATCACATGATCGGTAGTGAGCGATATAAGACATTGTTAAACCTATAGATATCCATATCCTAGAAATTAACAATGATCATACTGCTTTAACCACCCTACCTGTTACTAGGGAATACCCTAGTTTTTATATAAAGATGACAAACAAAAGTAATTACCTTATTGACCGGAACATATCTAAATAGATAGTGCCGCATCCATTATTTATACTAAGATAATCATCCATCCTTTCATTTACCCAGATGGGTAAACATAAAAATGCTAACCCGTTGTTCTCATAAAATCCTTGGGATGTTAGCAACTTTGTAACATATTGAATTAAAAGCTCTTTCGTATTTCATTAATAAATTGTTCACACCAAAGTCTCAATTTCCGCAGTGGTTAGCGAAAATACCTACTTTAAGCTAGACTGCATGGGCCTTTTAGAATAGGCAGTCGCTCCTCACGCAGGAGCGTGGATTGAAACCGCTGCTAATCATGAATAGAAATATCCTGTTCATCGTCGCTCCTCACGCAGGAGCGTGGATTGAAACTTCAACACCCTCGCAAGTAAAGTCCAATGTCTGGTCGCTCCTCACGCAGGAGCGTGGATTGAAACTTAACTCCCATTCGCCAGACAGAATGGCGCTAGTGTCGCTCCTCACGCAGGAGCGTGGATTGAAACCCGCACTTGTAGTGCTGATCCATTGTTTGCTTTGTCGCTCCTCACGCAGGAGCGTGGATTGAAACTCTATACAACATTAACCCTAATAAGGTTAAGCCGTCGCTCCTCACGCAGGAGCGTGGATTGAAACAGCCTTACCAGTAAGGACAATTTCATAAACATCGTCGCTCCTCACGCAGGAGCGTGGATTGAAACTGAGATTACGGTCCTCGCATCAACTCAGAATGAGGTCGCTCCTCACGCAGGAGCGTGGATTGAAACCAGTGTAAGATCCTGCGGCAGTGTATTTGTATAGTCGCTCCTCACGCAGGAGCGTGGATTGAAACTCTAACATCTGCAATCGTAATTACTACAGCCATGTCGCTCCTCACGCAGGAGCGTGGATTGAAACAGGCAAGGCTTTAGACTGGGGGAATGATAACGAGTCGCTCCTCACGCAGGAGCGTGGATTGAAACTCCTCTGTTGTAGTTGATATAGTAAGACCTGTTGGTCGCTCCTCACGCAGGAGCGTGGATTGAAACCTGATTGATGGTTTTAGCCATGCCGATAATGTCGTCGCTCCTCACGCAGGAGCGTGGATTGAAACTCCTGTGCTAGATGCATATCTAAGCACTGCACCTGTCGCTCCTCACGCAGGAGCGTGGATTGAAACAGCTATATTAATTGCCGATCGTATATTGATAATGTCGCTCCTCACGCAGGAGCGTGGATTGAAACGCTGTGTGTTGCTTGGCAAGATGGCAGAAAGCCTAGTCGCTCCTCACGCAGGAGCGTGGATTGAAACAAAATTAGTCGTAATAGGCGGCAGTCACAATATCGTCGCTCCTCACGCAGGAGCGTGGATTGAAACTTTTTCTGCGGCCTTAACTGCAGAATTTGCCCGCAGTCGCTCCTCACGCAGGAGCGTGGATTGAAACTCGTTAGCTTTAGCTACGGCGGATGCGTATTGATGTCGCTCCTCACGCAGGAGCGTGGATTGAAACAAAGATGGAAAATGGATTTCCACTGAAGATGGCGTCGCTCCTCACGCAGGAGCGTGGATTGAAACAGAAAACCCTGAACAAACTCATGGTTGGCTGCAGTCGCTCCTCACGCAGGAGCGTGGATTGAAACTTTTATGTCCTTCTCTGCAACGTTCAGATTTAGGGTCGCTCCTCACGCAGGAGCGTGGATTGAAACAATGTCCCGTCGAAGGTCTTAGTAGCCGTGGAAGTCGCTCCTCACGCAGGAGCGTGGATTGAAACAGGTCTTTATTGAGAAAACGGTACTCGGCCCCGGTGTCGCTCCTCACGCAGGAGCGTGGATTGAAACTTGTGAATATGAGTCGGAGTACGCATTGCCTGAGTCGCTCCTCACGCAGGAGCGTGGATTGAAACTTCATAACATCAAACTTCGCCATGATCTGACCTGTCGCTCCTCACGCAGAGGCGTGGGTTTGTAGTGGCCACCGGCCTTTAAAACCTTCGCGGATGCGCTTAGGCTTATCCACGCTACCTTGCATTACATTCCCATCACGCTGGAGATATAGAATTTAGCGGCTATACCAAAAAGCGTTAGGCCGCTGATAATTCCCAAGAAGATCATGCGCCCTGCGGCATTAGCATTGGCTTTTAATGACACATGCCAAACGGTCCAAAGCTTAAAGACAATCATTAAGGCAACTACGTAAAAAACAGCAATTTCAGTATCAGACCAAACAACCATGGTATTTCCTCTCTATATGGCCGTTTTTACGGCACACCCTCGACACAAATAACTCAACAATGTCACTTTGGGTTTTAGCTAAAACTTATAATATGCATTTGACATGCAAATTAAATCAAAATAATATGCATTTGAAAAGCAAATTATAGATTTCGAGGAAAATAACATGAAACGTTCTGAAGCCTTAACTCCCTTAAGCCATGAACATCACCATGCGCTGGTTATTTCCAAACGCTTACAGGATGCAGGAAAAAAAGGGCCGGAGGTTCTGATTGCCTACTGGCAGGAGGTTCAGGCAGAACTGGAGTTGGAGTTATTACAACATTTTGAGGAAGAAGAAGCTGGATTTGGTGATCTGCTTACAGGTGAATTACAGGCGCAGTTTTTAGCCGATCACAAACAACTGCGGACACTGTTAAAAACGCAGAACCCTGAAGACATTTTACAGTTTGCCCTGCAACTAAAAGCCCATGTGCGCTTTGAAGAGCGGGAAATGTTTACTTGGTTAGAGAGCGCCTATCCAGAAGCACTCCATGAACGTTTAGCTCGGCACTCTCATTAATACCTAAAAATCGAGCGATGCAGGCAACAAAAAAATAGGCCTTACGATGAGTGAGAAAGCTAGCATGATGCCCCCAAAGATCACCGCCATTATCTGTAAAAGTGCCATTGTTGCTTTGGTGATGTCATTATTTTTTTGTATTAGTACGGATCAAATGGCTATTTGGCCCGCGCTTTACCCTAAGGCGGCGCTGATTGCTATCAGCTGCAATCTATTACTGAGCAAAAGTGATGTTGTGATTCAAAACTTTAGCCTGCGTAAATCATTAGAGTGCTTTCGTTTTGGTGGTCGAAAATAGTATATCGAGCATAACCTGATTTTAAACAGTAACTGCACAGTAGATAACGATAGATGAATAGACAACAGGTAAATAATTTTCTAACACAGTCACTGCTTAACGATCATGTTGTCTCTCAATGGTCTGGTACTTTGTTAGCACAACACCGTCAGTTAGAGTCTGAAATTGCGGCGACCTATCAATTACTAGCCCGTGAAGTGTGCTTGTTATTGCCGCTGGATACCCAGCTTAAAAAGCTGGTTAAAGGGCTTATCCTCCACTTAGAACTTGAGGCCTGCTACCTGACACCGTCGTTGCAAAACAGTGAGCTAACCTTGCTACAGAAACAACAACTTACCCAAGGTTATAGCTTATTACAGCGTACCTGCGACGCGACTCTGAAGTATTTACACGCATTAAAACTGGAGTTTGGTAACGGTCAGGTTAAACCTCAGCATATTACTCATATCAGTCAATTTTTAGCCGATATCAGTCAACGTTTACGGGATGAGGATCAGGTTTACACCACGATAAATACCAAGGAGACAGAGCATGATGTCATTTGATTACAATGGCCAGGCGGCCTATCTGGTGTGGTATAAACAGAATCTGATTACCTCATCTCTTGATACTATTTATGGGCAAGAAATACTCTGCCGGGGCTTTCTTGTTCACACTGACAAACCGATTCCAATGCATGAACTGATGCCTTATCTGTGTCGTCATAATCAGTTGCTCTTGGCCGTCACCTGTCAACAGATCACAGATTCAATGGCAGCAATGGCTCCGTCTAATTCTGCGAAAAATAAGCAAACCGCGGCGATTGTCAGTACCTGGATCAATATTGCCGGTCAGATCATTGCGGATAAAGAATTATTTGAGCAGTTATGGCGACTCGTCCTTTGCACCCTATCTGAATCGCAAAAGCAACAGCTGGTTCTGGAGGTTTGTGAAGATGATATTAGCAGCGATATTGTCTTTCAGCGGGTCAGTTTTTTAAAACATAATGGTTTTGTTATCGCTATGGATGACTTTGGCTCTGGTCACTCTAATTTACAACGCTTAAGCCAAATTCCATTCGACATTATAAAACTGGACCTAGGGCTATTACAGCAAGTCCCCACTGACCTTTGGTCTGCCAGCTTTTATCGTGAAATTGTTAATCTCTGCTCCTCTACGGGCGGCTTGATTGTGGCCGAAGGTATTGAAAGTCAGCTGCAGTCTGATTTTGTTCGCTGGGCCGGTGTCGATCTGATTCAAGGCTTTCTTTATTCAAAACCTGAACCCTTTATCTTTGATAAAGAGCACAGGATTTAAATTCCATATGACTCATAAATAACTAAACAAACGTTTTTCCATATTTAAATTCAGGAGTGACGGAGTATTCGCGGATGCGCCTTTGGCTTATCCACGCTACTTGTATCGGTTGCTCTGGAGAAAACGTTTGTTTAGGTGCTTATCCATTATTCGAGGTAATTCTTATGCAATCACTTTTCTTTCGTATGCGTTTAATCCACTGGTTGGGCGCCATTGCACTGTTTGTGAATGCACTATTATTTACAGAGCAGTTTTATTCTCAGGTTTTGCAGTATGTCATTGTGGCTCTGCTGGTTATTCATGATATCGATGAGAAATACTGGGGGGTGGATGCGCTGCATGAGATTACTCAGTATCTTCGGGCTTTTGAGAGGAAGGATCTGTCGGTTACTTGTGAGGTTAATAGCCAATACAACAGTGAGATGAGCAATATTCTGACGGTGATTAATTCCTTTCGCTTAAATGTAAAAGACGCTCTGCTGGATATTCAGCAACAGGCTGATACATCCGATGAAATTGCCAATACATTAACCTCCAAAACTAAGGATATTACACAACGGATTCAGACTCAGGATCAAAGGGTAGATACTATTGCCAAGCAGTTTGATCTATTGGATCAGCAGTCCTTAGCGCTGCATCACAAAGCGGAACAAACCAAGGATCAGGTGGGGAAAACTCGCGATGACTTAAAACAATCCAGTGCGGCTATGAATCATATGGCTGATATTATCGAGTCTTATATCACCAGCAGTACTACGTTAAGCAGTAAGTTTGATCTGTTATCAGAGCAAGCGGCATCCATCAGCAACGTGGTTTCTGTTATCGATAATCTGGCAGATCAAACCAATCTATTGGCGCTTAATGCTGCGATTGAGGCTGCCCGTGCAGGTGAACATGGCCGAGGCTTTGCTGTGGTTGCCGATGAGGTTAGGCAGCTGGCACTCTCTACCCAAAATAGTCTAGATCAAATCAACCAGATTATCTTGGGTATTACTGGTGCAATCCAACAAGCCGGTGAGCAGATGCAGCTGCAATCACAAAATCTATCCACTTTATCTGAACAATCTAATACTACTCAATTACAAATAAACTCGGCCTGTGACAATATTGAGGTAATTTTAAACCTGATCGGCCAGAAAGAAGTTCAAGGTAATGTCGATATTCGGTATATTCATCAGTTAGTTAGTGATGTGGCTAATGAAGTAAATGTACTAAAAGAGCTCTCCAGCTCTAATGCGAAAGATTGCCACGAGCTACAACATCAGGGACAGCGCCTAAACCAAGTAACGGTACATATTGTTGACCAGCTGGGTGCTTTTAAAACCGCTTGAGGATCTTTGCCATGCGAATCACTACCTTTACTGATTTTGGTCTTCGTACTCTGATGTACCTAGCCAGCCTGCCCCCTGAACAGCTCAGTAATGTTCAGGAGGTGTCTAAGGTCTATAAGGTCTCGCAGAATCATATGGTTAAAGTGGTCGGTAAACTCAAAAAGCTGGGTTATGTGCATACCCTACGGGGAAAAAATGGGGGTATCTGTTTAGCTATGGCACCTGAAGAGATCAATATCGGTCAGGTTATCGCTAAAATGGAAAATCACTTGGATGGTGTCGATTGTAGTACCTCGGCTTGCCAACTGGTTCCCTGCTGTGAACTGAGACGGGCACTCGCCATTGGCATGCAGGCCTTTATCAAGGCCATGGAAAACTATACCCTAGCCGATCTTATGGTTAATAAATCTCAATTATCCCCTCTATTGTTTGACACTCAATCGATAGAGAGCGATGAAACAGTACCCATAACCTAAATTAAGCCACAACTCTCTTTTAACAGTCCAAGGCAGAAGATTAAATGAAACACCGACCAGCCAACACCGTTATCGTATTGGATTTCGAGACAACAGGTTTATCCCCTAATCAGGGAGATAGGGCTATCGAGATCGGGGCTGTACGTGTTGAGGATGGCCAGATCACTGATCGCTTTCAACGTTTAATGTATCCAGGCCGACGCATTAATAGCTTTATTGAGAGCTATACCGGTATTACCAATCATATGTTAAAAGACGCCGATCCCTGTGAAAGCGTTATGGCTGAGTTTGCCGATTTTATCGAAGACTTTAATCTTGTTGCCCACAACGCCTCTTTTGATAGTAAATTCCTGGTCGATGAACTCGCCCGTATCAATAGAAATAGCGCCCACCTATTTGCTTGTTCCATGCTGATTGCCCGTCGACTTTATCAAGACGCACCAAACCATAAACTGGGTAGCTTAGTCCGTTTTAAGAATCTTCCCACTGACGGTACGTTTCACCGTGCATTAGCCGATGCAGAGATGACAACCCACCTTTGGCTAAAAATGCTAGAGGATATGAACAGTCGTTACGGTATAGACCAAGCCGAATTTGCTTTAATGCAAAAATTAGGTAAAACCCCTAAAAATAATACCAATCAATTCTTACTTAAAAATGCACCATAACAGCATTTTAATACCAAAAAGATTCTACTTTGATTCCTTCGAGCCTTTTGGCTCGAAGTTATTTAATACTGCTTTATTTAAAGTACAACAATGTTATTTTATGTAATCAATCAGTAATAAAACAATACTTTTCAACCTCTTCAATATTTTTCTTTCCCTCCTTAAACCATCAATAAAAGATCATAGAAAATGTATATTTCTATGGATTAAGTCAGACTGTAATAAGCTGTAATAGGTTCTTGTGCTGAATTTTGTAAAATATCAATAATGTGGAGTTTCATTGAACACCCAGAAAAGCTATCCATTGAAAAGCTGTCCACTGAAAATATAGGAAATGCATATCTGGGCATAAAGCAGCAAAAACCATGCGTTATATAATGTTATTTTAAGTCTTATGTTCAAATACACCAAGTGTGGGTATATCGCCAGTACATACCCAAACAAAAGTATTCCACTGCTCTGTGTTTCACAATCAGAGGAAATGGAGATTTTTCGTAGTGAAATTCTCTTTGGGTACTTAGAGTCGAAGAGTGATTTTTTCAGAGGCTCTCTAGAACAAAAGCAAATAGATTTAGCTCGTTAAGGATATCAGCATCATGACCGTATCAAGCCCTAGAACATCAGATTTCTACGCTAACGAACAGGAAAATCGTCTCGATACTATTCTCCCTGTCGCTACCGCAGTACCTGCTTTTATCGGCTACACACCTAAGGCTGAAGACAAGGAAATGTCTTATTATGGTAAAGCACATAAAGTCAGCTCTCTAAGAGAGTTTGAAGCGATCTATATGCCAAACCAACCTTCTACTGCTCCCTACCCTCAATATTATCTTGTAGAAAGCACATCTGCAGCACTGGAAAGAAAACACCCAACGTTAGAAATATCGGGGCAAAAATACTCCCTTCTACCGGACCCTAGCACTATCTACTATTTGTATAATAGCGTTCGGCTGTTTTATCAAAATGGCGGTAAAGATTGCTATATCGTTTCTGTTGGGGCCTATGGAAAACCTAGCGACCAAAGTAACGATCCAGACCAAACAACGATAAACCCTAATATCTCTCTAGAAGCCTTAAAGCATGGCATATCAATATTAGCCAACTACCAAGAGCCTAATATCTATGCTTGCCCAGAGGCGACCCTATTATCCATTGAAGATAACCGTCAGTTAATGCAGTTCATGCTGACTCAAACAAAAGAGACTGAAGCTGCAATCTGTATTTTTGATATTATCGGGGGTAAACACCCCAACCCCGACACCTATACAGATGATATCCAGACATTCAGAGATAATACAGGTACACATGGACTGGACTTTGGTGCCGCTTATTTTCCATTTATTCACACCGATATCACAGAAGAAGCTGAAGTTAATTTTACTTATTTATTTTCAGGTAATATCAACAAACTGATAGAAACACTCGTACAAGGTGATATCAATCCAGAGCTTATCCATGCTATTGATCGTATACAAACAGCCGATCATCAGCCTGATGAGATAGACGCACTGAATCAAGTACTCATGCAAAACATCCCAATTTACCAGCAAGTTATGGAAGCTTTGCATACCGATATAAATACCCTTCCTACCTGTGGCGCTATGGCTGGAGTCTATGCCCGGATAGATGATCATGAAGGTGTGTGGCGTGCTCCAGCCAATACCAGTATAAAAAATGCTGTCGATCTACCAATCCGCTTAACCAGCCCACAACAAGAAGACTTGAACGTCGATATACTCGCAGGGAAATCGATCAATGCCCTGCGTCACTTTTCAGGTCAAGGGATTATGGTCTGGGGAGCCCGAACATTGGATGGCAATAGCTCTAATTGGCGGTATGTTCCTATGCGCCGCATGGCGATCTATCTTGAACAATCCATAAAACAAAATATAGAAGCCTACGCTAACCAGCCTAACGACAAATACACTTGGGCAACGATCAAGAAAATGGTCACCCAATTCCTTACTGACACATGGAATGAGGGTGCGCTTGCGGGCTCTATACCGGGAGAAGCCTTTCAAGTGAATTGTGGTCTGGGTACAACCATGACCTCTGAGGATCTTCTGGGCAAAAGATTAAAAGTTAGCGTACAGGTGGCGCTTACCCGTCCTGCAGAGTTTATCCAAATGGACTTTATGCTACCGATGAAAGAGTTTAACTCTAATTATAATTAGCGGCGTAGCTAATAGATCGAAAGTTAGGGGAAAATAACAATAAAGAGGGGCAACTCTAGTTGCCCCTGACTCATTCAGAAAGTAACGTCACATGAAGTTTTCTAGGAAAAATCACAACCCTCTCTGTCGGATTCTGTTTACATTGCTATTCATTAAATGACGCAAGACATAGCGAAAGGCAATTTTTTTCAGCCCATTTAAGTTGCTTCCCTTTTCACGATAAAAGTCATCCGGTTGATCATAGATGCCAAAGTCGTCAGCAATACCTTCTTTTTGAATATAGGTACTTTTACCCTGCCAATCATTTTCAGGACGTTTAAGACAAGTAGTTGCAATACCGTAGGCGCTGAAGGCTTCACATTGGTCTGAAAATTTAGCCTGAACCTGAGATAAGTAGGCTTGATCAATAATATAGCCTTCTAGGTCCAACCATTGTCCTTCAAAATATATTTCAACCCAGCTATGAATGATTCTCTCAGGGGCAAAGGCAAATAGGTAGTTAGGTATAGCCCCTTTCTGTAGTTCATTAAAAATAGTAAAACCGTGGAAGCGTGCAGGAATAGCCAAAGCTCTTAACAGTGCCATCAAGAGTGTTCCCTTGGTATTGCATTGCCCATAACCATCCTTCAACACTTGGCTGGCATTCAAAGTATCATCACTGTTATAGCCAAATGTTATTTCATCTCTAACAAAGAGATATACCTCCGCAATAGCATCGTATCGTGAGAGTGAAGACCAACCCCGCTGCTTAATTAATTGCTGAATAGCCGGAGCCCTATAATCCAACATAGGCGTGACTTTTAAATGCTCTTTTTTAGCCCCTTTGTTTCGAGGCTTATTCAGAGCGGTCTGTGAATCTACTTTCAAGCTGGCATTTGTGGAATCGTTGTTATTCAAGCTACTCATTATTGCCTCTAATAATCAGGTGTAAATCATTGAGTAGCAGAATAGATGACGGGGTTAATTTGAACTTGAATAAACTGGCTATATTCCTAAAACCAGCAAAATCATACAACTCCCGACAGTTCCTTAAATATGGAAGCTAGGGAGCCCTTGAAAAAGTAGCCAGAGCGCTCCTAATCGATAGACCAAATTGACTGCGAAAAGTACGGCTTAAATGAGCACTATCAGAGAAACCAGCCAAATAAGCCGCATCTGTTGCAGTCTTACCTGCAATCATTGCAGAGATGGCACAAAGCAAACGCCGCCACAAAAGATAAGGCCGCCATGCCAACCCCATCTCTTGGCGGAAAAGATGTAAAAAGCGTCCCTCAGATAAGGCTAACTCAGCGGCAACCTCTTCTGCTCGCCATTTATCGGGTTTCAAACATTCGGACCCAAAACAGGCATTTAATTTTTCCAGTAACATCTCGATACGTGGGTCAATGGTCTGCCCTTTCGTATTAAAAAAAGCCTGGACCTCTGGCAACTCAAGCCCTAATACATTCAATAATGGAGATAGCGGTTCTACTGGCAGTGTAACCCTATCACCACTATCCCACGTGAATGTTGTACTTAGGGATGGTAAAAAAGGAGGTAATTCATTGATCTCTCGAAATGGATCATTCTGCAGATAGTTCCCTAAAACAATGCCTAAACGTGATTGTGGTTCCACCAATATAACCCAACCCTTCTGCATGCTCAGACGATGAGTCACATTCGATGCAATAACCACAGCACCAGCAATACACCGCTCAGCCAAATCTGTTTCAGTATTTTTGCTGGGCCAAATCAACTGAATCGCATTATGTTTATGTGCCTCAGCCTCCAGCATCGCACCATAAATAACGAGAATACCGGGCTGGCACCAAATATTTGGCGTCACAGGTCTTACTTGCACAAAATGGATCCCCTAATTGATTAGAGATGAATTACCAATGCTATAACATCCCTTATTTACGGCGCCAGATATTATCTTGGCAAATTAAAGACTTAAATGCGCTTTAATTTTCTCCCAAGCCGGTTTTCCTCTCGCTTGAAGATCGGCGATAACCTCCGGTGGAAAATCATCAGAAACAGCCTGCTGATAGGAACTACGCGCCTGACAACGGGCAAACCAATCGGCCACTCTTGGGCTATCAACAAAAAGCTCTGTCCAGCCAAACTGATAAACGGTTTGGAAATACGGCGCTAAACATACATCAGCTAAGCTAAATTCATCGCTAACAATCCATTTATGATCTTTTAATGCTAACTCCATATCGGCAATCGTCCGAGCATACACCCGTGCTGCATCCGCTACATCTGGGGCATCCAAACCAAGTTTAACCAAGCGCTTCTGTCGTTCTCTACGCGGCTTTTCTGGAATTTGATTCAATAATGCTTCACGCTCAGCTTCTGTTTTTTCCATCATTTTTGGACGCATGACTAAGGGCCACTGCAAAGCACCACAGGATGGGTGCAGCTTATTATCCACATGTTTCATCCAAAAACGCATTTTGGCACGAGCATAGCTACTTTCAGGCTTGAGTGTCTTTTCAGGATAATAATCGTCAAGGTACTCACAGATAATGCTGGATTCAATAACAGGTAGATTGTTATGCACTAGCGTAGGTACAACCCCTAACGGATTCAATTTTAGGTATTCCGGTTTCAGGTTTTCTTTACTGGGCAGATCCACATGATGATGCACCCAGTCCAAGCCTTTTTCGGCTAATACTATTCGAACCTTCTGGGCGCAAGGAGACATGGGGTGAGTATATAGTTCGATCATAACAATCCTCTCTTATTGAACTTTATAGGCGATGTATCACCATCCTAAGCAGCCATAGATCTGCAATAAATAGCTAAACTGTAATATCATCTATGAACTAGATTCATTAATAGCTTGTATAGAGGGCCGTGACGATTGGATAAAATCAATGAAATGCGAGTGTTTACAGAAGCGGCTAAACGAGGCGGTTTCTCCGCAGCGGCTAATGAATTAAACCTATCTCCCTCCGCTATTAGCAAGCTGATCACCCGTATGGAACAACGCCTAGGCGTTCGCTTATTCAACCGCACGACACGTACCCTGCGTTTAACGGAAGGCGGTCAGGTATTTCTTGCTCGTTGCGAAGAGATACTGGCTGAAATTGATAAAGCAGAAGAAGCTCTAACTGAGTACGGCCAAATTCCAAAAGGTGTTTTACGCATTAATAGCTCCTCCGGCTTTGCTAAACACCAACTGATCCCTTTAATACCAGAGTTCCAACGTCGCTATCCTCAGTTGGAAATTAACCTACAACTCACAGGTCAAGCAGTAGACCTGGTGGCCGAGGGTGTGGATTTGGCAATACGGTTAGGTACTTTACAAGACACTAACTTGGTCGCACGAAAGTTAGCTGAAAGCCGACGAATAATCTGTGCTAGTCCTGATTACATAGCCGCCTATGGCACACCTGAAATCCCCTCAGACCTGGAACGCCATAACTGCCTGAGATTATCCACCAGCGATCAATTTAACCACTGGAGGTTTACGGCCCCAGACACGAAAGACATAAACGGGAACTTTGTCACAAACGATATTAAAGAGAGGGAAGAAGATTGCTTTGGCACGGATAGGACTGAGGTAATAGAAGCAAAAGGCAACTTTGTGACAGATAACGTGGATGCCTTACATGAACTGGTATTACAAGGAGGAGGCATCGCACGCCTTTCTGCCTTTATGGTAGGTAAGGATATCCAAGCAGGTCGCCTGATTCCGTTACTGGAAAGCCACAATAAAGAAATTCAGCTGATCCATGCAATATACCCCCATCGGAATTATCTACCGGTAAAGGTACGGGTGTTTATTGATTTTCTGCTGGAACATTTACCACATATTCACGGATTGCCTTTAGCTTATTCAAACAGCTGATATCGATAATTTTGTAAAAACATTCTATGTACTTAGGGAAACTCTGAAAGTCTGAGTCAGAAAGCACCTCTTCAGAGAAATACTTAGGGTAAACCCTAGTATTAGTCTGCCACTAGATTTAATAAAATCCTCCCAATTAATCCAAAGGAGTTAGATTCAGTGAAGAAATTATTTATCCTACTTTTAATCTCTGTAGGTATCACCAAACCCGCTTTTGCCGATAGAGCTGCAAACGAGGCTATTGCAGCAGGGATTATGATGGCAATGGTAGCCGCCGCCAATTCATGTGATGAAGATGATTTTAAAAACTACACTTCAGGAAGAGAGATGTTCGCTTTTCCGGGTAATGCAGTGATTGATATTAAAAATAATGCCTGTAAAAAAGACGAACTTGTTCTAACCAAAAATTTAAAACCGGTTAAGAATTATAGCTACCTAATCAATCTGGGAAAAACAATCCCCCGACCAGAAAACAAAAGGGAAATTGAAATTGCTAAAGATAATTTTGGTGACAACCTTTATATCACAGTTGATAAGGATGGCCTTGTTTTAAAAGCACCTGCTTCACTTAAACATCTTCAAGATAAAAAAATATTCACCCCACGCGATACCATCTTAGTCAGAGAGAACACCTTTTCCCAAGAGATTATATATACGGGCATTGAGGGAGACACGATACACTTTACATATCGGGAGTTTATTGGCCAACTTATCCAGTCAGCATTTAGCATACCTATGGTATTCGACTTAAAAAAATCCCGAGTAATCAATATCAAGGGTTATGAATTTAAGGTTTTAAATGCGAATAACACTGAGATACGCTACGTCGTAAACGACTAATTTATTTTCTCTCAGGGCTTAAGATAGTATCAGCCATCAACTGCTACGGATAGCATGATCCACGACTCTAGGTAGCAGCATCATTAATATCTTTGAAAGAGACTTTCATGGAAGATCAACAATTACCTCTAACCGATATACTATCCCGCTCAATACAGCTACTTAAACAACATGCATTGAGCCTTATTAAATTTACCTTGCCTTTTATTTGCACTCTAATTTTGATCGATATTTACTTTAATGCTGTCGGGCTCACCGATGACACTATGTTTTCACTTGAGAGCTTAGGACTCTTGATTTTATATAGCCTAACAGCAACATTAGCGGCTGTTGGCGCCCATAGACTGTTTCTTTTACCCAAAGAAACCGCTGAAGAGACGAGTATTCTCCACTGGTCAGCTAGAGAGACTCGATTTCTGACACAGGTCATTCTGATCACCTTATTTGCAATTATTATTATACTGATACCAGCAGCTGCATATGTTTTTTTATTAGTTTCCTTCTACAAAGAAGCATACATCGATTCTATTCTGATGAACCTGCTTATCACAGCTCCAGTTTATTACTTTTTTGCCAGATGGGGATTGGTTTTACCCTCTATAGCTATTGATTCACCCAAAAGAGGTTTTGGTTGGGCGTGGCGGCTATCGAAAGGACATAGTCTTCGCTTATTCCTACTGATGGGCGTTATCCCTATGATTGTCGGCTTGATGCTGTCCCTTCTGCCTGAAGCCGATAATCTTGTCATTACCATACTTTATAGCCTGATTTGGCTGCCTATTGCAGCTTTTGAGCTTTGTCTATTATCACTAAGCTATTCCTATCTATCGAAATGGCAAAAAGAAGCAGAACAAGGAACAACAGAGTTTGATGGGGCAACAGAATGAAAAATTGCTGTCCTATCTGTAATACACCCGTGAATGATAGCTGGCTAAGCTGGGGAAGCTATAAAGAGATCTATACCTGCAATACCTGTCGTAGTCAGATTGGTTGGTCAAATCGCTGGATATCTATTGAGTTTTATAAGCCATTTGTTGCACTTATTTTTATGAATGCTCTCTTTCACATCATTCCAAGGGAAAACTCTCTACCATCACTAAGCCTTGCAGGTATTGTTTGTTTCATATTTATGCTTAGAGGTTTGATGCCTTTACAGCGATTTTTTGTTATTCGAGAGCGTGGTGATAAATCAGAGTAAAAGATAGAACAGGATTAAGTCTGAAATAGATACAAAAAAGCCACACCGAATATCTATCTGGTGTGGCTTTTTGCTATTCACTATATTTAATCTGAGACGACTATTTCTATATTACGCTGGCTGCGCTGCGCTCAATTCAAATGCACGACGACGGCTCATCAAACGGAATGCTGCTGGTACAAAATAAAAGGACAATAGAGTTGTCAGTACCGTTCCACCTGCAATAGCTACGGCGAATGGCGGCCAGAAACCACCTCCAGCCAATATCAAAGGTAGGAATCCACCTACTGTTGTAATGGTGGTTGAGCTGATATGGCGGGCACAACTCATTACTGCCACAACAATCGCATCGGTATCCCCCTCAATGGCTTTTTCATCCGCTTTAAGTTCTGCCAGAATCACAATAGCGGCGTTAATCGCCAAGCCCATCAGACCCAGTAAACCGATAATGACCGTAAAGCCAAAAGGGTAACTAAAGGCATAAACACTTAACAAACCTAAGCCTACAGACTGAAACGCCGCTAAAAAGATCAGGATACTCATACGGAAGGAATTAAACGATAACACCACTACCGTTACCAATAAGGTGGCAATCACACCAATACTGGCCAATAGATTACCCACCGCATCATTACGCCCCGCCGATTCACCACCAATTTCCATACGGTAACCCGCTGGCAAGGTGAAACCCGCTTGTTTGAGGTTTTCCTGATAGTTTTTCAGGGCAATGGCGGGCAACACTCCGGCTTTCAGATAGCCCTCAATAACATTGACCCGTTCCCCGTTACGGCGTGGAATCGCACCACGGCTGGGTTTAAGCTCAACCGTTGCTAATGCTGACAAAGGAATATTACCAACAGCACCCGGCACCGTAATACTCAGATCTGCTAAATCCGCTAAATCCTGACGCTGTTCATTACCCACTCGTACACGAACAGGAATGGATTCTGTAGTTTGCAGAATACTGCCCTGAGTCACACCTTGTAGATTATGCTGCAGTTGATTAGCAATTTCCGTCAGACTTAAACCACTGATCCGACCCGCATCTTCGTTAACGTTCAGCCATACCTTTGGCGTGCCAGGCTGTAAAGTCGCACGAGAATGAATCACACTTTGTGTATTGGACAAAACCTGACGCGCTTGGTCGCCTAATGTTTTCAAAGTATCCAAATTAGGGCCGTATAAACGCAGTTCAATAGGCGCATTAAACGGAGGGCCTTGCTCTAACTTACGCACCAGAATTTGAGCTTCTGGAAAAGCATCATCCAGTAAAGGTTGCAGTTGTGGGATCAGACGGTTTGCCGCCCGGAAATCATCCGCTGTCACCATTGCCTGAGCATAGTTTTGCGCACCTCTCTGATTAGGTACTAGGTTATAATAGAAAGATGGCGCATTGTTACCAATAAACCAGCGTACATGTTTGATCCCCTCTTCCTGCACCAATAAATGATCCAGCGCCTGAGTCATACGTTGGGTTTGGCTGATACTCGCTTGTGCCGGAAGATAAAGCTCTATCTGGAACATATCTCGATCAGAGGGTGGAAAAAACTGTTCTGTCAGCTCTTTCGCCGCCATAAAGCCTGACAAAGGCAGAAGAAATACCATCAGTATGGTTATTTTTGGATAGTTAAGGGTTAATTTCAGTGACTTGCGAAAAACAGCACTGATGCTTTTTGCCTTGATACCCTGCTGATACCAATGGCCCTTTGTATTGGATACAGAGCGTAAAAAGCGTCCCGAAATGGCTGCAACCAGCGTATGGGAAATAATATAAGAACCAATCAGTGAGAAGATCACGCTTAAAGCAATCCCTCCCACAAACTCACCTGCAGGTCCTGGCATCATCACGATTGGCATAAAGGCTAAGACAGTCGTCAGCGTGGAACCTAACAACGGCAACCATAAGTGATTTAAAGAGTGCATCACCGCATCAATGGCATCTTCACCCTGCTGACGTCGCTGTTGAATGGAATCAGCCATCACAATGGCGTTATCTACCATAATACCCAGAGCTACCACCAAACCTGTAACAGACATCTGGTGAATAGGTAGACCAAAATACTTCATGCAGCTCAGAGTAAACAATACAGTTAAAGGCAAGGCCGCCGTCACAACCAAGGCCGAACGCCAGCCTAAAGTCACTAATAACACTGCAGCAATTAAACCAAAACCAACCAAGACGTTATCAACTAGGTCTCCTAAGCGAACATCGGTATAGCTTTCCTGATCAAATAAAATTTCTGTGCCGATATTTCCCGGTAGCGTTGTTTTAAATTCCTCTAAAACTTGTTTGGTATCTGCTGCCCAATGGTCAATACGGAGATCCGGTAACATACGTGCGGCAACCACCACGGCACTTTGCCCATCAACAACAGCCATCTCAGAAGCGGGCCACTTGATTTGATGCTTAACTTCGGCCAGATCCTCTAAGCGCAGTAAAAAGCCATTATCATCGCTCAATAAAGGAATACGACGAATACGATCAATAGAATCCAGGGCTCCCGTCAGTTCTACTTGTAGCTGGGTTTGTTGACTCGTTAACTGACCGGCACTGACTTTAGCATCAGCCTGACCAATTTTTTGGGCAATCGCTGCCGGTGATAACTGTAAACGTCCCGCGAGTTCAGAGTCCAACTGAACCAGAATCTCCTCTTCCGGTTCACCATGTAACTCCACAAAGTCTGTGCCAGAAACCGTACGTAGGCGATTCTGCAAAGCTGCACCATAACGGCCTAAAACAGCCGCATCCAGCTCACCAGGGCCCTGCCATTTTAAGGCGATCAACATGGTGAAAGCATAACCGTGATCATCATCTAAAGAAGGCTCTGATGTGCCGATCGGTAGCTCAGGGCTGACATCATTGACCAGATCCCGTACCCGTGACCAAATAGGTGCCGTATCGGTAATACTGTCTTTTAACTCTAAACGCACCACAGAAATACCGGGACGAGAACTAGATGTCAGTAATTTAACTTCTGAGAGTTTGCGCAGTTTATTCTCAATTTTTTCACTGACCAGAGCTTCTACACGCTCGGCACTGGCACCCGGAAAGTGAGTAATAACACTGGCTACACGGTTAGTAATTCTTGGGTCTTCTGCTCTGGGTAGCGTACTTAAAGCCCCTAGACCAGCCACCACCATAATGATGATCACTAAGGCCAGAACACGGCCATTGCTGATAAAATTTCGCATTACTGCTGTACCCCGGCAATTTTCTGTTCCTGTATATCCCCCTGAGATAGGGTTTCAGTTTTCAGACGAACCTGCTGACCGGGTACTAAACGGTGTAAACCACCGGTTAATATGCGCTCACCGTTAGACAAAGCGCCGCTGATATAAGCTTGTGACTCTGTAGCATGCAGTACATTAATATTGCGACTCTCTAAGGTATAAAGCGTTTCAGTTGTGTTTTTATATGAGCCATCAGATGAACTATCTGTCCGTAGGCTATAAACATTCCACATACCCCGAACGCCATCGGTCAGTGCCGCTAATGGCACCCAGTAACCTTCACCTTGATGTATTTCATCCACGGTTAAATACGCTAATTGACCGTTTACGGCTCGAATGTCGTTAGGCAAAGCAAAACGCAGGGCAACCGTACGGGTAATAGGATTCACATCCGCACCCACTGCCAATAGCTTGGCTGGAAATATTTTACCGGCAATCTCCAACTGGGCAAGACCCGCCTGCTGCACCTTATCCAACAAGCGTACCGGCACCCCTACTTTGACCTCGTTATTACTTTCTTGTAATAACTGGAAAACGGGAGTGCCCGCATTCACAACCGTACCGGAATCCTGTAAACGCTGGCTAATACGAGCGGTAAAGGGCGCATATAAACGGGCTTTTTCAGTTTTAACCTGATTAGCGTCCAAGGCGGCCTGCACTCTTAATCGGCTGGCCAAAAATACTTTTTGCTGGGATTGCAACTCATCCAGACTTTGCGTAGACGTAAAACCACTCTTCTTCAGTTTATTCAGACGCTTTAAATTTGCCCGAGTCAGATTCAGTTGAGCTTGGTTCTCACTTAACTGAGCCTGTAACTCCTGTCGCTCGATTTGCAACAATTCCGTGTCTTGACTGGCCAAAAGCGCGCCTTGTTGAACGCTATCCCCTTCATCAAAATGTAAACTGGCGATCTTGCCCGCCTGCTCAAAACCCAATGAAGCATTCTGCTTAACCTGCACATTTCCCACAAAACGACGTTGTACTGAGTAGCCTGTCTCCTGCTCCAGTACGGCGCTCTGCGCCAGATGATGGTAATTTTGTTGCCCTTCAGCCTGCTCCTTTGGCAACGGAGACTCTGTTTGGTCATCAGCATTGCCTGGAGTACAGGCACTGATGATCAAGGTGGATAACAATAAAAAGCCAACCACAGGTAATCTTTTTACCCGATCAGGCGTACTTTTCAATTGAGTGATTACACTGTTAGCAGGCCGAGTCTTCATGTTATCGTTCTCGCAGTAAATTGCTATAATGGACTATACAGTCTAGTCTAGACCTATCAAACTAGACTGTCTAGTTTGATTTTGTACTGAGGTAAAAATGAACAAACCTAGATCCAAGAGTGAAGAGAAACGTATGCAGATCCTGTCTGCCGCTAAAGACCTGTTTACCGCTCATGGTCTACCTGCAGTATCTATGGATCAGATCGCTAAGGCAGCCGGTGTCTCTAAACAAACGGTTTACAGTCATTTTGGTAATAAAGATGAGTTATTTACTGCTGCTATCGAGCAAAAGTGCATCGCTTTGGATATGTCCAGCATTCAACCATTAGAAGGCACACCTGCTCGTGACACTATCACACTGATAGCAAACCGATTTGTCACTATGATATTGTCAGAAGAAGCAACACAGGTGCATCGAACTTGCGTCAGCGAAGCACTGACGACGCCCCATGTAGCTCGTGTTTTTTATAATACCGGGCCCGTGAAGGTCATTGCTGCAGTGGCAGATATTCTGTCAAAAATGCATGATCAGGGAGTATTAGAAATTGAAGATTGCCATATGGCTTCTGTGCAACTGTTAAAAATGCTGCATGGCGAAGCGCGGATGCATGCAGAATATAATATTGAACCTAAAATCAGTGAAGCAGAGATCCAACGTTATACTGAAAACTGCATCGAGATGTTTATACGTGCCTATTCGCCTAGAAACAGCGCGTAAAAAGCAAATATGGAAATACTAGAGGGGCAAAAATGAATCAGAAACCTGACGTATTAAACAATGCCTTTTACCAAAGACATGGGGAATTACTCTGCTATAGCTTTAAGCGCTTAACGGGTAAACCTTTATTAGCTTCAGAGACAAGTGATAGCAACCTTATTGAACAACTATACAACGCCCCTTTTGCTTTACTATCACACGGGTTAGAAGCAGATCCAATTTTTAACTTTGGTAATCAAAAAACCCTGGAGTTGTTTGAGTTTGAATGGACAGACTTTATCCAACTACCCTCTCGAAAATCTGCAGAACCGATGAATCGAGAGGAACGCGCAGGGTTACTGAAAACGGTGACCAAACAAGGCTATATTGACAACTACTCAGGTATTCGCATCTCTGCCAGTGGACAACGCTTTATGATCGAACAAGCCGTTGTCTGGAATATTCTGGATGAGTTAGGTCAGTATCATGGTCAAGCGGCTATGTTCAGTCATACGACACCTATTGCAGAGAACGAAGTAGCGGCTGAAAAAACAGCGGATTAAGTTGATATAAACAAAAAAACCACCTCAATTGAGGTGGTTAAGCAGAGCGACACAACGCTATCTATAGAAAACTATCCATAGAACAAAGACACTGCCAGCTCTCCACACAGATTACTGGCAGCTTTTCTAGAGAACTTCCAAGGAAGCTTTTAGAAACTATTTCCGATACTTCAATTACTTATTGATATTGATCGTTTGAGGTACGGTATATTCCAGTAAACCGGCTAGACCAAACTCAACACCAAAACCGGACATTTTACAGCCACCAAATGGTGCATGAGGCAATACTTCAGCATGGCCGTTAACCCAAGCAGTACCGCACTCTAGACGCTGGGCAACTTGCTGAGCTTTTTCAATATCTGCAGACCAAACAGAACCCCCTAAACCAACGGAACAGTTATTAGCACGGGCGACCGCATCATCGATATCGGTGTAACGGATCACAGGCAGTACTGGGCCAAACTGTTCTTCATCAACTAAGCGTGTACCGTCTGTAATATTGGCAACAATAGTGGGTGGGTAGAAGTAACCTTTACCGTCACTCTTAGCGCCGCCGGACAGAATGGTAGCGCCTTGTTCCTTGGCATCTTCCACCAGATCACTGACTAACTGGTACTGACGCAGGTTTTGAACCGGGCCAAACGTAACGCCCTCTTCCATGCCATTACCAACATTTTGCGCTTTAGCAATTTCAGCTAGCTTGGCACACATGTCATCGTAGATGCTGTCATGGACATACAGACGTTTCAGAGCCGCACAAGTTTGACCCATATTCAGGAATGCCGTTTGGAAGATACCTTCTGCAATGGCGTCAACGTTAGCATCTGGCAGAATAATTGCCGCATCATTACCACCCAGCTCCAGCGTTAGACGCTTAAGGTTAGATGATGCATTACGCATAATCTGCTGACCGGTTGGGGTTGAACCGGTAAAAATAATTTTGTTGATATCCTGATGTTCCGTCATGGCGTTGCCTATTTCAGCATCACCCACCACCACATTAATCACACCAGCAGGTAGCTCTTCGCTGATCAGTTCAATCAAACGCAGAGTATTCAAAGGCGTTAAACCAGAAGGCTTGCACACTACCGTATTACCGGTACGCAGTGCTGGCATAATGTGCCAAATCGCAATCATTAACGGCCAGTTCCAAGGGGTAATAGAGCCTACAACCCCTAGAGGCTTATGCTGTACTTCAATGCGCTTACTTTCGCTATCTTCAATCACCTCAACAGGGATATCCATCTCAGCGGCATAGCGAGTCCAGGCCACTGCACCACCAATCTCCCCTTGAGCTAGGAACATAGGCTTGCCTTGTTCCTTAACAATAATTTCAGCCAGCTCACCTGCATTGGCTTCAATACGATCAGCAATGCGATGTAATGCTTGCTTACGATCCGCATCCGTTGAATGTTGCCAAGTTTTAAAAGCTGTTTGAGCAGCCGCTACGGCTTCATTTAACTGCTCAACAGAAGCGTTACGGCATTGAGCCACGGCTTCTTCAGTAGCGGGGTTTAATACATCAAATTCTTCCTGAGCACCCGTTACTTTATTACCATTGATCAGCATAGAGAAATCAGTTTGCATTATTATTTTCCTTTGACTTGTAGGGGTCAGTTTTAAGTGCTTAGCCTTAAACTTAAGACTTAAAAATTAAGATTTAATCCCTAACAATTAAATTCTTACCGATGCCAATAAAACCATGAATTTTCTTTGAAATTCTGTGACTTACATCAGTCATATCACACACGAAACTCAAACTATCAGAGATTCAGGGCGTTTTAATACTTGGACACCAGAGTAGCCTCTCCATGTAAATCAGATACTCGCCAGTTGTGCCGAGTTGTGCTCAAAAGTAACCAGATGTAACGGACGCCAGAGCCATACAACAAAGCCTGTAGTCAGGACGGAGATTTCTTTTTTGAAGAAAGATTCATTGACAGAAATAAAGATAATCTATAATTATATGACTTTGTCATGCAATTAAGGGTTAACGATGAAACCTCCTATTCTGAACCAAGATATTCAACCACCGACAACCATTGAACAGATTCGTCAATTCAATCGTTTCTATACTCAGCAGATGGGCATCCTTAATGAACGCTTTCTTAATGGCCCACTAACCCTGCCCGAGCTCAGAGTATTATTTGAAGTTGCACAATATCAGCGTCTAACAATCAGCGATTTGGTAAACATGCTGCGCTTAGATCAAGGGTATGCCAGCCGTTTAGTCTCTTCTCTCAAGAAACAACAGTTAATACAGGTAGAAGCTGATCCAGAAGATGGTCGAAAAAAACAGATCATTCTAAGTGAGCGCGGCCAAAGCATTTACGCTGAGTTAGAACAACAGATGTGTGATGAACTGCAAAATCAGTTGGTGCCATTAAGCGCCTCTGAACAACAACGTTTAACAGATGCCATGGGGCAGATCACTCAACTACTGCAACCTGAACCGAAAAATAACATCCTGATTAGACCGATAAAAACCGGTGAGCTAGGACTTATCGCCCAACGTCACGCCATTCTTTATCAAAAAGAACATGGCTGGGATCATCAGTTTGAACATGCCGTCATGCAGGTTATGGCCGACTACCTACAGCACCTAAATTCAGCCAATCAAAATGCTTGGGTAGCAGAAGTTAATGGTAACTTCGCCGGTTGTATTTTTGCTGTGCAGGAAGATGTTAATACGGCCCGCTTACGGGCTTTATTGGTGGAGCCAGAATACCGAGGTTTAGGGTTAGGGCAGCAATTAATAGAACAATGCCTAAGCTTTTGTCTGCAACATCATTATAAAAAAGTGGTTCTTTGGACCTGTGATGCATTAATACAGGCCCGACGTTTATACCAAAGCTATGGTTTTGAGTGCACCAAGCAATGGCCAGAAACTGAGTTTGGAAAAAATCTGCAGAGTGAACACTGGGAACTGATATTTCCCAGTTAACCCACTCTTCTTTTCCAATTTTAAGAGCGGAAAGGGATTAAGTTTGCAGCAAGATCCGTATTCAGTCGCTAGAGACGGTAAATTAAAGTAGAATCCGCAGCCAATTTATGAATTTATAGCGATACCCGTTTTAGGATAACCATGAAAAAAACATTCTCTCTATCACATCCAAAAATCAAATATGCTCGCATGATCGATGCAGCAAAACACGATGTTAAAAAATATATCAAAAGAGAGCGTAATAAGAAGTTACCTAAAGACGTTGATTTTTGGGATTTTGATTGCAAATACGGCAATACAGAACAAGATGCCAAAGTTATTCATCAAGCTGAAATCAACCAATATATCGCTGAAGCAGAAAAACAACAGTTAGAATCTTTCTACTTAGAAGTTGTTGCTAAGCCAGGTTACCGCACATACAAGCCTACGCCTGAAGTTGATGAAACCGATTTTGAAGATGAGTCTGAAGAAGACTTCGGTTTTGACAGTGCTGAAAGTGTTGATGAAGCAGAAAGCGCTGATAACACTGAAGACTCAAGTGAAGCTGAAGGCGCTGATAACACAGAAGATTCAAACGAATCTAAAGACTAAGCTCTCAAGGAGCCGCGTAAGTCCTAGTGATTGCCGCAAAATATTAGGCTATTACTTTAAAGTGACCATGCTTTAAAGTATCAGGACTTCTCGGCTCTGTTTAAACCTTGCCGCTTTAAGAAGTAATCATTCCCATGAAAGAAGTAAACGTTAGTATTGGTTTAACCAATCCTAAGAGCCCCACCAATGTTGGTGCAGTGATGCGTGCTGCAGGTTGTTTTCAAGCAGACTCCGTACATTACACGGGCAAGCGTTACGAACATGCGGCACGGTTCCATACGGATACCAAAAATCATGTAGAAAGCATTCCTTTAGTTGCCACTTCTTGTCTTTTAGAAGCCGTGCCAGAAAATAGCCGGATTGTTTGCATTGAACTGGTAGAAGATGCGGTGCCATTAACGGAATTCCAACACCCTGAAAATGCCTTTTATATCTTTGGCCCTGAAGATGGCACCATCAGCCAAGAGGTTGTTGATCAAGCCCATGACGTGGTTTATATCCCAACCAAAAGTTGCCTAAACCTCGCTGCAACAGTCAATGTGGTACTTTATGATCGGCTAGCTAAGTCCGGAGAGTTTTCTACAGATAACGATCTGATTTGCGAAGCCAGAGATAGAAACAATCGGGTCAAAGCTAAAACACCCCAAGCTTAAACTGCCTTAAGAACCTTAAAGACAACACTTAATCATCTCAGACATTTGTTGTACTTGCTGGTATACCGCCGTTTTTTCGCCAGCCTCTTGATATAAGGGCCAACCGGCATTAATCCGCACGCAATCCTGATATAAGGGCAGCGTAGTAAAGGCTGGCCCTACTCTTAAATCCAAACCGCTTTTATAGACTTTTTCCCATAAAATTCGACTATCCAAGTCCGGAATCTGCAACCAAAGCACCATACCACCCGTAGGACTGCTAATGGCCGCATTATCCGGTAACAGGTGACTCAATACTTGGCGGTATTCACGAATATTTTGCTGCAAACGCACTCGAATTTTCTGGAGATGACCATGATATTGCCCGGTATTAATAAAATCGGCCACACCCGCCTGAATCGGTGTACTGACGCCAAAATGACTAATACCGTGCAATTTTAAATATTGTGGCAGATAACGGCCGGGCAAACACCAACCTAATCGGAAACCTGCGGTGAGTGTTTTGGAGACAGAGCTACACCAAAGCACATAACCATCCTGATCCCAATATTTAGCCGGTAAAGGCATCACCTTACCGTGCCCAAGTTCCATATAGATATCATCTTCAATCACCGGAATCTGATATCGATTAGCCAATCCTGCCAGAGCCTGTTTCTGACCCGGAGACATACTGATACCTTGGGGGTTCATATGAGAAGTGCTGAACAAACCCGCCTGCACAGTACCTTTTTTAAAGTGCTGTTCCAGCTGTTCCAAATCGATCCCTTCTGGAGTACTGGGAATCTCTACAACCTTGCGGGATAGCCCTGCTAATAACTCCAATAAACCACTAAAGCAGGGTGAACTAATCGCGATGGCATCACCGGCTTTAGTGGTCGCTTCCAAACTAATGCGCACCGCATCAATACAGCCACTGGTTATCACCAGCTCTTCAGCTGACAGAGGGAAACTATAATGAGAAAAGTGTGTATCTAACGCTCTGCGTAACGTTAAATCACCCTGCCGGTTTGGATATTGATGTACCTGTTGATCCAAACGTTTAATACCACGCTTTAAACTACGAGACAGGGCTTCTGTTGGCATCAGCTTGGGCATTAATTGGGAGATCCCCAAAGGGCCGGGTTCATAAACACCGGGTAGATAGTTAATGCTGGATTCCTGAATATCAGGATCACTTAACTGACTACGAAACTGGGGAAGAGTCGGTACTCTCTGTTCCGATAAGGGCAAGGTGACATAAAAACCCGATTGCGGTTTAGCAATAATCCAACCCAGCTCTTCTAACAGATGATAGCAGTTCAGCGCCGTTGTCATACTGACACCAAATAACTGTGACATCTTGCGTAGAGAGGGCATACGGCTACCCGTATTGAGCTTACCGCTACGGATATCCGTAATAATCTGTTCCGCAATGGTTTTATAGCGCAAGACGAGCCCTCTTTTCTAACGTTATAACCCAATAAAGCAATATTGGTCTGACCGCATCATAACCCGTCTTTTACTTTATCTTCAAACTGTATTCTTTTTATTTTAAAAAATTGAATCTGTTTACTTTTTTGATCTCCCTCAATAATAACGACGTAAATTCAAGTAATACCAATCACGCTAAATTATTGTAGGTCGGAAAAGCCACAAGGCGCCTTCCGACAATGAGACCCGTGTCGGATGGCGCTTTGCTTATCCGTCCTACCTGTTTCGTATATCAAGAAACTTATCGTGAAAGGTATAATCGTTTTGATGGAGAAAAATCATGCGAGTCAATGACCTTCTGCTAGGTTTAGCAGTGATGTGTTTATGGGGGTTTAACTTTTCGGTCATTAAGTTAGGAGCAGATCAAATTAATCCGATCCTGCTGACTGCCCTAAGGTTTACTATGGCGGCCATCCCGGCCATCTTTTTTGTGACACGCCCCAATGTGAAGTTTCGCTATCTAATCGCTTACGGCCTGACATTTGGCATAGGCGTATGGGGCATGATGACCTGGGCCATTAATATTGGGATCTCTGCAGGTATGGCGGGGCTACTGATGCAGCTCAGCTTAGTATCCAGTTTGTTTTTAGGTTGGATATTGCTAAAAGAGGATATCAGTACTCAGAAAAAAGTAGGTGCGGTATTAGCCTTATTAGGGCTGGCGGTTAGCCTAACCATTGAAGACGGTTCAGTCACACTTGCCGGTCTGATTCTGGTATTGATTGGTGCTATCAGTTGGAGTCTTATTGGGATTATTGTCAAACTGGCCGGTACCGATCAGGTCTTTTCTTTCAGTGTGTGGGGTATGCTATTTGCACCGATCCCTTTAGCCCTTTTAGCTTGGATCACCCATGGCAGTGATGTCTTCTTACAACTGCCGGAGCAGATGAATGCCAGTGTATGGTTCTCAATTCTCTTTCAGGCCTACCCGACAACACTATTAGGTTACTGGTTATGGAATCGTCTGATTGTAAAATACCCACTGTCGACCGTGGCACCTTTAACCATGTTAACGCCGGTATTTGGCCTGATAGGCAGCGTAATCTTCTATGGTGAAACCGTAGGCACTATGAAGTTGTTTGCTTGTGCCTTAATTTTATCCGGCTTACTGGTCAGCCAATGGCAAGCCAGTTGGTTTAATCAAAAGACAAATAGCCCTCTGATTCAGAAGTAATCCCCCCCTTCCTTAACGGCCTTAACATAAAGGTCGTTAAGGATTGAAGTACACCTTAACAAGGAAAGTAAACCGGACGCTATAAACAAGCCTATGTCAGATATTACCAACTTAAAGATTAATGCCATCCAAACGATCCCCCCGGCCTACTGCAAAATAGAGTAACCCTGCTTGGTGTACCCGTTCAGGTTCATAGAGATTACGACCGTCGACCACCACGGAATACTTCAATTGCTGTTTTAACCAACAGAAATCTACGGTTCGAAACGCTTTCCACTCGGTACAAATCACCAAGGCATCCGCATTATCAACACAAGCATCTCGTTGATCACATAGTACTAGATCTGCTCTGTCACCATAAATATGCCCACATTCAACCATAGCTTCCGGGTCATAGGCTTGTACCTTGCCCCCTGCTTGCCAGATCTTTTCCATTAGCACTCGACTGGGGGATTCACGCATATCATCTGTATTGGGTTTAAAAGCCAATCCCCATAAAGCAACCGTTTTACCCTGCCACTGACCAGAGAAGATTTGATCTAATTTATTAAACAGACTGCACTTTTGCTGTTCATTCACCGTTTCAACGGAGTGCAATAAATGAGCAGGATAGTCACACTCCTTAGCAGTATTGAGCAGGGCTTTAATATCTTTAGGAAAACAGGAGCCACCGTAACCACAGCCAGGATAGATAAAGTCGTACCCTATTCTCGGATCAGAGCCAATCCCCTGTCTGACCTGCTCAATATCCGCCCCTAATCGCTCTGCTAAATTGGCTATTTCATTCATAAAGCTAATTTTTGTCGCCAGCATGGCATTCGCCGCATACTTAGTCAGTTCCGCCGCACAAATATCTAAAAACATCAGTTTATTACGATTGCGATTATAGGGGGCATAACACTCTGCCATAATCTGTTTAACCAGATCAGATCCAGTACCAACGATAATCCGGGCTGCACGCGTAAAGTCTTCAATAGCCGAACCCTCTTTTAAAAACTCAGGGTTCGAACAAACATCAAAACACAATGCACAACCACGTTCTTTAAGCCCTTGTTTAATACGCTTTTCAATTCGATGACAAGTGCCCACAGGAACAGTGGATTTGCTTACGACAACTTTATACTCCGTCATATTCGCTGCAATGGTATCCACCACACTAAACACACTCGTCAGATCCGCAGCGCCCTGATCATCAGATGGTGTGCCTACTGCGATAAAGAGTAATTCTCCATGTTGTACGGCTTCAGGCAAATTATGAGTAAAGGTCAGCAACCCTTCCGATAGGTTTTTTTCCACTAATTGCTGCAAACCCGGTTCATAAATAGGGATATGCCCTTGGTTTAACTGCTCAACCTTCTGTTGATCAATATCGGCGCATAGTACGTTATGTCCCACATCAGCTAAGCAAGCACCTGTCACTAAGCCCACATAACCGCTACCAAAAATTGTGATATTCATATCCCTTACTCCGCAATCAGAGAACCACCCTAAGCTTGATACCGATTATCACTCTGCTAATGGGCCTGTTCTTTTTATACTGTCTTATACCATTCCCGATAAGTTGTTAGTGATGACAACCTTCGAATACACCTAGAGCGATCTAGATTTTCCTTGCTTTTCATCTATAAGGAATTATCGGGATTGGTATTATTGTCTCTAAACCGCTTTTTGTAGCTCATAGCCATCGGGATGTATCATCTCCATTAGGCCGCTGCCCAAATCATATTGAGCTTTTTGCTGAAACTGACGCACCAACTGATTAGGGTCACCAAGAGAAAGCTGAATATCTCCGGATTTTTTACCAGTGTAGGTGATGTCCACTTCATAACCCACAATAGAGAACAGTGTTTGAGCCAAGCCCTTTATACTGCTAGGGCGACCTGTACAAATATTAAAAACAGGGGCACGAACGCTGGTTTGCTGCATCGCTTGAATCAAATAAGCCACCACATCTTTTACGTAGACAAAATCACGTATTTGGCAACCATCACCGTATATTGTGATGCCTTGATGACGTTTGATACGGTCGGTAAAGATAGAGATCACGCCACTATAAGGGGAGTTAGGGTCCTGGCGTTCACCAAAGACATTAAAGAAACGAAAACCTAGTGTAGGCACTTTATGAATGCGCCCTGCCACCTGAGCTTGTAGTTCACAAGCCAGCTTATCAACCCCATAGGCAGTTAGAGGATGAACCTGGCTCTCTTCTGTTAAAGGCATGCTGGCATTATCACCATAAACCGCTGCAGATGAGGCATATACCACAGGGATAGGTCGAGCTAAACCTGCACTCGACTCAAATAGATTGACGGTACCACTTTGATTGGTCTGATGAGTCTCGCCCCAGGCTTCATTAGAACGCTCAACAGAAGCGACAGCCGCTAAATGGAAACAACCATTCACTTGAGCCATCAACATATCCGTTAAAGAATGATCATTGATATCCCCCACAAACAGTTGAGCCGCCGGGTGTAAGTTTTCAGTTTTCCCCGTAGACAAATTGTCCAGCACTAATACATCGTGCCCTTTCTCAATAAGTGCATCACACAAATGAGAACCGATAAAACCACAACCGCCAGTCACTAGATACTTAGCCATAATGAGCTCCTGGGATAAATCCCTCAGGTCAACATGAAGTTATGACTTAGAATTATCAAGCACTGTGCCAAGATATTTTTTATATTTAAAATCAAATAGTTATTAATAAAAAATGATCATACAGGACAAATAGAAAGCAAAAATATAAAGCGAAGTAAGCAAATTGCTAATGATTGATTTGCAAATCGCGAATGGCATTAGGATTGCAGAAAGAGGGTTATAACGACTGATAACGAGGTGTAATCATGCAACCTATCATTCTATTTTTAGATAGCCGGACAATGGGCGGTATTGAAAGCCATGTGCTTAATCTTGCCAAAGCGTTACAACGCAATCATTGGCCTGTAAGGGTGCTTTTCTGGCAAAACTACGCTTCATCCAAGCTCAATACATCATCTCAACACCATAGGTCATCCGAGCTTCATAAATCATCTAAGCATCATGAAGAGCAGCATCCCCTATGGCAGGCTTTAAAGAAAAATGACATTAGTACAGGTTCAGTAAACGGCAGTATCCGCAGGTTATTAAAAGAGATTCCCCCCAAGGCTCTAGTTCACAGTCATGGCTACAAAGCCAATCTTATTAATAAAACTTGGTCATTACTGGGGGGATGGCAAGCGCTACCTACACACCATAACGGTGATCTAGGTTCAGGTATGCTGCGCCACTACGTCTGTTGCGATGAGTTTAGCTCTCGCTGGTTCCAACCCATATCCGTCAGCCGGGAGATCTATCAACGTCTCAATGGCAAGGGTCTTCTGATTCCTAACTTTGTGGATCTTCCCAAACCACCCGAGAGCAGCCTCCATTGGCAAATTGCTTATGTAGGTCGAATCAGCCCGGAGAAAAATCCTACCGCCTTTTGTCTATTAAGCGAGTACTTATCCCGTGATTTAAAAAAGATGAAGCAACAACTGCATCTATATGGCGATGGCAGCCAAAAGGAAACATTAGAGCATAAGTATATTCACGTCTCGTTTCACGGACAAAAAGCGATGCAGGAGTACTGGCATAAAATAGGCTTACTCTGTATTACATCATTAGATGAGGGATTACCCCTCGCTGCATTAGAAGCCATGTCTCAAGGCATCCCTGTTTGCAGCTTTGCCGTAGGTGATCTTTCGCAATTAATCAGAGAGGGTGAAAATGGCTGGCTCATCCCCAAAGGGGATTTAGATCTTATGGCCCAGCGGGTGCGCCAGTGGTGGCAGATGTCCGAAGAAGAGAAGAAGAAAATGCAGCAAAGAGCCATTAATACCATAAAAGAAAACTACAGTGATGAAGCCGTGTTACCGGAGATACTTCAGCACTATCGCTATCACAACAGTCGATATCATTCAGCGGCCTAAAGGAATGGATTATCCATACGCCAGGTTAGCTGGACACCGGCTCCGTAATCCACACTGCTGTCGCTAAAACCGGTTAAAAAATAGGGGCTTACGGACCAAGCCCCATTGATAGGGCAAGAGTAATAAGTCATTAACTCATTTAACGCGACACCATCACTGCTAGAGGCTTGTTGATAATCAAGAATACTGCCAAGGCTACACTGATTTTCAAATTGATATTGGGCACCAGCGGATACTAACCAAATATTAGTAAGGTTTAGATCATCCCCATCTCCCATCCATTTATGCCCCAAACTGAACATAGGAAACCAGCGCCCCTGCTGCCAGAACAGATCCAGTAGAATGCCGTAATCCGCTTCTCGGTATAAAACACTGGAACTGGTAGCAGTGGGTAAACGAGCTAAAAATGTCAGATCCCAATAGATGCCTTGTTCAACACCCCAAGGTAGTTCTTTACGCACAGACCAGGTGGTATCTGATAAACCTTGATGCTGAACCACTTGTTCTGCATCTACTTCACCACTGTCCTGAGTCGAGGAGATATAGTCCAATCCTTCACTATTGATATAAGCGCTACTGACTTTAAAAGCCCAATCATCATGCTGCCAGCTCAGACTAAAAGGAAGTAGGTGCTCTTTTGTTGTGGTTTCATTACCGTAATCCCCTTGGTTGTATTCATACCCCAGACTTGCACGAATTTGATCATTAGCCAAAGTAGGTTTAGCTAACACCAGCATCAGCACAGACATGGTGATCAGTGGTAAAGATTTAATCCAATAAGTCCCTGTCTTAGACAGATGTTCCTTCGCCATAGCTTTTTGACCTTCTATGCGCGGATCTTTTAAAGAATGTTTCAATATCATTCTGCGATAAACGCCCTAATGTTTTGGTGGTGGCGGAGGAGGTGGCGGTGGACGCTCAGGACGCACCCTATGAGATCTATGCTCTTTCGGTGGCCGTTCAGGATGAGCGGGACGCTCTACATGCTCTGGCCGTTCTGCATGTACCGGCTTGTTTTTATCCGGTACGGGGCGATCATTTCTGGCCTGTGGCTTATCTCTTTCACCACTTGCCCTTACATCAGAAGGGTTATGATTTTTTTCAGGTTTAGCTCGCCAGTTAATAGGTGGTTTTTGGGAGATACGCTCCACATCAAAAGAATGATCCGCTTTCAGCTGAGCTTCAATAATGCGATGGTTCCCTGCTTTACTATTATTATCAACCCGTCTCTTAGAGACACCCCGGATATAAGGCCCAGCCTGCTTTAAAGTACCTCGCAGGCGTTCCACAGAGAATAATCGAATATTCGTCTTCTGCTGCAGCGGCTCTATTTTTTCTAATTGAACCTGTTGTAACTCTCCGCGGTCAAGACGAGCCCGCAATACAACAAAATCTTGGTTTTTGACTCTTGCAGCATCCACCTTTGAGTCATTAATAACCATCTGATCGAGTCTTATTTTTCCTTGATCCCGCCGTATTTGTCCTCGTACCAACACATCCGATTGAGCCGTAATATTAACCGCACGGCTGGCAACAATCTGTTGTTGTGGATTTCTAAGGCCAGAAACCTTTAACCATTGCCCTACGGTTGGCAGCTTCCTATGGCCTGCCAGTTCATCAGAAAAACGAATATTCTGGCCTAAAACTGCAAAGTGGCCCCTATCCTTATCCACCGAGGACACGGGGCCAATAACCTCGTGTATGAGTTCAATAGACTCAGCCCAAAGCTTGCCATCACGTAACACTGCGGTGACAACTGCTCGTTGACCTAGATTTAATGTCTCAACTTGCACCGCTTTGCCATCTGAAGTGATTGGCGTACTGGCATCAAAGTGGATATGTAGGCCATTGACCCAGATACTGCCAAAGTCATTGATTGTACCGACAACACCAATTTTCTCTCCTTGCTGCAGCTGTGCTAACCAACGTTGAGTTTGCTCAGTTTCTGTACGGACTCCAGTGCCGCCAATGCCTCTTTCATCAGAAGGAACATCAGCCACCATACCCGTACCACCTATTCCTCTCTCATCTGAGCTAGAGGAATCTTTAGCCCTCTGAGCAACAGCACCTGTACCGCCGATACCTTGGTCTGAATCTCGGCCAGATTGAGCAATAACGCCTGTGCTGCCGATACCTTGATCGGAATCTCTACCAGATTGAGCCACAGCGCCTGTACCGCCGATACCTTGGTCTGAATCTCGGCCAGATTGAGCCACAGCGCCTGTACCGCCAATACCTTGATCGGAATCTCTGCCAGATTGAGCAATAACGCCTGTGCCGCCGATACCCTGGTCTGAATCTCGGCCAGATCGAGCAATAGCTCCTGTACCGCCGATACCCTTATCTTTATCAGTCTTGACAGAAGAGTGTTGAAGAGTGGACGTATTTTGTGAAGACGATGCAACAGAATCCGATGGCTTTATACCCTGACAAGCGCCTAATCCAATGGCCAGTAAAATAAACAGACCGGCCTTAAACAGCTGTCCTAGTTTATTTTTTTCCATGGGTGCTTGCGCCATCAGAGTGATCCTGCTCAGAAGTTTCCGCTAGAGTATCAGATAAGGATTCATTTTTTTGGTAAAAAAAGCTACCAAAGGTCATACGATGAGTCGCTTTAGGATTATTTTCATCGAGATCTGATAAACGAATGGCTTCTTCATTAATTTTTTGTAAAGTATCCATGGCCAATTTATGGGATAAAGCATTTAACTGTTCAATGGATTCTTTGGACAAACCGTCATAGAAAACCGCCCGCTCAAAAAACTTTTGCTCAATACCAGGCATCAAATTATGAGCCCCCGTAGAGATATGATCCCTAAGGTTTCGACCAAAAAAATGTGCCCTATCATCAAAATTCTTTTCTGTAACAAAAGCTTCAGGGTCTAAAATGACCTGATCTTCTGCATCAATATGCACTAAACCTGCTCGTAACCATTCATCAAGTACAGCTCTTGGGCGAACATCTTTATTAATAGACTCGACCAATTGCTCAAAACTAATATCAGAACCAAGAGTCTCCGTTCTTGGCAAGGGTAAAGGTTGTCCCTCTTCAGATAGATACCGAGGATCACCTAACCAAAGTCCAAATAAACGTGCACCTAGAGAAACCGTTCGCCCTGGCGCTTCGCTGCTATCCGTCTCTTCGAGTATACGTTTCACATCTTTTCGGTGCACACCACTGACGACACTGATCCGACTCAAAGTCTGACGCTTACCGTCCACCTGCATCTCATCATTAACCACTTCAACAAAAACCGTCTTCAACAAATTACTCAGATACGGAAAAGTAATTCCATATTCCAGTAATAAGCGAATTAGAGGCTTTAGCAAGATCTTAACCGCTTTAACCAAAGCTAATGGGGGTGTAGGTGCGCTCATAAGATCCCTAAAAATGTGAAACCAATCATAAACCTTTACTTATAGGCGGGATTTTATCCCACAAATATAAATCTAGCACGAAAAAAACTTTACATGGGAAAAAATCCCACTTATTCTTATTCACGTCAAGTGGGAAATATTCCCACATATAAAAATATTGCAGACAAAACAACACAAGGAATAGAACCATGAGACATCACAACCATCAGCATGGCGGCCCTAGACAGCGCAGTGGCGAACAAAATCTGAATCAAAACGCAGAGGGGCTGGAACAGAATGACGGTAACCCAGGGCGTGGCGGGCCAAGAAGACCTGAGTTAGATGACCTCACTCAAGAAGTCGTCAACAACGAAGACGGCAGTATCGATATCTCAGTATCAGGGACAAACGTAGAAGGTGAAGTGCATACCTACAGCGTTAATATTTCTGATAATGAAACAGGTGGTATCAGTATTGTTGAGAGTCGAACTGAGCAAGATGATGAATCTGATGAAGAAATCGTTGATGATGAAGCCGTCGATAGCGAAGAAGCATTAGACGGTGAAGAACTTGAAGCTGGCGAAGAGATAGAAGGTCATCACAAAGGTGGTCACCACCACCCTTCCGGCGATAAAGTGGTCACTATCAGCGAAGACGCCGAAGATGGCGGTGTTGATATGGACATTGTTGTCACCAATGAAGATGGTGAAACCTTCACCAAACATATCGAACTGGATCTAAACGAGGACGGCTCACTCTCTATCGAAGAAGCCTTTGACCGTGACGGTGAGCTTATCATTCATAACCGCGATGTGGATCTGGCCGTGTTTCTTGGGGAAGAAGGCGAAGTACTTAATGTCGCAGAAGTGGTTGAAGCCTATCTGGATAAAGGCCCTATCGATATGACCGATGTGGAGCTAACAGGCCTAAACAACCTTATGACAGGTGCCGATTTTTTTGAAATCTGATTGGCTTTATTTTTAGACAAGCCATTGATATTGACCACCAGACCTTTGTGATTAACTCCCCCCTCACAAGGGTCTGATATCTGTATTGAACACCATTAAATAGTGCTAATAACTAATAACTAATAACTAATAACTAATAACTAATAACTAATAACTAATACAGAACAATCCCTTCTCCCCCCACAGGTTTTGCCACTTAAGGTTTAAGTGTCCATAAATATTCAGTGATCTTTCTTGCTTCAGAATAACTAATATCCGGTATCGGTTTCATATGGGGTTTTGAGCGATGACCATTAATAATTAAAGTGGTAACGTTTGCCCGGCTCATATTTGTCATACGGTTTGCGGGGATTTTCATTAAAAATTTACCATCACCGGATTTTTTATGGCATTCCGCACAATAATAACTATACAGAGCCTCTCCGGAAGAAGAAGCGTCAGGCTTTTTCGAGCAACCAGATACAAGTAGCACAAATCCTATCAACGTAATTATTTGAGATAATTTCATACGCGCTCCGCCATTCATATTAGCATCCAACATGTTCTCACAGCCTTCTCTTAACCTCTTGCTATGCAACGATATACCAAAGAAATACAGCGATAGTTTGTCGAGAAGTTTTTTTATCGGGAATCGTATTAGATACTTAAATTATAGAAGACGAGCATCACCTTGCCCCACTAGAAACATGGCTTTACCCCAAATTATTTGCCCCATATCAATAACCCTATTATTTAGATATTTTGCCATCGCCACTTATTTGATCTTCAAGCCACTGGCTTAAAGCCCGAATATTGGTCGATTGCCAGTGATGTTCTGGCGCAACTAAATAGTGGCTAAATTTTAGAGGTACAGCAGGCATAGGGAGGCTCATCAAGGATTGATCATTCTCGTCCAGCAAACTCTGCCAAACCAAGGCTAGTCCCTGCTGTTGCTTGGCCGCTTCCAGTGCCATTTGTAGATGACTGAAATAAACATGCTGCGAAGCCGCAGAGGCCGTTAAATTATGACGACTATACCAATCCCGCCAATTCAATCCACCGGGAGCGTCCTCTGTACCAGCCCGGTAATGCAGTAACCGACAAGATTCTGATCTCATCAAAGCTTCTGCAATGGCGCTGGCCTGATCTCCTTTTGGATTATCTAACGCTGCTTTCTCAAATAATAAGGGATGGCACACAGCCACAACGGACTCAGCCAAGATAAACTGGCTCTGCAAACCCACGGCTAAACCATCGCCAAAATGCAAATGAGCATCCACATCCTGTTGGTTAAAATCCGTTAACTGATCTCTGGCGACCAGAGTTAACTCTATTTCCGGGTATTGCTGATAAAAGCTATTAAGCCTGGGTATCAGCCATAGTTGGGCAAAACTAGGCGTCACCGCCAATGTTAACGATTCCCTTTGGCTACTCTCTCCCGCCCTTTGCAAACCAATATCGAGCTGTTGCATGGCTTGATTGGCATAACGGGATAATTCTAGACCGGCCTGAGTCAGCTCCACTCCTTGGGATTTACGCTTAAACAAGCCATAACCCAGTTGCTGCTCCAGCTGTTTCATCTGATGACTTACCGCACTTGGACTGATAAACAACTGCTCCGCCGCTCGACTAAAGCTTTGTTCCCGCCCCACCATGGCCAAAGTACGTATGGCTACCAAAGAGATATTTTTCTGCATAAGTCTATCTGTATAAGAATGAATATGATCTGAACATTGGGCTTATTTCGTTAAAATCAGCCAAGTGTTATGAGCTTAACTCAATATAGGGTTAATAATTACACCTTGCTGATGAATATTTATAATATCACTATAGCAAACAGAAATTTTTAGATCACTTACAGACAGACAATTTACAGACAAAGAAGAGAGGCCTTTATGTCCGAACATATCGCAACTATCAAATGGCAACGAGGCGAACAGACCTTTACCGATAATCGCTACAGTCGTGGGCATGAATGGATATTTGACGGCGGTTTAACCGTACCCGCTTCCCCTTCTCCCAGCGGGGTGCCTTTACCTTATTCCGTGGAAGAAAATGTTGACCCGGAAGAAGCCTTTGTCGCCTCCCTCTCCAGCTGCCATATGCTGTTTTTTCTGAGTATTGCAGCCACAAAAGGCTTTTGCGTGGATGACTACCAGGACGATGCCATTGGAGAGATGGGGAAAAATGAACAAGGACGCACAGCAATGTTAACAGTACGTTTACGGCCCAAGGTTCAATTTAAAGATAAAACACCCACCGATAAAGAGCTGGAACAACTGCACCATCTGGCCCATAAACAATGCTTTCTGGCAAACTCGGTGAATTGCTCCGTTGTTACAGAGATAAGATAAGGTCAAGATACACATAAAACATTCACTATCGATAGAACAACTGATACAGGTAGCGTGGATAAGCCAAAGGCGCATCCGCGATTACTCTGTCACAACTAAAGTAAAACGATGGGAATATTTTATTTGGAATCTTAAATAAACTGAGCAGAATAAAGCAAACACCTCCCAATATCGGAGGTGTTTCTCTTTGCAGGGACAAAAAATCAGAACAACGAGTCCTGAATCAGAGACTTATTTGTCCTTTCTATTTTGCAACCAAGGATTAAATTTCGGTTCTGTCGAACTTTCAGAAGAACGTCTGTCCCGATTAGAGCTTGTCCGACGGGCACCTTTTGACGCTTGGTTTCTCTCCCCCTGAACACGCTTTTTAGCCGGCCGATCAGACTGGCTCTTATTCTTAGGCACGTAATTTAGAATAGAAACAGGCACTACTTTTTTCGTTTCAAAGCCTTCAATATCTTTGCGGTCAATAATATGACCCAAACGGCTTTCGATGGCACAGAGTCGTTTAAAGTCATCCTTAGACACTAAAGAAACCGCCTCGCCAGATGCACCGGCACGGCCCGTACGACCAATACGGTGGATATAATCATCCGTATCATCAGGCAGATCATAGTTCACCACCCGTGATAGCTCTTCAATATCAATACCACGGGAGGCAACGCCTGTAGCCACCAGAAAAGAGATCTTACCGGCTTTAAAATCCGCTAATAGATGTGAACGCACTTCCTGACTGCGGTCACCGTGAAACGACTCGGCCTCAATACCCCGTTTCTCAAGCTGACTCACTAGCTTAGCCGCACCGTGTTTAGTACGAATAAAGATCAGCGCCTGATCCCATTGCTGCTCTTTTATCAGATGACTCAACAAGGAAGACTTATTGTCTTTATCAACGGTCACTAACCATTGATCAATTTTCGGCGTTGCCGAACGGTCTGGAGCGATAGAGATTTCAACCGCATGATACAGCGACGTTTTAACTAACGAGCGTACCTGATCTGAAATTGTGGCAGAAAACAGCAGACTCTGACGATCCTCAGGCAAACGTTCCAGAATCTTATTAATATCGGCAATAAAGCCCATATCCAGCATTCTGTCCGCTTCGTCTATTACCAGAATATCCAACTCATCAAAGTGCAGGGCTCTTTGGTAAATCATATCCAGCAACCGACCCGGTGTCGCCACCAGAACATCAACCCCTCCAATCAGGCGTTGTTTCTGTTCCTCTGAATCCGTACCACCGTACATCGCCATGGACGACAACGGCAGATGAGCCGCCAAACGAGACACATCATCTTCAATCTGTACCGCCAATTCACGGGTTGGCGTCAATATCAACGCCCGAACACGTTTGCCGCGTAGCTTATGCCCGTTATTAAGCTGTTCCAAAATAGGCAAAACAAAACTTGCGGTTTTACCCGTACCCGTCTGTGCCGTTGCTATCAGATCCTTACCCGACAAAATAACCGGAATCGCCTTTTCTTGGATAGGTGTCGGCGTCTGATAACCTTGTTCAGATACAGCTTTTACAATCGGATCACTTAATCCAAGTTTGGAAAATGGCATTGGAAATCTCATACAGATAATAAATAAACGGGTGGTCTAACCATGGGGCAATAACAAAAGCGGATTATAACAGAACTGAGCGTTACCACAGGAGAGGTTATTTTAAGGGATAAACAAGGAAATCTGTGATCCATATAAGTAAAGCCAAGCAGGTTGATATTTCCTAGCTAATCAAACTGTATCTGATTTAGTTTTTTCGTAAACGCTATTGGAATGAAGGAATCCCGCCCAATTTCACCAAAAACACCGACAAAGACACTTTTCCTTTTTCTTTTTCACCATTTTCTGTAAACATGCCGCTCTGCCAACAGATTATCGTGAAGGAAGACCATGTCTCTCAATAGCTCTACCCGTTTAAATAAATACATCAGCGAAAGTGGTGTCTGCTCCCGTCGAGAAGCAGACCGTTATATTGAGCAAGGCAATGTCTATATCAATGGCCGACGGGCACAGGTCGGTGATCAGGTCTCTATTGGCGATAAAGTAAAAGTAAACGGCCAGGAAATTGACCCAAGAGAAGAAGATCAACTGATCTTTATCGCCCTGAATAAACCGATCGGCGTCGTGTGCACCACAGAACACAGCGAAAGAGATAATATCGTTGATTTTGTCCAGCACAGCCTGCGTG
>JAKZRG010000038.1:0-17914 GCA_047518265.1 Oceanospirillum sp.
ATAAAACCGTTAAAAATAGCCGCCAGCGGAGGATAAAAATAATCTTATAATTTATCAGGATTAAGATTAGAAAAAGTCCAAAAATCACTCTCATCATCACAAACCCTCAGATATCAACCATCCGGTTGATTACCTTGTCAGCCCGAATACGTTGGAATATTTAGCAGATATTTTGCTGAAAACATTCAGATCTATTTTTAGCCAGAAACTGTCACTGACTCTTGCTTAATAGAACAGAACCTAACTATTGGGGTTATCTCATATGCTGCCGGAAATACGCACCCTTATTTACGCTTCCGATCTTGGAGAAGGCAGTCGCCCTGCATTTCGTGCAGCAGTTCAACAAGCCATCAAACATAACGCCCAGATCGTCTACCTGCATGTTGTGGAGCACTCTACTGAAGTTATCGAAGAGATGATGGAGGAGTACCTACCAAAGCAAGTCAATAAAAAACATGCGGCACAAATGATGGATGCCAAAAAGGCCCGTATAGAAACACGTATACATGACTTTTTAGCCAGTGAACTGGACGGAAAGGTCAGCCAGCTACCTATTTACCCGGTTGTAAAGGTTGTTGAAGGCGAACCAGACAAAGTCGTTCTGAAAACAGCACAAGCTTATTCCGCAGATATGATCGTTATGGGAGACAGGGCCAGTTCTAGCCTATCCCGCATATTCCTGGGCTCGACCGTACAAAAGGTTGTTCATCACAGTGAAATACCGGTTCTGATCGTGCCGTTACCAAAACAACCTAAGCCCAGCAAAGAACAGAAAAAATCAAAAAAGATAAAAGACTCAAAAAACTGAAATAACCCAAAACCCAGAACACCCAGTAAAAAGCCGCCAGCAAAAGTAACGGCTAAAAAAACAATAACAAACCTGATATTAATCCACGGAGGATTAAACCTATGAAAAAACCTATTATGCGCCGAGCAACAATGACTTTATTAGCAGCCTCAATCGCCGCTGCATCCAGTCAAGTATCTGCTTACAGCCTAGTTGATCAGGAAGATACTAAGGTAAATCTGGATATCGAAGCCATTGTCGGTACGTTTAATAGCCAGGAAGGTTATGCCACAGCACCAAGCGGTGAACAGGGTAAATCATCAAACTGGCAGGAAGGTTATATTAAAGCCGGTGTCTCTGGTGAGAAAACATTAGAAAGTGGTAGCTTATACGGTGGCATCAGCCTTATCAGCTCTGGCACCTTCGGTGACGGCGATGCAGGTGGTTTCACGACAGGTGATGAAAGAGAAACCGCTCTGGAAGATCTGTATATCGGTTTCCGCAAAGGCAACATTGATCTTTCCGTTGGCGCGCAAAACTTTGCGATCGGTGACGGCTTTCTGATCAATGGTGACGCCTTAAGCTTTGGTGAAGGCTTTAATGATGCCATTCCTGGGATTCCTGACTTTAACCGTGGCGGTGCTTATTGGTTAGCGCCACGTAAAGCCTTTAAAAACACCGCTATCTTGCGTGTTGAAGGCGAAAACGGACTCCGTGGTGATCTATTCTGGTTGCAATCTGGCAACGCGGCTCAAGCCAGCGTTGAGCTAGCAGGTATCAATATTGAACACGCCAGCGATATTGGAACCGTCGCCGCAAGCTATATTGTCGGCACCGACGTGGAAAAAGACGAAGCTGAGTTTCTGGGTTTAACCCATCGTGACGGCCAAAAGAATCTTAGCCTGCGCTATCAGGGCAACGCTGGCGTAGAAAATCTATTCTTATCCGCTGAATTTGTTTCCCAAAGCCAAGGGAATAATACCCGTAAAGATGGTGATGCCTTCTATGCAGAAGCAGGCTGGACCTTCAGCGATGTCGCTTGGTCTCCTAATCTGAGCTACCGTTTCAGCAGCTTCGATGAAGGTTATGACCCCCTATTATTCGGCTTTAACCGTGGCTATGGTACTTGGTTCCAAGGTGAAGTTGCCGCTAACTACGCAGGCCCATTCAGCTCTGGCAACGATGTTCATCAAGTTGCTCTAAAAGCCAATCCGACCGAAATGTTAAGTCTGGGTGCTCTGTATTTTGACTTTGAAGGCACGCCTTCCGGCAGCGCTGACGGTAACGAGATCGATCTATACGCAGAATGGGTGGTTAACGATAATCTAATCGTAAGCCCTCTTTTAGGTCTGTATACCCCTGATTCTGCAACAGGTACTCAAGGTAATACCGATACCAATACTTACTTCCAAATGATGGCGATTATTCTGTACTAAGCCAGCACTGAATGAAATTCAACCATCTGGTTGATGCCTCAAATGTCTTAATCAAGTCATGATAATCAAGCATTTGGGGCAGCTTTCATGTGCTCGACACAATATGCATTCAAAGAATGCGTGTACTCAAAGCAAAATAATGGCTCTGCCCTGTTCTGAAGAACAAGCACTAGCGCTTACATCAGCGCAACACTAATACCAACAAGAACTAATTCAGCCGACTGAGCACGTAACGGGTTGGCGCAGGAGAACAGCATGCAAAATGATTTTTCACTGATTATTAATGGCGAAAAAACCGCCGGACAAGCGGGCACTTTTGCCGTGCTGAACCCCGCAACTGAAACCCCAGCAGCCCATAGTCCGTTAGCATCACTGGAACAACTTGATCAAGCAGTCGCAGCAGCCCAAACGGCCTTTAAGACTTGGCAACATACCAGCGATCAGGAACGTAAAGATATCCTGCACCGTATTGCAGATCGCATCGAAGCCAATGCACAAGAGCTGGCTGAAATTATTGTACAAGAACAAGGTAAGCCTCTGTTTTTAGCTCACGGCGAAGTGGGTGGCGCCATCGCCTGGACACGTTACACTGCGGATCTTGAAATCCCAGTCACCGTTATTGAGGACAGTGAAAACAAACGTATTGAACAACACCATAAACCGCTTGGGGTTGTTGGCTCTATTACGCCTTGGAACTGGCCTTTATTAATCGCTATCTGGCATATCATGCCTGCGCTTCGTACCGGCAATACTGTGGTTTGTAAACCATCAGGTTTTACTCCGCTGAATACTCTTCGCTTAGTTGAAATCATGAACGAAGAACTACCCGCTGGCGTTATTAACATCGTCACCGGTGAAGGCGAAATTGGTCAAGGCATCAGCCAGCATAAAGGCATTCAAAAGGTTGTCTTTACCGGCTCTACACCGACCGGCCAACATATTATGAAAAGTGCGGCGAGCAATCTAAAGCGCTTAACACTGGAATTGGGCGGTAACGACGCCGCGATTGTCTTGCCAGATGCCAATGTAGAGCAGATTGCTGAAGCTATTTTCCAAACATCTTTCCTTAATATGGGACAGACCTGCGCAGCCCTAAAACGCCTATACGTACATGATGATATCTATGATGCGTTAAGTGAGGCTCTGGCTGAAAAAGCCCGCGCCCAAGTCGTTGGCAATGGCCTGGAAGAGGGCACTACTTTTGGCCCTATTCAGAATAAAAACCAATTTGATCTGGTGTGTGAGTTAGTCAATGACGCCAGAAAACAAGGTGCGACCATTCTTGCCGGTGGCGAACCGCTTTCTCGCGACGGCTACTTCTATCCACCGACCATTGTCACCAATATCAGCGACGGTACCCGCCTAGTCGATGAAGAACAATTTGGCCCTGTCCTGCCAATTATTCGCTTCACCGATGTAGAAGATGCCATCCAAAGAGCCAACAACTGCTCTGTTGGTCTAGGGGGCTCCGTTTGGTCTTCAGACCCGCAAGCTGCACAAGAGATTGCTCTGCGCTTAGAGTGTGGTACCGCTTGGGTGAACAACCATGCAGAAGTGCTGCCCCATGCACCATTTGGTGGCTGCAAGATGTCTGGTTTTGGTGTTGAGTTTGGTATGGATGGTCTATTGGAATACACCGTCGCGCAGACTCTGAATATCACAAAATAAATTTGAAAAGCCTTGGCCTCTTATATCGCTTCTAGAGGCCAATCTATCGATAAAGATTTAATTACTTATAGTCCTTCAAGGAGGTGCACCACTCTTCCAATATGTCGTTATTTGTGCGTTTTTTGTCAAGAGAATAGATTTTTAGGCCTGTCGAAAACTTTTAGCGACAGGCTTTTTTTATGTTGTTTTTTTATTCTGGAAAAAACCAAATCGAGCCCCCCCTACCTCCTCCTAACATATTCCCTAGCACTGACTCAGTGCCTAATCTTTTATGAGATCAACCCTATGGTTGATTACTTTCAGTTCTGAAATCCGTTGCAATAGAGGCATGTTCAAAGTAAGCAAAACGGACTGCAGCTTTAAGCATCGATTAAAGAAGCTATCGGTTAAAGAGAACTATCAGTTCAAGAAAACTCTACTCAATCGCACGAGACTTTTTTCTTAAACAGAACAATAGCTTAAAACCCAAGAGCTACTCAGTATTGGCATTAGCCTCTCACTAACAATAACTAGAACTCACGACTTGAGGTCACTCATGAAAAAAATAAAAAAACTTCTGATTGCTACCGCAATGATCACAGCACCACTTTTAAGCACCACATTCAGTAGCACAGCGGTTGCTGCCGACTACCCTAACCGTCCGGTTAAATTTGTTGTGCCTTGGCCTCCAGGTGATCTAGAAGATATCCTGACGCGCCTGATTGCAGAAGAGATGTCTCGCGAAACGGGCAAACCTGCCACAGTACTGAATAAGCCTGGCGGCGGCGGTGTGATTGGCGCAAGTACAGTGGCCCGTGCTCGTGCTGACGGTTTGACCATTGGTTCTTTTGTAGCTGACCTAGTCACCACTCAGTTAGTATCCGGTAACGCACCTTATGACAAAGAGACCTTTGAACCTGTCGGTATCTTTCTAGACTATCCCTTTGTTATTGCCACCAAAGCGGATGCGCCGTATAACACTTTACAAGAGCTGGCGGATTATTCACAAAAGAACAAGGTATCTTTGGGACACTTTGGTTATCAGGCCCTGCCAACAGCCATTAGCTTTAAAGCAGCCGATATGATGGGCATCAAGTTTTCTTCTGATGCACCTTTTGATTCAAATGATTGTTCTACTCTGGCCAATGGCGATGCGGACGTTATCAATACCGTAACGCAACAGATTTTGGCTTGTATCAAATCCGGCGACGTTAAGCTTCTTGCCTCTATTACTAATGAACGCTTAAGTATTGCCCCTCATGTCCCGACTCTTCAGGAAGAAACCGGTATCTCACAAACCACTTGGAACGGTCTGTTTGTGAAAAAAGGCACTTCACAAGAGATCAAGGATAAGATCGCAAGTATCGCTCAGAAAGCTCTAAAGTCTGAGAAAGTAGAGCAACTGGTTGAAAGCACAGGAGCATCTGTCTTCTGGATTCCGGAAAAAAGCGCTAAAAACATTATCAAAAATGACTATAGCGAATCCCAAAGCCTGCTGAAGTTTATGCAGCAATAAAGTGACTCTTAAGCCAATAACTCTCTGGACTGCATCATATCTATCGATGACTAATGCAGTCCTCAGCAAGTAAAAACTGGCGATGACAGAGGGGTTGATGCAGGCACCTGCATCAACCTTCTAGGTTAGATGTTATGAACGTAAAAAATACCCCGGATACACAAGAGGCTGGTCCAGTGCCAACGACTGAACAACCCCTTCCTCAAGCAACACCAGAAATCACGGATAGAGATAAAGAGATCACCATCTCAGTAGAGAACCACAACACCAGTGTCTACTGGCTGATCCTTGTGGCCAGTGTGGCTCTGTTAATCGTTATGCCGGAACAAGCTAAATGGATTGAGACTAAACGCGGCTGGTTTACTCAACCTATGGTGGGTTCAACACTAGGCTTGAGCATTATGGTGATTTTTGCGGCATGGCGAGCTGTCTTTAGCTTTAATCCTCAAGCCTGTACCCCAGCCAATATACTGGAATCTTTTTTTGATAGTTTAGGCCGCTACCGTGTTGCCATTATCACCAGTGCTTTGTTTTTCCTTTATGTGAATACGTTATCACTTATCGGTTTTGTACCGGCCACTCTGGCCCTTGTCACGCTGTTACTTTGGCTGTCCCGCCTGCTGGATCGCTTTTGGTTTACAACCACTCTTTTCACACTCTTTGTCATCGTTGTGATCTTTCGTGTGGGTTTAACGCTCTGGTTGCCAGATGTCTGGCTGTATGAATTCCTGCCTACTGAATGGGCAGATCTGGCCAATCAATATTTATAAAAGGTGACATACGATGGAAACCTTATTACTCGGTCTAGCAGAAGTTGGCCACGCTAACGTACTGCTGGCAATTCTCATTGGTGCCTTAATTGGCGTAACAATCGGTTCGATTCCAGGCTTGGAACCTGCCGGTGTGATCTCTATCTTGCTTCCCCTAAGCTTCTCTATGGAGCCTTTAGCAGGCGTTATGCTACTAGTGGGGGTTTACGGCGGCGCTTGGTATGGTGGTGCCATCCCAGCTATTTTAATGAATACCCCCGGAACGCCAGTAGCGGTACTCACCACCTATGATGGCTACCCTATGGCTCAAAGAGGTGAAGGTAAGCGAGCACTTTCCATCGCTTATACCTCTTCTTTTGTCGGCGGTATTATCAGTGTTACATCTTTGGTGTTATTAGCCCCCATGCTGGCAGAAGTAGCCCGTTTATTTGGTTCTGCTGAATTTGCCATGTTAGCCGCTCTGGGCATGATCTTTGTGGTACTGGCGCACCGTAAACATATGGTAGAAGCCGCCATGATGCTGGGTTTTGGTATCTTTCTGGGTACCGTGGGCATTGACCGCTCCTACAATACGCAGAACTACACCTTTGGTCAGGAATGGCTATTAGGCGGTATTCCATTAGTACCTGCCGTTATCGGGTTATTCGCCATGTCTCAGGCTTTTGTTCTGCTTTCACAGAAAGGCCAGGATTCTCATGTGACAAAACTAGAGGGTACAGGGCTTTTCTCTGGAGCCATTGAGCTGGTTAAACACAAGGTCACGGTTATTCGCTCTGCTGCCCTTGGGGTTGTCATGGGCTTATTACCGGGCGTCGGTGAGTTTGGTTCTCAGTTTTTCTCTTACACCTTGGCGCAAAAATTCTCTAAAACACCGGAAAAATTTGGCGATGGTGCACCGGAAGGTTTGATCGCTTCGGAGACCTCCAACAATGCCGTAACCGCCTCAGTAATGGTGCCTTTACTGGCCTTTGGTATCCCAGCAGATGCATTGATGGCCATGTTGTTAGCCGTCTTTATGGTGCATAACTACATCCCAGGACCAACACTGTTTGTAGAGCGTCCAGAGTTTATATCAGGGCTGTATATCTCTCTGTTCCTGATGAATATTGTGGTTTTCCTATACCTGTCTGTGGCGACTCGTTGGATTGTTAACCTAACCCGTATCCGAGGCCGCTTTATCGGTGCCTTTATTCTGGTGCTGGGCTTTATTGGTAGCTACAGCCAAAACTATCAATTCTCCGATGCCTTAATTGCACTAGGTTTTGCCATGATAGGTTACGTGCTACGCAGAAACGAGATTCCTGCGGTGCCTATTGTTCTGGGTTTGGTGTTAGGGCCGGTATTTTTAACCCGATTCCGTCAAGCCATGGGCACAGGTGAAGGCGATTTATCTCTCTTTATCGACCGCCCTATCAGCTTAATCCTCTTCTCTCTTATCGTGTTATCCATCAGCTTTTTTGTTTGGGGGCAGATCAAGGATCGTCGCCAGTTAGCTCAGGAAAAGAATTTGTCTGGCAATACTCCAGCATAAAGACCCTGCACGACGTTTAGCAATCCACAGCTAAGCCTTTTTGGGGCCTCTACGGCCCCCTTTTTTACAGTTCAAATATATAGGGGTGCCCGAAGGAACGGTAAATAAGCCCACGAATCCGTCGCGACCAAACCGGGAAGCAAAATAATGAATTTAAATATTTCACAGAAAATCAGTCTGGGCTTTCTGGCCATGGTCTTTTTTATTTTAATAGTCGGTGCCGGTGGTTTACTGGGCAATCAAAGTATCTATCAACGTTTAAACCAAGTAACTCAACATACCCTGCCGATTCTAGAAGGCAGTTTTAACCAGATGATTGAGTTACAGCAAGCCAATCAAAACCTGTTTTCTGCCCTTATTCATCAGGAACAAGAAGAAATAGATCAAGATCGACAAGCCTTTGAACAACAGATGACAAGTTTTAACCAACAGCTATCCCGCTTAGCCACAAAAATACAGGGGGATGCTCATTTAAAAGCTGTTCTGGCTGAGATAGAACAGATCAGTCATCACTACTCCGGTTTAGCCAAAGAGGTTATTCAGCTCCATAGCCTTAATCTAACTCTGGGAAAAAAGATCACTCGGCAAGAAATACGTTTTCAAAAAGATATGGATGCCAGCACCAGCTGGTTACAGCGCTATGTTCGCACCAGCCAGAATATTGATGGCAAGATCTCTGCCAAAGGCCTGCTGAGCAGCCTCAATAGCCATCAGTTTCAGCTAACGGGTTTTCAGCGCTCAGGGGATATTCAAAAACTTGGTAAACGACTGAATAATTTAAAAGGGCAACTGTCCAAAAAGCTGAGCAGCTTCAGTGAATCAGAGAAAAAAGCCAGTCAGGTAGCCCCTTTGATAAAGATCGCTCAGCAACAGTTTTTCTCGGATAAAGGCCTTGTCAGCCTGTATCAACAAAGAGATGCCATAAAACAGCAGCTCAGCCAACAAAATCAAACCACCTTGCAACAATTGGCTGCCGTTCGCCAAGCCGCTGACCTGTTTATTCAAAAATCTCAAGCTCTGGCACAACAAGCACAGCAAGCGGCGGATCAAACCAATTCTTTCAGTCAGAGAATGATTATGGGCTTATCCATAGGCTCTGTGGTTTTTGCCCTGATTGTTGCAGTGATCACCATTAATACATTGCGTCGTCCATTGGCACGGTTTAGTGCTCTATTGGCCCGTGTTAGTCAGGGTGAGTTAAATTTGCACTTTGAACAGGATCGTAAAGATGAATTTGGTCAATTGGCCGAATCCTTAAATGCCGTGGTCGACAATCTAAAGGACATACTGCAACAGGTAGGTAAAGGCGCAGAGCACTTAGCGGATGTCGCGCAACAAAATGCTGCCATCAGCTTACAAGCCACTCAGGCCATGTCAGAGCAAAGCCAGCAACTGGAACTGACCGCTTCTACGGCCGAAGAACTGCAAAGCAGTGTTAACGAAGTGAATAATCACAGTCAGGATACCCTGACGGCGGTTAAGAGCTGTACAAACCTTAATAAAGAAGTGAACACTAATGTCGAGAAAACCCTGATAAGCATCCAAAGTCAGGCCCAAGCCATTACTCAAGCGGTATCAGACAGTGCAGAGTTAGCAGGTTACAGCAGTAAAATTGACAGTATTCTGGAAACCATTCACTCCGTCGCAGAGCAAACCAATCTACTGGCACTGAATGCCGCTATTGAAGCCGCCCGTGCCGGTGATCATGGTCGAGGTTTTGCGGTTGTTGCCGATGAGGTACGTGAACTGGCAAGCCGTACTAGCAACTCCATTCAGGATATCCAGCAGATGGTCGACAGCATGCAAACCAGTATTCAGCAGGTGGTTAATGTAATGCAGGATAGCTACCAAAAAGCAGAAGCCTGTGTCGAGCATGCTGAAGCCTCCAAAACATCCTTGCAGCAGATGACTCAATCCATCAGCAATATCCGAGAGATGAATCAACAAATTGCTCATGCTTGCGAAAACCAGAACGTAGCCGTATCCGAAGTCAGCAAAACACTGGTTCATATTAAAACCAATGCTGCAGAAACATCCGAGGGAGCAAAACAAACAGAAGTAAGAAGCCAAGAGTTGCTAAGCTTTGCCCAGAAACAGCAAACATTACTGAAGCGGTTTTCGGTAGGTTAAGAAAATACCTTATGTGTTAAAAATATCAACCAATGAAACAGCATGATTTCAGCCAAATGTTCTCTCAACTCAGTACCTTTTCAGTTAAGCAGCGTCATTCATTACTTGAATGACTCCACTGTCCAGAAGAGGTTCCAGATATTGTCGAACATAGCCGGTAAGGCCGTTGTTGGGCCTATAATTAGATCTTTGGGTTTATGTTGTTTTGTCAGTATTTTTTCTGACTTAATAGCGTATTAGCTTTATTTTTATTGCATGTTATTACGTATCTATACTTTAATGGGTTTTCCTTAGTATGCTGAATAAATAAGTATTTTAAGGGATGTATATATATCTAGGTTGAATTTTATATAGAGCGCTTTCGATTTTTTTAAATTTTATAACACTTTTCATAGTGGTGTAATCAGTTGTAATAGAAATAGTCGTAACTATCGATATATAGTCCTTATACGTCGCATGTTTGCATGTTGATAGTAGAATATTTTTAATAATAGGGACTGAAAAGGATGCTTCATAATATTTTGCCTTTTATTGCCCGAAGATTTAATCAATCCTTAGTGGGCTATGTTCTGTTTAGTTATTGGTTGTGATCTAAACTGAAGAGGCCTCTTTTCTGGTTTGATGTAGGCCTCCAATGAAACAGCATGATTTCGACCAAGTGCTCTCTCAACTCGACACCCTTTCAGCTAGGCAGCGTCATTCATTAATTGAATGGCTCCATTGCCCAGAAGAGATTCCAGATATTGTTGAGCATCTGGAGCAAAACCTCCATGACCATTTATCCTATATTCACTGTGATCAAGATAAAATTCATCGCTGGGGAATGACAAGAAAAGAGACGTTCAATAGTCGAAATAAAGTTCACTGCGATTATTTTGGCTGTTATAGGCAATAAGCGCAGCTCGAAAAGGACTAGTTATGCAAACACATGTAGATAAGAATCAGGAAAATCAAAGTCGCTCAACTACTACTCAGGCTAGAATTGAGCAAAAGCAGAACTCCTCTGTCTTCCAGTTTGTAGACAACCGTCCTGAAGCCATTCAAATGCGGAAATTGCAGGAAATGGCGAATAACCCCGCAGAAAAGAATACCTTCCAATTTGTGGATAACCGACCAGAGGTTGTACAAATGAAAAGGCGACAAGAACTCGCCAACAACAGCTCACAAAACCAGCGACTTGTCCAATCCCAGAAAACGGTTAATGCACATACTGCCATACAAAGGGTAGCCATCAATGAAGATTCTGCACTAGAAAAAGAAGCCGATGTAATGGGGGCGAAAGCGGATTCTGAAAGTCAATCGACAGTTCAAGCAAGAGCAACCGATACAACTCCCTATAGCCAAGCACTTAGACCAAATCAGATTGGACTCCCCGACAACCTCAAAACAGGTATTGAAAACCTATCTGGTTATTCAATGGATGACGTAAAAGTACATTATAACTCTGATAAACCGGCCCAATTGCAAGCACATGCATATGCTCAAGGCACAGATATTTATTTATCTTCTGGACGAGAAAAACACCTACCTCATGAAGCTTGGCATGTGGTGCAGCAAAAGCAAGGGCGAGTCGAACCTACCATTCAAGGAGAGGGAAAAGTCGTACAAGGAGTATTTCGCTATGCTGCTCAAATCGAATTGATTCCCAATGTACTTGCTAACGATACCCAAGGGAAGGACTTAATGATTGAAGGAATTTCCTTGCCTGAAACCTTTCGCCCTCCTTCCAAAGCTGGGATTACGCAGCATGCGCATTCTGTGTCCTGGACGATCTTGAAAAGGGCTTATACATCGGTTAGTCAGATGACTTTATCCAATTTTCTGAAAAATTATTTATGGCATGATTGGCAAGAATTAGCTAAACAGCAGGCCTATATGGAATCCGGAACAGAATATTCCGCTTCTTTTAGAAGATTGAATGGATATCTGGCCAAATATACCAATGAGTACTTTCTTGGCTTATTAAATACAAATGCTCCAACTACCGTCATTTACAAGGAGGTTCAAAAAGCAGTTTCAGATTATTTTGTTGCTCTTCAGCTTGCACCCTTGACCACCCATCAGGGCTATCGGACTGAAAAGGGGAGTACCGTGATTAAGGATACACGGCCTACGGCACATGGAGAAGCATCTGCAAATACTGCATTGGAAGATTTGGAAGCATATTATAAAGAAGGGAATACAGATAAAGAGAATGATCCATATGTTCTCGACCAAGTTCTTAAATATTGGGATCCTGGCTCGAATATGAACTTTGGAATTGACGACCCAAAAGCTCTGGCACTTGTGAAACACAAATTAGAAATGGCACTTAGTCGCGCTTTCCCCCTAACTTGGAAAAATCACAAAGACGCAATCACTATGGGCTTAGATGCAGACATATTAAAGCATAATACCAATGGACATTTGGGCGGGGATTGGCGAGCTACAACGCCCGAGGTAGCAACGGCAGTTGAAGACGTAGTTGAGTTTCATGCTCAAATTCAGATGGGAGATAGCCGGACGGGTTTGGCTTTGCCTGCAGGAAATGCAGCAAGCCACTATGCCATCACAGGATTGCAATTGCCGGATGATCGCCCCATGACCAAATATGGACAAGCTGGACAGAAGTCGCATACCGTAGCTTGGACATTAATGTTGAAAACCTTGAGGAATATGGCAGCTGGTGGGGACCTCTTAAGTTTTCTCAAGCAATTTTTACGTAAGTGGGAATTTTTAAAAGGACAGAACTGGGATTTAATGGTCACCCAAAACTTAATTTCATCTAAAGATTTGAACAACCCTGCAAACCAAACCCTCAAAAATAATAATGCAAGGAACAAAAGTAGATTAGCTGCCTTACAAGCAAAGATTGATCCTGGTATTGCGCAAATTCGGCTTGCAATTGGAGGTGCAGTTTATCCGGATGTGAAATGGACGAGCTTAATTCAATCCTGGATATCGGATTTTATGGAGATTTCTCAATCTTCTCCACTCGCTTCCTATAAAGATGGGATGGCGACAGGTCATGGTGAGGCAGATGCAAATGATTATATGGATTACCATACCCGAGAAATAGGTAATCCTCGACATAATGATTGGAATGAGAAATTTTGCAATGAAGTCTTTAAAGATAAAGGCTTAACCGGTGTATCGGATTATACCATCTTAAAGCCAGCAATTATTAAAGTAAGGGATCATATTAATTCCACAGATTATCAATCTGCTAAAGTAAAAGAGAGAAATGGAACTCCATTAAGCCCACAGGAGACCTTAGCCCGCCAAACTAGTCCTCTTAATCCAGATGAACAAGATCTATTGGATAGAGCATTAGTGAAGCAATTAGGATTGAAATATCTGGATATAAAGTGGACAGGGGTTATGGAGCGAACCCAAACTTATCAAGAAGATGCTGGATACATGGCCCAGATCCTCCATGAATGGGAAAACTCGATAAAAGGGGCTTATCCAGAAATTTGGAAAAGATATCGGAAAGAGTTTCAGGATTATGCAAATGAATTTGCAGTAACCCGAGGACATCAAGCCGATCTCGGGCAAACGACCATGAGTCATTTAATGGAGCCTAAGCATTACACAGACGGCCTGGAGTCGATTCAATCTGGGGATCTGGTCAAAAATGGATCCGTACGGTTCAATCAAGCCAAGCAGGACTACACCGATGGAGTAGCATCGATTCAGGGAGGCAATAATGCCCAGAATGGAACTTCTGCATTTAATCAATCCAAGCAGGACTACACCGATGGAGTGGCATCGATTCAGGGGGGCAATAATGCCCAGAATGGAACTTCTGCATTCAATCAAGCCAAGCAGGAGTATATCAACGGAATGGCATCGATTCAGGGAGGCAATAATACTCAGGACGGAACCTCTGCATTCAATCAAGCAAAAGCCGATTTTCAAGCTGTTCACAATCTAAGCCCATAGCAAAAAACAAACGCCATTAAAACGAGCATTTATTCTAACCTATATGGTTTATGTGAACTTAAATCCTGTAAAGGCAGTTATACATCTTGTCCTGAGTACTCTGATTTTACGTTTATTCAGTAGAAGAGTCAGGGATTGACCGATACCATCAATGTACTGAATCAGGCAGTTAGCCAAGTGAGTGATCACGCTCATCAGCTTTACCTTGCACCCAATACACCTATTCAGAACGACAACGATGCTCTAGAGCGTGCAGAGCTGATGGACACACTGATGAAGATGAGACATCCATATACTCTAAGATCGGCATGAGGATCTCGTCATGAAAAAACAACATAAGCCAAATAGGGTCATTAGGAATGCAGTATGCGTATTCATCATATTCTATTTATAAGCCTACTGTTTTTCACTTCCACAGCGCGAGCGGAGCGCTTGCAAGTTTATCTTGAACCCTTTCCTCCTTTAGTTTCCGAGCAAGGCCAAGGGCTTATCAATCAACTATTTTCTAAAATTGAACAGATCTCAGACATTCGTTTTGATATCCATATCGCCACAACCAGCCGTATTCGAGAAAATCTAGATAATGGCACTGCGGATCTAGGAGGGCCCTTTGCATTAGTAGAGGAGGAGCTTGGCTTAATGAGAAATGCTGTGATTCCTCTGAAAATAAAGTTCTTAGTAAAAAATGATATTTACTCCACCAAAGAGATAAACACGAATATTCAACACTTTAAAACACTAAAAAGAGTGGGCGTTCCCTTTGGCGATGAAGCATTTGTCGCTCAATTAGTTGGCATCAGTGCACAACAAGTACACCTGCAGAAGTTAGACAACCTATGCCTTATGCTGGCAAAAGGCCGAATCGATGCTTTAGCATTTGAACGAGGCGCGGCCATGAGTTGCATCCAAAAATTCCAGCTAGAGAATATCTATTACCGCCGCCATCCTATCGACGATATTCCTGTTGGTTTAGTCATTAGCGACACTATTCGAGGAGCAAAAATAAAAGAAAAACTGGACCGGTTGATCGAAACTATTGATATGAAGGAAGCGCTGAAGCGTTACTATTATTTTTTAAACTTACCCGATCATGGCACTGTACCTCTCTCACCACCCACATATTAATCTCTCCTAATACCTAGCCCTCCATAACAAAAATGTAACAAGTTGTCTTGATCCAGATTAATTAACTTGTTAACTAATTTTAACTAGGGTAAGTTTAGTCCATTAGATTTTGGCCGACGGCTAGGTTCATTGGAGGTTTCACATGATCACAAATCACTCTTCAGTTACCGCTAACCCTCTACAGTTTCAACATGAATGTTTGAACCTGCTGGGCAACATGCTTGATGTGAGCTGTGCTGTAGCTTATATCGTCGATGAAACGGCCAAACCGATCTGTTATGAAACCTATCAGATGCCACCGGCCATGCACCGGGATTATATGGAGTCTTATCAACGACTTGACCCTCTTTATCCTGGGCATTTCCAAGCGGAAAAAGAAGCCAATATCGTCAGAATGAACGACCTAGTGCCTTTCCATCAGCGTCGTGACAACGCCTATTGCAAAGACTTTTTGGAAGCTTGGCAGGTCAAAGACAATATCGAACTGTTTTTCCGAGTAGACGGTCAGCTAAAAGCAGGCGCTTCCATACTGATCAATAACCCAGAGCAGCAATATCTTGCAGGAGAGATGAAAAAGCTGGAAAGCCTACATCGGTTTATTGAATTTTCACTAGAACAGAGTATGCAAGCGCCACGACACCTGCAATTTGATCAATTCTGTAAAGAGTATCTGCTCACCGCAAAAGAGCGCATGGTGACTGAACTAGTGGTACAGGGATTAGCCAACAAGAAGATCGCCCAACTGCTTTGCTGTGGCTTAGCCACGGTCAAAACTCACCTACAGCATATCTTTGCCAAGCTATCGGTAAACAGTAAAGCTGAAGTGGTTTCTATGCTGTATATGATGAAGCATTAAATGGATGCTTAGCACGAGATAAAGACAGCCCCGGAACAAATTTCCAGAGGAAGGTGAAATTTCTGTAGGTTGGGTAGAGCGGCACACCATAACTAATTGATAGATATAAACTTTAATCCGCGAAACCCAACGTCAGATTGTCGTATACCCGATACAAACCTGCTTACATTCCCTTTCATATATATCGGCACCTGCAGAGATATTAATGCTCCACGATAGCCATTCAGAATACGGGAAGATCCCATGTTGGGTTTCGCGGGGTGAACTTCACATTTATAAATCAGCACCTTACGGCCGCCCTGCCCAGTCGTCTATTTGACCGGGCATGAGTTACCTCTTGGAGCACAAAAATAATCATGATGGGCTGTCTTTGCCTTTCTGAAAAACCTGCTCCAAGGTTTCCAGTGTCAAAATATCATCGGTCCATTGATCAAGCTGCTCAGAAGATGCGGCATTGATTTTTTCCGTAACACCATCAGGCACATAGCCAAAACGAGTTGAAACCAAAAGAGCCACCAACTGAATCTGGTCCTGCTTTTCAAGCTTTACCTCTCCATTTAGACGATACCACTCGGCCTCATCATCTACTCCCTGTGCTTGGGCATATTTATACGCCATAGCCTCTTTAAACAAGACCTTTTCCCGAACAGCAGCCAACCGACGAACATCTGGGTTCCCGCTCAACTCTTGCAGTTTAGCGAATGCCTGTTTAACGGGTTCGTGTTCAATCTTTGATATATCGGTCTCTTTCCTCATAATCGTCAACTCCTTCTAAAAACCCTATGAATTGGCTACCTGTATGATTCATTACTGACGTTCAAATAAAGGTAGCCCATATTCACCGATTTACCCCTGCTACTTGCCCAACACCTCTCTCTGCTTTTCAGCCTCTTTTATTTGGCTGTTTAGCTGTTCGGTTTGCGAGATGCTTAGCGGGCGGTTTAGTTGGCCGGTCAGCGGAAAGCTTAGGCCACTAACCTCTTCAGGCATAATCCTGTCCTGAACCTCATACTCATAATCCAAGAAATCCTGAAAACAGCCATGCAGCTCCACAATAGGCGAGGCCCTGTGTGTTTCAGATGAAGTCAACGACCAAACCAGATGCACCAGAGTAAACACATCCTCCTCGTCTGGATGCTCGCACAGCAACTCATCCATCTCATACCTATGCCGATACGCGACCACTCTTAAGTGCTTGTCATACAAAAAATGCTGCTGACCAATGGCCAGACTTAACTTACCGGCCAATTGCTCGGCTCTCTCATCACTGGCCATATGCCAGCCTTCTGGATACGTCATACACTCCCTCGCTGATCCTCTCGCAGCCTGTAACAGCCCGGAGAATCATCACATCCGAATAGCCCAAATCTGAACCATCCTGTAAAAATCAGCCTCCGATAGCGACAACACAATACCCGTACAGAGCGCCATGTCCTCCTCAGAACATGGCACGGGTCGTTTGTCCCCACCGGCAAAGCATTTAAATCACTCAATACCCTGCCCGTTAAGCGCCAGAACAAACGTTCTTCTACAAGGTTGCCAACAAAATCTGTCCCGTTGACAGTCAGAGGCACTCTAAAATATGAAAAACGTTTGTTTAGCTATGTAGAAACAGGGTTAATGTTTTACGCCAGATTTCAGACCTTTATCGATCATCTCCCGAATCTGAACCAACTCATCAAGCAAATCAGCCGCATAATAGCCCACGCCATTGGCCGCCTCCTTGTGATGCAAAGACGTCTCGCCAAAAGCGATACCTTCCAACGCCACCAACAAAAAAGCACAGCGATGGTATAAGCCCTCAAACGACTGACTTAACTGATCCATATCCAGCGGGTCTTTAGCCTCTTGCTTATCCCCATCCTTAATTCCAGCAACATTGCTCATAGCCCCGCCCTCCCTGCGGCAAAGTTCATCAAGACGGAACGTCGCCCAGATAAACGCTCTCTTGATATAGAGAGGGACATAAAGAGGAGCAAAAACAGGGACAGTACAGACGCAAAGACACCACGGGACAAAACACCCGAATGGCGCTGAAACGACTGAAAAAGAGTAAGCGGTCTTTTCTCCCCACCTACTAATGCCGATCTCCATCATTTACCGTCATGACTTCTCATTTAAAAGGAAGTCATGATGTCTAAACGTAATCTCGTCCAACAGCGTCAACATTGGAAAGACATTATCTTCGACTG
>JAKZRG010000039.1:0-82791 GCA_047518265.1 Oceanospirillum sp.
GCTTAACCGAGGAGCGCATCTTACAGCAATCTACCTCTGGGTCAACACTTATTTGAAATTAGATTTCAAAGGATTTTCAAAAAAACATTTAAAAATCAAAGTGTTACCCGACTGCCGCGAAGCTTGTCCGTGACAGCGAGGGCGTATTATACGCAGCAAGAACCAAAGCACAACCCCTAAAAGCGAAGTTTTGTAAAAAACTTTCAGAACGGTATTTCACTCGGAGATATTAGGATGCATAGCAAAGAAGCAATGCAACCTCCACCCCGACACAAACCGTCATGCTAAAAGAGAAGTAAAAAAAGAATAGATCAGTAGAGGTTTATTTGCAGATAAATCCAATAAAAAGCCTGAGCTTTCTCAGGCTTTTTTATCACTAGCTTATATCATCAAGATATAGCCATTAAAAAGTGTCACCCGGTATACGTACAAAGCCTTCCATCACAACACGAGCACTACGACTCATAACGGCCTTCTTAGCAGTCCAATCGCCATTAGCTTTTTCTTCCGCTGCCGCACCAACACGTAATGTACCGGATGGATGACCAAAGGTTACCGAATCTCGCTCACCGCCACCGGCAGCCAGATTCACTAGAGTCCCCCGTACAGCTGCTGCCGTAGCGATAGCCACTGAAGCCGTCCCCATCATGGCATGGTGTAACTTACCCATGGATAACGCACGAACACAGACATCAATACCATTAGCAGAGACTTGTTTGCCACTAGACGCTTCATAAGCAGTAGCAGGCGCCACAAATGCAATTTTAGGTGTATGCTGACGAGCCACCGCTTCAGAGATATCTGAAATCAGCCCCATTTTCACAGCACCATAGGCACGCATCGTTTCAAAACGCGCCAACACTTCCGCATCAGAGTTAATATCTTTCTGCAGCTCTGTACCTTTATAACCAATATCTTCTGCATTAACGAAGATTGTAGGAATGCCCGCATTAATCATGGTCGCTTTAAAGGTACCGACACCCGGCACTTCCAAATCATCTACCAGGTTACCCGTAGGGAACATGGAGCCTTCACCATCAGCTGGGTCCATAAATTCAACGACCACTTCTGCGGCAGGAAAGGTTACGCCGTCCAACTCAAAGTCACCGGTCTCTTGTACTTCACCGTTAGTGATGGGGATATGAGCAATAATGGTTTTTTTAATATTCTTCTGCCAGATACGAACAACACAGATACCATTTTCAGGAATACGCTCTGGATCAACCAGACCACCACTAATCGCAAACGCACCAACAGCAGCGGTTAAGTTGCCGCAGTTACCGGACCAATCAACAAAGGCTTTGTTAATTGCAACCTGACCAAACAGATAATCCACATCATGATCCGGTTGAGTGCTTTTATCCAAAATCACAGTTTTAGATGTACTAGATGTTGCACCACCCATACCATCAATCTGCTGCCCATATGGATCAGGACTACCAATGACACGCATCAGGATTTTATCTCTTGCCTCACCTGGCTCCTGCGCTACTTCTGGTAAATCCTGACGACGGAAAAATACACCTTTACTGGTGCCACCACGAATATAAGTCGCTGGAATTTTAATCTGAGGTACGTGTGCCATATTTGTATTGTCCTGTATAACTGGGCGGTACTGTTGTTTTAATCAATATCTACCGCGATTCAGAAAACGTTTAAGAGTATTGAACTGACGACAACTTGATATCGCTAGCTAACATTCTTAAAAGATCTCAATAAAGATGAGATAAGAATCGATCCGCTGCACGCCATAAGAGAATGGCAATACAACGGATTGATTGATCGTTACCGATGATCACCAGGCTTATGACTGGCAACCATCAGAGATCTCATACCTAAAAGCTCAGCCTAATAAATTAAGCATTACCTTCTAGGAAGTCTTTTGCGAAACGCTGCAGTACACCGCCCGCTTCATAAACGGATACTTCTTCTGCAGTATCCAGTCTACAAGTCACAGGTACTTTAACGGTTTCACCGTTGGCACGATTAATGATCACAGTAAGATCGGCACCTGGAGACAGGTCACCTTCCACATCGTAAGTTTCTGTGCCATCGATACCGTAAGTTTCACGAGTATCACCGGCTTTAAACTCAAGAGGCAAGACACCCATACCCACTAGGTTAGTACGGTGAATACGCTCAAAACCTTCTGCAACGATGGTTTCAACACCGGCCAGACGCACACCTTTCGCCGCCCAGTCACGGGAAGAACCCTGACCATAGTCAGCACCCGCAATAATGATCAGCGGTTGCTTACGATCCATGTAAGTTTCAATAGCTTCCCACATGCGACTTTCAGTACCTTCTGGCTCGATACGTGCCAGAGAACCCTGCTTCACATCGCCATTTGCATCGCGACACATTTCGTTCAGCAGTTTAGGGTTAGCAAAGGTTGCACGCTGTGCCGTCAGGTGGTCACCACGGTGAGTAGCGTAAGAGTTATAATCTTCTTCCGGCAGCCCCATCTTGGCACAGTATTCACCAGCAGCACTGGATGCCTGAATCGCATTGGATGGCGACAGGTGATCTGTGGTGATATTATCACCCAGAACAGCCAGAGGACGCATACCCTTCATGGTACGCTCACCGGCCAAAGCACCTTCCCAGTATGGAGGACGACGAATATAAGTCGTCTGTGGACGCCAGTCATACAGCGGGCTCTCAGACTTCTCTACCGCACCCAGATCAAACATAGGGATATAGATCTGCTTGAACTGCTCAGGCTTAACGGCCTTAGCAACAATGGCATCGATCTCTTCATCACTAGGCCAGATATCTTTCAGCGTAACCGGGTTACCCTCTTGGTCATTACCCAGAACATCTTTTTCGATATCAAAACGCATCGTACCAGCGATAGCGTAGGCTACAACCAATGGAGGAGATGCTAGGAATGCCTGCTTAGCATGGGGATGAATACGACCGTCGAAATTACGGTTACCGGATAGTACTGCCGTCGAGTACAGATCACGATCAATAATTTCTTGCTGGATAACAGGGTCCAGAGCACCACTCATACCGTTACAAGTAGTACAAGCATAAGCCACGATACCGAAGCCTAGCTTTTCCATTTCAGGCAGTAGGCCCGCTTCTTCTAGATACAGTTTGGCAACTTTAGAACCTGGAGCAAAGGAAGACTTAACCCAAGGTTTACGTACTAGACCCAGCTCATTGGCTTTTTTAGCCACCAGGCCAGCAGCCACAACGTTGCGCGGATTAGAGGTATTAGTACAAGAGGTGATCGCCGCGATAATTACCGCACCATCAGGCATCTTACCATCGGCTTCTTCTGCTTTAGCCGCTGCCAGCATCTCATCACCAGCAATACCACGGTTTACCAGATCAGAAGTCGGCAAACGACGGTGCGGGTTAGAAGGACCCGCCATATTACGGCATACAGTAGACAGATCGAATTCCAGTACACGCTTATATTCAGCTTCTACCAGATCATCTGCCCACAGGCCAGTTTCTTTTGCGTACTGTTCAACCAGAGCAACCTGTTCAGGTTCACGACCGGTCAGCTTCAGATAATCAATGGTCTGCTCATCGATATAGAACATACCCGCAGACGCGCCATACTCTGGCGTCATGTTAGACAGTGTGGCACGGTCACCAATAGACAGAGAGGCAGCACCTTCACCAAAGAATTCCAGATAAGCAGAAACCACTTTCTCGTTACGCAGGAATTCGGTCATCGCCAGCGCAATATCCGTCGCCGTGATACCTGGCTGACGCTCACCAACAATCTTAACACCGACAATCTCAGGCAGGCGCATCATAGATGGACGACCCAGCATGACGGTTTCAGCTTCCAGACCACCGACACCGATAGCGATAACACCCAGCGCATCAACGTGCGGCGTATGAGAGTCCGTACCGACACAAGTATCAGGATATGCCACACCATCACGCGCCTGAATCACTGGTGACATCTTCTCCAGATTGATCTGGTGCATGATGCCATTACCGGCAGGGATCACATCAACGTTATCAAACGCAGTCTTACACCACTCGATAAAGTGGAAACGGTCATCGTTACGACGATCTTCAATGGCACGGTTTTTTTCGAATGCATCGGGATCAAAACCCGCCGCTTCAACAGCCAGAGAGTGATCAACAATCAGCTGAGTTGGCACAACAGGGTTTACCTTAGAAGGATCACCACCTTGATCAGCAATCGCATCTCGCAGACCGGCTAGATCGACCAGAGCGGTCTGCCCCAGAATATCGTGACAAACAACACGAGCCGGATACCAAGGGAAATCCAGATCTTGTTTGCATTCGATCAACTGTTTTAAGGAATCAGTTAAAGAAGCGGGATCACAACGACGCACCAGCTGTTCAGCCAGTACGCGGGAGGTGTAGTTTAATTTGGCATATGAGCCAGACTGAATCTCTTCAACCGCTGCACGGGTATCAAAATAATCTAGAGCGGTGCCGGTCAGGGATTTACGGTATTGTGTGTTCATAACGTCGGGAATCCGTCGAAAAGTGGTCAGAGAGGGAAGTCAGGCGTGAACCAGGGGCTCAGGCCGTCTCCCCTTTTCTTAAATCTTAAAATATCGCCACATCAAGCTAATCAGGTTATTAGCTCGGCTACCGGAAAACCGGTAGCCGTAATAAAAAAGGCAGGGGCTAAGGGCAGTAGAGGCAAGTATCGTATCCGGCCCCGCCTTAAAATCAGTCGCGGTCTTCGATAGCAACCCAATCTGCAGTCTCTGGGCCAGTATAGTCGGCACTTGGACGGATAATACGGTTGTTAGCACGCTGTTCCATTACGTGCGCAGTCCAACCGGATGCACGGGAACATACGAAGATCGGAGTAAACAGTTTAGTCGGAATATCCATAAAGTGATAAGCCGATGCATGGAAGAAATCAGCATTACAGAACAGCTTCTTCTCACGCCACATAACCGCTTCAACACGTTCAGAAACCGCATATAGGTGAGTATCACCTACTTGTGCAGATAGCTTCTCAGACCATGCTTTAATAATGGCATTACGAGGATCAGACTCACGATAAATCGCGTGACCGAAGCCCATGATCTTATCTTTACGCTCCAGCATACCCATGATCGCTTCTTCAGCTTCGTCTGCAGACTTCCACTGTTGAATCATATCCATGGCGGCTTCGTTTGCACCGCCGTGCAGAGGACCACGCAGAGAGCCAATAGCCGCAGTTACACAGCTATGAATATCAGATAGCGTAGAAGCACACACACGGGCCGTAAAGGTCGACGCGTTGAACTCATGCTCAGCATATAAGATCAAAGAAGCGTGCATCACCTCTACATGCAGAGGCTCCGGCTTCTTATCATGCAGCGTCCACAGGAACTGCTCAGCGATAGAGTCAGCATCCGTTTCTACATTGATACGCTTGCCGTTATGGCTAAAGTTGTACCAGTAGTTAATGATACCTGGGAAAGCCGCCATCATACGGTCGATATGATCGGTCTGCTCAGAGAAATCATTCTCTGTTTCCAGGTTACCCAGCATAGAAATACCGGTACGCATCACATCCATCGGATGAGCGTCTGCTGGAATCTGTTCCAGAACCACTTTCAGTGCTTCAGGCAATGCACGCAGATTTTTCAGCTTAGCCATGTAAGCATCCAGCTCTGCCTGATTTGGCAGCTTGCCGTAGGCTAACAGGTAGGATACTTCTTCAAACTGGGCTTTTTCAGCCAGCTCTTTCATGTCATAACCGCGATAGGTCAGACCTGCACCGGTTTGACCAACAGTACACAGTGCCGTTTCGCCTGCAGACTGACCACGCAGGCCAGCGCCACCAATTTTCTTATCTACCATTACTATGCTCCTTTGCGACCGCCAGAGTCAGATTATTTTTATTTAATATTCCAATTGAGATAGGCACTAAAATTAAAGACTTCTGCTATTCTCCAGCGTTTGGCCGAAAAATAGCAGGCTCTTATTTCAGAGCTCTTTTGTACAATTGCGTAACAGGTATTACTTATTTTTGCCTTCAGCAAACAGAGCATCTAGCTTCTGCTCGAAGTCGTGGTAGTTCAAGAAATCATACAGTTCCATACGAGTCTGCATGGTATCTACTACTGCCTTTTGATCGCCATCACGTAGCAGAGCTTCATAAACATTCAGAGCAGCTTTGTTTGCCGCACGGAAAGCAGACAGTGGGTACAGCACCATAGTTGCGCCATTTTCTGCCAACTCTTCAGTGTTGAACAAAGGCGTTGCACCAAACTCAGTGATGTTAGCCAACAGATGAGCACCATTAATGCCATCAGAGAACGCTTTATAGTCATCCAGAGTATGTACGGCTTCAGCAAAGATACCGTCAGCACCGGCTTCTAAACATGCTTGCGCACGTTCTACTGCTGCATCTAGACCTTCCATCTGGAACGCATCAGTACGTGCCATTACGAAGAAATCATCATCTGTACGTGCATCAACCGCTGCTTTAACACGATCAACCATCTCTTGCAGAGAAACGATCTCTTTATTAGGACGGTGACCACAACGTTTCTGTGCAATCTGGTCTTCAATATGAACCGCAGCAGCACCCGCCTTGATCATCTCTTTAACAGTACGAGAGATGTTAAATGCGCCACCCCAGCCTGTATCAATATCAACCATCAGAGGTGTATCAACGGCACTGGTAATACGATTAACGTCAGCCAATACATCATTTAAAGAAGTCATACCCAGATCAGGCAGACCGTAAGAGTGGTTTGCAACACCGCCACCTGACAGATAAATCGCTTTGTGGCCTACACGCTCAGCCATCATGGCGTGATAAGCGTTAGTCGTACCAACAATCTGTAGTGGATTTGTTTCGGCCAGTGCTTTACGGAAGCGGGCACCCGCAGTCAGCTTAGTCATGGGTCATTCCTTCTTAGGATTATTCTGTTTGGGATTCACGCAGACGTTTTTCTACATTTTTACGCGAAGCGCTAATATGTCTACGCATTAACATTTCAGCCAGTTCCTCATCCCTCTGCTCAATGGCATCCACGATTCTGTGGTGCTCCTCAAACGCCCTTTTTGGACGTGAGCTGGAGGCGCTGAACTGATAGCGGTACATCCGAACCAAATGGTAAAGCTCACCGCATAACAGCTCGGTTAACTTCTCATTTTTACTTCCAAGTACAATTCGGAAGTGGAAATCCAGATCACCTTCTTTCTGGTAGTAAGCAGTTCCTTCTTGCAACTCTGACGCCTGTTCATGTCGCGCCAAAAGCTCTTTAAGCCCTGCTATCTCATCTAATGTCATATTACGAGCGGCTAGACGACAGGCCATGCCTTCCATCGCCTCACGAACATCATAGATATCCAACAGCTCTTCATACGAAAGTGAAACCACCCGTGCACCTACATGAGGAACACGTTTAATCAGCCGGCGGCCTTCTAATCGGCGAATAGCCTCTCTTAGGGGACCTCGACTAATACCGTATTGTTTTGCCAAACCCGGCTCAGTAATCTTGCTACCCGGTGGTATATCACCTTTTACTATCGCGGTTTGAATCTTCTCAAACACTTGATCAGCCAGGGTGCGAGCTTCACCCTCTTCGTATGCATACGGAACGTCTGATGTAGTCAAAGTGTTCTTCTTATTAATTGTCGACAATCTTCTTGTTGGAGTGAACTTTAGACACTCCAGATAAGATCGTCAAGCTGAACCAAAGTATAATTTGTCAACAATCCAAGACATGTCCAACCATGAAAATATATCTTTCTCTTTATTTTCAATTAGTTACAAGAAATAAAGAAACGCAACCGACCGGTCACTCTCGGGAGATTGTCGACCATTTATTGTAGACAATTATATTTTGTCGACACTTCTTTCTAAAATATCAGCAATTCGAGAGGGTTTCTGAAAAGGTAATGAATGATCTGCACCTACTATTTCATGATACTCCCAACTATCATGCTGCTCAGATTGCCTTTGATGACACTGTTTCATTGTGTCTAAGCTTTTTTTACCCACAAAACTGATGACATCTTTTTGTGCGGCAAATAATTGATCGCGATCCAAACGCTGCACGGCATCAGTTACGGCATCAAGGGCATAGGAAAATCCTTTAGCCCGATGCTTCAAACGATGTACTGTGGCATGTTCCACTCGCAACGACTTAGATCTACGGGGTGAAATCTGATCCAAAAACTGAGTAATGCCTGCATCAGGATCACTAGCATCTCGCATCATATTGGCCGCAGCGGAATAGGATTCGCGCACTTGACGCATTTCTGTCAAATCCACTCGCTCCATAAAAGCAGGCTCTAAAAGATAAGTCTTATTAAACGCACCAGGCCTCTGTTGCTTTAATAGCATCGCCGTTAGACCACCAAAAGAATACCCCGCCAGATCCATCTCACACCAAGAAAGATGATCCAATAAAGCAGAGATGTCCTCTACCACAGATTCAATACTGAACGGTTTTTCTTCACATACCAGCTCATCTGATAGAGGTAAGCTCCGCCCCATACCTCTTAGATCAGGTACTAGAAACTCACTCCAACCATGCAAACGGTGTAATGTCGGCTCCCAAGTAAAAGCGCCATCTACCCCCGCACCATGCAACATCAACATGCGTCGCCCACTGGTCTGGTGTGGGTTGCGGTATAAACGATAAAACATTTGGTAATCGGCTACAGACAGGGTTCCTGTCTGGCACTGATAATGTTCTGCCATGCTTTCTCCTTATCAATGCGGTTCATCTAAATTCCACCTAAACAATACAGTGAATATCAATTTATAAAATCACTCTACGAGTGTAATCCAGCGCAATAATACAACTAACCAGCGTTGTAAATACGATGAAAGATAGGCTGAACCGGTAAAAATGTTTAGAATAGCGCGTTTTGCTAAGCAGCCGCTCTATTATCTATGTCATCAGTTAACATTAGAACACTGCCCTACAAGGCAGGTAGTGAATACTTTCAGCAGGTACGTCATCTACCCTTTCCTGTATTACTGGATAGTGGACAACCTAAAAGCCCCTCTGGACGCTACGATATTATTGCGGCTGATCCTATTGAACAGATCAATAGTCACCAGCTAAGCAATAGCTCCTCGTTGCAATATCTTCAGCAACGATTAGACGCTTTACAACCTAAATGCCTGCCTGAAACAGATCTCCCCTTTACTGGAGGCTTTATTGGTGGCCTGAGTTATGACTTGGGTCGAGAGCTAGAAACTCTCCCTGAGCAAGCGGCAACAGATGTTGATTTCCCTTCTTTATTGGGAGGCATCTATTTATGGGCCATTATTGTTGATCATCAAGAAGCAAGCACTTTTTTGTTAGGCCCAGAAGAACTACTGGATCAAGTGCAGCTCGTAATAGAGCAAAGTACTGAACAGAAGCCACAACAAAAGGCTACTTTTACGATTACCCAGCCTTTCCAGGCCAATATGACTCAGGATGAGTACCGCCAGCGCTTTGGCCGGATTATCGATTATATCCGCGCAGGGGATTGCTACCAGATTAACTTCGCCCAGCGTTTTAGCGCTCAAATGACCGGGGATAGCTGGCAAGCTTATTTACAAATGCGCCAAGCGACACCAGCGCCTTTTAGCGCTTATCTGGATTTTGGTGATTATAAGATACTCAGTGTTTCTCCTGAGCGCTTTGTTAAGCTAAATAAAGGTTTGGTGGAGACTAAACCCATTAAAGGTACCGCCCCTCGCCATCCTGATAGCGAAAAAGATAAAGCCATTGCCAACGAGTTATTAGCCAGCACAAAAAACCGTGCTGAGAATCTAATGATTGTCGACCTCTTGCGCAACGATATTAGCCGAACTTGCCAAGCTGGCAGTGTTAAAGTGCCCCATATCTTTGCTCTAGAGAGCTACGCTAATGTGCACCATCTGGTCAGCACAGTGGTTGGGAAACTAGATCAAGATAAAACAGCTATTGACCTGTTAGCCACAAGCTTCCCCGGGGGCTCTATCACAGGAGCACCCAAAATACGGGCGATGGAGATTATTGATGAGCTGGAACCTCAACGTCGCGGCATCTACTGCGGCTCGGTGGCTTATATTGATTTTCGCGGAGAGATGGATAGTAGCATTACCATACGCACCATACAGCAAAGCCCAGTAACACCTGATACAGGTCCAACGGATTCCGATCAAGCTCACGAAACAAAGAGTAAAAGTGCTAGCCGCCTGGATTGCTTAGGCGGAGGCGGTATTGTTTACGACTCTGAAGCGGATAGTGAATATCAGGAAACACTGCACAAGGTAGGTAAAATTATTAGTGCCTTACAGCCAGACTTCCTAGATCAGTTTGATCTCTAGAAACCTAACAACAAAAAACCACCGTCATTTCTTTCTATGAAGTAACGGTGGTTTTTTCAGATCTTAACTAAGCAGGCTGTAGCCAATTACTTAGTCAGATTACGATTACTGGCACGCAGGAACTGGTCTTTCAGCTCGTCATAAGTATGTACTGCAGGGAACTGAGGGAACTCAGCAATCACATTGTCCGGTGCGTGGAACAAAATACCTTCTTCCGCTTGAGTCAGCATCGTGGTGTCATTGTAAGAATCACCTGCAGCGATTACACGGTAGTTCAACAATTGGAAAGCACGTACAGATTGACGCTTAGGATCGCGCTGACGCAGCGTGTAATCCGTAATACGACCTTCTTCATCAACTTCCAGTTTGTGACATAGCAACGTAGGGAAGCCCAGTTGTGCCATCAAAGGAGCAGCAAACTCATAAAAAGTATCGGACAGAATCACCAACTGGAAACGCTCACGCAACCAATCCGTAAATTCTTGCGCACCTTCTAGAGGTTTCAGTTCTGCAATTACTGCTTGGATATCGTCAATTTTAAGACCATTCTCATCCAGAATACGCAGACGTTGCTTCATCAAAACATCGTAATCGGGAATATCGCGAGTGGTTGCTTTTAACTCTTCAATGCCGGTTTTTTCGGCAAATGCAATCCAGATTTCCGGGATTAAAACACCTTCAAGGTCAAGACATGCCAGTTCCACAGAGTCGTCCTTTTATTATGATTTAGGGTAGATCGCATGACGCAGCCAAATAATGACTTATTCAGAAATAGCCTTATCCGGTACGGCACGCTGAATGGCCAAAAGATTACCACAATTGGCCTAACAAGTCAGAGCCCGAAAGCCCATACCACTCACCCATAAGTCATAGATCAAACAGAGCTTTTGAAAAATAAGGAATAATCATAGAATCACTTTTTATTTATTTTCCTTATAAGTAGCTGTTACCTTATAGCCAAAATTACAGTTATTACAGCAGCAAAAAGACTGCTTAACCGTATTGATGAGATTTAACCCAACTGATGGGAAGCCTAATGAGCCAATTTAATGCCAACCAGTTTGCGCTGGAATTTGATACTGAAACACCGAAGAAAATTATCAAACAAGCCCTAGAGGATTTTGACAATATCGCCATCTCCTTTAGCGGCGCAGAAGATGTTGTACTGATTGAGATCGCCAGCAAGGTCATTGCAGATAAAAGTCAGTTAAAAGTATTCTCTCTAGATACTGGCCGTCTACACCCAGAAACTTATCGCTTCATCGACAAAGTCAGTAAACACTACGGCATCGCCATCGAGCTGATGTCACCGGAGCATCAGGCTTTGGAAAGCTTTGTAAAAGAGAAGGGTTTATTCAGCTTCTTTGAAGACGGTCATCAGGAGTGCTGCGGCGTACGTAAGGTTGCACCATTGCGTCGTAAGCTAAGCACTTTAGATGCATGGATTACCGGGCAGCGTAAAGACCAAAGCCCTGGTACACGTAATCAAGTACCTGTAGCAGAAAACGATATTGCCTTTGGTACAGAAGAAAGCCCGCTGGTTAAGTTTAATCCATTGGCTAACTGGAGCTCTCAGCAAGTATGGGAATATATTCGCATGTTTGATGTGCCTTACAACGAACTGCATGAAAAAGGCTATACCAGTATAGGCTGTGAACCTTGCACACGTCCGGTACTGCCTAACCAGCATGAACGTGAAGGTCGCTGGTGGTGGGAAGAGGCCACTCATAAAGAGTGCGGTTTACATGCGGGCAACCTGAATAAATAACCCTTCTAGTCTCATAAGCCAGATAGAAGTGTAAAAACAGATCGAAAAAAGGGGGAAGTAAGCCTAGCTTACTTCCCCTTTTTTATTTTAGCTCTTGCAATCAAACGCAAAGAAGCAATAAATCAGTGTACAGGCAACTCAATATGAGCAAACAGAGCATCCAAGTCTGTTTTTGAGCTACAAGCCAACGCTTCATCAATCAAATCCCGATCAAGATGCGGCGCAAAACGAGTGACAAATTCATACATGTAACCGCGCATAAAAGTACCACGTCGAATACCTATCTTAGTGGTACTGGATTGGAACAAGTGACTGGCATCCAAAGCAACCAAATCAGAGTCAGCGTCCTCGTCATAAGCCATGCCCGCTACGATACCAACCCCCATTCCCATACGTACATAAGTTTTAATAACGTCTGAATCTGCCGCCGTAAACACAACTCTTGGTTCTAAACCTTCAGCCTTAAAGGCATCATCCAGCTTTGATCGCCCAGTAAAACCAAAGACATATGTCACAATCGGATGCTCAGAGACATCCTTAAGCGTTAACGGCCCTTGCACACGGGTCAACGGATGATCTTTAGGCACCAAAACACAACGATTCCAACGATAGCAAGGCAGCATAATCAGATCGCTGAATAGCTCCATGGCTTCCGTTGCAATAGCAAAATCTGCAGCACCCTCTGAAACCATCTCAGAGATCTGCATAGGTGTACCCTGCTTCATATGCAGAGATACATCAGGATACTTAGCAATAAAGTCTTTAATCACCCCAGGTAAAGCATAACGCGCCTGAGTATGAGTTGTAGCCAGTGTCAGACTGCCGATACGATCATCACTGAACTCCTGAGCCACTTGTTTGATATTGCCAACCGTGCGCAGAATCTGACCCGCTAAATCAATCACTTCCTGCCCAGCAGGTGTAATACGCGTCAGATGCTTACCACTACGGGCAAAAATCTCAATACCTAGCTCATCTTCCAGCAAACGGATCTGCTTACTGATGCCCGGCTGCGAGGTATACAAACTCTGAGCAGTTGCCGACACATTAAGATCATGATGGGCCACTTCCCATATATAGCGCAGCTGCTGTAGCTTCATTCCGCCTTTCCTCTCGTGATTAACGGTTTTAAGACTATTATGCCATAAAAATATAAGCAAACATTACTTTTAAGAATATAGCAGACAGGATAGATTAGCTCGATTATTCGCTGTCATCTTATATATTCTGCTTCAACGTTTGGGCTTGTATGGACTTTTTACTTTATATTATTTCAGGTGCCGCTGTCGGCTTAGCTGTCGGCCTTACCGGTGTAGGCGGTGGCTCACTGATGACGCCTTTACTGCTTCTATTTGGTTTTCCAGCCCATATCGCGATCGGTACCGATCTGCTTTATGCGTCAATTACCAAAGCAAGCGGTGTTATCGCACATCACAAACAAAAGACTGTTGATTGGAAAATCACCGGTACCTTGGCCCTAGGTAGTTTACCTGTATCAGCCGTCACCGTTTGGTTATTAGCCAATTACTTTCCTTCACCGGAAAGTTACTCGGGGCTACTGACTCACAGCCTTGGTGTAATGCTGATACTCACAGCAGGCGTCTTATTGCTTAAAAGCCGTATTCGCCAACTGCATGACACCCAAGATGGTCCTATTCGCCAGATTCTGGAAAAACACAAATACCGCTTCACTCTGATTATGGGTGTTTTATTGGGTTTCTGCGTAACGATATCATCAGTGGGGGCTGGAGCATTTGGTGCAGCCATCCTTTTAATTCTATTTCCAGCCTTAAGCGCTATACGTATTATTGGTACAGATTTGGCTCATGCAGTCCCTTTGACACTCATTGCAGGTGTTGGGCACATGTATCTTGGTAATGTGGATTACCAGCTGCTAGGGGCTCTTTTAATCGGCTCTCTACCTGCTATCCATATAGGCACCAAGCTTAGTTCACGTTTACCCAATAAAGTTCTGCAACCCATTTTATCCAGTATGCTATTAGGGTTAGGTATTAAGTACGCCTTTTTCTGATCATATCTGAGCCACTTAAAGCAGAATAGATACAGTTTAAACATATAGCAAAAAGCCCCGGCAGAGTTCTCTACCGGGGCTTTTTCTTGTCTAACGCTCTACTTCTAACCTAATGCGTAACGAAATAAAGAGATAAAATATTAAAGAAGACCTATAAACAGCGGTGCAAAATTCTAGCGCTCACCTCAGGTGTTACATCCTGATGTTCTCCTAATGCCACCATATTATGTTTCTCTAACGCTGAAATTAAGGCTGGAATATGTGACGCATCAACACCATAACTGCTTAGCTGCGTTGAAATACCTAGAGATTCGAAGAAGCTTTTCGTTGCTGCAATCGTCTGATCAATACGACTATCATCATCTCCCTCTGTAATCCCCCAAACCTCTTTACCGTATTGCAGCAACTTGTCATGTTTCTGCTCACGCTTTTCCTGCATAGTCGCAGGCAGGATAACCGCCAAAGTCTGACCATGATCCATATTGTGCAAAGCCGTTAATTCATGACCAATAAAGTGTGTCGCCCAATCATGAGGCACGCCTGAGCCGATCAAACCATTCAGAGCCATAGTGGCAGATAACATTACATTAGCTCTTACATTGTAGTTTTCCGGTTCAGCCAAAGCTCTAGGGCCATGCTCCGCTAAAGTACGCAGAATACCTTCGGCAAAACGATCATGCAGATCCGCACCAACAGAGAAGGTTAAATATTGTTCTACCGTATGAACAAAGGCGTCCACGATACCATTAGCCACCTGTTTTTCCGGTAAAGAATAAGTAACGGTAGGATCAAGAATCGCAAATTGAGGAAATAACTTACGGCCATAAAACGCTAACTTATCCGACGTTTCATAGTTGGTCATCACACCATTAGGATTACTTTCAGAGCCTGTTGCAGGTAACGTTAAAACAACACCCAGAGGCAAGGCGGCTCGGATACGTGCACCTTCATTTAAAATAGCCCAAGGGTCACCATCAAAACATGCTGATGCAGCAATGAACTTAGTGGCATCACAAACAGAACCACCGCCCACAGCTAAAAGAAACTCAAAACCCTCAGCCTTAATTTTCTCTACAGCTTTCATCGCCGTATGAAATCCAGGGTTTGGTTCAATACCACCAAATTCCCCCCATTCATGCTCCGACAATGCTGCAGTGACCTGATCATATACACCATTGTTTTTAATACTGCCGCCGCCATAGATAAGCAATACTTTTTTATCTTTTGGAATTTCAGACGCTAGCTTAGTCATTTGGCCTTCGCCAAAAATTAATTTGGTCGGGTTCTGGAAACTAAAGTTATACATAAACAACCCCATATCGGTAAAACAGATCAATCAATAGCAGAAAAACCTAGCAAGTGATCGGGAAAAATGGCGTTATTCTACCATTGGCACTCTAGAAACAAAGCTAAAACACTATAGAAAGAATATTCGGATTTAGCTGCTTTAACTCAATAGGGATAGCGCTAGGTTTGGTTGTTGATTCGCTTGAGCAAGAACAGCAACAGAGACTTGCTGAATAATCTGATTACGCGTCAATTCTGTTAATTCAGATGCAAAATCAGTATCTGTAATGCGTGACCTCGCATCAGAAAGATGAATAAAACCGATACTATTAGCGCGTACAGTTGAGCTTAAACCATTCTGCTCGGCCCCCAACTTAGCGCGCTGGGAGTCCACAGCAGTTACCATCGCGCTCATTGCATCAAGCAATGTATCCGTCACAAAAGCATTTAACGCATTTTCTGCATCATCAGTCCAGATCGAAGATTGGGTGGTGGTTACACTTGCAGCAGCTAAGATTTGACTAATATAATCAATGTCCGTCGCAATTAGTGAAATAACCGCCCCGTGATCAAAGCTAGAATCGGCTTCATCAGTCAGAATCTTAGCAAATGCACTTATCGCAAGTATGGCTACACCTTGCTCTCCTAAGTTAGAAGGCGCATCTAAACCTGTTATATCTCCGAACAAAGCACTTACAGCCTCTGAAATTGCAGAAGCCCCTCCTATCGCCACATACGCCGTAGCTAATGCTCCAATGGTTCCATAGGTAGATGCATTTGTATCCGTTAGTAAACTCAATGCTACTGTAATATCTTCATCAGCCAATATTTGCCCAAAGATCGCAGTTAATTGAGCATTACCTGTAGTAACAGTATCCACCGCCCCACTCTCTGCTCCAGATTGAATCAAAAAACCACTACTAGGAGCCGTGCCATTTAACAAGTTAAAAGTACCAAACTTCGTAAAGTTAGCAATGTCATTATTCGTATTTAACAGCTCTTCAAATTCATTACCTAGTGCCTCACGGTCATCTGAAGATAACGTTGTATTCCCTCCCTGCACCGCTAATGCGCGCATCTGTTGAATGTTATCATTAATCTCACTAAGAGAACTCTCAGCAATTTGAGCAATTGATATTCCATCATTGGCATTACGATTGGCCTGATTCAGTCCCATAATTTGTATTGTCAATCGGTCAGATAACTGTAAACCTGCTGCATCATCACTAGCGCTATTAATCCTGCTCCCTGAGGAGAGCTTTTCGAAAGAACTATTGATCCGGTCAGTGACCGTTTGAAAGTGAAACTGATTATTTAATGAAGCAACATTAGTATTCACAAATAAAGACATGATAATTACTCCGGCAGTAGCTATCAGCTAAAAGCTTTTCCTAAGTTTAGGCCTCCTTTTGCCCTTCATCTGAACGAATGATTAATTAAATCAAAAAAATATCTGATACCAACAAATATCACACCCTTTACCTGTAGTTAAAAATAACAGCTAAACAAAAAAACGTCTAAGGCGCTGAAAAAAATACAAGATCGACACACGTTAACAGAAAATCACACGCAAAGTCTGAAAATTCATTTTAAATCATATAGTTACACCAAAAAAACTTATCCACATTTTCGGTGAACAATTCTGTGTATAATTTCTGAATAGCCCCTAAAAGGTAAGTAAACATAGGGCTTTGAGGGAAGTGAAGTTAAATTGTTCAAGAAATCATCAGATAAAAAAAGAGGCCATATAGGCCTCTTTTCAGTATTAAAATTTAGGTTTATTCGAAGGGCATATCACCAAAAGCCCGATAAGTTCGCTCGAATCCAGGAGTCAAACCTGTAGCTGCATTAGCAATGCGTTTGGGGTCGCCATTTATCAAAGCAAACTTCAATTGATAAAGCGCAACTTGCTCCTCAGCCACCGCCTGTTTTAACTCAACAAGACGATCATCGCTAAAGTTATACATTTCTTGATCAAATTTAGCCTGGCTAAAATGACGGCGGATCTTTTCCCAACGAGGCCAAACTTCTGCCCAATGTTTTTGTACCGTACGTACAGCTTCTTGACTCATCGCCATGCCATCAGTATCACCTGCAGCAACAATCGCTTGCATGTGACTGTGGTAACGATGTAATTCATCTAGGAAGTAATCATTAATACCATTGCGTTCCCGCAATCCTTGCAACGTAATCCGTATGCCTGCCAAAGACTTGCTGGCCGCCATAAGATCACCACTGAGCACCTGCTCGTCCGCAGTATTAACCATCTTAGTCGCAACCGCTATAAAGTGTTGCCACTCAGGATCTTTAGCATAACCTTCGTTGACAGAAAGGAACGCTTGCCACTCAGAAAGAAAGTCCTGCATCGCTTGTTCTGAAGCAACAAAGTCCCCCTGCGCCGTATAATACAGAACAGGAATATACTGGTGATCCATCTCAATGGTTGCCTTTAGCAATCCTTGATGATCATCTGCAAACGCGGGAATTCCGGTTAAAGCAAACGAAAGTGCCGTCGCCTGTACAATCCGACGAGCCACATATCCTAAACGCTGCAATACCATTGTATGCTCCTTATATTTCGCTTTAATAGCATTATAGCTGAGGCCTTAGTTTAGATATACGCTAATAAACACCATAAGTGCCCGCTATGATTCAATTTTAACACCGATATCTCTTAGAGCTTTTCGGCATTGAGCAGAACGTCCTTCTTTTAACAATGCCTCGTATAAACATTGCCCTCCAGGCCCAAGCAAATCTGGGTTCGGTACCACCAAGCTCACCTCCCCCGTTCGTCCTGAAGAATAAGTCACTTCAATCTCCACAAACTCACCGCTAGCAAGTTCTTGCAAAACCTCATGCCGAGGTAACCAACAAAATCCCATGCCTCGCTTAAGAATTTGTTTCGCCCGCTCAAAGCTATCCACTGTCCAACGCTGTTCAGCCTTCAACCATCCTTGATTATTATCGGGTTTCGCTGCGGTATCTTTAATCACAATCTGCAGCTGGCTTACCAAATCTTCCTGAGTCACCTCCTGCAATGAACCAACGAGTTCATGTTGATGGTGAACCACTAAAAGAAACTCTATTTGACACAAAGACTCTCCAGTAAAGCCCTTAGGAATATGTCCCGTAATCGCCAGATCAACGCTTTTATTAAGAATGTGTTCCATACTTCCCGTTAACACAGAATCAATAATACGAATGCGAGTACCTCGACTTTCCGGGTAAAATTGCTCCAACGCTCGAAATAACAGATCCCTTGGATAAATAGCCTCAACAGATATGGTCAACTGAGGCTCCCATCCCATATCGATATTTTCTGCCAGCTTCTCCAATTCAGCAGCACTGTCAGTCAAAAAACGAGAGCGCCGTAACAGCGCCTCCCCTGCCTCTGTTAAATAAGCCTTACGCCCCTTAACCTCCAGCACCTGAACTCCAAGCTGACTTTCCAACTTTTTCACTGCATGGTTTAAAGAGGATTGACTGCGAAATAACACTTCAGCGGCTTGAGCATAACCACCATGATCAACCACAGCTTGTAAAATCCGCCACTGCTCCAATGTTGTCTTATGGCCTGCCATAACTCTCAACCCTTCTATTTTTTAGAAAAAATAACACTATTTAATGCAATTTTCTTTCTTTTTAAGCTCTATAAACTGGCAATCAATCGAAACAGTTTAATTAAAAGGCCACATTATGAGCACCTTACTTGTTATCCACTCCAGCCCTAAAAGCCAGCAGTCTGTTACTCGTGATCTGGCGGCCGATTTTGTTGCTAAATGGCAAGCCGCTAATCCGCAAGGCACTATTGTTCACCGTGATGTAGGTATTAACCCTCCCGCTCACCTGACAGAAGAAACCATTGGTGCTTTTTATACACCTGAAGATCAACGTACAGAGGCACAGCAGAGCGCTCTTTCTCTGTCTGATGAATTAATTGCTGAACTGAAAGCAGCAGATGAAGTGGTGATCGGTTCGCCTATGCACAACTTCACCATCACTTCAGGACTAAAAACCTGGATTGATCAGGTCGCTCGCGTGGGTGAGACCTTTGCTTATACCGAAAACGGTCCACAAGGTTTACTACAAGATCGTCCCGTTTATATCATCAGCGCCAGTGGTGGCGACTACCGCGAGCACACGCCGATTGCATTTTTAAATCACGCCAACACCTACTTAAAAGTAGCGCTTAACTTCGTAGGCTTACAGGACATTCGTCAGGTACAAGCGGCTGGCGTTGCAGGCGGTGAAGATGCAGTCAATGAAGCTCGCGCAGCTTTGGGCGATCTTTTAAGCGCTTAATCTCTAGCTTTATTTAAAAAGATATAAAAAAGAGAGGGCAATCACCCTCCACTTAGCGGCAAAAGAATGCCGCTAAGTATCCTGTAAGGTATAATTGCATTTATATTTTTCATACCCTATGCAAACCTCAGGAGTTCTAAATGGCCACTGCTTGTGCTCGACATATTTTGGTTAAAACCCGAGAAGAAGCTGAAAAGTTAAAAAAGAAACTGGCCGTAGGGGCAGATTTTGCAAAACTTGCCAAACAGCACTCCACCTGTCCATCAGGTAGAAAAGGCGGTGATTTAGGGGAGTTTCGCCGTGGAGCCATGGTGAAACAGTTTGATAATATTGTCTTTAATAAACCTGTACTTACCGTACACGGCCCAGTAAAAACTAAGTTTGGTTTTCATTTGATTGAAACAATTTATCGCAACGATTGAGTACTCTCTCCAGAATATTTTTTTCACCGCTCTAAAACAGGCACGCTAAATGCTTTATTTATGATTAATTTTTGCCCGTAATGAATTTACGGGTCTATTTAATCATGGATCAAGCCTATGTTATCTCAATTGCTTAACCCGGCTGGCCTGACACATCAACCTCAGACACCTTCAAGTCCTAGTGTAGATTCAGGCCAAAGCAGTCCCGTAAAAGACTCGAAGACAACGGATAACAGCCATAATGACCAGATATCGATCAGTTATGCCAGTTATCAATCACAGCAAGAGAGCCTTTTTCCTGTAAAGGGCACAAACGAATCCGAACGCTTTCAAACAACGATAAATAGCTTAAGAGAGAAATCAGCGACTGGACAACTGGATTATGCCAGCAGTGATTCCTACGAAAATCAGATACGCCAAGGCATTACAGCTATTGGAGGTTACCGCCAGCTAGAAAACTGGCGAGAGCAAGGTTTAAAACTAACAGAACAAACCCTACTTAATGCAGGTACCGCATTAAGCGAAGGTTTGCGCCAACTGAAAGGCGATGGTACTTACAGTAGAAAAGGGTTGGTTATGAACCGTTTTGATCTCGTAAAACAGAATCAAGAGGTACCCGAATGGTTTGCAGAAGAAAAACAGAAGGCATTAAAAACGATGCCAGAAAGTGCCGCATCAGCAATCCGTAAAGGGCATACCTTTTATGTCGGCTCCACTCGATAGCCATCGGATTTAACGGCCTATAAAAGGCAGCAACGAAGACACTGGCATAGTTTCTGCTTGAGTTAATTCATAAATTCGATGTTATGGATTAACTCATGATCAAATCACTTGCTACCTCCCCTTTATTAGAAACCGGCAAAAACAAAGCCGTCGATCCGGTAGGAACGCGGTTTGAGACTCCCAAAGTTATTCCTCGCTCTCCAAGCAGTAATAACGAAACCGTATCTATTAGTTATTCAGGCTACGAAAAACTGCAAGCGGATGCCTCAGCAGAAGCTAAAACTGTAGCACCTCCTAGTACAGATCGTTTTGAAAACACCATGAACAAACTTCGAGAACACCATGCTTCAGGTGGTGTCACTCAAATTAGCGCCGACCCTTACGAGAATAGCCTAAGCATAGGCATTATGGCCCTAGGTGGTATGAAGCAATTAGAAAAATGGGAAGCTCAAGGCATGTCCGTCAGCGAGGAATCTATTCTCGCGGCAGGTGATGCTTTTAATGCAGGCTTTAAACAGCGCCTTGATGAAAGCGGTGGCACCTATAGTAAAAAGGGCCTAGCAATTAATCGCCATGAGATAATCAAAACCAATCAAGATGTGCCGGACTGGTTCCTGGAAGAACAGCAAAACCTACTCAGCCAGATGGGCCAATCAGCCACTCGAACAGCCTTCGAGCGCGGTGCTTTATATCATGTAGGCTAGTCGATTCCCGAGCATCATAAAAAAGGGTTAGCCACAGCTAACCCTTTTTTTATTTACAACCAAGATTCTATACAGAATCCGGGAAGAACTGACTACCACATCAGGTCGTCTGGGATCTCGTACGCTGCATACGGATCATCTTCTTCCTCGTCACCGGTATCCGGTGCTTTTTCATTCAATACGATAGGCCAATCCGGCTCACGCTGTTGAATTTTCTCAGCCACCTTAGGCGGAATCAATTCAAAACGACTTTCTAACTCAGCAATAGCCAAACGACCTTTTGCTAGCTGATCAGAAATTTTAGCCGTGACATTGATCTTTTTAACCTTTTTATCCAGCACAAAATTATGAGCCACATCGCCCTTAATTCCATCGGTTAAACGGTTCATTTCGATCAACTGCTTAACCTGAGCCTGAATCGCTTTTTTGTCTTCTTCAGCTTTTTTCTGCTGATTTAACTCACGATCACGTTCTGCTTTTTCTTTACGAGCCTGTTCAGCGCGCAGCTTCACTTCATCCTCAGCACCGGTTTTACGTTTAACCTTCTGCTGTTTTTTCTGATGCTTTGCAGCCTGCTTGACCTTTTTATCATCGGTCAGGCCCATCTTTAATAACTGATCCTGTAACGACTTGCTCATCTTCTCTTTCCTGCTGACAGACAATTACAAACGTCTAACTTTAAACTTACGGCCTTTAATACGGCTTTCCTGTAGGTGTTGCAGCGCACTTTTAGCCACATCACGCTCTACAGCTACATAGGCAGCAAAATCATTAATATCGATTTTACCTACTTGATGACCGCCAATACCACCATCACCGGTTAACGCACCCAAAATATCACCTGGGCGGATCTTATTTTTCTTACCACCATCAACCGCCAGAGTTACCATTGGCGGGCGGTGCATCACACTCAAATCGCCATCGTACAGACTTTCATCTGTTTCAACGGTGATTTCTGTTTTCATATAATCCGCAATATCATCCACTTTATACTGCTCAGATGGCGTACAAAGGCTGATAGCTAGACCGGATTGCCCCGCACGACCTGTACGACCAATACGGTGAATATGCACCTCAGTCTCACGGGTCAGATCGTAGTTGATCACTACAGGCAGATCTTTAATATCCAAACCACGAGCTGCCACATCCGTGGCTAATAATAGCTGCATACTCTTGTTGGCAAAACGTACCAGAACCTGATCCCGCTCACGCTGATCCAGATCACCGTGCAGCGCCTTAACAAAATAGCCCTGGTCTCTTAAGGTCTGAGCCAGATCCGAACAGGTCTGCTTGGTATTACAGAAAATCACCGCAGACTCAGGGTTATGATGAGCCAAAACCTGTAACAACAGATCCGGTTTCATATTGGACTTTTCAGTCTGATAAAATTTCTGACTGATATGTTGGTGAGTATGTACTGACTCTACTTCAACCTGTACCGGATTACGCTGGAAACGACCGCTAATTTCCTGAATTTTTTCAGGGTAAGTGGCCGAAAATAGCAGAGTCTGACGATTGGACGGCGTCAGCTCCAGAATATCCAGAATAGGATCATAAAAGCCCATATCCAGCATACGGTCCGCTTCATCCAGCACAACCGTCTCAACCTGATCCAGGCTCAAGGTACCTTTACGCAAGTGATCCTGAATACGTCCAGGCGTCCCCACTACAATATGCGTACCATGAGCCAAAGAACCGATCTGAGGACCAATAGGCATACCGCCACACAGAGTCAAAACCTTAACATTGTGCTGATAACGGGCCAGCTTACGAATATCCTTTGCTACCTGACCGGCCAACTCACGGGTCGGACACAGCACCAACGCCTGACAAGCAAAAGAACGAACATTCAACTTTTCCAGCAAACCAATACCAAAAGCAGCGGTTTTACCACTACCGGTCTTAGCTTTAGCAATCACATCTTTACCCTTCAGAACCAAGGGTAGACTTTTCTGTTGAATAGGCGTCATCTGCTGATAACCCAAGTCTTTCAGGTTTTGCAGTTGAGAATCGGGAAGATTAAGGCTAGAAAATTGGCTATCGCTCACGGCAATCTCGTCGGTATCAATATAAAAGAGCACCAGACACGAGTACCGGCTGGCAAAGAAGGCGCGCAGTATAACAAAGCTCCCACTGTGATAGCTAACTGATCCGCGTATTTCGCCCATTATGTTAGGTATTTCCAATCTCTAGTTTGATTTTTTACGACATTTAAACATTCATACCTTGTCTAGAATCACATTCATTAGTGCATCCTAAATAAACTTCTTAATGCCTTCTGCATTAAGAAAAGTGAATAAAAAGGAAGACCCATGTCAGACCGCCCACTACTCGCCATTACAGAACAGATCGATAATGACCGCACCTGCGTCAATCACTTACTTTTCCCCGCGGGTGGAGAAAGTCGGTGGCACAGACATGAACGTGATTATGTGATCGTACCGATCCAAGATTGTGAACTACAGATTGATACCGGAGAAGGCGCTATAAAAGTCGAGCTAAAAGCGGGAGACTGCTACTACCGTGCTGCAGGCGTGGAACATAATGTGATGAACGATACCGATCAAGATATCGTGTTGATTGAAGTGGAAATAAAATAAATAACAAAACAAAATCTAAGGCCTGATATCGATAAAATAGCAAAAACAGGCCTTGTTTATCTGTCCCGTCCTAAAAAACTCTCATTGAACAAATTCATGCCAAAAAACGACAAAATATGTCGATAAAATATAAAGAAAAACCTTACATCTCTGCTCTGCCCCTCTAAAAAACAACTCCCTCCTCGACTAAAGTTTACGCTACCATTTATCGATAATGATTCTCATTAAATAAACTTGGGTAACCACAGCAGAAAAGCTTTGAGCAAATACTTGACTCTGTTACCCTCGCCAAAATTACTACTAAAGTAGCATTCAACTACTAACAACCCAGCTTTTGTTGCAAGGTCAAAGGGACAGATCTGCACTCTTGTTTACTGAACTCGGAGTAGATATATGACGATTAATAGATGGTCTCTGGCTCAACAACTACGTCTGGGAGCTTTCTTGCTGATAGCCCTAATCATGACAGTCTTTATTGCAGTTGTAGGTTATCAATCCAATAATGTATTGATCTCCATGCAAGCCAAAGATCAAACTCGTAAAGTCGAAATGTTGGCATCACAACTAGCGACATCATACGACTCATTTATCGATAGCACTGAATTACTTTCCTCTGTATTTGCAGAGCTTTACCCTGAATCCTTACAGTTCAACCATAATGAAACCGTGCGCATTGGACAATATGATAGTCCTCTGGTGACCCACCAGAATGAACACGTTAATCTGAACTTCACTAAGGTGGATCAATTTGCCCGTATGACAGGCGGCAATGCTACCGTCTTTATTCGTTACGGTGATGATTTTCTACGCGTCACCACATCCTTAAAAAACCAACAAGGTAAACGAGCCATAGGCACTCTACTGGGTAAAGGACATCCAGGTTATAAACAGTTGATCAGTGGTAAAGCTTACCTAGGTGAAGCTCGCTTGTTTGGCACAGACTATATGACCAAATACAGCCCTGTAAGCGACAGCTCAGGCCGAGTCATTGCCATTATGTATGTAGGCTTTCCTATTTCAACCATGCTGGAACAACTGCGTAATAATCTAGAAGTGGTTAAGTTTGGTGATCACGGCTACGCAGGCTTGGTTTATAACCGTGGTAAACAAGTAGGTACTTTAATAGCCCATCATCAACACCGCGGAAAAAACCTTAACGAGTTATACCCTCAGAAACCTTCTATTGCAGCGCTGTTTTCAGAGAAAAGCGGTGATTTTGAAGACACCCTACCCAATGTCGGCGAAACCTTAGTCAGCTTCCAGCAGGTAGGTGATACGCCTTGGACCGTTTACGGTTTAAGTCTGCACAGCGAACACATGGCAAAAATCACGCCTTTGTTAATGTTATTACTCGGCCTGTCTATTACCGCCACTATTCTTTTAGTCGTTGCTCTGGGATATTTCCTGAAACGCTCATTACGTCCTCTGCAGGAAATAACTCAAGTACTGGAACGTGTTGGTACAGGTAACCTAACCGACCAGCTTAATGTTAACTCGAATATGCAAACGAACAATGAAGTGGATCGATTGAAGCTATCAACGGCTCAAATGATCAATAACTTCCAGGGTTTAATTACCCAGGTCAGAAGCTCTGGAGACGAAATCGCCGCCGCCTCATCACAAATCGCACAATCCAGTGGTGATATGCGTGATATGGCAGAAACCAGCAACCAAGAAACGACCCAAGTTTCAGAATCCATCACAGAAGTAGCCGGTTCCATTCAAAATGTTGCCAGCAATGCCGTCACCGCCTCAGATGGAGCAGGCTTAACCACATCCCTATCTGTTGAAGGTTTTCAGATGGTCGATGAAGTAGCGGCTGCTATTGGGCAACTACAACAAGAATTTGAACAAGCCACTACCGCCATCGACAACCTGCAACAAGACAGCGCCGATATTGGTAATGTAGTCGAAGTGATCAACTCGGTAGCAGAACAAACAAACCTGCTGGCACTGAATGCCGCCATCGAAGCCGCACGGGCCGGTGAACAAGGGCGCGGATTTGCAGTAGTCGCCGATGAAGTCCGAAGCCTAGCCCAGCGTGTCCAAGAATCCACAAAAGAGATTCAATCTGTGGTAGAAAAGCTGCAAACCAACGCCCAAAAAGCATCACTACAAATGGAGTCTGGCGGACATCAAGTTCAAAAAACCGTAGAGCGCGTACAAAAAGCCGGTAATACACTGGAACAGATACGCTCTTCTGCCGAACAGGTAAAAGCTAGAATGTTAGACGTGGCCAGCGCCACAGAAGAACAAAGCGCCGCAGCAGAACAGATCCGACAAAGCAGTCAGTCTCTGGAGAGTTCATCCAAACAAACCGCCATCGAAGCCGATAACAACGATCAGGCCAGCAGCCAGATGTTAAGTCAGGCACAAGCCCTACAATCTCATGTTAATCAGTTTAAGGTTGCTTAACCGAAGCTAGTTTTCTAAAAACAAACCTGCGTTGAATCATCAGATTCAGCGCAGGTTACTTGCTCTGAAGAATGAGTACACTTAATCCGCTACATATAAATAGTTAACGGTGTAATCGATAGTGGTATTAAAGCCTGCTACGCTAACAGTTGCTGTGGCGGCGATATTGCCTTCGTTACCGCTAAAGGAACAACTGGTAATTTCCCAGCTGTAATCCGAGCCTTGGCCGCTTTGGAAGTAGCTGTACTGATCTGCGGAACAGAACACAGATTGTGATTCCGGTTTAGGTATATCTTGAATCGTGGTCGCTGGTGCGGCGATACCGCTAACGGTTACGGTTACTTGAAGATCATAATTTCCAGAACTGCTGCCTCCATCACCACCGTCTCCGCCATCTCCGCCATCTCCGCCGTCGCCTCCACTAGCATCAACAAAGGTTGGAAGGCTGGTATTACCCTCAAGGAAGGTGGTGACTAAACTGGCATAACTCTCAAAGCTGGTACTACCTGAAATAGAGGCGGATAAATCATCCAATACCTGATCCCAAACATCACCGATATCAAAAGCAGTGTTCATAGGATCGCCAGAAGGTACGGTGAATCCGGCACTGGTTAAAGAGGAGGTTAAGCTGGCAACTGCCGTATCAATATCGGTATCACTAATGGTGATATCTGTACCCGCAAACCAATCGTCCGGTGAACCTGATGTGGCTCTAGCAATCACAAGATTCGTTAAAGGTGTGATATTAACCGTGCCTGCGGCAGCGGCAAAGCTGTACAAATCTCCCAACGCAGAACTGTTAATCATTAATGCACAAGGCAGACTTGCAGGTGTAACTTGCCCGGTCCAATCACCATTGGCGTCCGTTGAGACCGTGCTTACAAAACCAGATCCATCGGCACATTTTGCGGTAACGGCTTCATTAGCTATTGCAGCTCCCGTTGCAGCGGTGCCTTCTAAGGTACTATTGGTACTGGTAGAACCTCCGTCGTCATCATCGTCATCAGAATCACTACAGGCAACCAAGTTTGCGGCCACCAAACCAATAAAAGCGCAAGTCGCTAATTTATTCATCTGAGATACCCATTGTTATTGAGAGAGTCTCTGAAAAAATACTTTTAGCTTTGGCTCAGACTGAGTCGAAAACAATGTTTTCAGAAACCCTTAAAGCGCTATGTACCCAAGTAAAATTATTTCGATACTGTCTCGCCGGTAACCAGAGAGTACAGCAACTTTCCATAGATATTTTTTGCTTGAGCACTTAAAACAAATAGTTTAGATACTTATTTAGTTAAACCCAAAATAAAGCGATACCCTGCTTTTTTCCTTTTTAACTATGAAATAGCGTAGGTCATAACCCTTCGCTTTGCAGGTAATAGATTCAATAAATAAGGTATTTTTTTATTTAAATGACCAATCCAAAATCGTCTTTATCTTTGCCTCTCTAAACTATCGCTGTAATAACATGTAATAGGAACCTTTATCGTTTTCTAGCAGGATAGTTTCACTTGCCACATGTCATCTGCTGTCGGTAAGCACATGAATAGACAGTGTTTACAGGCTGGCCGGATTATCAATATCGAATAGGCTAAGCACATTATCAAAAGGTTTATACAATGTCAGATAGCACAACTAAGCCAACACCACTCGCCACTGCTGTAAAAAATCCGCATAACGTAGAAGCGACTAAATACTACGTGTTTAATGAAACAGGCAATATCATGATGGCAAGTACTACTGATGCCAGTGAGCCGATTCAGCAAAACGTTCAAGATGTCTTCAATGAAGTGGCGGTTTTCTTTGCCGGTATGACGCGAGCCATTAGTACGACTAAAAACCCTGAAACAGGTAAACCAAACTCTTTGTACAACTACGAGGCTTTGGAACGTGTTATTTCTGGTTCTGGCTTATTTGTGCACGTTACCGAAGAAGATGTAATCTCCAAATCTTCTAGCTTTGGCGTAGATTTCAGTAAGGAGCTACTTGAGAATCTGCTGGGCCTAGCAACAGGTACCGGTGAAATGGCATTTGCATCCGCCATGATCTCTTCCATTGGTAAAGCTGGCTTAAAAATAGGCGGTAGCAAGAGTAGCACTTCCAGCAAGGTAGGTAATATCGTCTTTGTTTGTGAGTATCTACTGGGCATGCCGATTATCAGCGCTATTGTGGTCTATGCGGATTACGAGCAAAACAAACAAGCCTTTAAAGTCGGCCCATGTTTTAGTGAATCATCGGTATCAACCTCTCTGACCATGCATAAAGATACCTACTTGTTTGTGACACCGAAATTTATTCAAAACTATGCAGGGGATCTGGACTCTATTCAGTCTGACCCGGATTATCTACAAATGATTGGCTGGTTGAGTAATTTGGTCAATCAGGTGCCTTCTGTCTCCATGGTTCTTGATACCGCAAGTACACAAGAAGTCACAGACAGTTTAACCATAGGTACTCAATATACCATTGAGGGCCAGTTCCTAGGAGAAACCAAAGGGACGCTTGAAATTAACGGTATTGAATTGACGCCTTCAAGCTGGAATGAAAACTCAATTGTCTTTACGCCAACAGAAGCCGTAGCTGATGAGAAGCCTATTCTAATTAAGGACAGTAATGACAAGCTGATTGCTCAGACCGCGGGCTTCACCATAGCCTCTGCGTAAAGCATATACGAGTCAACCATGAGCTGGATTAGCCATGCTCTGCATACCTGCATTGATTTTTTCAAAAAGCCAAAGGGCCGTAAAAAACGGCCCGATATTATTATTATCAGTGAAACAGGCAATATAATGTTGCAGGTAAGCCCCGATACCGACCCAAGCGCACTGGACCCGAGTCTTTGGCAAAGTGCGTTTGGGCATTTTGCGTTAACCTTAAAAATGCTTGGCCCTTACGCCACAGATTATAATGCTGTTAGTGGTTATCTGGCTCGCTGTCCTTGGTTTAAGGCCAGCAACCAACCCATTCAGTTACGCCATAAAATAAAATATCAGGATATTAATAAATATCTGGCTACGGTGATGTATAACGATAGCGACAATCCTGCTCATCACGACAAAGCTCAACGGCTTTTAATGACCATGACCACACGGGCTCTAAAACCCACCCCCACAAGCCGATCCAGTTATGCCAAGCTGACTATTTTATTACTTAAATGTCAGTATCAAGACGGCCAATCCAGTAGCCATATCTACGCATATAGCTTTGACTTGGCCTTATTGAAAAACACTCATAGCCTTTTAGGCCACCAGGAGGTAGAGATTGACGTAAAAGAAGAACAATTCACCTTCCAACCAACGGCACCGACTTCAAGCAAATCCTATCAGGCTCCTCTTCGGTAAATATTATCACCATCTTCCCTGTAAACATTTGTCGCCAAAATAGCTTTGCCCCTATCTAATACCAATCCCGATAACTCCTTATAGAAAAAATAGGGGAAACCGGGATCAATCTAGGGTGTTGCTATCACTGATAACTTATCGGGAATGGTATAAATCCACTTAAATCATTACAATCCAGCGTCTTTACTCGCTTCCATAGGCAATCATTGTCGGAAGCAAAACTATTGCGGCGAATTTACGTTTCGTTTAGCAGGAGATTTTATGATTACTGTATGCGCGTTATACAAGTTTGTACGCCTTGAAGATTTTGAAGCACTGCGTGAGCCCCTGCAGCAACAGATGTTGGATCATCATGTAAAAGGCACCTTATTGTTAGCGATTGAAGGCATTAATGGCACCATCGCGGGGCCTGCAGAAGGTATTGCAGCCGTATTATCGTGGTTAGCAAAAACGCCAAATCTTGGAGAAATCGTGACAAAGGAGTCTTATCACGCGGCTAATCCATTTAACCGTACTAAGGTTAAGCTGAAAAAAGAGATTGTCACCATGGGGGTTGAAGGTATCGATCCACGGCATGTGGTAGGCACCTATGTAAAACCTGAAGACTGGAATGCCCTGATCAGTGACCCCGAAGTATTATTGGTCGACACTCGTAATGATTACGAGGTTGAAATTGGTACGTTTAAGGATGCTAAAAACCCCAACACCACAACCTTTCGTGAATTCCCGGATTATGTAAAAGAGAACCTGGATACAGAACAACATAAAAAGGTCGCTATGTTCTGTACCGGCGGTATCCGCTGTGAAAAATCCACCGCTTATTTAAAAGAACAGGGTTTTGATGAGGTTTATCATCTAGAGGGCGGCATTCTAAAATATCTGGAAGAAGTGCCAGAAGAAGAGTCCCTATGGCAAGGCGAATGTTACGTATTTGATGGTCGTGTTGCCGTTAACCACAAGCTGGAAAAAGGCCAATACGACATGTGTAACGCCTGTCGTTTACCGATTACGGAAGACGATAAGCAATCCGATCAATACGAAGCAGGCGTTAGCTGCCCAAAATGCTTTGGTACCCATACAGACGAGCAATTAAAACGTTTCCGTGATCGGGAAAAACAGGTTCAGCTGGCAAAAACCCGCGGTATCGAGCATGTGGGCGGTCAGGCAAAAACTCATGCGGCTGAAAATCGTGAGCAGAAGATTAAATTGAAAGAAGAACAAAGAACCCGCAATTCACAAAAGAACGCGTAATTCCAAGCATCTATTTTTTGTTATACCGTAAAAATCGGGTCAAATCTGGAAAGCCACAGATTTGATCAGATTTTTACGATAACAAGCATAAGCAAACCTCTCAATAATACCAATCCCGATAATTCCTTATAGATGAACAATAAGGAAAAACTGATTACTCATAAGTGTATTCGTAGGTTGTTATCATTAACAACTTATCGGGAATGGTAATACCGCTACTGCCACCCAAAAGATCGCAAGGTTCAATCTGTGCTTATAATGTCTAACGCTGACTTGTTCGCAGTAAACCTATCACCTCTGCCAATTTGCCCATGTCACTCTGACTCAACCCTTTGTGAGCCTTTTGTAATAAGCGGGTTAGCCGTATCTGCTCTGTCTTGGAAAGACGTTCTAGACGATGGGTCATGCTTCTCTCTTGAACATTTAACGCCATCCGATCCGCATGATTTTTATCACACAGTGCCTCTAAAAAATCCAACTGCCGTCCTAAGACAACAAAAGCAAAAGCCGTTTCTTTTACCGGCCCTGCGGTGAGCATTTTACCGGCAACAGGAATACCCTTAATGTTTAAAACATCGGTTTTCCAAGTTGCTGCTAAAGAGGCTAGCCCAGTGACTAAACCACCCGCTAAGGCTCCCGCCATAAGAGATGCTCCACCGACACCGGCATCAATAACAGCCCCAGACGCTGCCCCCGCTGCTGCAGAAAGAGCAATCAATTTTTTCCGATCCAGACCAAAAATATACCAAGTGGATTGGTCAAAAAGATCGGGGAAATCCGTTTGCAATTGGCTGGATTGAGTCTGTAAACGCGTTAGCGCATAAAGAGACTGCAGTTGCTGCCAACAATGGCTCTCATGATGCCTTAATACCGTTTGATATTGTTTCGCCAATTGTGCTTTTAAGGCTGTCTCTGCAAATTGCGCGGGCACCTTGATCTGCTGCGTTTCAGAAAGGATATTTGCCAGACATTCAGCCACCAGATAAGCACTTTGCATATCCACTTTTGCTTGGTGATCTTTTAATAACGACAATGCCCGCTCGATGGCTGGCCGCCAAGGCTCATAAAGTTCAGCAAAAGCCGACAACACCGCTAGCTTCTTTTGTTCATTGGCGGTCATAGGATCAAAGACTCGCACAATACTAAAAAACTGCGACAAGGCTGATCGCCATTGCTCTACATAGGCTTCCCCACCAATGGGATTAATCAATGCCATACGCGGCTGCCCAGTCCATTGTAATATGGACATCTCCGCTTCAAACTCAGGTGAATACGGTAAGGAACCGTCTACTACATAGAGAATACCTGATCCAGCCATAATCGGTGTTAATAGCTCCACTTCATCACGGAATCGACTCGGTTTCTTCGATACAGAAGTAGTCTCACCAGATGAGGGCTCTATTCTATTTTCTATTAGAAAATCCTGTACGGCCTCGACGCGCTGGGAAGCATTTGTCACATGGGCTTCCAACCACTCTAAAAGCTGCCTTGGCCGCTGAAAGCCTGGAGTATCAATCAAGTCATAGAGTGACTGTCCATCCACTGAGCAGGTAAAAGGCTGGGCATGTGTAGTAGTTCCTGAGATCTCAGAAATACTCACAGCGTCCTGTCGTGTCAGGGTAGACACGATACTGGACTTTCCTTTATTCGGATGGCCCACAACTGCAAACTTTGGAATCGTCTTCTCTGGATCAGAATAGGTAGAAGAGTTTTCTGAAAGATCGGAGGAAGAGGTCTTAGAAGTATTCATGATAATCTGCCTCTTTGTAGCTCGACCTGGTGCTGTTTAGCAAAAAACAACCAAGTTTTACTCATCACATCGGAACGATCTGACATCTTCTTATCCGTCAGAATAAACAGAGAAACGGTAATATCTCGTTCTTTCAAGATATCCAAAACATCAGCCAACTCTCCAGTCGGGGTTTGCCATTCTTCAACCAGTAGATATACGGTTTCTCCCGAGGGAAAATCTGTGCCCTGCAACCAGTCTTCTTCCGATTGCCAAGAACCAACACCCAGATTTTTTTTCAGAAACCCCGATTTTCCTTCCCCTTTAATCTCCCGTTCAGAATCAGACAACCGCCAACCGATTAAGTAGCCAATATTTTCGCTGGCAGCACTTTTATCTAAAGCACTTTCATCGGATAAGTCTGGGTTAAAGGAGCGGGTTTGGTCAGAAGATAAGCTTGGATCAAGAGAGACAGGTGATTCAGAAACCGGCTCTGTAACATCATCCAGCAATGGATCGATAGAGACGGTTTGTTGCTGTCTATTTAGGAACTGCTCAAACAAACTAGACACTTCGATGGTTTGTTTTAAGCGCTGGGCCAACTGCCATCGAAAAAACTGTGTTAAAACCAAACGGGGTAACAAGCCGTAGAACAAGACAGAAAGCACGACAAACTGCCATAAAGAAGAGGATTGTCCAGAAACTATAGACCCATGCCCCCCTATCTCAGATATCCGGTTTTGACTGGCTTGAACAAGATCAAATCCCGGTGCCTCAGCCAAAACCTGCCAGGGTAAAGCAATCCAATGGAATACCTTTACCATGGTTGCGCTATCAGAAATAAAGGTCGATGACCAATAAAACTGCACCTCTTGAAAGGTGGCAAAAACAAAGAAACTTAACAAACCACCCAATACTGCTAAAGCAGCCCCACGCTGAATTTGCCAAGATAACCAGGGTTGCAGCACCAGCCGGTGCTTATCAAAAGATGGCAGATCAAAACGTTGTGCAAGAAAATCATACCCGGGAGGTTTTTGTCGACCTTCTGCCGTTGAAAAGATAGCGAAGCATCCCGTAAACAAGGATAAAATAAAAGGCAAAAAAGCAAATAAAAACAACGGAGCCCAAATATTAATGGCAGTGCCAGTATGAGCCATCAATACACCTAGCATGGTCAAACCACCGACAAGAAAGCAGACAGAATAAATCCACCAAGGTATTTTTACGGTTAGCTCTCTTTGTCCCTCTTGCCCTTGATCTTGCTCCTTCTCCCAAAGATTCAGCCATTGAAACAACGACTGAGGTAAAGGTGCACCAGATTTAGGCGTTAAAGCATCGGATCGTTCAACAAAACGACAAAAACTCAACCAGATAAACAGCCTATGACTGACTGAATATTTATCAAAGAACTTAAACGCTTCCGTATTGGAAATACCCTTCATGCAATTGAATACCTTGAATTAAATGCCAAACTCATAGCCATTCAAACAGTATGGGGGCAAGTACAGTCACGTACAATACAAGGGGGAAAGAAACAGTAACGGAGACGGATGATTCATCATTTAATTAAATTAGTACGAAAAGTTATTACCATTTGATCAAATATATTGTGCTGTATCAAAATTTCTGGATTCCTCAGGGTACTTAACCACTTTCATAAAACAAACATAACCAATTGATTTAAAACATCTTTACCCCAAACCACCTTCCTACCTATAGATTTGGCATCCTTTCTGCTTTATATGATTTTAAACAAAAAATAATCTCAAAATAAAAACAATATCCCTGCTAAAGAAGAGTCCGCATGAACAAAAATAATTCACATGCTACCGACACTAAGCCATCTCATGCTTATATTTTGTCCACTGATCCTAAGGGCAAAATACATTACTGCAGTAATGAGATAGTTGAACTCACAGGTTACGCCGCTGAAGAGCTGGTGGGTGAAAATATAAAAATATTCCATCACCCAGATATGCCAGCAGGGCCATTTAAAGATCTATGGTCGACCCTTGAGCGCGGTAGCTCATGGATGGGCATGCTAAAAAACAAAAACAAACAGGGTCAGGCTTTTTGGGTCGATGCTTATATCATCCCTATCATCGAACAAGGAAAAATTGTTGAGTACCAGTGTATCTATCGTCGCCCTAACCAAGAGGTTATTACCCGAGCGGATAATATTTACAAATTGCGTAAGCAAGGCAAATCTCCAAGGGAATTGAATAGACCCAACCTGAACTTATCTTGGCGCTTATCCATTGCACTAGCCTTCTCAATCCTACCTGTTTTTGTAGCGGTACTGGCGAACCTATCCCAAACAAACAGCCTGATCATGATCGGCATTACCTTTGCCCTTGCCTTGTTAAGTAGCCATGCTTTAACCCGACAGTTAAATTATCAAGTAGAGCAAAGCCGTAAACTCGTAAACCATCAGGTAAAACAGTTAATTTATACGGGCACTACAGATGATGTTGGCCAGTTACAGCTAGTACAAACCCTGCTGCAATCCCAATTAAATGCGATTCTCTGTCGTATAAAACAAGCCTCATCCGAAGTAGAGAAAAGCGCCATTGAATCAACAGACGTGATGAACAATACCTGCTCAGAAATGCTGCAACAACAACGTTCCTTGCACGAACTCTCTGATGCAATGGAACAAGTCACTGAAACCACCGGAGAGGTGGCCCAACGTACTTCAGCAGCTCTGCAACAAGTACAACAAGCACAGTTTGATGCTAATAATGGTGCACAAGTTGTCCATCAAGCAGTGAATACCATGCTGGAGCTAGATAGGGCTATCGACCAAATCGATAACAATATTGAGAATCTAAAACAACGCAGCGATGCCATTGGTAAAGTTGTGACCGTGATTAATGAGATTGCGGAACAAACTAACTTGCTGGCACTGAATGCTGCGATTGAAGCTGCTCGTGCGGGTGAAAATGGTCGGGGATTTGCGGTGGTTGCTGATGAGGTTCGACAACTGGCGCAAAGAACCCAAATATCGACCCAAGAGATCAGCGATATGATCTCCTCCCTGCAACAAGAAACCAATATTATTGCTCACTCTATGGTCAAAGGTCGTAAACTAACGGATCAAACGGTCACGGGTATCCAAGAAGCAGGCCACAGTCTACAAGCCATTATGCAGGCCATTGAAACCTTAAGTGGGCTCGCAGCACAAATTGCGACTGCGACAGAGCAGCAAAACTCCGTTTCAATCGATATGAACCAACAGATCCATGAGATAAGCCAAAGCTCTGAAAATGTTGTAAACCAAGCAAATCAGACCTTAAATTTAACCAAAACTTCAGAAGGCCTAGCTAAAAAACAGAACCAGATGGTTGAGCGCTTGCTCGATAGCTGAGCATCTAAAAACGTTTCTCTACAGGAGGCCGCCACTTTCCCTTTGTCTGGAAAGAATCAAAATACTTTTTGTTTGAGTATGCAGACTAATCATCTAGATATAAGAATTATTCACATAAAAATGTGTACACTAAAACTATCTAGATAAGATTCAATCAACATATTTTAAGCAACAGTGGGAGTGTCGAGACTTGAACAACTCTTCCCATAATGGCATTGCAGGCCGGTATCGCCGTCTCTTTGAGCTCGCAGGTGATGGCATATTATTGATTCAGGATGGCCGTTTTATCGATTGTAATCCGCGAGCAGCCGAAATATTGGGTTACGATACCCCCGAGGAATTAATCAACCTCCACCCCTACGATATCTCTCCAGAAAAACAGCCTGATGGCTCAAACAGCAAAGAGTATTCTACCTTCTTGAGCCTCTCAGCTTATGAAGCACCAATACTATTTGAGTGGGTACACTTATCAAAACAAGGAAAACCTAAATACCTAGAAATTAGCCTGACACTCTTTGACCAAAAGGAGCAATCCATCCAGGTCTTATGGCGTGATATTTCAGACCGTAGAAAAACTGAAAAAAACTTAGTAAGTGCAACTAAATCACTGCAACGAGTCGGACGTTTGGCTAAAGTAGGCGGCTGGGAATATTCTTCCCGCAAAAACCTAGTTTATATCTCTCAACAATTAGCAGAAATCCTCGTCATACAACCTCAAACCAGTATCTCTCCTTTAAAGATTTTAAGGATGATCAGTCCTAGCTACCGTAAGGCACTCATTCGCTATATAAAACAACTTGTCTATACAGACCACGCCGAAGACATTGATATTCAAGCAATAGACCGACACGGCAAAACCCTATGGTTAAAGGTTTCCAGTGAAAAGCTAAATCAAGCTAATGAACCTATTTTTCTTTGCGGAGCAGCACAAGATATTACAGAAGTCATACAAACCCATTTGGTCAAAGAAAAGAAAGAAGAAGAGGTTAAACAGGGGCACCTACAATTAATGAAGGCTATGTCCATGGCCTTAGAAAAGCGTGACCCTTACACTGCCGGTCATCAAAATAAAGTAGCAGATCTTGCTAAAAAGATAGCGATCGAAATGAGACTCCCATCTTTCCAAATAGAAGGTTTAGTACTTGGGGCCATGCTACATGATATGGGAAAGATTGCTATTCCAGCTGAAATATTGACGCGTCCAGGCAAACTATGCCCTGAAGAGATGAATCTAATAAAGCGTCATGCACAGATAGGCTACGAAATACTTAAAGATGTTACTTTCCCCTGGCCCATTGCGGATATCGTACACCAACATCATGAACGTTTTAACGGTAGCGGTTACCCTCAAGGGCTAAGCGGCAAAGATATTCGCATCGAAGCACAGATTATTGCCGTAGCAGACGTTGTTGAAGCCATGGCTGGATCACGCCCTTATCGGCCTGCCCTGGGTATTCAGAATGCTTTGGATGAATTAAAACGAGGTAAAGATACAAGCTATCATCCAGAGGTAGTTGAAGCTTGCTTTTCCATATTTGATAGTGGTTATAAGATTACTTAAGCCCAAATAAACATTTCTCTACAAAATACGGCCATATTATCTAGTGGCTGGCAGATGTGTATCGAAATTTTTCGTTTAACCAGCATTTTCTTTTCTATGTCCGTAAGATACATTAGGCCAAATTAATCAAGCGCATAGTTAAGTCCCCTGATGATAGGTTTAACTCATTGGATATTCACAGCCTCCAATCTTTGATCAGGTGATATTGAAACAGGATAAACCATGGATACGTTTTATAGGTTTTCAGAGTCACCCATCTGGAAAATACAAAAAGATTATTATCAACAGTTAGGTATTGAGACTTGGGGTAAGGCTATGGTGCCTTTTACAGCCACAACCAATAGCTTTGTTGCGAATGGTTATGCCCAAACAATACAGGCTTTTATCCTAGATCTAGAAAGGAACAAACAGTTACAACTTCCGATCAACATTGTTGAGTTGGGCACGGGTCACGGTCGCTTTAGCTTTATGCTGATGAAAGCTCTTTATGAAATATATAAGGACTATGAAACCAAGCCATTCCGATACATTATGACGGACATTGCCCCGGTCAGTATCGAAGCTTGGAGACAGCACCCTAAATTAGCCCAATATATTGAAGATGGCACCTTAGATTTTGCTCAGTTTGATGCCGTGACTCAAGAAGATACTCCGCTGGAAGTATCCGGACACTCCTTCAAAGAAACATTGACTGATACCCCCTTAGTTTTGGTAGCCAACTTCATCTTAGATGTACTGCCTTATGATCTTTTCAAGATATCTGAAGGTGCGCTTTCCCAGTGTAATGTGGCAGTACATTTAAAAAATGATATTACCTTTGAGCACCCTCCTGCCGAGGTCATTAAAAACATCGAATTGGAGCAACAATTTACTCCCTGTGGTGACTCTTATTATGATGATAACAAGCTGAATAAGATTCTTGATGACTACAAGGAAGAGATCGAAGATAGCGTAATCCAGCTGCCCATCAATACCATCAAAAGTATCAACTACTTCAATAGACTATCAAATTGTAATTTATGGTTGATCGCGGAAGAGGCTACAACAGAGTCGGAAAATTTGGATGGTAAATCCAGTACAGGAATAAAAAAAGAAGGGTCTTTTACGACCAGGGTCAATCTTCACTGCGTTAAAAAATATCTGGAAAATACTCATAGCCGTTTTTTATCTCCTGACCACCCAGACCCTAGATTCGATAGTTATGCCATATTAAATGGCACAGATGCTGTGGATTACACCTTAACGTCTAATAGTTTTACGCAAACCCAAAACTTATTTGGTCCTAGAAGCTTTTTCAGATTTTTTGTCTCTTTAAGCAGAGAGAAAGTCGGTCTAAGCGATGACGGTATCCTATCTTTGCTAGAGCTCAGTAAATACGATCCCTACATTGTTTACCGCTTCCATGATGAGATTCTGAATGCATGCTTAGATTCTAGAGGTTTTAAGAGAGAAGCCTTGCAGTTGGCTCTGACTAAAACATGGGATAACTACTACGATATTGGCGAAGAGTATAAACAGGCTTACTATTTGGGAAGGATGATCAGACGCTTGGGCAACTATCAACAAGCTATAAAATTCTTTCAGCTGTCTCTATTGGAACAAGAGGGTGAAAGCCACAAAACACATTACTGGCTAGGCAGAACATTCCTCAGTTTGAAAAATACCACGGAAGCTCAAGAGCATTTCAAAACTTCCATTCAATTAGGTGAAGGGCAAAAGAATGACAATCATACGACCTATTATTGGCTGGGTAGAAGTACCCTTCTCGTAGATGATCCTGCCACAGCAGAAGAGTATTTTAAACAATCTCTACAGCTAAGCCGTAAACATGAGTCGAGTATTAAGGCTGTAATGGCTACAGCATCTTAATACTTTTGTATCTGTCTCTAACAATCTCGGTATCTAATATGGCTAGGGGGACTCTAAAGAAGTGCCTTCTGGCCTAGGTTTTCAGAGTCAGATCAAAGTCACTATTATTTTACCTTTGAGCGATGAGAAGCGCTGTTAAGCTTAGCGGCATTTCTCATCATATTCTCTCGACGGTTTTCCAATCTCTGTTGAATTTCAGACATTGTCTGGAACAGCTCATCACATAAGGAAAGGGATCGAGCAAAAGGCTCTTTTTCTTGATTTGGCATCATCATTATCCCGTTAACAGTGCATTTTCATTTGAGTATGACTGGGATTTTAAGATGAATTTTCAAGAAAAAATATTACAGACAATTACAGTCGCTATATTTGTATATTTCCTTATAAATCAAAAAGATAAAACCATTATTTTTACATGGATATCTTGTAGCCTGAACAAACTATTAGAATCATATAAAAACTAATGTAAATTTTTGATACTGTACTTTTCTGCTAATTGAAATAAACGTCCATCATCTAGCATTTCCAGCAATGCACGATCAAGGGCTTGGGTGATTATCTCTGCATCAGAGTGGTATTGATACATACCGATATACATCTCTACCCGATAGCCCGTAGGAAAATATTTAAACTTATCAGGGTAGCCCATCTGTTTTGCTGTAGATGACGCCACATTACAATCTGAAATAGTCATATCGACTCTTTCATTAGCAATTAAACCCAAGATCTCTCCTAAAGCCTTTTCCCCATGAATATGATGAATGTCTCGGGAATCCTTATTGGCTAATAACCAATCTCTGACAGGTCCGTCATAAGTATAACCCGCGACAAGAGCAATACTCCGCCCCGCCAAGGATTGCCCTCCGGTCCAGCGATAATTACTGGTGCGAGAAGTCACCACAGACTGACAGGTCGTTAACACAGGCTTTTCTGGCAGCATTAACCCCTCTGCATCCTCTCGACTCAACGTAATCACCCCATCAATAACACCGCTGCGAGCTTCCGCTAATACTCTTTTCCAAGGCTTTAGCTCATATTCGACCCTATAACCCAAAGGCTCCAGAGCTAAACGAGCAAACTCCACTAAAAAGCCAGGCTGATTAGTGGCGGTACCCTCTTTCTCTTCACATATATAAGGACAATAGGGGTCAGACGCAAAAACCAATTTTTTGTAATGTATTTCAGCATTAACAGGGAGAGATAAGCTCAATAACATTGAAAATATCAACCATAGAACCCCAGAGGAGATTATCGCTTTGAGAGAGAAGCCTAAGCCTTTTGTAAGAGTCATTACCCACCTACGAAAATTAAAGAGCTTGCTTCAAGCTTAGTGGATAATGCCAAGCGCGATACATTATTAATCAAGCAACGTCTCACATCGATGCAGACACCTTAGTTTCCAATACACAAGTCATTAGCAGGAAGGATAGCGTAATAATTTTTGACGTTTTATCTGGCAGGCTAAGGCAAGTGATTAGCTTGCCAAACTCATGAATTAACAGAGCCAACTTGAACTGCCTGTTTTTATTTGGGTATCACTGCTGCTTTTCTTCCCTCCAAACAAACCTCTCGTTTATAACAACCTTCTACATGGTCATTAACCATACCCATTGCTTGCATAAAAGCGTAACAAGTGGTTGGCCCAACAAACTTCCAGCCCCGTTTTTTCAGATCCTTACTCATTTTCTGAGAGATATCCGTCTGTCCTAACTGGCTAACAGCGGCATAATCACAATATTCGGGCCTCTGATCCGAGTTTGGCTCATAGCTCCAAAAATAAGCGGCTAAAGAGCCAAACTCTTTCTCCATTTCAATGGCACGGATTGCATTATTGATAGTGGCATTGATCTTACCTCTATGCCGAATAATACCTGCGTCCTGTACAAGGCGTTCAATATCATCCTCATTAAACTGAGCCACTTTATGGAAATCAAAAGCGGCAAAAGCGGCTCGAAAGTTTTCCCGCTTGCGTAAGATCGTGATCCAGCTCAAACCAGACTGAAAACCTTCCAAGCAGATCTTTTCAAACAAACGGATATCATCCGTTACCGGCATGCCCCATTCATTATCATGATAGTGACGGTATAGCTCGTCATTTTCACCACACCACCAACAGCGGCATTGACCATCAGCTCCAGTGAGTAAGCCTGTTTTTTCCACATCTGTTTTTTCCATAAAGCAGTCTCTTTTTATAATGTTTGCTCTGATACTAAGTTGATCATCCAATATAAAATACAGATAATCACGATACTGTATATTAAGACAGTACCGTGTGATTTGCGAATGCTCCCTAGAAAAATATTACGCTAATCCTGTATCAGCTTATCAATTCAATATCCGGTAAGTTCTCTGCCACTTCTTGATATGTGTGATTATGAGTTAAGGTCTGAACAATGACAGATAAAGGTTCCACCCATATCTCCGGCAAGTCGAGCTCCCCCTCTGTAACGATTGGATATGCCAAACACTCTTTTGGTGGCATAAATTCAGCAGAAACCCCAGGCTTGTTACCCCGAGCATCAATCCGATACCAACCCTGATAGTCAGAACCGGACCCACTCTCTAAATAAACAGCATTTAAACCATGCAGACAAAAAGGCGACTTATCATCATGAATGGTTAAACGTTGATAACACAGCCCAGTCGGTATTTTATTAGCCCTTAACAGAGCGGCTAATAGATGGCTTTTCGCATAACAATAGCCCGTGCCATGTTTTAGTACATCTGATGCCTTACAGGTCACAGGATTAAGCTGGTAATCCCAACTGTGTTTGATCTCATCCCGAACAAACTCAAAGCAATTTTTGATAACCTCATAGGAATCTTCTACCCCTTCAGATAATACCAAGGCCTTGGCAAAAACCTCTGGGTGCTGCCAATCGATATACAGACTATGTTCTAAATACTTTTCCATCACACCTGCTCCGAAGTAACAACAGAGAATAGGGCAGATAGGATATCCATAGCTTGATCTATCTCTTTTTCGGTTAATGTCAGCGCAGGCATAAACCGTAAAGTATCAGGCCGGGGAGCATTTAATAATAAACCGGCATCCATTGCTTTTTGAACAATATCAGCAGCATTCACACCGTGAGTCTTTAAAGCACTCATATCAAGAGCGAGCAGTAACCCTTTCCCCCGAACTGGGCCTAAACCAAACTCAGCGGAGAGTCGTTCCAACCGCTCTTGTAGATAAGCACTACACGCTTGAACATTAGGTAAAAACTCTGGTTTTAGCACCTCATCTAAAACCGCTCCAGCTACAGCGCACATCAAAGGGTTACCGTTATAAGTACCGCCCTGATCACCATAATCAAAACAACTTACGTCTTGATCTACCAATAAGGCCGAAATGGGCACTCCACCGCCTAAACCTTTCCCCAGCGTCATCATATGGGGCTTGATACCATACTGCTCGTAAGCAAACAGACTCCCCGTACGCCCTATGCCTGTTTGCACTTCATCCACAATCAATAACAAATTATGCTGCTGGCATAGCCGTTCCAGCCCCTCCACAAACGCCATTTGAGCAGGAATAACCCCCGCTTCGCCTTGTACTAGCTCCAACATAATCGCCACTGTATGTTGATCAACAGCCTTTTCTACAGCCGAAAGATCATTGTAATCAACCTTGGTAAAACCACTGACTTTAGGCTCAAACAGAGGTTCAAAAGCGGATTTACCACAAGCGGACATCGTCGCTAATGTTCTTCCATGAAAGCCCTGATTAAAGGTAATAATCTTAAAAGCGCCCTGCTTGTTTTTCTGGCCCCACTTCCGAGCCAGCTTAATTGCCCCTTCATTGGCCTCTGCACCGCTATTAGCAAAAAATACCTGATCAAAGACAGAGTGCTGACACAGAGTTTCTGCTAAATCCAACATCGGTTGGTTATAAAAAGCCGGCCCCGGATTAACCAACTGAGCTGATTGTTCTGATAATGTCTGTTGAATTATTTGAGGGCTATGGCCCAACGTATTCACTGCCCAACCCTGAATCAGATCTAAATATTCTTTACCGGTATTGTCGTAAAGATAATGTCCATCCCCTCGAATCATACTGAAATCAGGCCGAGGAGTGATGGGGATCAGGTGCTCTTTTTTCTTTTTCACAGACAAGATGATTTCATCCATTTCTTTTTTTCCTTTCATTGTGGGTTATACCATTCACTTTTCTACAGGCATAAAAAAAGCCGCAGGGATTAACCTGCGGCTTCTAAGTTTGGATACGCTTGCTTATGTTTTACATTTGGCAATCAGCGTCATCGAATCCAACACCCAGATAGGCACAGGCAGTCGATACACGGCGTCGCAGTGTATTAGCAAACAAACTGGCTTTGATTTGGGTATTGGTTAAATTTTTCATGGCTTGGAGTATCGCAGGGACTTCCCGTTAGGGTCAAGCCCATTTGATAGGGAATTGATTCTGAAGTGCACAACAAAAAAAGCACCGCGTCCAGGCGGTGCAAAGCTTCCCAAGAAGATCATATAGCAGGAAATAAAAACGACCTGCACGCAGGCCGTTAAGAGTTGACAACGCGTCTAGCAATCAATGCTAGGTGACCAAAAGGTCTCAGCAAACAAAGACCTTCCAGCCCTAAACTTCGACTTAGAAGAAGCCTAGTGGGTTAATGTCGTAACTTACCAGCATGTTCTTAGTCTGTTGGTAATGATCTAGCATCATTTTATGAGTCTCACGACCTACACCAGACTTCTTATAACCACCGAATGCTGCGTGAGCAGGATACAGGTGATAACAGTTAGTCCATACACGACCTGCTTCGATACCACGACCCATGCGGTATGAAAGGTTCATGTCACGGGTCCATACACCCGCACCCAGACCAAACTCAGAATCATTAGCAATAGCCAGTGCTTCTGCTTCATCTTTAAAGGTGGTAACGGACACTACAGGACCGAAGATTTCTTCCTGGAATACGCGCATGCTGTTGTCGCCTTTCAGCAGGGTAGGCTGTACGTAGTAACCATTACCCAGTTCAGCTGGCAGCTGCTCTTTATCACCACCGGTCAGAACTTCAGCACCTTCGTCACGACCAATCTGCAGATAACCCAAGATCTTATCAAACTGCTCTTGAGAAGCCTGAGCACCTACCATTACGTCAGTATCCAGTGGGTTACCACGTTTGATCTGACCAACACGCTCAATGACTTTACCAATGAAAGAATCGTAGATATCTTCTTGAATCAACAGACGTGAAGGACAAGTACATACTTCACCTTGGTTAAAGAATGCCAGTACCGCACCTTCAACACACTTGCTGATGAACTCTTCTTCCTGATCCATTACATCGTTGAAGTAGATGTTTGGAGACTTACCGCCCAACTCAACAGTAGAAGGAATGATATTTTCAGCAGCACATTTCAGAATGTGCGCACCAACTGGAGTGGAACCGGTGAAAGCAATCTTAGCAATACGCTTGCTCGTTGCCAGAGCCTGACCTGCTTCAGCACCAAAACCGTTAACAATGTTCAAAGTACCGGCAGGTAGCAGATCTTGAATCAGCTCAGCCAGAACTAGGATAGAAACAGGAGTTTGCTCAGCTGGCTTCAATACAACACAGTTACCCGCAACCAGAGCAGGTGCCAATTTCCAAGCTGCCATTAACAGAGGGAAGTTCCAAGGAATGATCTGACCCACAACACCCAGTGGCTCATGGAAGTGATAAGCAACGGTGTTACCGTCGATTTCACCCATAGTGCCTTCTTGTGCACGGATACAACCCGCATAGTAACGGAAGTGATCAACACACAGAGGTACGTCAGCAGCCATGGTTTCACGAACGGCTTTACCGTTATCCCATGTTTCAGCCACTGCCAATTTCTCAATATTCGCTTCCAGACGATCAGCAATTTTCAGCAGGATATTAGAACGTTCTGTAACAGAGGTTTTACCCCAAGCATCTTTTGCAGCATGAGCGGCATCCAGTGCTAATTCAATATCTTCAGCAGTCGAACGAGGAATTTCACAAATGTCAGAACCATTAACCGGTGTCGTATTAGTGAAGTATTGACCTTTAACAGGTGCAACCCATTCGCCACCAATGAAGTTACCATAACGTTCTTTAAAGTTTACAACAGCGCCTTCAGTTCCAGGTTGTGCATAGATCATTGTGTATAGCCTCTGTTTGTTGTTTTGTCTAAGTAAACGATTTCTGGCAAGAAAAATCGTTTTAGGGCATTCGTTTTGAATTAACTTGTTTCGAAACAAGCTTGGTAGACACATCTTGGTTGATCGTCTCAAATGCTAACATGACACTTTGGAGGGCAAAAAATAGTCCTTTAGTACTAATTTAATCGATTCAACCCATTAGGATAAAACAGTGAAAATCTAGAAATCATAGGCCTTACAGAAAGATGACAGATGAAAATGGGCTACTGAACAAGATTAAAAAGAGTAAATACACTAAGATACCTAAGCACTCAAAAAAAAGTTTCTACGGAAAGAAACTATTCCCGCTGGTTGCAGGCTAGTAGAATCTCGGTATGCCTTTATTTGTAAGGCAAGGTAATAGCCAATGCCTTAAAGAACAGAATATGCTACAAAGCTATATATAAAACACCAAAATAGATATTCAGGGTTAATCATGTTCAGGGAGAACACTGTGAGATACAAAGCTAGCTTATTTTTTATCTATTTTTGCTTATGGGTTAGCACCGTTGTCAGCATTTTTATTGGGATGAGCCTACAAAACCAAGCCATCGCCGCAACCCTAACTAAAGCAGACGAAGCCGTTAAACATGCCCAAAAATATCGAGGCACCACACTTAATGTTGTTTGGAATAAGGGGCTGATGTCGAAAGAGGTCTGGCTGTATTCCGGCCCTTTATGGGAAAAGCTGACAGGCATTAAGATCAACGTGGTTGAGTTGGCTATTCCTGAGGTTTACCCTTCTGTCGAAAAAGAGCATTTTAAACAATCCGGCATCTACGACATTATCAGTATTGTTCCCAATCGGTTGCCAGACTATATCAATCTAGAAGCCCTAGCACCTTTAGACCCCTACTTGGAAAAATACAATTATCAGGATGAACTGAACGATATCGCTCCCGCCTTCCGTAATAACTGGATGACTTATCAAAATAAGATTTATAGCATCCCTGACGATGGCGATATCCTGATGCTTTACTACCGTAAAGATCTGTTTGAATCCCCCAAAAACAAAGCTGCCTTCTTAAAAAAATACGGTTACCCGCTAGCTCCGCCAAAAACCTGGCAAGAGTTTGATCAAATATCTGACTTTTTCACCGCTCAGTATGCACCGCAGATGTATGGCAGTGCCTTTATGCATCAGGAATTATCCCACTATTTTTTCTCAGAGCAGTTTCGAATTAATGGTGGAAAATTCTTTGACCTAAAGAGCATGCAAGCCGCTATTAATTCCGAGGCCGGATTAAAGACCCTGCAACAGATGATCGATCGACAAGCCTCCATGCCACCAGGAGCAGAAAGCTGGAGTTTTATGGATGTACTGGGTTCCTTTATTTATGGACGGCTGGCTATGGTGGAATTTTGGCCACCTTTGGGTCGCTGGGCAGAGGGTTATGGTAAAGATTCTGAGCACCTTTCTTGGGTTCCCAAAAGCCTTGTTGCCGGTAAGGTAGGTTATGCACCAACACCCGGCGGGAGTCACGCCCTTGCAGCAGGCTTTGGTTTATCCATCTCTCAAACCAGTCACAACAAAGAAGCCGCCTATCTGTTTATTCAGTGGCTAACCAGTAAAGAGATTAGTTTAAATCGGGTCCAGATCCCCTATAGTTTGCGAGACCCTTACCGTATCAGCCATTTCAACAGCCAAAGCTATCAAGACCTTTGGCCCAATGCAGATGAATACCTAAGCACTTTACACAAATCCACAAAACACGGATTACTTGATCTATCCTTGTTGCAGATTACCCTCTATGAAAATTCATTAGTGGAAGGGTTGAGGGCGGCTTTGTCTCATAAGCTCCCCCCTGAACAAGCATTGGATCATGTGGCCCGTCAGTGGAATCGGATCACCAAAAGCTTAGGGGTGGAAAAGCAGCGTCAGTATTACCAAGAATGGATGAGCCGACCAATGGCTTATCCTAAATAGAAATATTAATTCAAGCAGGAAAGTCCGGTTGGATATTTCCTTAATATAGGCTAGCTATGGATTGGTCTAGCACTAAAAATAGAAGTGGAACGGTATGTTATCAGGAATGAAGATACGGACAAAAGCGGTGGTTTATACCGTTTTTGTTGTACTGTTTACCGCCGCAGTATCATTAATCGGCGGCTTGGTTATTAATATCGGTCAAACGACCGAGGATAATCAGCAGCGGTTAAATACGGCTGTATCCATGTTTCAACGTAGTTTTGCAGAACTGCCAGATCAGATTGATTCTCGATTTAATGCCTTTCAGGAACAAGAAAACCTCGCCATCCAGACCCTTAGAAGCATAGAAGCAGGCTGGAGTTTAGAGGTCGGTTTGGCATTTACCGGTAATTTCGATCTCTACGAAAAGATCCTGCTGAATGATGGCGATATTGATCAACTGGCCTTCTATTACGCCCCACGGCTTAGAGGCTACGAACAACTGGCTCTTTACTACGATAAGTCCCTTGGTAACCTCGTACAGGTCGAAAATGATCAGCACTTTAAGCGTTTGCCTTTTGGCCGGGAAGAGATAGAAAACCCAAAAATATTCATGGACTACTATCAGGCTCAAAATCAATACGCCCTATACACTTATCAGGACGCACTGCACTTGGTAAGTGAAAAAAAATACACCATTAAGGTCTCCTATAAACCCACACCAGAGCATATTGGCTCGTTTATTCTGGTCAAAGAAGTCGATTTGAATATCCAGGCCTTAAATAAGGACCTTGGGGTAATTATCAATCTCTATGATATCAACGGTATCGCCGCCAACAATCCGGTAAAAATGCCCGACCTTGCGGTCAGCTCTAACAACCTCCAGATGAATCGTCCCTTGGTTTTAACCGATCTGAAGGAAAGAGCTTATGACGCTATTATCGTTCCTTTAACTGTTAACGAACAAACCATCGGTTATGTTTCTGTCAGCATCCCCCGCGCCCTAACCTTGCAGCGTATTACTGATTTATTAGTCTTATTTGCATTATTAGCCTTGGTAACCGTGATCGCTGTGAGCTTGTTATCAGGTATCCTTGTGTCCCGCTGGAGCGGCAATCTAATCAACCTTAGTCGTGTAGCGGATGAGTTTGCCAAAGGTAATCTAAACAAAAAAATTGAGATCAAAACAAAGGACGAACTGGGTTTACTCGCTAAAAGCTTTACCGCCATGCGTGATTCTATTCAGGAACAGATGGCTGAGCTCCACGATAAAAGTAAAGAGCTAAGCCAGATGAACAATAATCTGGAAGAGATGGTGAGCCAACGGACATTAAAGCTCAATCGGCTGTTAATCGAGTTGGAAGAAGCCAAAGACAAAGCAGAAGCTGGCGCACAGGCAAAATCAAACTTTTTGGCCAATATGAGCCATGAAATTCGTACTCCTATGAACGCTGTTATCGGCTTAAGCCAACTGCTCCTGCGTACCGATTTATCCAGTGTACAACAAGACTATTTGGAGAAGATCCAAGAAGCGTCAGACACTTTATTAGCGGTTATCAACGACATTCTGGATCTTTCTAAAATCGAAGCCAATAAGCTCAACCTAGAGACCACAGCTTTTGATTTGGAAGGCGTCATCAACAAAATGGTGAATGTCTGCTCCCACAGGATTCATGAAAAGGAGCTGGAGTTAATTACCAGTATTGATACTGATGTCCCTATGACATTGTTTGGTGATCCATTACGCCTACAACAGGTTCTGATCAACCTAACCAGCAATGCGGTTAAGTTTACCGAAACAGGTTCTATTTATGTCAATGTGACCCAACTAGAAACCCAAGAGGAGCAAACGACATTAGAGTTTAGCGTCAAAGACACCGGTATTGGCATGGATGAGGAGCAGCTTGCCCGTCTCTTCCACTCTTTCTCTCAAGCGGACGAATCTGTCACTCGCAAATATGGTGGTACCGGTCTTGGTTTAGCCATATCAAAACAATTAACCGAGATGATGGGCGGTGAAATTAAAGTCACCAGTCGCCCCGGTGAAGGCTCATGTTTTACCTTTACGGTTGTCATGGAATACCAAGCTAACCATGAAGATCCTCAGATCCAACAACTGCGGCAGTCCAGTTTAAAAACCCTAGTAGTCGATGATTCCGATATTGCTCGACAGGTACTACTGGATTTACTGGAAGGCCTGGGGATTAAAGCAGATAGCGCCAGCAATGGTCAGGAAGCTGTTGAAGCCGCTGTTCTAGCGGATCAAGAACACCAACCCTACGATCTCATTCTTATGGATTGGAAAATGCCTGTGCTTGATGGCATTAGCGCTGCAAAACAGATTAAAAACAGCATGCGTGACGATACACCCAGCATCCTGATGATCTCTGCTTACGATAAAGATAAAGTCAGGCATCTCGGTCAAGACGCCGGAATTAAACGCTTTATTGAAAAACCCATAACACAATCATCCCTTGTCGACAGTATTATCAGTCTGTCAGAAGGTAAGTATGAACTCTACGAGTCCACGACAAGCAGCCAGACTGTCGGCATACCGGATTTAACCGGTTACTCGATTCTTCTGGTGGAAGATAACGAAGTAAACGAGATTGTCGCTAGAGGCATTTTGCAAGATACCCAGGTAAATATAGATTCTGCCAGCAATGGATTGGAAGCATTAGACTACCTAAAAAGTAAAACATACGATCTGGTACTCATGGATATTCAGATGCCAGAAATGGATGGCCTGACAGCGGCGGGTAAGATCAGAAATGAGTTAAAACTCACTCAGCTTCCAATCGTTGCAATGACTGCCCACGCGATGGAAGGCGATGCAGATAAAAGCCTCAATGCAGGTATGAACGATCACATTACTAAACCCATTAACCCAGAAGTATTGTTTAGTAAATTGGCGCTTTATTTTGGTCAGAGTAAAACCATCCAGAATCTAAGCCCTGCACAAACACCCACTTTTGACCCTGATGTGCTCGATAATATCCGACAATTAAAACAACTCTCTGCTCTGGATGTTGACACTGCCATCGCCCGACTTCAGGGTAATCAATCTCTTTATCTTAAATTGGTTAATTCTTTTTATTTAGAAAAACAGACCATCAAGCAACAGCTAAACGATTTGTTTGCCCAACAAGATTGGGAAGGACTATTTAGAGCCACCCATACCCTAAAATCCAATGCAGAATATATTGGTGCTTATGGTTTATCTGATCACGCTAAGAGATTAGAACTGGACGTTGAGCAACAAAGCGACAATCTGAAAAATACTGTGCAAATAACGGCAACCCACCTGGAACAAATGATATCAAGCTTGGGTCAAATATTTGTCACAAAAGCCGATAAGAATAAGCAGGATAAAAGCTTCGACACAACGGGTGCTCTTAAACTCATACAAGAGCTGAAACCCTTACTGGAAGAGGGGGACGTGGAAGCAGAGGAATATGCTGAACAATTGCTAATCTTGTCAGAAAATACCCAATACTATGAACAATATCTGAAATTGCACCATCTGGCTGCTGAGTTTGAATACAATACGGCACTTAAACTCATGTTAGAAATGGAAACGGCCATAGAAGTTGAAATGACTTCCTTACCCACGGAATAAGATAGATGGTTAAAGACATATCTCCCATGCAAAGACGCGCAAGCGATAAAAAATTCAAGATATTATGTATCGATGATGAGAGTGCCAATTTAAAAATATTAAGTACTCTATTCAAAGACAATTATCAGGTCATTGCCTGTAAACAAGCCTCTGAAGGTGTAGAAAAAGCCTTAAGCAGCCAGCCTGACTTAATTCTATTAGATGTCATTATGCCCGGCGTCAGTGGTTTTGAGTTAATTACCCAACTTAAAAGCCATTCAGATCTAAAACAAATTCCTGTAATTTTTATTACCGGCCTGCAGTCCCCAGAGGATGAGGAAAAAGGTTTAAAGCTGGGGGCCTGTGACTATATTCATAAGCCTTTTAACCCCAGTATCGTTATGGCCCGAGTGAACACTCACCTTGAGATTGTCCGTCAGCGTAATCTACTGGAACGGTTCGCCAATTTTGATATTTTGACAGAGCTACCAAACCGCAGAAAATGGGAACAGGATAGCGCTGACCTAGCCAAGAGTTTATCCCATACAGGCTCCAACCTTGTCGTGGGTATCGCCGATATCGACTTTTTTAAGCTCTACAATGATAGCTATGGCCACCAGCAAGGGGATATCGCCCTACGTAAAGTAGCAAGCGCTCTGGCTAGGTCTCTATTTGATTATCATGGGCATGTTTATCGTTGCGGTGGTGAAGAGTTTTATTTTTATTTCCCAGAGAACCAACCTCTGCCTATAGAAGATATTTTGGATAATTGTTTGGAAACCGTTAGAGACTTAGAGATCAAACACAAAAGCTCTCTTGTTGATAATAAAATCACCGTCAGTATCGGCGCGATTAAATGCCAGATTACCGGAGAGCAAGATATCAAAGAGGGTATCGGTCAGGCTGATAAACTGCTTTATCGCATGAAACAAACGGGCCGTAATAACTTTGATTATCAAGCCTTGGAGCTAGCGTAACCTTTCAGGAAAAATTTGGAGTTATCTTGAAAAAGCGTTACAGCTTATATTGATTCTAATCTGAGTATTAAGAAGGGTATTCCGTGGCACCTATCTTTTGCACCCGGTCATCAGTTCCACTAACATAGAAATATCAATCTTCAATACAGAGAATACAATGGACATTGAGATCGCTGCCAAGCGTTTAGCTGAACTGGGCCATACCACCCGCCTAGAAGTCTTTCGGTATCTGGTTAAAGGTGGAAAGCAAGGCGTCCCCGTCGGTGAAATTCAAGCGGCTTTAGATGTACCGGGATCAACATTATCCCACCATATTACGCGACTGGTCTCTGTGGGCTTAGTGAAACAACGCAGGGAAGGCCGAACCCTCTACTGCGTGCCACAATACAGCGAGCTGGATGGACTAATCGACTTTTTAAAAGAAGAATGCTGCGCCAACGAATGTTAAGCCCTAGATTCAGCACCTAAACAAAAGTTTCTCTACACAAAGCTGCCATTTGTCCTGTTGGCGGGAGAATATCGAGATACTATTGTTTAGATATGTACTCACTGTACAAGTCACCTATCCTTGTTATCGGATCGATTTATTATGAAAAAGCTTATTTTACTTTTATCCCATATAAGCATCGGATTTTTAGGTTTTGCAGCCGGTATTTATATGCTGCCAATTCTAACTGCTCCGCCATCGCCAGTAGAAACTGACCTGAAAGTTGTTGAACAACACTCACAATACACCGGTAGCTTTAAACGGGATCTAAAGGACAGTGATGCCCTGCATTGGGGAGAAGGCAGCCTGGCCATTAGCCAAGACGCTATTTCAATGATGGGAGAACTGGCGCCCGGGCCAGACTACAAACTCTATCTATCCCCTACATTTGTTGAAACTGAAGCCGATTTTTTACGCCTAAAAAGCAAAATGGTTCAAGTAGGTGATGTTAAAACCTTTGAGAACTTCTTAGTGCCATTACCTTCAGCCATCAACCCCGCCAACTACACCAGCGTTATTATCTGGTGTGAATCCTTTGGTCAGTTTATTACTGCTGCAAAGTACCGTTAGAAGATACGCCAGCGTCACTTGGCTTACTTTTATCTACAAAACACTGTTACATGTAGCGTGGATAAGCCAGAGGCGCATCCGCGAAGACCAAGCCTCTTCTTATAAAATATCGGGCCACTTGGCCCGATATTTTTTCTCGATCACATGACTGGATCATGCTTTCCATATCTTTAAGCCAATCAAAATCAATCCACTGAACTGATAATCAGGTTGTCATCGCGACCGACGTTTTCAGAACTCATCTGCTTGGCCCTCGCCTGCTTCTTATTGGCATTAATCAGAGGCACACACTGTTTATCATCATGATAGATCACCTCACATTCCAAACATTGAATACACTCGTTGTAATTGATTTGGCCATCAGGATGAATGGCTTTAATGCCACAACGGTGATTACAGAGTTTACAAGGGGAGCCACAAGCGTCCCGACGTGGTAACCAGCGTAACAAATGGAATTTACCCAAGATGGCAAAGCCAGCACCTAATGGACACAGATAACGGCAAAAAGGTTTATGCAGATATAAACCTGCGACAAGCAGAAGCACGCCATAAATGACAAACGGCCATTCCCGCACAAATCCCATCGTAATCGCAGTTTTGAAAGGTTCCACCTCTGCCACACGCTCTGCCGTACCCGTGGAGAAGAAGCTCATAGCAACCAATCCAACAAAAATAAGGTACTTCAACTTCCAAAGCTTTTGATGGGTTTCAAAAGCAATTCGCTTCTGTTTGAGCTTTAGCTGTTTCTCACCCAGCCAAGCCGCCATCTCCTGCAGAACACCAAAAGGACATAACCAACCACAAAAGTATCCTCGCCCCCAGATCACCAACGTTACAAAAACGTAGCACCATAGAATAAAAATAATCGGATCAATCAATAAAATACTGCTATCCGCACCGCCTGCTAATACCTGAACAATGGTAAAGACATTGGTAATGGATAACTGGCCCTGAGTGATATAACCGATAAATACCAGGGTATAGGCTAAGAAGCCCCAACGAACCGCTTGAAACAGTTTCGGTTTAGACGTAATCCAGCGATGGGCAAAAATAATGGATGTCAGTACCGTTAATCCTAACAACAAACCAATAATACGAGCCTGACGCTCTCGCCAGATCTGCTTCCATAATGGCTCCGGCTTTAAAGAATCCATATCGGGAATATCAAAAAACCGTTCCGGCAATTGATAATCTTTAGGAAAAGCTTTAACAATATCTGGCCGTAAATAACCTGGGGAACGAGTGACCATCAAAGACAGCTGCCAAGCAGAAGCTGGATCAAAAGGTGCCGCCGCTTTAATACGAAATACCTGATACTCCTCAAATCTAGGCACTTCAGCCTGAAGCTGATCCTCTAAAACTAACAGCTGATCAGGGTCACGAAGAAAATCGATATCCCTTAGACCAATCTGTTGCTCATTTTGAACTAACGCCAAACGATCCGGTGGCGTTCCCGGTATAAACTCTTCTCCTAATACTGAATACGGCCCCATAGAGATCACAGCAATAGCATGTTCACCGGTTTTCAGCTCCGCCTGCATCAGCCGTTTATAGCCCGCATCACCTAACAGATAACGGCCAATACTGGGTACATTTAGGTAAGCAAAATAGTAATCCGCCACTTGATCATTATCATCCACAGGCTCCTCACCTAGTCCGCTAGCGCTGGTATCATCAAAGGCGTGATCCAATTGATCAATGCTGATCTGCATACGCTGAACCAGCCCCTTATCCAGTAACTGCTGCCAACTTAAAGCCTCATAGATATCAGGCTTTACGGTAGCGGGAGGCCTTAAACGGGGAATAATGCCAATATCCTGCGCCACCTGTTGGGCCGATAGCATAATGGTTTCATTAAGCACAATGGCCGATACCGTGGCCTTGGTAATACCATCAATCTGTTGATTGGCACCGGATTGTTTCTTACGTACCGTGGCACTGGCGCTTTTTATGGTGCGACGAATATCTAAACCGGGGTATTGGGCCACAAAGTCCAACATAGGCCCAGGGCCTAAGCCGTGCAGAAAGATAGGCTCGTGCTGTTCCACCACAAACACGCCCCGGTAAAAACCACTTTGCTCAATCCCTACCACTAACTGATAAGGTACACCGGAGAATCCAGGCAACTGAAGATAGTCACCGGATAGATAGGCATAACCGATCACCTCCGTTACCTGATACACCTGCCAAACAGAGGTATTATCAACGGGTGCCTTTATCTCAGTGGCTTCAGGAAACAGTTCCTTAACCATACCCTTCATCTCTCTGGGGCTAGGTTGATACAGCTCTGCCTGAGCCGGTAGCCAAGGCGCTAAACAAAATAAAACCAGCGCCAATGATCTAAGCCAATGCATTAGTGCTTACTCCCTCATATGTGAACCTTGAGTATCACGTAGTCGGAAGCCCTCGCCATATAGCCGTAAAGGCGCAATTTTTACTGTACTTTAGTCGCAATTAATATTCTGTTTTAATCTATTTTTAGCCGATTCAAGCCTAAGACTCTTAGAAAATCAGTTACCTTAAAAACTAGAAATCTCAGTATTAAAACCTCCACCTAATACCATTAAAACCATTGCTTCGGATAAGCTCTTTGGCACAAGACCTTATGATAAAACCAACCCAGTAAAACGATAATCACTGCCCCCAAAGCCACAGGACTGACTAAAAAGCCCACGGATTGCCCCGTTAACATCACCAATAAAGGATTAGCCCCTGCAGGAGGATGGGTAGTACCCGTCGCTAGCATAAAGGTAATTGCCAAGCCCACCGCCAAACCTAAAGTCCAGGCATGGACACCAAACAAGCCCATAACGGCTAAACCAATGGCCGTAGTCATAATATGACCCACAATAATATTTTTCGGTTGCGCCAAAGGACTATCCGGTAAACCAAATAACAACACCATGGTCGCGCCAAAAGGCGCCATCAACCAGATTTGCTCTTCAGATAAAAGAGCAACACCAGCCTCCTCCAAACTGGCCAGAACCGTAATGGTCAACATCGCCCCAAGACCCGCCGTTACCGCAGGCCAACGAGTCATTCCTAAACGACTCATAATAGAACCACCACTCTCATGCTTATCAGCCATCTCTTTAGACACTGCAATCACCTTTATTAAACAAACCTAAAACCAAGTAGACCGATCTGTCTACCCTGCAAAGATAGACAAGTCGGTCTACCTTTGTCAACATAGGAAACGATTTACAAAGTGTGTGGTCTTAAAGTGTGCTTTTAAAAGCAGGCATTTAAAAAGAAATAACGGGTGTAACCGTGCATAAGCGACAAGAACTCATCAATACCGCCTTTAAGCTTTTTTACCAAAATGGCATTCATGCCGTCGGCATTAACCAGATCCTAAAAGAATCCGGTATCGCCAAAAAAACCCTATACCATCACTTTGCCAGCAAAGAACAACTGCTATTAGCCGTTATCGACTATCGAGATAAAGTCTTTCTAGAGTGGTTCACAAGCCATATCAAAGCAGCCGAACCCGGCCTACCCGCCATAGAAGCCATCTTTGACGCACTGGACGACTGGTTTAATAACCGCGCAGAAGCCCTGACCCAATTCCAAGGCTGCTTTTTTATCAATACCTGCGCCGAATTTGGCGACCTTAGCCATCAGGCTCACCAGATGTGTGCCGAGCATAAGCAGAGAATTGAAGACTTGGTTAGGGAGCAGGTAGATCAGCTACCGATTGAGACAGGGCATAAAGAACTGACACAGACCATTTGCCAGCTGAAGGAAGGGGCAATAGTGCAGGCACATATTCAAGGGGATTTGGGGGCTGCGAAGCGGAGTAAGGGGTTACTTGGGGTTTTGGTTGGAGTGGTAACTAGTTAGAAACTGGGTTTACCACTACAACTTTTAATAACCCTCTCATAAAATCAAATGTTTATTATTGAATAATAAGATAATCTTTATTTATGAATCAGAGAGAAGAACGCGGATGTCTTTGATAGATAATAATATTTGAAAAATCAATAACACCTTAGAATAAACATCTATTATTACTTGATATATATTTATCAAAATTTGACTTTAAAGCTACCAGTTAACCATAAAAAACAATCACAACAAGATAAAACGCTCCTCAATAGAAGTATGGAATCTAGATTTATTTTTCAAATCAATTCTGATTTTCAAGCTGATCCAAATTTAGAACAAGAGAAGCATTATCTTTCGATTTATTGCTTGCTGCCAAGCGACTAATTAAGTCAATATTTTTTAAAAAGTGTTCAGGGTAATTAGAAACGTCATTAACAAAAAAAGACATCTTTATCAACCTATTTACAACTGAATTTATATCATCATCGGGAAAAATATACAATTCTTTTTCTATATGTCTTGATATTAACTCAGCATAACCTTCTGTAAGTTCGAAAAACTCCAATAAAACATTATCACCGGCATACACATGCACACTAGCACCATTAATTTTAGTTGTTATATCACTTACAGGTGAAACATTTTCAACATTATAAATATTATATGATAAGCTTGATATATCAACACTTCTTTCATTGTTATTAATAATCTGATTAATTGCTTTCTTATACATGTAAAAGAATTTTGTTTCTATAGTATACCGCAATAGAATAGCTTTTTTAGACTCAGGGTTTATAGTACATGCAGAGGCTGCACTATCATTTGAAATAGACCTAAGAATGGATACAGTATCTTTTAGAATACCTCTTAGGTTTTCAGCATTATAAACATCAATTCTTTTCACATGGTCGAAGTCATTTCTAACATATTTTTTCTTAAGTGCAGTTTTTATTAGTTTTCTTGCAGAGTCACTTCTATTATCTAGATTTTTCAACATTTCACTTCTTTCTTTGAAAAAGAAATCATTAGATTTTACAATACAACCCTTCCATTTAATGAGAATCAATGTATTAATAGCTATATTCTTAATATCTACTGAGGTCATCAATATTTGATCAATACGACTTCTTAGCAATAAGTCCAAGTCTACAACCTGCTCTAAAAAAGAAATAATAACGTTATCTACAAATGGTATATTTGATTTTAAAAAGTCGACCTTAAAAGATAGCAATTCACTTTCACATTTTAAGCCTTTAGCTAAAAAAAGTTCAAACAGAGTATTATTAACAGTTTTCACTATACCATAAGAAGCAAGTTCAATATCAGAATCAATAACATATAAGACATGTTCCTTGAACACGGACACCTCGCTTGAATTATCAACCACATCCTGACTAATATAATATAGTGCTTTTTTTTCAAAACTTGACGTGGAATATATAATTGATTCAGATAATAAAATTTCCTCTGAAACTTTAGATATTAATTCAAATTTTTGTTTATCACTTAGACTATCAAAATCTTTTTCATCTATATCAATATACTGGAATGTTTTTAAAGTTTTATTCTTATCATACAAACAATCACTTATTTTTATAGGAATAATTCTAGCCTTACCTAACTTGTATCTCTCCATTATATAAGGAAGCTCAGTATTAGATATAAATTTAGACCCTAAAAACTGCCTGCTAACTAAAAGTATAATAAAATCAGCTGAATATATATATTGTTTTATTTCATCCCCCCAACGCACACCAGGGTTTATTTCGAGATCAATAAATATGTTAACATCATTACCAAGTCCCTTTAAGTGGGAACAAAGATATTTTGCAGCATCGCTATCTGCATGAGCATAGCTTATAAAAACATTCAATTTATTCATAATATCAATCATTATTATTTACCAGTCCATTTATATGCTTCATTTATCTTTGTATTAACATCATTAGGATTGATCAACACCGCCGCATCAAGTTCAAATTCTTTAATTTTTCGATATACTTCTTTTGATGAAAAACAATCTAGCTCATTATTTATGAAAAACTCCATTTTGTCCGCTAATGACAATGCATATGTAGAATCAAAAATATACATTTCAGACTTTGCTATCCTTTTTTCCTTATCGGTCATGTCTAACTCCTTAAATGATTCTTCTGATAGGGAAAATATATTATCTAGTGCTTCCGGCCAATTTTTGGTACTATTAAAAAAGGTTGTTTTCTTAAAACTACTCAGAAGTTCATTAATATTATAATCTTTTATAAAACCGCTGCCCAACATATGACTTTTCACTTGTTCCAAAGATTTTAAAACAGATAAATATCCACCAAAATTAGAAATATTTGAATTTTTAATAGAAAGTTCAACAATAGCTCTCCATAAAAAAATGGAACTTAATTGATTAGGAGATATATCTTTAACTATTTTAGAAACAAATTCAAAATCTCCCGCATATAAAAAATGACACAATTTATTTATCTGAGAATACAACTTAATCTTCAGTATAGAATCTTCATCTAGCTCCTTAATTATGTCTTTATTATTTATCTTGTTATTTATATGTTTTTCAAATTCATTAGAAATACCTTCTAAGCATATATTTCCAACAGAAAAATCATTAAACCCCTCAATATCTTTCACGACTATAGATTTTTTATTATTCACAAATTTTACTTCTATTTGTGTGCAGCTAGGGTCAAAAACAACATATGGCTTTAATATTAACAAATTAGTATTAAAATCAAGTCTTGATGAAAAGACTATATTTTTACTAAAAGCATTATCATCAATTCCATATTTTTCTGCCCATTGTAAAATTTTTCTCCAAAAAAAATGAGTAGAGTATATCTTCCACTCATTATAAATATAATTTAGTTCATTATCACTAGAGTTTAGATTTTCATTATTTAAAGCCGACGATATTAAAAAACTTGACAATACAGTATCAGCTCGACCGTTAGTATCATTTAAATCATTTATCATATTATATATATTTTCAAATTTTTTCTTTGCTTCTTTTGCATGGTTAGCAACATTCAAACAAGTTTCCTCATAATAAACCCTTGTTTCCTCTTGCTTAGGAGGGATATTTCTTTTTACAATTAAAGTTTCAAAATCTATTGTATATTCGATATCTGTATAAGGATTTTTTTCCAATTTATATTTTTTTTCTGAACTACTTAACTCAATCCAATATTTATGGCTATTATTGCTCCTGTGATAAGTATTATTTGCTGTATCAATACGTTCTTTAATTGAAGCTAAGAATTCTCCCAAATACTCTTTTCTTCCTTTAGATGCCAGCTCAAAGATACCTTCCTTATTCAAAATTGAACAATCTATAGATATTGGAGGAAGGTAAGTATCAAAAACCTCGTAAAGAGGAAAAAAAACACTTCCACTTTTATCTTTTTCTCCATAAGGTAAAGAATCAAAAACAGGGGGAGAGTACAACTCATTTATTTCAACTAAGCCTGAACCTTGTGATAACTCTATTATTGTTTTTTCAAAAAAATTAAAATATTCCTTTTTTTCTTTCCCCAGATCTACTTCAACATTATCAACTGGAGAAAATATATTTAATTTAATTGGATTTAATTTTTTTATTATATCTGTAACCACGTTATCATTATCACATATTTTTTTATTTTGGCTTCTGTACAACATCATGGAAGAGGTAATGACAAACTCATCATCATCACTATACGTTAGCGATGATGCATATATTAAAGACAATATTAAATTGTTAAGACTATTATCTTTAGACTGACCTGTCACAGTTAGAAACGAGTATCCATTTATAGAATCAAAACATCTGTTGATTTTTATAAATGATGAAAAAAAATCAGCTTCTTGTTCTTTAGTTTTTATCTTATCTAGTTCACACCGACCATATATTGATGTTTTTTTATTTATATCACTATTGAAATCATCATTATTACTATTCAAATAAATCCTTACTAAATTAAGACAATACTCCTTAGACTTCAATCCTAATTCGTCCCTACTATTGGACTTATGGCTCCAATAACTCTCAAATTTATCGAAAAAATCTTTTCTTTCAAAAGGCATAATACGCCCTCTATTACAGCTTTCTATTATATATCTCTTCCATAAATCAAATTCAACAACGTTAGATAACAACAAATAATTTTCAATACAACGGATAAAACTTTCAGAATATATTTCATCCCATGATTTTAAATTAGAAAAAAACAGAAAAAGATCTCTTCTATGAAAAAACTCACTTTCATTCAAGCTAAAAAGCCATGGCAAATGTTTAAATGCATTTTTATATATAATTTTATCAACTTTTACCTGTATCTTTATAATTTTATTTTTATTATTCAACAAACTAGCAAGAGGCAACGAATTTGCACAAGGGCCAAGATAATATGAAAGAATTTTTTTTATTGATTTCTTCTCCTCTTTATTAAATTCAAATTCATCCAAGCATCCAACCACCATCTTCCATTCTCTATTTGATATATCAATATAAAAATCATTGTCTTTAAAAATATCTACTAATAAACGAAAGCATTCTATTTTCAATGACTCTTCATTAAAAATATCTTTATATAAACAATTACATATATACATTCTCATAGACTTTGGTATTTCACCAAAATCTATAGAGTAAAAAAGCTCAATTAAATCCTTATCAATACACAGATGTTGTTTTTTCAGCATACTACAAGCCACCAACCTCCTTATAGATTTAACTGTCCTTGACCTCTTCGCCTTATAATAAAAATATTTATAATAAAAATCATTCAACATACCACCTAACCCCTAAAACCAAATACATCAATAACAACGTCATAAAATGTCGTGAAATACACAACAACCTATATTACTAACAAAAGTAAAAGACCAACAACACTAACAGCTATTTAGGAAATTTAATATACAGACAACTAGGATACAATAATCAATAATAAGGACACCCATATTTTTATCATTGATTTATAAACAAATAATTATCAATTCAAACTAAAACCTTGAGCTAAATCATTATCCTTCTCTGACTTACTCAGCTACGCTGTTACAAGGAACAACAAATGGATTTATTCCCTTTCATGGAGGAAATACCAATGACTCGCGCTCGTCGAGAACAAATCAGTCCTGCCGATACACCTTATTACCACTGCATTGCACGCTGTGTTCGTCGGGCTTTTCTATGTGGTGAGGATGAATTTTCTGGTCAGTCATTTGAGCATCGTCGTCAGTGGATTCTTGATCGTTTGGCAGTTCTGGATGAGATGTTTGCTATTGATATTTGTGCTTATGCGGTGATGTCCAATCACTATCATCTGGTGTTGTTTATCAATCAGGAAGAGGCGAGTAGCTGGTCAGATAATGAGGTTATTGAGCGCTGGAAACGGTTATTTACTGGTCCTATGCTGATTCAGCGTTACCAACAAGGGAAGAAACAAACTCAGGCTGAGTTGAGGAAGGTCGCTGAGATTATTGCCGAATGGCGAGAGAGACTGATGGATATCAGTTGGTTTATGCGTTGCCTGAATGAGCATATTGCTCGTAAGGCCAATGAGGAGGACAACTGCAAGGGGCGCTTCTGGGAAGGGCGTTTTAAGAGTCAGGCTTTGTTAGATGAACAGGGCTTACTGACCTGTATGGCCTATGTGGATCTTAACCCTGTTCGAGCGGCGATAGCCGATTGCCCAGAGGCCTCTGATTTCACGTCTATTCAGCAGCGTATTGCTGATTACGCTGAATCGCCCTCTGGCAATACCACTCCCCCTCTAAAACCCTTATCTGTCCGCTATGCCGATAGTGACAAGGCTATTCCCTTTGATTATGCAGATTATCTGGAACTGGTTGATTGGACTGGTCGCTGCTGCCGGGAGGATAAACGGGGGGATATTCCAGTTCATTTACCTCCGGTTCTTTCTAAACTGGGTATCAATCCCGACCATTGGCAAAAGGCTATGCGCTCTGAAGGATTAACGGTACATAGGGCAATAGGTTGCGCAAAACGCATAAAGCAATATGCGAAAGAAGCGGGCTGTGCCTGGCTTCACGGTGGTTCACAATGTCATCAGCTATTTGGTTGAATATCCAGAGTGACACGAAGACATTAAAACCAACAAAAAGCCCTCGATCACTACAACCGAGGGCTCTCTATACCAAATTAAATCAAACGAGGTATAAAATACCTCTCCTTTAAAACGTCACTATCCCCTAATCAAACGTCACTACATAACGCTCTGGGAATGGCCCTCCTTCAAAGTCAGCATCACCTTCTGGCTTTAGATTAGGCCGTAAAAGTAGTTGCTTAATAATCTGAGGTACTTGTACCCAGCTTACTTGATCCCCTAGACATGTATGGCTGCCGTATCCCATATGCATATAGTGATAGTCGGGACGATCTATAACAAAGTCATTAGGGCAGCTTAGTTCTCGACCATCTTTCATGGCGGAACGGGTCGAGACTAAAACGATACGACCTTTAGGGATTTTGGTACTACGGAAGCTCCCTGACGCTATAGTGTAATCCTGCGTACAAATGCGGATTACAAATGGGTTAATGGGATTAAACCGAAGGGCTTCCCAGCAGTATTTAAAGAGTAATTGATCATCATCCTTTTTAGCAGCATTTACCGCTTGCTCTAGGATTTCTGGTCGTTTAAATAGCTGTTCTAAGATTTGAACGATAGCTTGTGATGTGGTTTCAATCCCGCCCACCAGTGTTCCGCTTATATTGCTAACAATTCGTTGCTGATCAAAATCAATGGCTTCAGGAAAATCACTTTTTAATAATCGAGATAATACATCATCCAGTTCCGGATCAATTTTCAACGCCTCTTTTTTAATCGGAATAAATTCCTCTTTTAAATAGCGCTGCATCTCCTGCCCTGCTGCGATATTAGCGTCATGAATCGCTTGATCTTTATCAGGGTTATGGAACATGTCGTATTGCGTGGCTCTGGACCAACGAAACATTGATTCTATATCTGGCCCACTAAATCCAAAATACTCTTTGGTTAATAAAATAGGGACTAAACGCGATAGTTCAGAAACAACGTCCATTTTCCCGCGCTCTAACGCCTTATCAACCGCATTCTTAGCTTCTCTTGCAACAATTTCTGTTATCCGATCCCTGTCTCCTTTACGGATCAGGGCGCGCATTATTCCTTTGTCACGCTGGTTATAAACACTCTTATCATAACCGAGCATAAATGGGCCGACGGAAGGATCCATCATTGGCCGATAGGTTACTTGAAAAACCTCTGAACGACTTAATGCTTCTTGTACATCGGGAAAACGTGTAATAAAAACCGGGCCATTTCCAGGAGGCACAAAGTTCGGTTTTACTATTCGCAGTACTTTAAACAGTAGATCGGGTTTATTCTCGATCATATAAGCGATAAAACGAGCTGCAATCCCTTTTTCTTTAGTACTCATAGATTAGTCCTTTAAAGTGTCTTAAGGTATTCAATTAGTGCAACTCGTTCGTCATCTTTCAGTTCAGGGCCAATAACACCTGTAGGCTGTTGATTGTAATCAGCACCCATAATATAAGCGCTTGAGAACTCATGACCTTTATTGCTATTACCTGGTAAGGAGGTATCTAAAATGAAGATGCCATTTTCGGCATAGTTCTTCCCTACTGTCATCTCTAGAGAGGGATCTTGCCAAACGCCAACATTATCAATATCAATACGAGTAGAACCGAGTTGAACCAGATTAGGACGTTGTTCATAAGGGGATAGAAGAGCCTTTAAATTAGGCACTGAACCATTATGTAAAAACGGTGCGGTTGCCCATACGCCGTTTAATGGACGAGCACGATATCCTGCACCGGCTTGAAGACAGTTAGGTCTATCTTCGTAGAATATCTTCTGATCCTCAGGTGAGATGTAGTTATCTTTAAACCAAGCTTCTATGGTTTGCTCTACTGTTGCTCCCAAGGCTAGGGCAAATAAAACGTTTCCACCATCGCTAAAAGGAACCGTTACAAGCTCACTGGTATAACCATCTTTAGGTGCCTTAGGACTTTCAGGTGCTTGAGTACATAGGATCGTATTCAGTCCCATTCCAGGAGTAACTTCTGGCTGCGGCACATTGTCTTGACCACTGGTATTCACCATTCGCTGAACAAGTACGTTGCCTTGAGCGGGGTCGGTTCCAATTTCTTTTTGCGGGATCAGTTTTACATGTAAAACGCTTTCTGAGGTAGTTTGCTCTTGTCCATTAATGTCCTTCCAGACAATGGGGCCAAAATGCTTACTGTCCCAGATCTCTGGAGAGTCCATTGGTGGAAGATGACAGCCCTGGCAATGAGCCTTATACAGAGCTTCCCCTTTGTCAGCTAACGTTTTATTTGGCTTGCCAAAACTATCCGGCCATTTCGGCGCCTCTAACCCTGTGTACTTTATACCCTGTCCAAACTTTTCACCCCCTAGCTGTTGTTCGATCCAATATAAATCGCGAATAGGAACAGATGAAGAAAACCGTCCTTGATCGAGAGGTGACTTCAGATCCAAATAAGCATTAACACCCAACGCTTCACCGGCATTACGTATCAGAGGGTTCATAATAGAGCCGTCATACTGCACCCAATCAAACCAGCTACTGGTCCAGATGTGTGGGTAATTAACAGGGGCATCTATTGGTGCATAATTTCCTGGTCGTTCAATATCTTGATGAAAAACCTGGTTCCCAATACGGTTAAGCGCATCTAAACGAGTGAATCCTTCTTGAACATCGATAATATCAGCAGATTTTGCGCCAGCAGCAACGAGTGTACTAAGTTGTTCTGAAAGCAATGCCTTATTGGCATCTGAATATTGATTTCCAAGAACATTACGGGCAAAGCGATCAAAGCGGCCACTGAAAAAGGGCAGTTTAGAAGAAAGCGCGGTTTGACCAAGGGCGGCACCGAGTGCTTTAGTGAATTGCCCTAGATCCGTTGTTGCAGGGCCTCCATCAATCACATATTGCTTTTTGTTATGAACGATTTGTCCTGTATGACACCCAGCACAAGTAAAACCGAGTGTATCGACACGTTCATTAAAGCCTGCAAGGTTTTGATTAGGGGTAATGGCAAAACCAATGGGTAAACCTTCTGGGTTATGCGCACTTTCTCCCCCTTCAATAAATCCAAAACGGAGCAAGTAGTCATTTTCAGCCAGATTTTTATCGCTTGAAAATAATATGCCCAATAAACTTGATGAGGGTTTTTCCAGATTCATAAACCATTGATAGGGTATGGGTAAGGTACGCGTACCTTGACTAATATGGTGGTATTTATCTCTTGTTGATTCTTCCCAGTTTTGATCTAACCAGACCTGTTCATTGACTGCTACTCTTTCAGGCAAAACCGGAGGCGTTAGCGCTTCTACCAATGCTCCAATTTTAGTACTCGTCAAAACGATGTATAGCCCAATTAATACGGCAAAAATCAACAACCATTTTATTGTTCTTTTCCTTTTTGCCTTTGCCATTGTAGTCATATTTTCGCCTTAAATAGAGGGTGCAATAAGAAGGCGTTGCAAGATCAAAAAAATAATATTTAAGCCATACCAATTGGGATTATAAACCAAATCATTTAGATATTATTTTTAGCCATAAGGAAGTATTAGTATTGTATTAAAGGGTCCTATTCCCTGAAAAACAAACACCACATTCCAAGCGATATATATTAAAAATATCTTGCAACAAGATAATTAAATGGAATGTATCGAAATGATTAAATAAAAGATACTACAGCCTATTACACGGACTTTCTTACACGACTGACAACAGATCGAATAGCAAGCACTGAGCAATATTCAACGCAAAGAGAAATGAAGAACACTCATCATTTCTCTCTGTTTTAATAAACATATTGCCTACAGGGACGATGTGTAAGAGATCTGAAAAGGACATTTCTGAGAAAGACGACTTAAGACTCGGGCTTTTTTAGATAAGCAGTAGAATCACCACTGTTTAGCCCTCAATAAGCCTTACGATAATTGCCTTGATAATCAAATATTCGCTCTTGTACCTGCCAATAGTGTTTCTGCTTTCGAGCAATAACAAAATCCGGTGCAGGCAATAGGGCTTGTATGCTTAAAACCTCTTCTAGGTTGCTAAACTCTTGTGGAGCTTGGCTGTTGGCTAAGCGTCGTCCAAACAGTTTATTAAAGACTTTGCGCTGGGCCGGTTTACTGAAATCAAACGATTCATTCAGCTCTTCGCCATCTTCACCATGATAAGTAATTTTCAACTTACCCTCGTTTTTGCTGTCACTTTTATTACTACCATTAACGCTCAATGTAATACCGGCACAACGGATAACCATGGCATCTTTGAGCTTTAGGGCATCTTTAAGTTGATCATCTGGGTCGATAATCGCTTTTTTACACTTGTGGCAGTTACGGGCGGCAATATCATTCTCTGCGCTACAGTGAGGGCACTCTTTGAAACGGAAGCGGTAATCACATTGCTCAGAACGTTCATCTTCTTCAACGGACTCCAACAGACCTTTGCAGCGACGTCCATAATGCTCGATAACATGACCTTCACTGTCTTTTTTACCCCAAAAGATATTGGCAAAACCACAGCCAGGGCAAAACACCTGAACCGGTTCACTATCAGAATTTGGTTTCTTCTCGCCAACTTCAGGGTGATGCAGATTCACGCTATTCCCGGCGTAATCAATGACTAAGCAATCCTCTTTTCCTTCATCGAGACGAAGACCACGTCCCACAATCTGTTGATATAGGCTGACAGATTGGGTCGGACGTAAGATAGCGATAAAATCCACATGAGGCGCATCAAACCCCGTAGTAAGTACCGAGACATTGACCAAATACCTTAGTTGCCGCTGTTTAAAACGATGGATAAGAGAGTCCCGCTCTTTCAGATCGGTAGCACCAGTAATTAAAGCGGTTTGGTGTTCTGGCAGATAACCGGTGATCTCTCGTGCGTGATCAACTGTTGCAGCAAAAATCATCACTGCCTTACGTTTAACCGCCAGCTCCATCACCTGTTCTATAATTGAGCGGGTCACTCGGGGATGTTTGCTCAGTAACTGATTGACCTCTTTCTCAGCATATTCACCAAAGCTATTCTGAGATAAGGCAGAAAAATCGTATTGCGCCACCGCTGCGTCAACCAATTCAGGCTTGGTGAGATAACCTCGACTGATCATATAGTTTAAAGGCAGCTCATAAATACAATGCTGAAAGGGTTTATCCTCTTCACTTCGGACAAAGCCTCGATAGTGATAGCGATAAATCCAGCCCATACCCAAGCGATAGGGCGTGGCCGTTAGCCCAAGCACTTTAAGGGACTTATTCTGCTGCCGTAACAGCTCTATAATCCGTTGATATTGACTGGTTTCATCACCACTAACCCGATGACATTCATCGATAATAATCAATGAGTATTCATGTTGGAATTGGTCTAGATTAGCCGATACAGATTGCACGCTGGCAAAGGTCACCTGATGCTGGCTTTCCTTACGTTTTAACCCAGCAGAAAAGATCCCCCCGGTTAAACCATAGCTCTGGTACTTAGCATGATTTTGTTCAACCAGTTCTTTCACATGGGTCAGCATCAAAATCTTGCGCCGTGCGAGACGGGCCAATTCAGCAATAACCAGGCTTTTTCCTGCACCCGTCGGTAGCACAATAACGGCAGAATCATCTGACTTGCGAAAGTGTTTCAAAGTGGCATCAACGGCTTCTTGCTGATAAGGCCGCAGTTTAAAAGGCGCATTCATTGAGCAGGGCTTAATCTTTATCTGGATATAAAGCCAGTATTCTAGCAGATATCATGATTGTTGCGCGTATAAGATATTCCGTCATACCTCTGAACTGGATCTAGTTTGATCTGAAGAGTGATCTAAGAGACCTAAATTTTTTCTATTTGATTTACAAAAAGAACTATACGTCGGCAAATAAAAAGCCCTTGATCATGACAATCAAGGGCTCTCTATATCCGCTTAAGTAAGACGAGTGATTAACTTGCTACCATCACCAAGCCTGTCAGTGCAATAGCACCACCGGCAATACGGGTTGCCAGCTCAGCTTTAACTTGCACACTCACTTTAGCCAGTGCGATACCGGCAATGTGTAGAACAGCTGTTGCCAGCGCGAAACCAACGGCATAGGTTAAGCCATTAGCTGCCAGTGGCATTTCTGCCCCATGAGCTGCACCGTGGAACAATGCAAAACTGGCAACAATCACGCTACAGATAGTAGGGCTAAATTTAACCGCAAAGGCCAATAGGATACCCATTACAATTACGGATAAAACAATGCCACCTTCAATAAAAGGTACGGTAACACCGGACACTGCCAAAGCGCCGCCAACAAACATAGTGATAACAAAAGCCGCAGGCACACTCCATAAGGCTTTACCACCCATACGAGCCGCCCATAAGCCAACGGCGATCATGGCCAGTAAATGATCCAAGCCACCAAATGGGTGACTTAAACCTGCCATTAAACCAGAAACCTCATGACCGGTATGGGCCATCGCAGAAGCGGGTGCTAGCAGAGTGAAAGCCAGCAATGCTTTTACAGCACTAGAATTAAAACGAGATGAATTTGATTGAATCATAATAAAAAACCTTTAAATATAAAGCAGTTACAACTGACAAGCTGGATACTGACTCTGATTATAAAATTTTGTTCAGCTCAAGCATTACCTTTAATTAATCAGAAATGTTGATTAACCAAGTAGTTAGACCACTGCTTGTGCTGGTGGCAGAGTTTTTGTCTCTAACATGCCTTCGGTGATAATAAATTGAATGATGTCATCCAGGCCTTTTGCCGCTTTTAGGTTGGAAAAGATAAATGGACGTTCACCGCGCATTTTTTTCGCATCACGATCCATCACTTCAAGGGATGCACCAACAATCGGGGCCAGATCGATTTTATTGATAATCAGTAGATCAGATTTGGTAATACCCGGCCCACCTTTACGGGGGATTTTGTCACCAGCAGAAACATCAATCACATAGATGGTTAGATCAGATAGCTCAGGACTAAAGGTAGCGCTCAGATTATCACCGCCACTTTCTACAAACACCACATCCAGCTCACCGTGACGATCCACCAATTGATCAATGGCCGCTAGATTCATAGAGGCATCTTCACGAATAGCCGTATGAGGACAACCACCAGTTTCGACACCGATAATGCGATCCGCGCTTAACACTTCATGTTCCGTCAAAAACTTGGCATCTTCTTGGGTGTAGATATCGTTGGTTACCACAGCAATATCGTAATGGTCTTTGATCGCAGCACATAACGAGCGCAACAGAGCTGTTTTACCGGAACCCACTGGACCACCAACACCGATACGTAGGGTTTGTTTAGGTTGAGTCATTATTGTGTCCTTATTTATCTCGTATTACCGGAGTGGTCGGAAAATCTGTTGGGGTTCGCTTCGCTCAGCCCAATCGATACAAGCCGTACTTCGATTTTGATTTTTCTTATATCGGAGAGAGCCGTTGGGGTTCGCTTCGCTCAGCCCAACCTACACAAGCCTCACTCCGATTATTAATTTGTTGTTTACCGACGCTATCGCTCAAGACCGAAAGAGTCGTGAATATTGAATTTCGTGTTTGGCACTGGCGATAGCTAATGCCGGTAGGCCATTACCAATGTCTTCTTCATGGATCTGTTCTGCTTTTTCGATGGCTTGGCTTAACTGTGGCTGAAGCTCTAGCAATAGTTGCTGGGCTTGGGTTTGCCCCAATGGCACCAGCTTGGTAGCTGCAGCAATCTGATTTTCCAACCAAGACCATAAAAAGCCGATAGCTGCGGCTTGACAACTGATCTGCCACTGGCTAGCGGCTAGGGAAAACAAGCTGATAAAGCTCACGTCTTCACTACGGGCAAAGGGTAATTCCATACCTAGATTACGTAGTAAACGACCCAAGGCTTCACCCATGGCGGTATCGGTCAGTCTTAGTTCTTTTGTTTCCCGACAGGCCAGGGCCAGATCATTCAGTTGAATCAGCTTTTGCCAATCCTGGTAAGTGACCGCTTGCATCATCAATCGTAGTAGTGGTAGATCTGTACAGGCCTGAGCAAACTCTAGTTGCTCAGATACCCACTGATTCACCTGTTGTTTATTGGTAATCCAACCCACATCAATGGCATGTTCCATACCTTGAGAGAAGGCATAACCACCTACAGGCAAACTAACGCTGCTCAGTTGTAATAGCCGGATTAGACCAATATTGGTTAATTCCTTAACGTTACTGCTATTAATTAAGGTCTCACCTATCAAAGAATCAGTGATGGTGGTGGCCATGGGCATAAGCTCCTGACTCAGGCACAAACACGGTATCTTGTTTAGTAAGCGTTAAGCCGAGTAATTCCAGCATCTCTTCCAGTACATGATCCGGCTTGATGCGTAACCAACGTTCGCCTACCTGAATTTTTACGTGACGATTGCCCAAGTGATAACAAGCACGAGCAAAGGTATGCCAGCCCTCACACTCCGCATGAGTGACCTCTTCTACGGCACCGTCAATACGCACGTATTTTCCGCATAGAGACTTTAGGTATTCCCCCACTAACAAGGGTTTTCCTCGATCCAGAAACAGACGGATCTCTTCACCGGTTTCACTGTGTAAACGCAGACGTCCCTTAACTCTTTGCTCATGACTCAGGGTGACAGAAGTATGCACCGGTTCATGACAATGAGTGCCGATACGTTCGTAAATTTCCAGCATTCTATTGTTCTCCTACTTTCCGTTTATCCAGGTATTACAACGAATAAATAGTTGGCTAATTCATTACATGCCACCGCCTAAAACAGACAATAACGTTGCGCTAATGGCAGTTCTGTTGCTGGTTCACAGGTTAAAAGCTCACCGTCCGCTCTAACCTCATAGGTCTGAGGATCAACACTAATATCCGGCTGCCAGTTATTTAGAATCATGTCGTTTTTGCTGATATTGCGGGTATTGCCACAAGCCACTAGATCACGCTTCAAACCCAGCTGTTCTTTTAAACCGTTATCTAACGATGCCTTAGAAACAAAGGTCACAGAGGTTTTAGCCGCCGCATCACCCTGAGCACCAAACATAGGGCGATAATGCACGGGCTGTGGTGTTGGGATAGAGGCATTGGGATCACCCATAGGTGCTGCGGCGATCATGCCACCTTTAATAATCATGGCCGGTTTAATACCAAAAAAGGCCGGTTTCCATAACACCAAATCCGCTAACTTACCGGCTTCAATAGAGCCCACTTCATGGGAAACACCATGAGTAATAGCTGGGTTGATGGTGTATTTGGCAACATAACGTTTGGCACGGAAGTTATCTGTACCGCACTCCAAATCTTCTGCCAGCAAGCCCATCTGTTGTTTCATCTTATGGGCGGTCTGCCAGGTGCGAGTAATCACTTCACCTACTCGCCCCATGGCTTGGGAATCGGAAGAGATCATGGAAAATGCACCGCGATCATGAAAGAGATCCTCAGCGGCAATGGTCTCTTTACGGATACGGGAATCCGCAAAAGCCACATCCTCTGGAATACTGCTATCCAGATGATGGCATACCATCAGCATATCCAGATGTTCATCCACCGTATTGATGGTGTAAGGGCGTGTCGGGTTGGTAGAAGATGGCAAGACATTAGGATAAGCACAGGCACGGATAATATCCGGTGCATGACCACCACCAGCCCCTTCCGTGTGATAGGTATGAATCACTCGATCTTTAAACGCACCAATCGTGTCATCCACAAAACCGGATTCGTTTAGAGTATCCGTATGAATGGCCACCTGAACATCGTACTTTTCTGCTACGGTCAGGCAGGTATCGATAGAAGCTGGTGTGGTGCCCCAGTCTTCATGGAGTTTTAGGCCACAAGCACCCGCTTCCAGCTGTTCTTCCAGTGCTTCTGGTAGGCTAGCATTACCTTTACCCAGAAAACCCAGATTCATAGGCATCTGATCAGTGGCTTGCAGCATTTTCGCCAGATACCAAGGGCCCGGTGTACAGGTTGTCGCATTGGTTCCCGTAGCTGGGCCAGTACCGCCGCCAATCATGGTCGTAACACCACTCATCAAGGCTTCTTCAATTTGCTGCGGACAGATAAAGTGAATATGGGCATCAATACCACCCGCCGTTAGGATATTGCCCTCACCGGCAATCACCTCAGTACCTGGGCCAATAATAATATCTACGTTATCCTGAATATCTGGATTACCCGCTTTACCGACTTTTACGATACGACCAGTTTTAATACCGACATCCGCTTTAACAATTCCCCAGTGATCCAGAATCAGAGCATTGGTGATCACCAGATCCATAGCGGTTTGATCGTCTGACTGACCATCTTTAGGGGTATTAGTGCATTGGCTTTGTCCCATACCATCACGGATAACCTTACCGCCGCCAAACTTCACCTCATCGCCATAGGTGGTAAAGTCTTTTTCTACCTGAATCCAAAGATCCGTATCACCCAAGCGCACCTTATCGCCTACCGTAGGACCAAACATCTGAGCGTAGGCGGTTTTATCCATAGAGGCTGACTGAGAGAGTTCATCTGAAGCATCAGAGCTGAAGGTATCCGAGTCTGCAATACCAGAAGCGTGATCTTCCTGATCCAGAGCCCCCATCACCTCACCACGGAAGCCGTAGATGGTTTTGCTACCGGCGTATTCCACCAATTCCACTTCTCGCCCCTGGCCCGGTTCAAAGCGCACCGCAGTGCCGGACGCGATATTCAACCGATAACCCTTGGTCACCTCACGATCAAAACTTAGGGCCGGATTGGTCTCGTAAAAGTGATAGTGAGAACCCACCTGTACCGGACGATCACCACTATTTTCTACCCGGATCTTTAATGTTTTTCGGCCTTTATTCAGCTCAATCAGACCTTCACTGGCCTGCACTTCCCCTGGAATCATCATCACTTTTACTCCTATATATTCAGCCTAACGGCCTTAGCAGATGGGCTGATGCACAGTGACCAGCTTGGTACCGTCAGGGAAAGTAGCTTCTACCTGCACTTCATCGATTAACTCTGGAATACCGTCCATTACCTGCTCTGCATCGAGCAGGGTCTTACCAAAACTCATTAGCTCCGCCACGGTTTTACCGTCCCGCGCACCCTCGATAATTTCCATGGTGATATAGGCCACCGCTTCTGGATAATTCAGCTTTAAGCCTCGATTTAAACGGCGCTCGGCCAATAGCGCTGCGGTAAATACCAACAACTTGTCTTTTTCTCTTGGTAACAGCTCCATTTCTCACCCCGTTTTTTATGTCTTTGTTTGCTTAAAATACAAATAACGAACCGGAGTACTGCTTGTGTAGGTTGGGTAGAGCGACTCTTCGGTGTATCGGGTGGCTCAACTCTGGTCTCGCGAAACCCAACGTCAGATTTGCGTCCCCCTGATACATCAATAAGGAGAGCGGATAAGCCAATATCTCAACTCTGCTTTCGAGAAAATCGATAACTCCCATGTTGGGTTTCGCGGTTCCATACCGGAGCTATCAATACGCTCATTCGTGCCGCTTTACCCAACCTACATAAGCCTCACTTCGATTGTTTATGTTGTGTTTTCAAATGGTTTTCTCTGGTTTACCCCTATTAATAACCAGGCAAACCAATCGAATTATCACGTGGCCCAAATACGTGGTTCACAGGCCTTTCGTTCTAATAATTCAGGTCGGATCTGTTGCCAACATTGGGTAAACAGTTTTCGCCCTTGCTCCGAGCAATGGCCCAGATAACGTACAATCAGAAACTCATCATTTAGGGTCGCCGCCGCTAACGCCGGTTGTTCCATGCCTTCGCAAATCTCTCTCAAAGCATCCATCAAGCTTTCCTGATCTGTGCTTTGATCAGAACCTTGAGCGTTATCTCGTTCAAAGGGCCCTGCGATCATCACACCATTGACCGGACAATCTCTTAAACCAGATAGTGCTGATTTCATACTTGGGCCAGCCTCTGTGCCATCCGAAAAAAAGCTATCCGAAGACGCACCATTACCTTCAGCACTTGAAACAGAAGCATCCAGAACAAAACGTTCCCGTAGGCATAAACGTCCTTCCTTATAAATCTGCAGGCACTGCTTTAACTGACCAAACCCCAATGCATCAAAGTCCTCACCACTGGCTGGCAATCCCAAACTGGTCACTTCCCAGCCGATAAACTTGGCACCTGCAGACAGATGCACATGAGTATCCAGTTGAGTCATGGCACCGGGATAGATAATGCTTTCCAGCGGTAACCATTCCAGTGAGCTGTTTTCTGTCAGATCAAAGCGAATAATTTGATGCTGCAATGCTCTGTCTTCTCGTGCCCGATATACCCGCCCTGCCCCCGGCGTGGTAATTAAGGCCTTAGCGTTTTCGGTCAAATCAGCGCGGATCTGTAAGGTATCGCCAGAAACCATGCCTCCCGGTGGATGCAGCAGATACAGATGGGCCAACTCCCGGCCTTCGGGATAAAAGGGCTTTTGCACATACAAGGGCCCTTGATGACGACAGCTTTTAAGTACCGTGCCCCGTTGAGTTAACGTCAGACCCAGAGCCAGTTCCGCATTCCATTGAGACGGTTTTGGATTACCTTTGGCTTTAGAATCAACAGCAGTTACCGGCATATTCATATGGAATCCTTTATGTCACGGGCGTGAGACAGTGTTGGGGTTCGCGGTTTATAGCTCAGGTGTATCAATTAACGCCTGAGAACCGCTCAGCCCAACCTACACAAGCCTCACTTCGATTTATTCAGCCAATACCCATGGAGTTTCTTTAATAAAATAAACAAGCTCTATCAAAGCTCCCCTTCGTTAGAATCAACCCTTTTAAACCGCCAAATACTGTCTGATCAGTTCGTCATTCAGGTTGGCCATTTTGTCACTGGCAACCACTCGGCCCTTCTCCATCAAACGGAACTCTTTACCCACGCGACGGGCAAAGCCCAGTTTCTGTTCCACTAGGATGACGGTTAAGCCTTCCTCTTCGTTTAGTTTGATAATCACATCACCAATCTGCTTAACAATATTGGGCTGAATGCCTTCATTAGGCTCATCCAGAATTAGTACCTTGGGCTCAATAATCAGAGCGCGGCCAATGGCCAATTGCTGTTGTTGACCACCGGATAGATCACCACCTCGACGGTGTAACATCTCTTTTAATACCGGGAAAAGTTCAAAGATCTTCTCTGGAATCTCATTAGGAGAGCTATCAGGACTAGCTCCAGAAACATTGCCCACCCGCTTTTTACGAATAGGTAGACCAATACGCAGATTCTCTTCCACCGTTAACATGGGGAAAATATCCCGGCCTTGTGGCACATAACCGATACCGGCCGGTGCGCGATATTCAGCACTTCGACTGTGCAGGGCTTCACCCTCTAAAAGGATCTCCCCATCCGAGATGGGTAGCAGTCCCATCAAGCATTTCAGCAGGGTGGTTTTACCAACACCATTACGACCCATAATGCAGGTACAGGAACCGGCCTTAATATCCAGATTCAGATCCCACAGAATCTGAGTACCGCCGTACAATTGATTGACGTTATTGATGGCAATCATGCTTCTTCTCCCAGATAAACCTCGATCACATCCCTATTGTTTTGCACCTGATCCATAGTGCCTTCTGCCAGTACCGAACCCTGATGTAATACCGTTACCGTGCGGGCGATACTGCGGACAAATTCCATATCGTGTTCCACCACGATTACCGTATGTTCACCGGCTAGTGACGTTAGTAGTTCTGCTGTCCGCTCGGTTTCCTGTGCCGTCATACCGGCTACCGGCTCATCGATTAGCAATAAACGAGGCTCCGATACCAACAACATACCGATCTCCAACCACTGTTTTTGACCATGAGACAAAGCACCAGCCAACATAAAGCGCTGCTCTTTTAGGCCGATGGTCGCTAGCACCTGATCAATCCGGTCGATCTGCGTCGGGGTCAGTCGCGCCAAAAGTGTCGGCATAACCCCTTTATTGGTTTTTAGGGACAGCTCCAGATTGTCGAATACCGTATGAGCCTCAAATACCGTCGGCTTCTGGAACTTACGACCGATACCCAGCTCGGCAATTTCCGGCTCAGAACGCTCTAACAGGTTGTGGTTCTGACCGAAATAAACTGTGCCAGAATCACACTGAGTTTTACCGGTAATCACATCCATTAGGGTGGTTTTACCGGCACCGTTTGCGCCAATCAGACAACGTAGCTCGCCATCATTGATATAGAGGTTCAGATCATTTAGAGCCTTAAAGCCATCAAAGCTCAGGTTCAGGCCTTCCACATACAGAATTACCTGATGAGAGACATCCACCGTCTTCTGTTTTGGCATCAAAAAGGGCCAAACTTGATCCCGGCGCAGCAGCTCTTTACCGTCTGTGGTGAGGTTTTCTAGAGAACTCATGCGCTGGCCTCCTTCGTTAATGGCTTTTTACTGTTATCAGAAGAAGTGTTTGAGGCTTGAGAACTCTGGGAAAAACGTTCTGTTAATTGGTTAAACAAACCCACCAATCCTTTAGGTAAAAACAGAGTGACCAGGACAAATAATGCACCCAGGGCAAACAACCAGCCGTCTGGCATAATGGCGGTAAAACGGGTTTTGGCATAGTTCACCAGCAGAGCACCAACGATAGCGCCGATCAAGGTTCCGCGACCGCCCACAGCCACCCAGATTACAATCTCAATAGAGTTAATGGGTGAGAACTCACCGGGGTTGATAATACCCACTTGCGGGACATATAAAGCACCGGCAATGGCTGCAATTACAGCGGAGTAAACAAATAACCACACCTTAAAGGTATCCGTGCGATAACCCAGAAAACGCGCTCTAGCCTCACCATCACGAATAGCAACAACCACCTTGCCCAAGCGAGATTTCATAATCAGATGACTGGTGACAAGAGTAATGGCCAGCATCACCGCCGTGACGGCAAATAACGCTACACGAGTGGTATCCGATTGCAGATTAAAACCGAGAATATCCTTAAAATCCGTCAGACCATTATTGCCGCCAAAACCCATCTCATTGCGGAAGAAAGCCAGCAACAGCGCATAGGTCAGCGCCTGAGTCATAATGGACAGATAAACGCCGGTTACACGGGAGCGGAAGGCCAACCAACCAAAGACATAGGCCAAAATACCCGGCACTAAAAGCGCCATCACCATGGCAAACCAGAACTGATCCATACCCAACCAGTACCAAGGCAGTTCGCTCCAATCCAGAAACACCATAAAGTCCGGCAGTTCCGGGTGGCCGTAGACACCACGGTCACCAATCTGACGCATCAGATACATGCCCATGCCGTAACCACCCAGAGCAAAAAATGCCCCATGACCCAGACTTAAAATGCCGCAATAACCCCAGATGACATCCACGGCTAAAGCCAACATGGCGTAGCTCAGGTACTTACCTAGCAAGGTAATGGTGTAGGTGCTGACATAAAACGGAGAGCTTTCCGGTAGCAATAGATTGGCCGCCGAAGCCAATACCGTTACCGCTATCAGGATCACGACAAAAGGTGCCACTCGACCACCGGGCTGGCCCTTATTTTTAAATAAACCGCCGACAAACGAACCATTTAAAGAAGACATTAACTGACTCATTCTGCAGCCCTCCCTTTCTGAGGAAACAGCCCCTTAGGACGTTTCTGAATAAACAGGATGATAAAGACCAGCACTAAGATGCTTGCCAGAACGGCACCGGTCACCGGCTCTAAGAATTTATTGGCAATACCCAAGGAGAAGGCAGCAACCACAGTGCCCAGCAAGTTACCCACGCCGCCAAATACCACCACCATAAAGGAATCGATAATGTAGGCTTGGCCCAGATTTGGCCCAACATTGGTCAGCTGACTCAGGGCAACACCTGCGATACCGGCAATACCTGATCCTAAACCAAAGGTCATGGCATCCACCCAATCAGAACGTACGCCCATGGCGCGCGCCATATTACGGTTTTGCGAAACAGCTCGAACATTCAGGCCCAGAGAGGTTTTCTTTAGAATCAATTGCAGCAGGAAAAACACCAACAGCGCGAAGGCCAGAATATAGAGACGATTCAGAGTCAGAGACAACACGGGGTTAATCTCAATAGAACCACTCATCCATTCAGGAGACGCTACCTGACGGTTTAACGGGGAAAAGATCGTCCGTACCAGCTGTTGTAAAATCAGGCTGATACCAAAGGTGGCTAACAGGGTTTCTAATGGACGACCGTGTAGGAAACGAATCACACCCCGCTCAATCAAAACGCCCATTAAACCAGAGACCAGAAACGCTAGAGGAATAGCCACTAGGATCGAATATTCAATATGATTAGGCATCATCAACTGCACCACATAAGTGGTGTAGGCACCCAGCATAATCATTTCGCCATGAGCCATATTGATCACACCCATCACACCAAAGGTGATGGCCAGACCGATAGCCGCTAACAGCAGAACCGAACCCAAACTCAGACCAAAAAACAGCTGATCAATAAAGGCGTAAAACTCCACCTTATCCTGAATCTTGGTTAGCGCTTTAGCCGCTGCATTATTTACCGCTGGGTCATAGTTTTTGCTTTCGGATACTCGCGCCAGTAGATTGCGCACTTCACCTTCTAAGCTACCGGATAACACCCCGATAGCATCCAGCTGATCCACCGCCAGTTCAGTATGCTTTAGCTTATACATGGCCAGCGCCAGATCCATCATCTCCTGCACCGAGCTGTTTTTCTCTTGCACACGGATCTGTTGAATCGTCTCTATGGTCGATTCATCCAGATCGGACAGCAGACTTCGCACAGCTTTCTCACGAGCACTAGGATCAGTAGCGGATAATTGAATACGGGCGATGGCATCACGGAGATAACCCCGTAGACGGTTATTCACCCGTATCTTTTTAATCTGTTTTTTAGTCAGCTCAGCCAGAGTGTCACCGGTTTGAATATCGCTGAACACTTTACCGGCATCGGTTTTAGCGACCGCAATCACCTGACGATTGGCTTTAATGTAATAAAGATTGCCACCCAGCATGGTACGGAACAGGGGCAGCATAGACTCACCACCGGTTTGCTCCAGCTGCTGCAATACAGGAATGGCCTTATTCAGGCTTTTCTTAGTCAGCTCGGTTAACAACGGCTGAATATGAGTTGAGCTGACAGCAGAGGTTCCTTCGGCATGCACCGGATTGAACACCGGGTTTAACCAAAGCCCCAGCAAACAGCAGCAGAGAGCGAGATAACGTTTCACAACAGAACTCCATAGCCCTTCACAAGATGAAAAGCAGGTAAAAGCGGGTACACATCTAAAAAGAGGGAACCGGTAACAAGCTGAATACATTGGAAAGAAACCCACAAAGACGATGCGATTGAAACGGGCCTTTGTGGGTTTTGATTCGGTTAAGTCGTCACCGAAGTATTAGAAATTCTGACCAGAACAGGTACGGGTGACTGTGTTGTAGTTGCCGCACTTAACAGGAGAGGTCCAGTCAGAGATCAGATCTTTAGAACCCGGCAGGAAGTCAGACCAAGCATCACCCGGTACAACACCTTCCGTTTCCCAAACCACTTCAAACTGACCATCATCCTGAATCTCACCGATCAGAACCGGCTTACTCAGGTGGTGGTTTTTGTTCATTACAGCGACACCGCCAGTCAGGTTAGGACTCTTCTGACCGATCATCGCTTGCTCAACAGAATCAACGTCCGTAGAACCGGCTTTTTTCACTGCCTGAGTCCACATATTGAAGCCAATATAGGTGGCTTCCATAGGATCATTAGTGACACGCTTATCGTTACCGATAAAGGTCTTCCAATTGGTGATAAACTCTTCGTTGGCATCGGACTCAACGCTTTGGAAGTAGTTCCAAGCGGCTAAATGCCCCACAAGCGGTTTAGTATCAATACCGGATAGCTCTTCCTCCCCCACAGAGAAAGCCACTACCGGAATATCTTCGGAAGAGATGCCCTGATTACCCAGCTCTTTATAGAAAGGCACATTGGCATCACCATTAATAGTGGAGACAACCGCCGTCTTCTTACCCTTGCTACCAAACTTCTTCACATCAGAGACAATGGACTGCCAATCGGAATGACCAAATGGCGTGTAATTGATCATGATATCTTCTTCAGCCACACCCTTTGCTTTCAGATAAGCTTCCAGAATCTTGTTGGTGGTACGGGGATAAACATAATCCGTACCCGCCAATACCCAACGCTCTACACCCAGATCATTCATCAAATAATCTACCGCAGGAATCGCCTGCTGATTGGGTGCCGCACCGGTATAAAATACGTTTTTAGAGGACTCTTCACCCTCATACTGAACCGGGTAGAACATCAAACCGTTCAGCTCTTCAATCACAGGTAAAACAGACTTACGGGAAACCGACGTCCAACCACCAAAGATCACATCCACCTTTTCCTTGGAGATCAGCTCACGGGCTTTTTCAGCAAACAACGGCCAGTTAGAGGCAGGGTCAACCACAACCGCTTCCAGCTGCTTACCCAACAAACCACCTTTTTTGTTTTGCTCCTCTACCATCATCAGCACAGTGTCTTTTAGTGTCGTCTCACTGATCGCCATCGTGCCAGACAGAGAATGCAAAACACCCACCTTAATCGTATCCGCCGCCAACGCACCGTAACTGACCATAGACGCACCTAATGCCAGTGCCACACCAGAAACCAGTTGTTTGATTTTCATGCTGTACCTTCCTATCCCGTGCTTTTTAATTCTTGGGGTTGAGTGCTAAGCAAGACGCTGAACACCATCCGAAATCTGCACATTGATTATTGGGAAAAGCACGGAAAGAGGGTATGGGGTGGATGACGCAGAGGGGTACGTTATTTGACGTAGGGGAGAGCTTATAGGTGTTCTTTATTCCTATATTAATAGCCGGCTATAAATAATATGAAACTTTTATTTTTCATTATCTCATAATCGTGAAATAACTGACTTTTATACATATTACTTTAATGTCGCGCAATCATTTAAAGTGCTAAAAGAGACAGGCAATATTTCCAACTCATGCCTGTCTTTTTCTCATTTTATATCGCAATATATAGTTCAACTGTAACTATTTTGTTTTTACAATAAATTCGCTAGAACCGCTTTGTGTGAGGTGAAAACCTCCTATATCTCCAGATTTATATGGGTGTTTAGAATTAATATCTTCTGATGCTATATGCCAATTATTGTATGAACCAGATGTGCCTTGGCCTAAACAAATATTAAAACGTTGGCTGTTAATTTCTAATACCCCCTTGATCGCAAAGTTTAGCTTCGTAGGTATATTGTCACCGCCACGTGTATGGAACATTTTATTATTCTTGCTGCCTACAGTTTTATTGAACCATGTTGCGTTATCCTTATCTGCTTTTCGCCCTGCATCGATCTTGACTTCAACTGTCGATCCATCATCTTTAGTAACACTGACTACATCACCCCATGGTTGACCAGGAGTAATAGAGTTAACGTTCCCATAATAAAAATTAATGCTGTCGATACCTGACTCACCTTTAAAAGTAAGCGTATTTGTATGCTCTTTTGGTTTGGGAATAGTTAATTTACCTTTTTTCTTGGTTATTACAGCCTCTCCAACTCCCTCTGATACACCAGTAAACACACCGACGATCTTATTATCTTTATAAACAGTTAACTCAATACC
>JAKZRG010000040.1:0-3959 GCA_047518265.1 Oceanospirillum sp.
GAATGTAGCGTGGATAAGCCTAGGCGCATCCGCGAATTTATCCGACCATAAATGTTTCGAGGTTTTCTCTTTGGTTATGTAGAAGGAAGCAAGATAAAAAGAATTGGAGGTAATAGTTACACCTGCAGTATTCGCGGATGCGCCTCTGGCTTATCCACGCTACACTTTTTCAGTTTGAGTGTTATTAATTCAATACCTTTTTCTTGGCCATACCTGAGGCAAAGCTCGATGGCATTACCGAGCTTTATTCCTTTTGAATAGAAACTAAAGCGATCCTAAAAAGGATCAAGCATCCCTGAATATCTCACGCCAGATAATAGCGCCATCTCCCGATGCCAAGTGGCTAGATCATCAGTGTTAAATTTATTCAGATGATTATGACCACAGGCCCGTGCCATCACTTGCATCAGCTCTGTTGAGGCGGTTAAAAAGTTGCAGAGTTGCTGGGCAGATTTATCCACATTTAGTTTTTGTCTTAGGTCGGCGTTTTGTGTGGCGATTCCGGCTGGGCATAGGTTGGTATGGCACATTCTGGCAGCGACACAGCCGATGGCTTGCATGGCGCTGTTGGCCACGGCGATGCCGTCTGCACCTAGGGCCATGGCTTTAACAAAGTCGATAGGCACTCTTAAACCACCGGTAATAATCAGGGTAACGCGGCCGCTGGCCCCTTGATCATCCAGATAACGACGGGCGCGAGCTAAGGCAGGAATGGTGGGGACGCTGATATGATCCCGAAACATCAGTGGTGCTGCCCCTGTGCCACCGCCTCGGCCATCGAGGATGATATAGTCCGCACCAACATCTAAGGCAAACTGGATATCCTTTTCGATATGGTTGGCACTGAGTTTAAAACCGATAGGAATACCACCGGTTAGACTACGTACTTGATCAGCAAAGTGCTTAAAGTCTGCGATGGTGACCAGTTCTTTAAAGGTAGGCGGAGAGATAGCCGGTGTGCCTTCTGGTAAGTTCCGAACCTGAGCAATCTTACCGATGTTTTTATTACCGGGCAGATGTCCCCCCGTACCGGTTTTAGCCCCCTGGCCGCCTTTAAAGTGAAAGGCTTGTACTTGTTCCAGTAACTCCTCTTGAAAACCAAACTGGGCACTGGCCAGTTCATAAAAGTATCGACCGTTGGCCTGTTGTTCCTCAGGTAACATGCCGCCTTCGCCGGAACAGATCCCTGTACCTGCCCGTTCAGCCCCTTTAGCCATGGCGGTTTTTGCCTCTTGTGATAATGCGCCAAAACTCATATCTGAGACAAATAGCGGGATTTTTAACTCTAGAGGTTTACGAGATTCTGGGCCAATAATTAGCTCTGTGCCCACAGTTTGATCATCAAACAGTGGCTTAGTGGCCATTTGCGCCACCATAATTTGCAGATCATCCCAGTGAGGTAATTCGTGACGTGGTACACCCATGGCATCCATAGGGCCATGGTGTCCCATCTTACTTAAACCTTCTCGGGCCAGTTGATGGATAAACTCGACCGTGGGCTCTTCAATCGTCGCACTGGCTTCAGGTAGATTGGAGCCGGAGGTTGATGAAATATTTTGGTTGGGAATTGCTTTCCCCTGTCCCTCTTGATGGGCGACTTCTTGATCGGCAGCTTCTTGGCCGATCTGCTCCTTAGAAAACTGCTTATGACTACCGTCACAATAGGGCAGGTTAGCACTTTGCTTACAGGCACAGAGATAGTTATCACCGTCTGATTCAGCCACAAAGTGTTTGGATTTTATGCCTGTGCCTTTATGGGAACCGTCACAAAAAGGCTGCTTAGCAGAGCGACCACAGGCACAAAAGTAATAATCGTCACCCTTGGTTAGTCTTACTTTTATGGGTTTATTATCGGCAATTATCGGCTTAGTCATGCATCCCCCAGATCGTGGTTCTACACATATCTGATAACGGTGAGATACCACGTATTTTAAGACTCTGCCTGTAACTATAGTTGGGTTCTGGGGAGGCTAGCGGAAAAGCTCTATTGCGGTACCTGGAAAACGTTCATCAGTTAATAAACGCTCCTTTACTTCGGGCTGGTCTGAAAATACGGTCATCCACACTGACCAGCTAGGAGCCCTATATACGGCCAGCATTAAATCATCCAGTGACAGCGCCTGTTTGACAAACATCCTTTTCATTGCATATGCAAAGTTAAAGGTATCTCTTCGCCTGGTATTTAATACCGGTTGAGTTGTTTTGCCATCATCTAACTTAACAAGATCTATTAAATTTTCTGCAGCTTGATGAACCTGTTCTTCAAGTTGATCATTCACCAGTACACGGCCGGATTTTTCGTAAATAAAAGCATGAAACGTATCGTTAATATCCGGCCAGAGATAATTGACCCGATCATCATTCCAAGCCTTTTTAAAATCACGATTACAACGGGCACAGCCTAATAATAGGTTTGTCCATTCAAGCGTTAAGGTGGGTTGTTTTGACTTAGGAACTACATGCTCAATATCCAGTTTCTCGGCGCCTTCACAATAGGAACAGTAAGGCCCAAAGCTGTTAATCAGAGGTGTTAGATAGCTGCCATAAGAGCGATATGTCTTATCAAACGAGGGCCTCTTAATCGGTCTCATTGGTTAGCCCTTTAAGCTTTCTTTCTGCCCGAAGCATGGCCACATAAGCCGGATGACGGGAAAACATCTCTTCATAGCGATCCAGTTGCTCGGATAACACCAATACATCCTTATCATCCATTTTTTTACCGCTATCAAGCAGCGCATAATACTCTTGAGCCACGGCCATCATTTGTTGATATTGAGCACTTCTAGGAGTATCAACGCCCATAATTTCGGTAACAATATCTTCTACACCTCGATCCCATAGCTCTGCTTCCTGATCAGGATTAGCCAGATGATCAAGGTTGATAATCTTACCCATATCCAAAGATTGCAAAATAAAAGGGGAGTGGCTGGTGACAACAAACTGGATATGCTGAAAATACTCTAATAATTTTGGTAAGAGTGTTTTCTGCCAACTGGGATGAATATTAGCGTCAATCTCATCGACCAACACAATCCCCGGCGTCTGACGAGCAGCTTCTTTACCTAGATGTTGATTTAAGTGCGCGCAGCGCATTGCCAAGTCGCCTGCTAATGTAATGATATTACGCTGACCATCACTTAAGTCTGAATATGGGAATACCTTATGGCCAAATTGAACGGCCAGTTCAGAATGCTCTGATGAGTAATAACACCCTGTCGCTCCAGGTATCATCTGCTGGATAGCATCAAATACAGCATCAAGAATAAGCAAAGGCTTGGGACGTTGCTGATAGGCAATGCGATCCATCTTTTCCAACCAAGGCATTAGAATTTTATTTTGAGCGTCGGGTTTTAAAGCATAGTAATAACCGAAGGCCGTATTAGTGTCTTTCAGTTCATTTTTTAGGTTGGTTTTCTGTCCGGCCCATAGCCGCCCCGTACCATAATAGGTTAATACCGGTAAGGTAGCGGGCACATCGGAGTCTACTGAGGCTTGATATAAACGTGCCGCTTCTTTTTTTATCTCATTGCAGCCACTGTTATCTGGTCGACCACCTTTCCTTTTAAGCAACCTTTGCCATGTAAGATCAGCAACCGAACCGATGCTACCCTGGGCTGTAACACTGCAGTTTTCACGAAACTCTGGTGTAGCAATCTCTTTACCGCGCGCAAAATAACGATGAATATCTTGCTGATTCACATTTCTGACAAAGGCCTTTTTAGTGTCACCAGCATAACTGACCGGAACGCCTTGTAAAAAACCTCCCATAGCCACGGAAAGACCTTCCAGAATCGTTGTTTTCCCCTTGGTATTATCACCAATAATCAAAGTAACCCTATCATCAAGGTCAAATTCTGAATTTTCAAAGCAACGAAAGTTATTCAGTTTTAACGTGTTGATTTTCATCGTTTGTAGCAGCTTCCAGCAGGGTTATCAGAGAAAGAAACAATAACAGGATA
>JAKZRG010000041.1:0-4684 GCA_047518265.1 Oceanospirillum sp.
CATCCGGCAGTACATCATCACCGGCTTCTGCTAAGGCTTGTGTGGTTTCATCATCCAGGCCTGTATCGGTTAAACCGTTCGCCAGCTGATCGAGTACTTCATCTGTGCTGAGTGTGCCTGAATCTTCCATGGCCGATACCGCGGCCAAGGCTTCACCGTAAGCATTAAAGTTGTTGTTTGCACTGCCATCGGTATTGATGGTTTCAATGACGTCTGCAGAAACAAGGTCTGCTCCTGTTAAACCCACGGCTTCAGCCACTTTGTTATTGGTCGCATTGATTTGGTCCGCTGTCAGCGAGCCTAGAGTCAGTTCAGAGGTCCCGTTATCGCCGCCCGCTAACCCCATTTCCCGTACGGCCAGCTCTGTTAGAGGATTGATGTTAACAGTAAACTTTTTACTGGTGGCGACGGTCATCGTCCGCATATCAACGGTCAAATCTTTACCGACACCGGTGCCTTCATCCATATAATCGGCATCGGCATTATCATCGGTCACTCGCACTAACACAGGGCCACGATAGCCCCGTACATTAACACTATAGGTGCCATCTGCTTTTATCTTAGCACTGCCAATTTCGACGCCATCGGCATTGTAAGCGGTCACGGTTAAACCGTGACCATCGATGACAGGGCCGCCCACAAAGCTACCGCTGACTTCCATCACTTCGATGGTTTGTATGGATTGCTCGGCTGCACTGTTGCTGTTACCGACGAGATCGGTGACCGTATTAGCGGCCAGATCCACGGTAATATCCTCAGTACTGCTGGCATCGGGGGTTACAACCAGAGTGTATTCGTTGGCACTGACAGCGACTAACTCACCCTTAGTACCGCTGGAGATCGTGATGTCATCAACATCAAAGCCTTCTACGGCTTCGCTAAAGGTAAAGGTGTAAGTGATATCACCATTGGCTTCACCATCGATATTATCGGTAATGGCGACACTTGGAGACTGAGTATCTACGGTTACAATGTTAGCCGGGCTGCTCTCGCCCTCATTCACCTGAGTGGTGACTGAAATATTACCGTTGCCGGCCAATTCAATGATATCGGCCGGTACTAGAATATTGGCCATACCGGTGGTATCTAGGTCAGCAGCGGTCACCGTTGCAGTGTGAGACTGCTCGCCCCATTGCACCAAAACGGTATCACCAATCTCGGTATCTTGAACGGCAACAATGACGCCATCAGCGGCCTCAGTTGTATTCAGTCCACCAATGGCTTCATTAATGATCGGAGGATCAATCACCGTATCCGATAGATCGGCCAGATCACTGTTCTCACCGGATTCGAAGGCATCCACACCTTCTTGTAAGAGTTCGACACCTTCTTGAGTCAGGCCTAGCTCACCATCATCCCCTTGCACAATGGTCTGTTCTAGCTGCTCAAGCGTCTCTTGAATACTGCCCGTGGTGCTATCGGTACCCGACAGAGTGGCTAAGACATTACCGTATTGTTCGGCGGCATCAACGCCATCTTCAGCACTGTACTCATCATCCAAAACCGTGGTCACCGGGGCAAGGATATCTTCCACACCAAACAGATCGGCGATCTGTTCGTTAACCGCCACGTTTTCTTCAGAGACTTTATTATCTTCGGTGACGCCGGCTTGCAGAGTTGCCAGCTCTGTTAATGGCGTGATGCTCATGGTGACATCACCAGAACCGTCCGCAACGCTCATGGCGCGCAGTGAACTGCCTAAACTGATCAGTTCACCGGTGGTCTCATCCTGATAATCGCCATCATCCCCATTACTATCAACCACCTTGGCGAGCAGAGGCCCTTGATAACCGGTATCAATGGTGAATTTTACCGGACCTGTACTGAAATCGTGCTCTTTGCTTTGCAGTAGATTGCCGTCTTGATCATAGAGCTCAACGGTGACAACGGATTGAAAGGGGCCTGCGGCAGCTTCTAAAGAAACCACGTAGCTAGCAACCGGTTCAGGCTCTGGTTCTGAACTAGAGCTAGACCCGGAATCACTCAAGGCCACACCGAGACCGGCCAAGGCACCGCCCCATAAAGCAGTACTTAAACCGATACCCGCATCATCGGTCGCTCCCGCTTCAGTACTGACCTGCCAAACGATAGCGGATTCTGCACCGGCAGCAGCGCTGTTGTCAGCACTGGTAATGGACATACCTTCCGCAGGGGTTAACGTACCGTCAACACTGAATGCAGCGCTGATGTCATCGCTGTAAAATTCTGTAATTTGAGCAACGATATCACCGTCCACTTCAATGTCTAAATCATCGCCGTTGCGTTTCAACACCAGGCCTTTAGGCGCTTGTTGTGTCTGTTGATCGACCAGTGTGTAAATCCCACCGTTTTGAGCGACCAAGATCTGCAATCCTGCTAGCGTGATGGTCTCAGGTTTACTGCCTTGTGCTGCGGCGATTAAGGACAATTGAGTCATTGGGGGATTTCCATAAGTAATATCGTGACTAGAATTAAGTCGCCGTTATAACACCTTCCGATATCAGGAAAATTGAATGACTCAAGGGATTGTATTGGCAGGGCTTAATTCGATGTGTTTAATTTATTTTGAATTATTGAACAGTCCCGTTATTGAGCGGCCTAAGTTTACCTCTATAGCTCACTCAATAACGGGTAATGTTGTAATCACTTTAAAACAGATGCCAAGGTGTGTATCTGTTTGAAGTGATTTAGTTTATACCTTGTTAACCTATATCAATCCCTGAGATGTGAGGACACCTGCCGGCATTGTTAATAAGTAAACCTCATTAAACGTATTGTTAGCATTTATAAAGGAGGTTGTACGGTTATCACTAGTCATGATATCCGCATAGTCGGTACCACTAGCCTGAAGGTTTCTAAAAAACCTCATAGCACGGAACGCGGCTCCGGGATTAGCATCACCAGTCTTTTCCCAGATATTTCCTTTACCTGCTTCTGTATCGGCTACATCCATAACACTACCGCCCCACCCGATAATCCCGGTGCCATCGTTGCCAACTAATACCATTTTATCATCAGCGTCTAAATTTGCCGCCCCGGTCCATTGCCCCCAGGTAGCACTAGCCGCCGCCCCAGCCTGTTCAGTTGAATGGAGCTCCCTGCTATCACTATCGACTCGAATATAAATGGTATACGCCACACCTGCTTCAAACTCGCGATCAGTACCGCTACCTCCGTTATGATCCGATGACACACCGTTGACCAGATCAAATACTACGATGGTGGTTGGATCGACTGTTGCCTCAGTGTCAAAGTTCAGCGTGGTGCTATCTGATATACCAGCATAATCATTGCCAGCTGTATCGGTAATAGCACCACTGTTGATCTGAACATTATAAGTGCTGCCACCGTTGCTCAGATCCGAGATCGGATTAATCGTCAACTGATTGCCATCAATGGAAAGCTGGTTATTATGTGAGGTCACATCAATAGTCAGTGTTTCTGAACCATCAGAAATAACTATATTGCCTGTACCTAAAGCAATGTTTTCATCAAAGGTTAGAACCAGATCATCACCTACACTGACATTGGTAGCATCATCAGCTGGGGTGCTTGATCCTAAGGTCGGCGCTGTGGTATCCACCGTAATCGTCACATTAGCGGATGCATCACTTTCATTATCTGCGGCATCAATCAATGTCGCATTCAGCTCATAAGTGGTGCCATCACTCAGCGTTGGTGTAGTGATGGTGACATAACCATTGGTAATGTCGTTTGCAGTAACCGTAGCGGCTGTGCCCAGAGTGTTTGTGCCGTTATAGAGTTGGATCTTATCACCCACAATCGTAAAGGTGGTATTTAGGCTTACTTTAACTACCAGTTCGGTATCATCCGTACTGGTATTATCGCTGTCAGCAGCGGTTTCTGAACCTGCAATCGAACCGACATTATCAGTAATACTATCAATACTGGCGTAGGCTAGACCTTGGCTAAAGGGAATGGATACCGGCATAGCAGTAAAACCAGCACTTGGCATGCTTCCAGATGAAAGTCCTCCAGTACCGCTCCATAAGGTAGCTGTGTTACCGACAGCTGTACCTACTACACCGCCATAAACTCGATAAAAAGAACCGCCTCCGCTAAGATTTGCTACCGTTTCATTACCGCCATTACTTGAACTACTCCAGCTAATACTGGAGCTGCTAACAGAAGTAGCGGTGACTGCTTGAGGATTAGCGGTGCTGGCATTGAGTCCACCCTTGCCTAAAGGAGCCCCTGCATCACCTACTAGGATAATCTTATCGTCATTGCCTAAATTCTCTGCTCCAGTCCAAGGGTCTGTGATTTGAACATCCGTAGAATCTGTGTCCACCTTAATGTAGATGGTGTAAGTCTCATTGGCATCAAACGTGCGATCCGAGTGATTCGAGGTCTGACCACTGGTTAGGTCAAACAATACAATCGTAGGGTCGGCAACGGTAATGGTACGATCTGCAGCGACGGAGACGTTGCCTACATCATCGACGGTGTAAAGTTGATAATCACCGGGCTCAAGGCCATCCAAGGATAGGTCGGTATTGGTATCCGCTGTACTAATACTGACTGAGTTCACTTGAGCATCAGCAGCACCGGTCAGGTCGCTCTCGCTATTGACGGTAACGCTGTCTTTAACAATATATACCGTCGTGGTTTCATTGTTTTGTATGGTGATGCTGTTGGTATCTGTATCGATAAAACCATTGGTGACGGTAACAGTACCCGCCTG
>JAKZRG010000042.1:0-65800 GCA_047518265.1 Oceanospirillum sp.
TAACTTCCTATGGCTTCCTTCAGACCCCATCGTTGGCCAATGACGCCCTTGCCATTCGGATTATCTTCCCCTCAGTCGGGGTGATACTGCTTTCTTTCAAGCAGTCGGGTTTGCTGGCTTCGCCGAGCAAACAAAAAAAGCACCAGACAGGTAATACCGCTGGCGCTTAGTTTTGACTTTATCGGTGAATGCTTAGAGAGAGCATTCAACCAATAAGGTCAACCAAGGAAAGGAGGATTAGCGGTAGAGCTGTTCAGAAAAGATAGAATCTTTGTTCAGGTTATCTGGATAGTCATCTGCAGCAAAATTAGTGTGCAGTATATCTCCATCAACTTGGTAAAGGCCGTAAGCTTTATGACCAACATTTCGGTCTTCGGAAGGAATTCCAGAGCAGTCACTCTCATGTACGACTTGACCAACCGAAGGAATAAAGCCGCAGTTCTGAGATAAACCTATCGCCATTTCATCTATCTTATCTTGATTGTAGAATTGGAAGGAGTTATCGGCGATAGTTGTCTTTATTGTCTTCACGGCTTCGCCATCAAGCGATGTGGTCTCCGAACCGATTTCAATATTAGCGACATACGTACTAACTTCATACGTACCACCCGTGCAATCAGGCCCCCAATAAGTAGTCGTTGTTATTGTTAACTTGCTGCCTTCAAAAAACCATGTCTCATTGTCACTGCCATTAGTTAGCCAGTCATTTGTCACCTGATCAGAACAAGTGTTTGCATTCCAAGTACCCTCTATCTCTGCATCAAGAACGGTCACGCTTGCAGAAGACCCGCCAGACCCGCCACCACACCCTGCAAGGGCGATAGAGGTCACTAAGAAAGCTGCTGAAATACGTTTCATATAAAAGTCCATTAAATCCATTTTCCTAAAGCTTAAAAATCAATACGTTCTGATGGGGATATGAGGGAGGTACTATACAAAAAATTTATGAACTTAGCTCTACTGCTAAGCATTCAACTCATAAGGTTAATCACAACACCGGAGGGTATCACCATGTCTACAGCTACGGATGCTCACAATATACCCCCGCTACGAAACCCAACGCCGTTGTTGATCTTGCTTTCAACCATGAGTCCATTTATGGCCGACGATGATCTACGCAGACAGAAAGGCAGTCAGCGTGGTTCCGGTGGCGGAAAAAACACCGCCAGAATGATGGTTAAAACCCGGCCACCAACTCTTTAATAACATCGCTCCCCACACCCTTGGTCCATTGCCCCTGCTGTGTCCCTCGCACTCAAGGGCTTTTTTATTGGAGCCATCTATGTGGTTTAAAAATCTTCAAGTGTTTCAGATCAGTACAGACTTATCTCTGGATGCCGAACAGTTACAAGAAAAGCTTTCCGAATTTCACTTCGAACCCTGCAAAAGCATTGAAACTTACCGTCTAGGCTGGGTATTTCCTGCTGCCAGTTCTGAGCAAATGATGCATGTTAGTGATAACAGAGTTCTTTTATGCCTACGTAGACAGGAAAATAAAGCAATGCAGGGCATCCACATTTCCCAACAGCAATTCTATCAGATGTAAAGCTTTAGCTACCCTAGGGGGAGTTCTCCGCTTGGTGTTTTTTTTGGGTGAGTCAGCAGCGTTGTGGGTGATCCAGTTGGTATTGTGAGGATGGCGGCTGGATTGAGGGCTTGTGCTTGGTAACTCCGCATTAAGGTGTGAACGCTACCACCAAACCTAAACCATCCCGCCGTAAACACAAAACCCAACCTTGAACTGAAGATACTACGGGTTGGCTGTCAGCTTAGATTGTTTGTTATATGCAGAGTACAGCAGCATCAATGATACTATAGCGTTGTGACCATCAACTATTTAGTGAACTATGAAAAATTGCAACCAATGCGGTAAATGCTGTATCAAATACGGCGATGGTGACTTAGCCGCTACCCAAGATGAAATTGACCTTTGGGAGCTATTTAATCCTGACATCTTCGAGTTCGTTAGAAACAACGAAATATGGTTCGACCCGAAGTCTGGAGAAAGACTCAAACAATGTCCATTTCTCGATATTGCCCCAAAAAATACACCTCAAGAGCAAAACAAATATACATGTAGTATCTATTTAGACAGACCTGAAGACTGCCGCCATTACCCAAGTTTAATCAGCGAAATGGTTCGAGATGAGTGTGAAATGATAGAAAGCATTGATTTAGCCAATCCTAAAAAAGCACAAGTAAAGCTCGATATATTGATGATGGATAGCCGACCGCCTAGCTTCTCATAACTTAAGATAGCAATTGCATATCATCGCCACATTTTCCAGCATGTGACTTTACCAGATACAGAGCTTAGCACCCCAGGAGAAACCCTAGGATTGGTGTTTTTCTGATATGGCTCAGGAGGTTAAAGCCCTCCAATCCGGGGCTACCTACCTAAAGCCATAGATTCCTGCCCCTAACCATCAAAATCCGTGATGGGTTACTCTGCGCTGATGGTGCAGCTGATTTGTGCGTGTTTGCCTTTGACCCGTGGGTCGGTTATGCCGTCATTGTCGTAGCGGGTAAAGCTGACTTAGATTTTCTTGAGGGGATTCTGGGGAGGATTAAAAACCTTTAGAAAAACACTGGATTAAAAGTAATGTATTTTACTTAAGCGACAGGTAACAATAGCGGTACCTTGAGGCTTACAGAGTAATATTGAATGAACAGACATCTAGACGTTAAGGGCGTGATTTTTGACTTGGACGGTACTCTGGTCAGTTCTACGCTGAATTTCCCTCTCTTGAGAAGCCTGATAGGCTGTCCCGATCAGGAAGATTTGTTGCGTTTTATTGATCAAATCAACGATATAGATCAACAGCAACAAGCCCATGATGTGATCAAGCAGCATGAAATGGATGATGCTCAACGGTCAGACTGGTTACCGGGTGCGCAAGATTTAGTTTTCCAATTGAATCAACAACAGATCCCTCTGGCGATTGTGACTCGGAATTTCTCTACGGCGGCACAGATGAAGGTTCGTAAGAACAATATGCCCATTGATATTGTGATTACCCGTGAAGATGCTCCGGCTAAACCTGATCCTACTGCTCTATTAAATATAGCCAATGAATGGGATATACAGCCGCAAGAACTGATGTATGTAGGGGACTTTCGCTATGACGTTGAAGCGGCTAATAATGCGGAGATGATCTCTTGTTTATACGCTCCAGCTGAGCAGCCAGATTATGCTCATACAGCGGACTTAGTGATCACTCACTTTGATCAGTTAGCCGAAATACTCAGGGGCTGACAATTCCGCGAGAACCAATAAGATGTTTTGGTTTTAAGGTTATTATTCCCCGCTTCTTGTTAGCCATTCGGGTAGTCATTCCTACGCAGAGCGTAGGAATGTGAGGGGCTCTATCCCTTTCTGGAGCTATGCTCTTTATTCGTCTTCATCAATCTCGTAAAGGCTTTCCGCCTCAGGGTCATAGTTAAATGCACCGAGATATTGGGTATATTCGTCCCGGTCTACGCCTGCTAATCGTGCGCTGAATTCATAATCAAATAACAAGATAATCCAAGTGACTTCTTCTAACTTGGCTTTTCTTGCCTTGCTCATTAATACATCCATATATGAGTTTGAAAACGAGCACTCCCCTGCGGCTTCTTTGATAAGAATCATGCCTTCAGCGGTGCCATTGGTTTCCATATTCTCTGGCAGGAAAAATTTCAACTTGTAGTTATTTGACCAGGAATTTTTGGCCCGCAGCCCTTTATTACTGAAGGTTTCCTCGAAGTACTCATCTGGAATCTCTTCATAAGGGTATTGAGAGGCCCAAACCGATACTTTATTTTTCTTGGAGAAGTCATGCTCTGTGACGGTTTTCTGTGTTTTTTTATTCATAACGGTTTCCCCTTAGGCAATTTGCCGCAAAGATAACATCAACACGGTATTTGATACCAATCCCGATAACGCCTTATAGAGGAAAACAGGGTAAATATAAGTAAAATCTAGGATTATTATCGCTGACAATTGATCGGGAATGGTATTAATCCTGTTATTTTTAAGCCGTTAAACAAAAGTTTTCTCATATTTCATTCAGGAGTGACGGAGCATTCGCGGATGCGCCTCTGGCTTATCCACGCTACATGTATCGGGTACTCTGTAGAAAAACATATGCCCTTGTACTTAAGCCTATCCTTTTAAACCCATGCCCTTTAGCCAATTCACTGTCGCTTGTAGTTGAGGCGGTGCGAGCGCCAAAGGCTGTAAACAATCCATCAGGCTTTGTGCATCTTCTCTTTGCCATACGGCTTTCACAACATCCGCTAGGACAATTCCGCCCATATGCCAGATACCCAGAGGCTGATCCGGTGTAACAACGACTTCTTTTGCTGCAATAAAACCATCAGCCACTACAGGCATATTTTTAACTTCTATCTGATCAAAATGAACACTTTGGTGCATAGGCTCACTATCGGGCCATTGATTACGAGCCTGCCAAAACGGATTGTTCAACCATTGCTGCTCCATACCATAAAAATCACGGCCGATTCGGGCAAAACGGTAAAACAAACCACTGACTCTATCTTGATAAAACTGTTCTGCTAGGCTTTGTCGTTCTGGGTGCTGAATCAAGGTATTAATGACAGCAGGTGCTTGTAAGGCAGAAGACAGAGCTTGAAAGATACCATTGCCCGAAAGTGGATCAACAGCCATCGCCGCATCCCCTACTCTTAACCAGTTATGGCCTAGGCTTTCTTCACATAGAATGGGCGTACTGGTTCTACCATGAGGCTGGCCCACTGGTTCTGCATTTTCGATAAATGCTTTTGCTTGAGGAATTTGCTGGAAGCGCTGAGCACAATACTCAGCCAGTTGATCTTTTGCGGGTAGCTGGCCGCTGGATACATCAAGAGTAAGCTGTAAATAGCGCTTACCGGTTTCAGTCTTGGCCATCCAAGCCCAACCATCCGGTAAACTCACTGCGGCTGAGCCCCGTTCGGTTTCAGGGCCTTGCCAATATTGCAGTAGAGAAAGAGTTTCAGGCCCTCGTAGGCGCTTTAGATGAGCGGAAGGCGCAGCACGACCACGAGCCTCAACCAGAAAAGCACCTGGGTATTGACGGCCATCCGCTAGCGTTGCGACAAAGATGTTTTCAGGCTTGCCTTGTTTAGCGCCAAAGGATTCCGGCTCTGAGTGATCTGCTTTTGAGGGCTTAAAAGAATCAAAAGCCTGTTCAGTGACTTGCTTGACCCGCCCTTCAATCACTTCAACACCTGCGGACAATAAATCCTGAACGATTAACTGATCAATCTGTTGTCGATCAATTAAACGCTCGGTATTCGCACTGTTAGTGTCACCATTCCATGTGGCGTTACGGGCTGAAGGTTCCGGTAAGTTTGCGACTGCTTGATGAAAGCCCGCATACCTTAAGCCATCAACCACACGATCAGAAATACCCTCTACTGCCGCAAACGTTCTGGGTTCTCCAATCAGCGTGACAGAATAGTTTAAGCGCTTTAAACCTAAAGCAACGGCAGCTCCGGCAGGGCCAGCACCTAAAATCAGGATATTTTGTTTCATGCTTTTGGCCTCTTACACTTCTTGGCTTAAATGATTTCTTAGCAATACTCTTGTGAATCAACATCCAGCGATTCACTAGACGTCATTCACTCACCCGTTCTTATTTCCCGGCCAAAAAAACTAGCGCCTTGTTGCAAATAAGCACGAACGGTTGCAAGAGAGTGGCTCTGGTTATCTTGAATCATCTGGTTATCTTGTATCATCTGGTTATCTTGTATCATCTGGCAAATATGTCCGGTCATTCTCGCTGTGCCCATACTGGCACCGGCCTGCTGACCATCGGCACTTTTTACATGACCGCCAAAATCTGCGTATTCTGTTTCAAGATAAGACCATTGCTCAACACTGCAGCGAGCATCCCCCGTCATACGAAAAACGCCCTCATAGGCAGCAGGATAAACAGGATCACCTTTAGCCGGAGAAGAGGCACAAAGTACGATGCCTGCCTGTAGCGCTTTATCTACGGATGCTTTAAGGCTGTCTCTGTCACTTCTAAGGCCTAAACTTAGATTAATCACATCAACCTCTTGCGCCACCAGCCAATCAATGGCCGCGCTCACTTGGGCCGTAGTGGTCGTAAAACGTTCCTGAAAGACCTGAGCCAGATAAAAACAGGTTTCAGGTGCCGTCTGCCGGATAGTAGAGATAATATGACTGCCATGCCCTAACTGATCGGGCTCCGTTTCCATTTGCCAAAGGCCGTCATCCTGCAAAACAAAAGCGGCGCTATCGACCACCCAAGGTTTTTGCTCTACTGAAAATCCACTATCAACCACGCCTACTTTAATCATGCTTCGCCCTTGTGGTTATTCTCATCAGACGGTTGAGTCACCGTTAACTCGCCTTTATCCAAATTAAGATACAGATCTGCATTTTTCAGTGTACTAGAGCGGTGACTGATTAAAATACGGGTGCGCCCTTGAAAGAGCCGGTCAACACTGGCGATAATTTCTCGTTCGGTGATCTCATCCACGGCTGAGGTTGCTTCATCTAACACCAATATTTTGGGTTGCTGTAATAGGGCTCGGGCAATGGCGATACGTTGTTTCTGCCCACCGGACAACTGCTGACCACGTTCGCCTAATACCGTATCCATGCCTTGAGGCAGTTGTGCAATAAGCTCACCCAACTGAGCCTGAATCGCCGCACCTTTAACCTGTTCATCTGAAGCCGCAGGATACGCATAACGAATATTCTCTGTCAGGCTGCCTCTAAACAATACAATCTCCTGACTGACCACTGCGATACGGCGGCGAAGATCCGCTAGGCTACACTCTTTCAGATCGATACCGTCACATAAAATTCGACCTTCATCAGGATCAAAGTGTCGCTGTAACAGATCAATAAGTGTTGATTTACCCGCGCCAGAAGCACCGGTAATCGCTACCTTTTGCCCCACAGCAATCACAGCAGAGGCCTGTTTTAAAACCGCGTTGTCACGTTTATGGTGAGTAAAACTAACGCCATCCAACTCAATACGCCCACCATGATCCGGTAGCTCAGCAGGAGCATCCAAAAGATCTACATTGACCTTTTCTAATCTGAGTTCCATCACCCGATCAAGACTGACCACCATACGTTGCAGAGACACATACAAACCTAACAAGCTCTGTACCGGCCCAATGGCCATACCTAGATAGGTCGAAAAGGCAATTAACGCCCCGAGTTGCCATTGACCTTCAATGACCCACAAACCACCAATTAAAAATACACCGGCACGGGACATGGACGTTAGCGTGCCCGGTATGGCCTGAGTAAAAAACTCAACCACTTGCAGTTTTAACAACTGATCCAGATAATTTTTACCGAGTCCCTGTAAACGTCTGGCTTCCTTGTCTTCCTGCCCGACCGATTGAATAAACTTCATAGCCGGTAAGGTCTCGACCAAAAAAGAAGAGAGATCAGCAGAACGCTCCCTTAATGCCCTGGCATGGACTTCAATCTTACGACGCATCCAACGCAACCAGAGTATTTCAATAGGGATCAAGATCGCAACGATTAGAGAAAGCTTCCAAGACAAGGTTAACATCAGAATCAGGGCACCAATCAGCCCTAAGACACTGGAAAAAGAAGAGAATAAAGCATCGACAGCAAAACGTTGAATCTGAGCCACATCGCCGTCAATACGGGACATCAAATCACCGATACGACGCTGGGAATAAAATGAGGGGGAAAGTTTTTGCAAATGTTGATATAGATCCTCTCGCAGGGCGAACAAGATCCTCCCCGATAGCCGGGTATGACAATAACGATTAAAACCGGACAAGAGGGTATTAAATATACCCACACCTATCATGACCATCGCTACCTGAACTAAGGTGCTATAGTCTTTTGCTATTAAACCATCATCGATCAGTGTTTTTGTTAGCCAAGGCTGAAGCAATACTGTTGCAGAGGCTAAAATAGACAGTCCTAAGACCAGTAGAATGGCTTTCTTTTGTGGCCGGACAAAACTGAACAACCAGCGCAAGCTCTCTTCGTGATGTTGACCTGCAACGCCTGGGGTTTGATTATCAGTGGTATTGCTAGCAGATTGCTCTCCGAGAGCAGCACTATTTGATTTATCAATAATCCGGATTAACCATCTGATCATTAAAAACTCCGATTGAATATTATCAAACTCCAAAACAAAGTATCTCTACAAAAAAACCTGATCCGCTTACAGGAAATATCGAAATACTTTTTTGGGTTATATATATCTATCCTTGTGATACCCATCCTTGCTGTGTCCGTTCCTTCCTTGGAACTGAGCACATTTAAAGCCCTTTTATCGTATTATTAAAATACGATGCAGGGTGCGTGAGGCGATTGAGCGATTGAACCATTCCCACTCCCCTGCAGGGAAAAACTCCGAGCTATTAATTTGCTTAAAATTAATAGTTAAACATTACCATCGCTTGCAGGTAGACGTTTTTGTCATCATTACCTTGTGCAGCAATATTATTAGCACCTTCCGGCTCATAGATACCCACCAAAGGAATGAAACTTAGGTTGTCATTGATGCCCCAGAAAGCATAAATATCCAGTTCGTTAGCTTCAAAGTCGTTATCTTCTTCTTTACCAAACTTCCAATATTGAATACCGATGGCAATATTTTCTTGTGGCAGTAGAGTAACATCCAAGCGATTAACATTGTTGCCTGAGTTAAATGGCCCCGCATAGTTTGCAGCCACTTCACCCTGGAACCAAGTACCAAAACCACGAGTTACACCGAAGAAAAGAGGATCAAAGCTTTCATCGTCTGCCGTAGACGCTTTATCACCGGAGAAGGTTGCATGTCGATAGTTAACAATCGGCGTCCATGGCAGATCAGAGAACATCCAGCTAGCCTCTGCAGTCCAAGCAGACGCATCTTTCTCTGTATTATCACCACCGGTTTCTTTAACGTATTCAAAGTTTAAAAACAGGTTTTCAACCCCTGCGGTACCTTGAGCCCGCAGGTTCATGATCTTCATACCCTCACGATTATCGTACAGAGCCAGACCTTTACCGACATCAACATCCGTTACTTTTAAGAAACTGGCTGCTACTGTGCCCATCTCTTCATTAACGTATTCTATGTTGGCACCGACCACTTCAGGGCTTTGCTGGAATTTATTATCGGATTTTAACCAAAACAGATCACCACGTAACGGGCCTTCTGGATCCACTTTCATTACAAGAGTATTATCAAAGCTCTTACGACCCGCGATGTAATACGCACCACCACGATCCAGACCACCGTTTGAGAAGGCTTCAAAACCTTCACCGGCACTTAGAGAATCCCCCGCAATTAAAAAACCATCACCTAAGACAAAGGTTTGGCGACCTGCAGACACATCCACCAGACCCTCTTTATAAGTCCAACCGGCAAAAGCGTTTTCAAGATGAACTTTACTTTCATCACCTGTGGTAAAACCGCCTGCATCACCATCGCCAAAGGTACCCAGTGCAATCACGCCTAACGTACCGTATACACTGTGATCTGCATTGATTTTACGGGTCGCTGCAAGATCGCCTTTAATATAAGCCTCTTGCCAACTTTTACTACCTGGAGAACCGACATAGCTCTCATCGGAAGACATTGCAGCACCGATCGCTTCCACATTAAGTGCCAGAGTTGAGTTCTCTTTTTCTGAAAGCATCGCCGCTTGAACTGCAGCGGGTAAGCTTGCTAAAAAGATTGCACTACAAAGAGGTTTTTTAATCGCTTTAAACATAGTTTGTCCTGCTCATTTTTTATTTTTTGGGTCAAAATTATTTGGGTAAAAATCATTGTTTTAGGGTTTTTTCGACGATTTTTGGCCGCAAGAACCCCTTAACTGAAAACACTTGTATTTTTTAGGCGCTAGAACATTTGTTTAGCGACGTAATACAACTGCTTTCGGTTATCACTTTGCTTTAAGAGTTATTAATTACGACTTTTGGTTGATACTAATATGACTTAGGAAAAATCTTTTTTCTTGATAGTTTGAAGGGGATTATCCCCCTTCAAACTAATACCTATATCTTTTAGCTCTATTTCAAGCTAATCACTCGTCTGATATAGAAGATTATTTCAATACTGTCAGACGCATATCAGAGGTCGACATATCACCTGGCATCTGAATCAAATCCGTTCTCTCCAGAGTGTCAGGATTATGCACAGAGATGGTATTACCCGCTCCACCCACAAAGACAGTATTGCCATCAGTAGTCATATTGATGTTGTAGTAGGTGTGATCCATAGGCTGAACAGCCAAGGTTTCACCGGTTTTAATGTTGTGTTTGGACAATTGGTTGAATGACCCGTACACCACATCTTTATCTTTTGGATCGGTGACCCAGTTAAAGACGATAAACTCGAAAGGCACAGTCTCAAAGTTTTCAACTTCAGCGGTTTCACGATCAATACGAACGTGTCCCCATAAGAAGTCAGCCTTGGACTCATCACCCGGATCACCATTCCAACGAATCGTGAAGTACGGCATGATAAATTCACCAACGTGCTCGCCCATGGTGTGCATAGCAAAAGCATCGGGTGGAACCCATTTATCAGGTGCCCGGTTCCAATTTTGCAAAGCAGTAATCACCCGCATTTCACCATTTTCAGGATTGATGGCTTTAATATCACCACCACCCAAAATGATTTCACCATTATCCATGGCTGCAATCTTGGTAATACGACGATCCACAGGGAAAGTACGTACCGGCTGAGCATTCAGACCATCTGCTGTATTGAATACAGCCAAACGAGGCGACATGGTTTCAAAACGATCCGAGTGCTTTTTCACCGGATTTTGCACGGTATACAGCTCTTTACCATCAGCACTGATCGCCATGGAAATAAAGCTCTTAACCTGCACATTGCCGTAGGACTGCTTCAAAGAGAATTTGATATCACAGTTTGTAATATCAAAACCGTAAACGTCTTCCCATTTATTGGTCATCACGTAAGCGATACGACCATCCGGTGACGTTGCAATACCACCATTACCAAAGGTTCCTGGTACATCACAACTGCGGATGATTTTATTGGTTTCCGTATCAATCACATGTAACTGATTAGGACGGGTAACCGTTAGCAGGTATTCATGACCTCCGGCTTTCATGTCGTTTGACATAGCCGCTGCCATATTATCCATAGAGGCGTTCATAGAACTACAACCACTTAGGACTGCACCTGCACCTACAACTGTCACCAGCGCACTTTTCTTCACGGACTGTGACAACTTATCCATGGCCCCACAGGCCAAATTTTTTACTAAATCGTTCATTGTACTTATGCTCCGTAGCCACTGGGATCTAGTCTTCAGGGAAGATACTGTCGATTTTGCGCCAGTCTTCATCCGCTTTGGCCACATCTTTTGACCAATCAGGCTTGCTACTCATCGTGTCTGGTACCTGAGCAGGCCACCAGCAAGCATCAGCACAACCGTACAGATCCGCTTCCATCGGCTGACATAAAGAACCTAGGCCACCAAAAGGATCGACTTCCCAACCGGGATCATTCACAGAGGTACAACCCACCATGGATTGCATGGCAACGACTTCTTCCACATCATCTTGAGATGTGGCTTGATCAAGCATTTTTGCTTTTTTATTAAATGATTTAAGGTGTTTCATTTAAGAATTCCTTCTTGGAGATACATACGTATCAAAGAACGCTGGGTTCTCCAGCATGATGCGCGAGTACACCTGTACACCAAAGTCCACCCAGTCTCTGAGCAGATCACAATAGTGGTAGGAAGGTGTCGCGGCATCACCGTACTTGGCATAACTCTCGTGGTAACAACCACCGGAACAGATATTGCGAATGCGACAAGTTTCACAGCCTGTATTGCTGCGATCCAAGCGCTGCTCAACAAAGCTAGAGAGCTGAGGCTTATCAATGCCTTGATCCACATCACCAAAGGTCGGTAACTCAGAGCCGGTAAAGCGGTGGCATAAATTAATACCGCCTTTTGTATCCACGGCCAGCAAGCCCACTCCGGCACCGCAAGGCAGTTGTTTTTTATTGCCTTCATGCAGATCTGTCATCAACTGGTGCATATTGCCAAAGCCATAATTGCGATGTTCTAACGCGGCTTTCAGATACTCAGCGCCTAAACGCTTCATACCGGCAAATACTTCCAGCATCTCTTCTGAGGTCAAATTAAATGAGGTGATATCCCCTGATGTCACCGGGCCAAAGCCCACTTCGGTAAAGCCCAAATCATGATGTAGATGATCAAAAATCGCCTCTACATTGGTAATGCCTCGTGTCAAAGTAACACGACAACCTACAGGTCGTGAGGTGTAACGAGACAACAGCATGTCTACCTTTTTCTTCACGACATCATAAGTACCCTGACCACCCACCGTAATCCGGTTTTTATCGTGCATCGCCTTAGGGCCGTCCATAGAGACCGTCAAACCAAATCGATGCTCGTTAAACCAGTCCACCAAATTTTCATTCAGCAAGGTGGCATTAGTGGTCATGGTGAAGCTGACTTCTGACTCCAGATCTGCAAAACGCTGCTCACAATAGGCCACCACATCACGAATAAGCGGCATATTGGACAGAGGTTCACCACCAAAAAACACCACATTATATTGGCGCTGATTGGGAGATTCCTCTAACAGCATTTCAACGGATTTAACCGCTGTGTCATAGGTCATCTTATGACCGGCAGATGGTGTCGCCAGATCTTCTTTATAGCAGTAGGTACAGCTTAAATTACAACCCGTATTAGTATTTAATACGATGGTTGTCAGCGGAAACTTAGTGACCGATTGAGGTTCATGATTAATCTGAACCACACCACCATCAGACAGCACTTTCAGTGATTTCAACTCATCAATGGTTTCCATCACATCTTCTGCCGGATAACGGCCCTGAAAACGTTCACGAACAATGTCTGCAGTGACACTTTCCTGATCCGAAAACAGTTCAATCAGCTCACGGCTTAAGCCTTCCAGCTCAAATAAGCTGCTGGTTGGAATGTGAAACATCATTTTGCGTGTTTCCACATCCACCAGATGCATATTGGGTTTTACCAGGGATAAAGCACCCATAGTGACCTCGCCTTAGTTGTTATCTCGCTTACGATCAATCGTTATTCAATGTGTTTAAACAACTATCTCTCGATACGATTTATGTTCGGAGGTACATACCTAAACAAACCTATTCCAATATTCTCGATCAGCAGTTAGAGAAAATAGGACTTTCTGTAAACCTTGTTTAGGTGCTTATTACACAACTCAGTTATGCGTATATTTCTACAAAACGTTTTAGGCTGTTGTTTAAAATCGCTAAACAGCAACACATCAAACCGTTTACTCAATCAGAGAACGGACAAACGTCTGTACGGTCACTAACAGATGCGCTTCACCAGAAACACGTTTCGAACCATCGTCAACCGTACCCACAACACTCAGGTTACCCACGTTATTCGTGGACATTTTACGTTCTGGGTTTGGCCCCGCATCACCCGGTGTGAAGATACCGCGGTTATCAATCGTACCGGCGTATTTCACATCGTTATCATGCTTGGCAATATCATCAAATGGCTTAATCGACCAGCTAGCAGGCATATAACCTAAGCGCAGATCATCAGCAGTACCGGCTTGACCATCAGCACCCGCGGTATAACCTACGGCACGATAGATGGATTTCTGTTTCGGAATTGGACCGCCACCGCCACCAATACGAGCGATAGAATCTGACGGGGTAATCTCAACACGGGCTACACTGTCATAAACCGCTAACAGATCATCCGCAGATGTACGACCGACTTTAATATCTCGTGTACCCACACCTGCTTTTGAGTTTGCTTCTGCCAACACAACTAGGCTGTTATCATTCTGAGACACAACACTAACCAGTTTAAGACCGGCACCTAGGTTGATTTTCCCCTTCAGATGATTACCCGAGATAGTCAGCAGCTTACGCTCGCCCTGCTTAATATAAGACGGTGTAATGGCAGTAATCGCAGTATTCTTAACCGCTTTAACCGTACCACCCATGATGTCGTCATCACGCTGGTACATACGACCTTCCAGAGACAAGCCATCTGCAGATGCTGCTAATACTTGGCGCATCTTGGTGCCGTTAATGGTCATACTGGCACGCCATTCGTAACCGGTATAAACAATAGACTGACCTTCACCCTTCATAGGTGTGCCATCAGCATATTGGCCGTCTAGCGTAATGCTATAATGATCTTTATCAGTTTTGCTGACATGAATCGTCGCATTAAACTGGCCTTTATCTGGCATAAAGCCGGTCATCGCCCAACGGCCTGTTAAGGCTTTTTTCTCAACCTGCTGCCACTGGCTCCACTCCTGAGTATTCAGGGCGTAGTCTTTACCTAGTTTTGGTGCTACCTGATTTAGAGCAATGTCGAACCAAGCACGGTCACGAGCCCCTGCGTGCAGTTCTGCGGTAGGCTGCTGTCCCATATGGAAGTGAACCAGCGACTTCCACTCGTCTTCTGTACGACGCTGCAAACCAATACGCGCACCGGAGTGACAGCGAACACAGGTTTCCTGAATCAAAGGATCGAAAGATTCCATTGAGTTCGGCTCTTTCTCCAGCACATAACGCAACCCTTTTGTTTCGGCCGGAGCCAAACCCTGGGTATCTGCCAGATACTTCACCAACTCTCGTTTCTCTTCCGGAGAAATTACAATCCCTCTCTGCTGATGCATACGATTTAACGTTACCATCCAACCTTCAGGGGTTTTCCTCTGTTCGCTGATACGAGAAAACGGAGCAGCAGCATCTCCAGTTTCCGTATGACATGCCAAACAGCGGTCACGGATGATGCTTTCACCATCCGCCGCTTGGGCTGATACTGATGCTAAGCCTGCAAAGGCTAATGCTCCAGTGCCCAGAAGCGCCTGCGTTATCTTGTTTTTCTTCAAGGCCATCACTCCTAATTTTTATTCGTCTCAGACTCACCTGTCGTCGTATCAGGTCAAAGCCTGTACATCTGACAATGGATGTCGGTATCTGTTGTTATTCCTTTGAACATCCACCTTATGGGTGTGCTATTAAACTAACGCTATCGTGTAAACAGGGTTACGATCATTTGTGCGAAGTTGTAGCCAGATGTAACAGAACAGCATAATTTCAAATCTAAACCCTGTAACTATCTGATTTAGAATGAATATCAGTTGTAACCCTAAGGTTTTATTCCCCTTTATTACTGAAGTCATTGTTTGCTAGACTCAAAACATACCCGACAAATGAAATCATTATGACAAACGAATCTGCAAATACAGCCTCTGGCAACAGTGCCCATATTCTAATTATTGAAGATGATCTGGCTTCGCGATCATTATTAGTCAGCTACTTTCAAAAAGAAGGTTATCAGGTCAGTGAAAGCGAGCAAGCGGACGACTTGGTCTCTATGGTAGCCGAAAAAAATATTGATTTAGTGTTACTGGACATCAACTTACCCGGTAAAGATGGCTTAACACTCACCCGCGAACTACGGGCTGCTTCTCGTGTTGGTATTATTCTTGTTACCAGTAAAACTGACGAGATTGATCGAATTGTAGGTCTAGAGCTGGGTGCGGATGATTATGTCACCAAACCTTTTAACCCTCGCGAACTATTGGTCAGAGCGAAAAATCTACTCTGGCGCGTCAAAGAACACCCTATTGAACAGGGTATACCTCAGGATCGCATCCTATTACATTTTGAGGGCTGGACACTGGATGGCAATAAACGTTTGTTACAAAATCTTGATGGTGATAAAGAGCGCTTACCTGAAGGAGAGTTCAGGTTGTTACATGCTCTGATCAAACACCCTGGACAAGTGTTATCCCGTGATCAGCTAATGGACGTAATTCATGGTCGGGAATGGACGCCTAATGATAGATCTGTCGATGTATTAATCGGTCGTTTACGCCGTAAGTTAGGTGATAACCCTTCTGATCCACACTTTATCTTAACGGCCCACGGTGCCGGTTATATGTTTGCTGGGAAATTAAACTGAATTAAGTGGTTTGCAACCCGCTCTAAAAGATTCACATTGAAAACAGAGGTAGCGCTTGTCTGAAATATTATCGGGTTATCAATCCATCAAGCGTCTACACAGCAGCGAACGCTTTATTATTACACGGGCCATTCGACTGGAAGACCAAACTCCGGTTATTTTAAAGCAGCTGCAAAAAAGCCCATCAGCGGGCTATGATGCGGAGGCTCAACGGCTCTTACAGCATGAATATGAAATTCTGACAGGGTTGAATATTCCGGGCATTATCACTCCCATCAGCCAAGAAGCGTCTCTGCAACCAACAAGTTCAGCGCAAACCAACGCTCAACTGAGCAGTCACCCACAAGACAGGGCTCATGGTTTAACCACCGTTTTTTACGACCATAATGGCATTAGCTTACGTCAGTTACTTCAGCAAAAGCAGTATCAATGGCATCAATGGTTACCTATTGCTGTTGAGCTGAGCCAACTATTAGGCAAGTTGCATAATCAGCAGATAATCCACAAACAGATCAGTCCCAGTAATTTATTACTGAATACCGCCTCAGGGGCCGTACAGATTATCGATTTTTCCCAGGCCAGTCGCCTGGAGCGGGAACAACCCCAATGGCAGGGGGCTCAGCTTAAAGCTGAAAATCTGCCCTATATTGCCCCAGAACAAACGGGACGAATCAATCGAAGTATCGATTATCGCACCGATTTTTATAGTCTCGGGGCCACTCTATACGAACTCATGACAGGGCGACCGCCTTTTTCCAGTAAGGATCGTCTAGAGCTGATTCATCGGCATATCGCTAAACAGCCTAAAGCCCCCCATCTGATTAACCCTGAATTACCAGAAACCCTGTCCCATATTATTTTAAAACTGTTAGCCAAAGACGCCTCACTACGCTATCAGTCCAGCTATGGCTTAACAGAAGACCTGCAAACCTGTCTGGATCAATGGCAGCAAGACGGTGCCATTCAACACTTTAAACTGGCCACCCGAGATCTACCGGAGCGCTTTGTTCTGCCACAAAAGCTCTATGGTCGTAATAAAACCATTAAAGCATTAATCAAAAGCTATGATCAAAATGCCCAAGGTGAGCAAAATGTTGTTCTAATCTCCGGCTATGCAGGTGTGGGTAAATCGAGCTTAGTACACGAAATACGACAATACGTTAACGAACATAACGGCCACTTTGTCAGCGGTAAATTTGCACAGTTTGGCCGGAACAGACCTTATGCAGCCATACTACAAGCACTACAAAGTTTAATCCGACAGCTGCTAACGGAACCTGAAGCCAGAGTCAGCAATTGGCGTAATATTATTCTTGATGCCCTAGGGGATAACGCTCAAGTATTGACCAAACTTATTCCAGAATTAGAGCTGATTATTGGGCCGCAACCTATTGCACCGAAACTGCCTCCCGCAGAAGAAAAAAACCGATTTTCCCGCATCTTTCAGCGCTTACTACAGGTTTTTGCCACCCAGCAGCGTCCTTTAGTATTGTTTCTGGATGATCTGCACTGGGCGGATTTATCCTCAATCTATTTGATTGAGTCCTTAGCCAGAAACAATACTCAGGAATACGGTACCCCTTCTTACCTGATGTTAATTGGTAGCTACCGAGACGAAGAGGTCAGCCGGACACACCCACTGGCCATGACTATAGAGAAATTACGTCAGCTACCCATATCCTTAAACGAACAACAGTTACTGCCACTGAGCTTAAGCCAGATCAATCAATTACTGGCCGATACACTCTGCTGTCCGTTACAAGCCTGTCAGGATCTAGCCAAAATCTGTCTGGATAAAACTCAGGGTAATCCTTTTTTCCTCAATCAGTTTTTAACGGCTCTGCAAGATGAGGGGTTGATCTACTTTAATCAAAACGGCTGGTACTGGGATAAAAAGGCGATTCAGGCACAAGCTATGTCTGATAATGTCGTTGATCTTATGGTCAGTAAGATCCAGCGTTTGAGTCAATCCACACAACGGGTTTTACGCCTAGCCTCCTGTATTGGTAGCCCTTTCAGTTTACGCACCCTATCCATCGTTAATGAGCACAATGCCAGAGAAACGGCCACTCACTTATGGCAGGCTTTATCCGAACGCCTGATTATCCCGATGGATGATAATTACCGCCTAACCCGACACCTTAATGCCAAAGATATCGAGGCTGAGGATGTACGTTATCGCTTTGTCCACGATAGAGTACAACAAGCGGCCTATAGCTTACTGAGTAAAAAAGAGAAGCAGCAGCTACACCTGCAAATTGGTCAGCTGTTATTGGAAAGCCTGCCAGAAACGGAACTGGACAGCCGAACCTTTGAAATTACCAATCATCTGAACCAATCCCATGAGCTATTAAAAGAACCTCAGCAACGGGAACAACTGGCAGAAATGAATCTAAAAGCCGGTGAATTATCTCGAAACGCTGCGGCTTTTGGTGCAGCTTTTGAGTATTTTCAAAACGGCTTACAGATGCTGGATAACGGCTGGCAAGATAACTACCCCCTCGCTTTGGCCCTTAATACACAGGCAGCAGAAGCCGCTTTTATCCAAGCGGACTTTGAACAGATGCAACACTTGATTGAACAGGTTCAGCATAATGCTCAACATCTATTGGATCAGGTAAGAGTCTACGAATTACAGATTCAAGCGCATATTTCTCGTAATCACTTTGACTTAGCTTTGGAAGCTGCCCTAAATATTTTGCATCTATTGGGCGTCGATATTCCTAAAAAGCCGAGCAAAATAGAGTTTTGGCGCGCTTTTTTCAAAACTCGATGGCTTATCAAACAAAACCCTAAAGACAAGGTGTTGAATAGCCCAGAGATCAGCGATCCTTATATCAAAGCTGCACTGCCTATTATGGCCAGCATGTTTGGTGTCGTGAAGTTTTCCAGTTCTGGTCTAAGGCCTATGGTAATGGCAAAGCAGGTTGAACTGAGTATTCAGTACGGTTTAACCCCATCATCGGCCCAAGCCTTTGCCGGTTATGGTGGTGTTTTATGCGGTCAATTTGGTCAATTGGACAGAGGGTATAAACTGGGACAAATTGCTCTGGCCATTGATAAACAGTTACCTTCACGACTGACTCACCATAAAACACTGTCTCTATTTGACTCCTATGTTCGTCATTGGAAAGAACCATTATCCAATACACTGGATTCTCTGGAGTACGGCCACCAATTGGCTTTGGATTGCGGTGATATTGAATGGGGTGCCTATTGCTTAGCGGCCTATATTCAGTACCAATTCCCTTTAGCTGAGAGCTTAGCGACTGCTCAGCCCCGTCTAAATGAGTATATGCAACAGATTCAGCTTTTTGGCCAAAAGCAATCGGAGTATTACTCCCGGTACACCCTACAAAGCATTGATAATTTACGAGGATTAAATCACAACCCAATCTTGCTGGATGGTCGTTACAATCAAGAAGAGCAGATGCTGGCACTGCATGAGAAAAACAATCACCGCACCGCAGTCTGTATGCATCACTTTTATAAAGCACTACTGTGCTATCTGTTTGGTCATTATGAAGCGGCTGAAGAGCACTGCCAAAAAGGTACCGCTGACCTGGCATCCATTGGCGGTACTTACACCACGGTTTGGTTTCAGTTTATCTCTGCCATGACTCAGCTAGCCCTGATACCAAGTTCCAATGTATTACAGCACCCCAAACGTTTTAGCCGGGTACAAAGCATTCTAAAGCGGGTTAAGCACTGGGCTAAACACAGTCCTATTAACCAAGAACATAGAATCTATCTGATTCAAGCGGAAATGGCCCGTGTACAAAAGCGCTATAACAAAGCCATGGCGCTGTTTGAACAAGCAATACAGTATACCCAACAAGCTGAAATACCTATGGAGAAAGCCCTGGCTTATGAGCTTGCGGCTCGCTTGTATCGGGATTGGAAAAAGCCCGTTATTGCTGATGCTTATATTCGTCTAGCCCTACAGCGTTATCGAGACTGGGGAGCAACGGCCAAAGTTGATCAGTTGATAGAAACCTATCAGCTTCAGGAGCAACTGCCACAGCCTCGTAATACTGAGCAACTGCCCAATCGGGAACAAAACGCCAATAACAATCAGATTTTAGACATTCTCTCTGTCATGCGTGCCTCTCATGCCATTGCCGATGAGATTGTTCTGGAACGTCTCTTAGGACGGTTAATGACCCTAGCCTTAGAAAATGCTGGAGGGCAACGGGCGATTTTGGCATTACGACGGGATGATGAGCTTTTTATTGAAGCAGAGGCTGACCTGCACGATGCACCTCGTTTTTTTACGGGATTATCCGTAGATAACGAGACAGAAAAACTACCAGTAAACATTGTGCATTACGTCCATCGAACTAAAGAAACAGTGGTGCTAAGCAACGCTCTAGAACATGAGATGTTTATGCACGATAGCTATATCCGCCAACGTGAACCCAGATCCCTGCTCTGTATGCCGATTCTCTATCATGGGGATCTGACCGCCATTCTTTATCTGGAGAACCGTGAAAGCGCGGATGTATTTACCAGGGAACGACTAGAAACCTTACAGATACTATCGGCTCAAGCGGCGATCTCCATCGAAAATGCAAAATTATATTTAAGCTTACAACAATCGGAGCAAGAGTTTCGCTCACTGTTTGAGAATGCCGTAGAAGGGATATTTCGTACGACACAACATGGTTTATTTTTATCCGTAAACCCTGCTCTCGCCCATCTACTAGGCTATTACTCACCGGATGATTTCTTAAAACATATCAGCAATGTACAACAAGGCTGCTTTAAAGATCCGAGACAACAGAAACGCTTTATCCATTCTCTGACTAAAAACCATCAGATTAGAAATTTTGAAGCGATCTGGCTACAGGCCAATGCCAAACCTGTCGAGATCAGCATATCTGCCCGCAGCGTTTTAAATGATAAAGGCCAAGTGCTCTATTACGAGGGTTCTGTTACCGATATTGGCGAACGTAAAAACCGGGAAAAAGCAGAAAAAGCCCACTTAGATGCTGTTATCGCCCAGGAAAAGGCTGAAGCCTCCAGTGAAGCTAAGTCTCAATTCTTAGCCACCATGAGTCATGAAATTCGTACACCTATGAACGGCATTCTAGGCATGGCGCAATTACTGATGCGCAGCGAACTTAACTCAGAACAGAAAAAACAGATCCAAAATATCTATCAGTCCGGCCAATCCTTATTAGCGATCCTGAATGATGTGCTGGATTTCACCAAGGTAGAAGCAGGCCAGGTGGAACTGGATAAACAACCTTTTTCTTTGCAAAAAACGGTTTCTGATTTAGTAACCGTAATCCAGCCTTTGACCGATGAAAAAGCGTTAAAATTCAATCTGGAGCTCGACCTGGATCTGCCACAATGGGTACATGGGGATCAAAGGGTATTGAATCAGATATTAATGAATCTCTGTGCCAACGCCGTCAAATTTACAGATCAAGGGTATATCTGCCTACGTCTTAAATCTCAGCCAGAGATACCAGTCACTGATTCACATAACGTCCACATAGAGCACAATCAACAGGAAGTGATCACTCAAAACCGTCGAATACGCTTTGAAGTGGAAGACACAGGTATCGGCATTGATAAAGAGTCCCATTGCCGGATATTCCAACACTTCAGCCAAGCTGATAGCTCTATCACCCGTCGCTTTGGCGGCACGGGTTTAGGTTTATCCATCTGCAAACAATTGGTAGAACTACAAGAAGGAGAGATTGGTTTTGATAGTGAGGCTGATCAGGGATGCCTATTCTGGTTTGAACTGAACTATCCCGTTATAACCACACCAGAGTTAGTAAAGACTGACACCTCCACTATTCCCGTAGAACAAACCTATGACAATAAAAAGGAATACTCAACCAACCGAGCACTTAGTATTCTGTTAGTCGAAGATACCGAAATAAACCAAGAAGTTGCTGCAGGTTTATTGGAAAGTGATAACCACCGTGTTGATGTAGCAGAAGACGGCTATACAGCCCTTTCCTTGCATAATGACAACGATTATGACCTGGTATTAATGGATATTCACTTGCCCGATATGGACGGCATGGAAACCACTCGACGTATCCGACAACACAAAGATCCAGTAAAAGCAGCTGTAACCGTTATCGCTTTAACCGCTGCACTGACCCAAGCAGAGCAACAGAAATACCAAAAATCCGGTATGGATGATGTTCTTGCCAAACCCCTTCAGTATCATCAGTTACTGAATATCCTGCAAAAACATCAGTTAATTGATGCAAGCCAATCCACTGCCACTGGAGAGGAAAGTAATCCTCCTCTAGAAATAGCAATAGAAGAAAAACCGATACTGGAAGGTGTCAACCAGACACTGATCGAGCAACATATCACGATGCTTGGGGCTGAACGCTTTACAGAGCTATTCGAAAGCTTTAAAAGTCAATTTACCGACTTGCAACAGCAACTGGATCACACGGTTAAATCAGAAGAATACGCCGACGCCAGCAAGCTAGCCCATCGTATGGCCGGTTCCTGCGCGAACTTTGGCCTGGAACGCCTAGGGCTAATTTGTAAACAGATTGAGCAGGATTGCCAAAAAGATACCGTAGAAAAACAGAGATTACTTACTAATACCCAAGAGCTTAAAACAAGTTACCAAGAAGGGTTGGAGCAAACTGAAAACTTTCTAACATAAGGAGTCCCTGAATTGGACTTTCAGAGACTCCCTCCAATAATGAAAACTCAAACAGACCTAAGAAGACATCGCTTGATCGTCTGTTAAATGATTCCACTCTTTCACAGGTACCCTCCAATCGCCATATCTGGATGTCAAATAACCATCATAGTCTTCAGGTATTGGGTATTTTTTTCCATCAAACTCAATAGTTGTCAAATTATCATGAAAAGTTCTAGGTACACTTTTTACGACCCGATTCTCGATAGCACCTTCTGACCAGTAATAGTTTTCTGCATCAGGATATTTGATGAAAATATCAATCAAAACAGGGCCTCTTATTATGAGTTTTACCCGATTTCTGACTTTGACTACTCGTAGATCATCAGGGTTAAGGATATTATGATCTTCTACACCATTAAGACTTTCCCGAATACTAAGATTCTTTGATTTTAGCGGTTGTAAGCTTTTTTTTAGCTTTTCAATATTGTCAGCAGTGATGCATAAATCAATATCTGTATCCCAGGGTAATAGACGATTTTCTCGAACAACGCCTAGTAAGGTTCCTGCGTCTAAACAATAATTGACATCATTCTTTTCTAAAATATCAGTCACTAACTTAAGTGTCTTAAGGGCTGCAGCGCCTACCTTTCCCTCTAACTTATACTTACTAGACATGCGTAATCCTCAATAGCTGAGCTTATAATAGTTTAGTTACGTCGGTTATTGGATGAATGAAATTATCAGCTCGACCAGGTTTAAACATCTTAGGAGCAAGCTTTATCACCTCCTCGTCAGAAGCGTACTCTCTTAAGCAATCTTTTAGCTGTAAATTATCCAGCAGCTTTTTAATATCACTTAATAGAGCTTTAATATGCTCAGCCATATTCGGTGTTTCTTGCAAATGTAACTCGATGAGTTTTGGCAATGTAAAGCTACAAGCCAAACCATGAGGCACATTAAAATAGCTGGTTAAAGGATATGATACCGAGTGAGCAATAGCCGTTCGGGTCTGGCTAATCGCCAAGCCAGCTAAAACACTAGCTTGTTGCATTCTAGCTCGACTATCAATGTGCTCAGGTTCCTGTAAAGCAATCGGTAAAGCCTGTAAAGCTAGGCTTAATGCTTGCAGAGAATAAGCTTCACTGACAGGTGTTTTGTTTTTGTTCCATAAAGATTCGAGTGCGTGGGAGATAGCATCAAGTCCCGTATAAAGGGTCTCTTTATAGGGAAGACTGATTGTCAACTCAGGAGATAACAGAGCAATAGCAGGATAAACCTTATCTCCCATCACAGAATGTTTACTGTGGGTTGTATTATCCCAAACCGTAGCAAAAGGCGTTACCTCTGCCCCTGTGCCAGAGGTCGTAGGAATAGCTATCAGAGGGAGATTTTTTTCCCAAGTATGCTTTAACCCATCTCTAAGAATAGAGACCAAGGGGGTAGATAGATCACTAGGTAATGTGACAGACAATACCTTAGCAGCATCTAAAACACTGCCACCGCCTATAGCAACAATGGCAGAGATATCCTCCCGTTTGAACTGAGCCATTGCACTTTCAAGGGCATCTAACTCAGGGTTAGGGGTGACCTGATCATAGACCTTAACGTCAAAACCATCTAATCGATCAATCAGCCGTTGTGTGGTACCACGACGAGTAAAGCCCGCCGTGGTCACTAATAAGACGGCACCCTTTTCAGGTAATAACTCAGGTAGCTGTGCCAATGCATTGTATCCCCCGTGAATCATCACGGGGTTTTGATGCTGCCAACAAGTCATTTCGGTTAACGCGTTATCAATCACACGCATGCTCCATAAAAGCTAACTTATTTTGCTCGGCAGTTACCGTGGGGCGTCCAAGATCATCCCGAGATCCCGTAGTAATTTTTATCTCAAACAAAACAGGGCCAGATTGCTCTGCCAGTTTTTGCCAACCCGCTTGAATACCTGCTTCGCTATCTGCCTGAAGATAACAGGAATAACCACTGGCTTTAGCAATAGCATCAAAATCCACGTCACCAGCCACCGTAGGTTGTCCACCGACAGATTCATGGGCAGCATTATTCAATAGGATATGCACTAGATTATTAGGTTTAACACTGCCAATAATTGGCAGATTCCCCATATGCATTAGTGCTGAACCGTCACCATCAATACAGAGTACACGACGATCTGGATTACCTAACGCAACACCTAAGGCAATGGATGATGTATGCCCCATGGCCCCAACCGTTAAGAAATCATTCGGCGTCTCTTTTCGGGCCACACGCAATTCAAAAAGCTCACGTGACGTTTTTCCCGTTGTGGAAACCACCAGGTCTTCAGGTGATGATTGTTCTAGCAGTATCTCTAACGCTTTTTCGCGCTTAAGAGTCGCCACATGTGTACTGACTTTCTGGCTTTTATACTTGCTGAAAGCCCCTTTTTTCACCACTAATGCAACGGGCGAGTTACGCTCTTTCAAGGTATTAAAAAGCGCGGGCAAGATAACATCAAGATCACTGTCAGCATCAAGTATCCAATAAGGCACACTTAATAAATCCAGTTGTTCTAGGGTAATTCGTCCTTGTTTTACATGTTGAGGTTCATCTTTAACCCCTGGCTCTCCCCGCCAGCCAATAACCATCAACAAAGGTATTTTATACACCTCTGAATCGGTTAAAGAGCTTAAAGGATTAACGGTATTGCCCAAGCCTGAGTTCTGCATATAAACTGCAGCAAGTTTACCCGTTGATAAGTGGTAACCCGCGGCTAATGCTACGGCGTTACCTTCATTAGCGGTAATCACATGTTCATTTGTTTTTGCATGATCATCCACATACGCACAAAAGCTGCTGAGTAAAGAGTCTGGTACTCCAGCAAAGAGTTCGACCCCTTTCTCTTTCAAGCCATTAAATAGGGTATCCGGTGCTATCATTATTTTGTCCCTGGAATCAGCTCTAGAATCTCTTTAATCGGCATCATTTGAGAGTCTGCTTCCGCAGAACGCTGATTCTCTAGGATTGATTTTGCAGTGTCCATCATTGCAGGGTAAGCACTACGCAACAGCTGGTTAGCATAAATAACAATATTAACCCCATTGTCTGCCAACTCATCCTCTGTGACAGAATTGTAGCTAGAAGGCACTGCCACCAGTGTTTTACGATTTTCTAGTTGGTTATATTGACGGCAGAACTCAAAAATTTCATCCGGCGATTTTTCACGACTGTGGATCATAATACCGTCCGCACCAGCTTCTAAATATGCCTTAGCACGAGTCATCGCATCGTCAATACCTTGACCTAAAATTAAACTCTCGATACGGGCAATGATCATAAAATCGTGAGTAGCCTGAGCTTCTTTGCCCATTTTTATTTTATGGCAAAAATTTTCAATACTGTCCTGAGTTTGGGCCACATCCGTCCCGAACAGAGAATTTTTCTTTAAACCTGTTTTGTCTTCAATAATGACCGCAGAAACACCTAAGCGTTCCAGAGTTTTAACAGTAAAAACAAAATGTTCGGTTTTACCACCGGTATCGCCATCATAAACGATAGGCTTGGTGGTGACCTCAATCACTTCATTCAAGGTGTTCATACGGGAGGAAACATCTACCGCTTCAATATCTGGTTTACCTTTAGCGGTCGAATCCGTCAGAGAACTGCCCCACATACCGTCAAATTCGCGACGGCCATTAGGTGTATCGACACGTGCATTCTCAATAATTAGCCCGCTCAAACCATTATGAATATCCAATAGACGCACTAAAGGTTTGGCTTTTAACAGACGCTTTAAAGATTTAAGACGCACCTCTGGAGTGGTACCAATCTCTTTCATAGCCTCATGCAGTTTGGTTGAAGAAATCCCCTGAGTGTAAGGTACTTCAACCAGCTCACCACCCCACTGTGCTAGAGTATCAATTACTCGTTGACGGGTTTTTTGCTGCACCCCTTCTTTCCAATCGTCACCGTGTACCACATAATTTGGTTTAAGAGATTCCAGATTCGGCACATAGTCCAAAGTGGTTTGGGGAATAACACGACTCACGCCTTTAATATTCTCGATCACTTCACGACGTTGTTCGAAGGTCATAAAAGGCACACGTTTATAACTAGCAATGGCTTCATCTGTCAGTAGGCCAACCACCACATCTCCTAGTTCACCCGCTTTTTTTAGAATATTCAGGTGTCCAGGGTGTACCAAGTCAGCACTCATGCCAACATAAACAATCTTTTCCATGTGAAGTCCTATTAAAAAGTGATTAAGCCATTAGATGACTTATAAATTGCTACAGTATTTTCAAAATATTTTACTAAATTAGAAAAAGCTCTTGACGTATAGACATTTATCTAAATTTTGGCCCTACTATAGGGAGTTCATAGAGAATTAATAGGGACAGAATAAAATTTGCATGTTGAATTCATAAAATAAACAATAGGATCAGAGTAAAAAATTCCCTTTAAAATCAATTAGCTCATGAAAAATTAGCCTACCATAAAATAGTAATCCTAATTTATCTAATCAAAAGATAATTCATTCGCCACACGTACACCGGATTGAACGGCACCTTCCATATAAGCAAACCAACGAGGAGAGGTTTCTGTGCCTGCCCAGTGAATATGGCCAACCGGCTCACGTAATATTCCTTTATAACCCGTCCAAACACCTGGCGGCATCACTCCTGCATAACAACCACCTGACCATTCTTCTGCGCCCCATTTCAAAATATGTACCGCCAAAGGTTTGGGTATTTTTCCCATTGAAGGTTCAAAAATATCTTCAATAGTGGCTGTTACAAGGGCTTGTAGGTTTTCCAGAGGTTCATCAATACAGTTTCGCACCGTGTCTATTTCAATGAACCCTCCCAAAATCCCAGGCTCATGGGCTTTAGAGTTACCATTATCCGTTAAATAGGACATGGCATGTTGGTCGCTGGCAGCAATACCGGAGAAACCTATTTCTCGCCAGAATGCCGTTTCATACACCACATGAACCTTAATAGAAGACCCCATAGGCATTCGCTGATTAAACTGCTGACGCCCTGCAGGTAAAGAGGGTGTAAACCGAATTTTTGGAATAATCGCAGGAGGAACGGTTACGATGACTTTTTGAGCGGTATAGGTGGTACCGTCATCTAAAACAACGTCGGATTGCCCCTCGGTCTGGTGAATACCCCAAACCGGACTATTGAGTTCAATACAACCGCCTTTTAACTCAATTTGATCGGCCATATAGCGACTAATAGCCTGAGTGCCGCCTTTTAAACGATAGATCTGGGAGGTTTCCAACTCAGCCACTGAGCCAGCCGCACGAATATAATGTAAGAAATGCAACAACGAGATATCACATGGCAAGGAAGCAAAGGCCAGCATACAATTCAGGCGCAATAAAAATCGAGCACCATCGGTCTGTGCATTCAAACCAATCCAGGTTTGTAAAGTCATCGCGTCCCAAGATTTTGCATTGGCTGACAACCAGGGTTTACCAGCTTCAAAATCCTTAGCCATTCGATCCAATTGTTTCTGTAGAGCCTTAAATTCCTGTAAATCGTTATTAAAGTGAGGCTTAAAGCACTCCAAAATACGATTTAACAGATCCCCGTTATCTTGAGAATTGGCACTGTCATTACCCGATAAGTCGATCTCAAAACGCTGGCCTTTAAAGATAAAAATAATTTTACCTTGCTCAGGAAAACCTGGCATTTTCTGGATGTCAGCTTCTTCGATCAAATCCAACAACATGGTTTGTGTTGGCCCCACCCATTGAGCACCATCATCAATCCAATAATTCAGCTCTTTCAGAGGTTCATCTGGAGTACTGACATAGGCAGTATGCTCCTGGGTCCAACTTCGTCCACCCACACGATCCCGAGCTTCCAGAACAAGCACTGATTTATCCAGCGACTGTAACTCTTTAGCCGCCGACAAACCCGCTAAACCAGCACCTACTATGACCACATCAACATGTTTATTATGCATAATTCCCTCTAAAATTGTTTTCTCTGGCACATAATTAATCTCTCAATCAGTAACCATATCGAATAAGAGGAAATAAAAAAACACTGATAAGGCCTTCCGATATTATATTGCAGGCTTAGTGTGATCTGACCAGAAGTATATGAGCACTTTCAGAACGCACTTCAGGGAAGTCGTTGCCATCAAAGAAGTTTACCTGCCAGCTTTTAGTGCCATCCGAGAAGTCCGGTGTACTGGTCCAATACCAATCTTGTAGGATCTCAGAAAAAGCTATTTTATTCAGTGCTGGGGCATAACGATTACGAGCAATAATACTGGCCAGTTCATTAACGTTAGGTACGCGCCAGTCATTGAAACCTGCAAAACCACCGCTACTATTAAGATCCACCGCGTAATTTAATGCCTCTCCCCAAGTGGCTAACAGGTTATTTTCATCCTCCGGATCGGTACATGCATCTATACCGTCAAAGCTTTGGCCAAAAGAGCAGATCATCCAGGTTAAACCACTGATACTATCACTGACGGTACCATCATCGTTGTAGCTATAGCGCTCGTCAGACCATAACTCCGTCATATTTTCTACCAAGGTTTGTTCTCCTACATCCGCAGGAGTGTCGTTGATCGCCTCAATAAAAAATAAAAGCTCTTCTGGGATATCTGTACTCTCAGGATCAATCTCTTCCGCTATTATCGCCTGATAATCTTCTAGGAAGGCTTCTTCTGCGATATCAATACCATCAATTGCATTAATGATATCCACGGTGATAGCAGTAGCATCATTACTTTGTGCCGCATTAACCACTTCCTCCAATGCCTGCTCCGATGTTAAGTCAGCCCCATAAAGCAGCGAAGAAAAAGAAAAACAACTTAACAGGATGACTCTAAAAATATTTTGCATTATCAATTTCCTGTTACTGCCCAAAGCTGACTAAACGAATATGGGCCTGGGTATCCTTCTTTAAAAACGAAGCAGAACCATCATTAAAATCTACCACCCAAGCATTATCCTTAAATAAAACGTTAGGTGTGGCAGTCCAGTATTTTTGCCCCTGTGTATTCGGGAAGTAAGACGTCAAAATTGTCGGCGCTGCTTTGCCAAAGTGGACAATATTACGCAGTTCATCCAGCTCCGGAATACGCCAGTTGCTTAAACCACACAGCTGTAACTGATTGGCACGCACGGAAAAGGCTTGGGTATTACAATAACTATCTGAGCTCCCCGCTTCATACCCTGAACAAATCCCCCCATCATCATTTTCAACGCCTTCAAAGCCAGCATTAGCTAAAGCATTTTCACTAAACCAATTAAACGTATTGAGGGCGGTTCGAGAACCCGTAGCATTTTTTACTTCCCAGACTAGCCCCGTTGTTTCATCACGCACACAAGACCATCCCCCTGCATCGTCAGCTAATACTGAGCCATCGGCGTCCAGCTTAGTGAAATTAAAACCATCCTGATCATTATTACTGCCAGCACTGAGTCCTTCGTGACAATCTTGAGTCGTATCGGTTACAGCACAGGTATCGCTATTGCCATAGGGAGACAGATCAACACCACTAAAACTTACTCCAGTATCATTAAGAGATAACGTTGCTTCACTTCTTGGAGCCTCTGCCGATCCTACAACTTCAGTTGACAGCAAACTCTCTCCATCACTGTTTACTGCTGTAACAGCCATGAAATATGGACGATCATTTTCCAAGCCACTGATCACCAAAGGTGATGTTTGACCGGTCAACATAACGGCACCGTCCACAAGCGCATAGTTATCAGCATTACCATTAAGAGATTCAAAACTATTCGGGCCGTAATAGACGTTATAGCTGGATGCAAGGGAGTTATCCTCCCAAGCGATGGTCAGGGACTGATCCCCAGCCTCCATAAGGCTTAGTCCACTGGGAGCATCAATGATAACGGGCTCTTCTGGCTCAACCGGTTCAGGCTCAGTTGGTTCAGGCTCAGTTGGTTCAGGCTCCGTTGGCTCAGGCTCAACGGGATTATCAGACGAACTTGATCCAGAACTACCGCCACAGGCTACGAGCTGTAAACACAGCACCAAAAGACCGATGAGAGTCCAACCTTTTTTCAGCTTCATTAAAGAATCTCCTTCGCCAATACCAGACTTGCAGTCACACCAGGAACAACACGCCCATCCCGATTATCAAACTGAATTTTTGTACGAACCAAGGTACTGCCTTCATCTGCCACAGAAGAAACAAATACCACCCTTCCCTGCTTTTCCAGATCACCATCCGGCAAATGAACGTTTACAGTCACCTCTTGTTGATCTCTAAGCCCTTGTGCCGCTTTCACATCAATATCCAGTTCAAGAATACAAACAGAAATATCAACCAAAGTGGCCACCACATCCCCTACATTTACCCACTCCCCGATGGATGGTTTTATCTCAATTAACTCACCATCAACCGGAGCTTTCAGAGTGTAATACGCCAAAACCTGGGCTGCTATTTTATAATCCAGCTGTTGCTGATGCTCATTCTGACGAGCATTTTCGTACTCTCCACGGGCTGTATTTAACTGAATTTGAGTTCGATTAAGATCAGACTGACTGACCGAGCGTGTCTTAGTAAACAAGGCTTCCTTACGCTGGGCAATATCTTCCATCTGCTGTTGGTTATTCTTCAACATTTGCAGTGCGGTTTTATCCTGCCAGATCGATTTTTTTCTCTCGACTTCCAAAGCCTGTAAGCGATCATCCAGCTTTATAATCACGGCACCTTTCTGAATCTTTTGCCCTTCTTTCGCAACAAGATCGGCAATAACACCATCCACAGGCATGCTCAACTCAATGCTGTGTAGAGGTTTCACCAGCCCTCGAAGATGTTCTTCACTGAACGCCTGATTTGGCAAAGAGACCAAGCCCGCCAACATAATAAACACACTTAAAATACGCATAGCTCTCTTAATAACCATCTCTTAATTAAAATCAAAGCGAGTAGGAAGTTCGCGGGATAAAACCTGCTCAAAATCGGGGAAGTAGCGCTCTGTAATTGCCCCCGTAATACCATTCAATTCAATCTGAGCTAATTTCACCTCAATGCTCCGGGATATGTTAAGCCGCTGTTGCCGCACCAGCTCCATCTCTTCTTCTAGTACCGTTCGGGTTTCTGACTCACCCGCTAAAAAGAGTTGCTGAGCATCCGCCAGAATTAGTTGCTGATTAGCCACTGACCGATGACTAATCGCAAGCTGACGGTTCAGCAGATCCAATGTTTCTCGTTTTAACTGAATATTCAGTTCTGTACTTCGTTGTAACGTCGCCAGATCAAAAGCTGCCTGCTGCTTCTCCAATTGAGCAATAGCCACCTCTTTCTTCTGGCGTTGACCGCCTAACAAGGGAGTGCTGAACTCTAAGCCCACTTGCCAAGAGCTAAAATCATCACTAAAAGCATCGGAACCGATACGCTCGTCATCCAGATAACGTCTCCAGGAACTCACCACAAGATCCAACTGAGGTTTGGCTCCATTCGCCAAACGCTTTAACTCCACATCGGCTCGATCATATTGAGCACCTGCCAATTTAAAATCAGGAATATGTTCTCTTGCATACTCCAGTTGCTCACGAACACTCATTCCTGCCAAAGGATCAGGTATATCATCCTCTACCGTCATAAAGTTCATACGGCTGGCTAGGGTGTTTTCAGTATTCAGTAACAGCATAATCTGACGCTGGCTACGATGTATGGCATGCTTTGCTCCCTCCAGCTCCAGCTGTCGTTCCATCAGGTGGCGACGAGTCTGCATTATTTCCAGTTCTGCAGCCTCACCTACCAGAAAACGCTCATTAAGGATTTGCAGATTTTTTTCCATTAACTGGATACTGGCTTCCAAGCTTTGCTTCACTTTTAAGGTGCCATGTAAACGCCAATATTCCGTTACAGTTAAAGCGATCAAATCCATCACATCCCGACGAAATTGATTATGACTTGTTTGTTGATCCAGTTTAGCCAGCTGTAAATTGGCCAATGTCGATTCTGTACCAAAACCACGCAATAGAGGCTGGCGTAAACTTAACCTAACTTCAGACTCCCATTCCGTATCGTACTCTCGCAGGGTCTCAATGATATTGTTTTTTGAAGAGTTACGGCTCATGCTCAAACGCCAGTCACCACCGTAATACATGGCACCACCTACACTGGCTTCATGCACTTCCGATTCATCTTCATAGGTCAATAAATTGCCACGAGACAGTACCTGAGAGGTGTTATTGGGATTATTTTCCTCACTGCGTCGGTATGCCAAATTTAATACAGGCTCAAAAATAGCCCCTTCGTAATCAATACGATGGCGGGCGATGTCCATCTGTAATCGATCCCGAACAATCAAGGCATTGCGGTTTACCACCGCTTTTACCAAACGGGATAAGTGCAGTACATCAGATTCAGCGTTATCAAACAGAGACCCTCTTTCAGCTTGAGTCTTAGAATCAACAACTTGTGCCTGGGAAATCACAGGAAAAGCCAACAGCAAACTTATTGCAGATAACACTAAGCAGGAAACCCTGTTCATCAATGGACCTTTTTAGTAAATGACATTAATTTCTGGAACCTCATATCTTCCAGCAAGATACGAATACGCTGTCGCGATGCTCTAAAATCGGACCAGCGCTGAATCAAACGGTATATCTGAACGGCTCCTGCTCTAACCCAGCCATAAGTCAGATAACGGGATAAACCATTTTTTATCGAACTTGCTAGATAATGGCTGATCAAATTATCTTCCAGGCTGAGAATGGCAATACTGCTGCCCGGCTGCCCTTGACGGCTGGCACGACCAAATAACTGCATATCTACTCGGCGAGAGACACTGCGTTCGGTCGCCACGACGTGTAATCCCCCCATAATATCAACACCTGGGCCTAACAGAATATCCGTGCCCCGACCTGCCATATTGGTCGCCACGGTTAAGGTTCCGGCCAACCCCGCCTTTTGTATAATCTGGCTCTCTTCTGAGTCATTTAAAGCATTTAATACCAAGGGAGTAAATCCGGCACAACGCAAAGCCAGCGCCACCTCCTCACTCTCGGTAATAGACCCCGTGCCAATCAGAATGGGCCGTCCCTGCTGAATAATCGGCTTAATATGTTCCACAATACAGAGCAATTTTTCTGCTTTGCTTGCCACTAAGTAATCCCCTTGATGCTGATGCTTTAAAGGCAATCGGCTAGGGATATGCACACTAATTAATCGATAAACCCGCCATAGTTCACCTTCAATATGCTGTAAGGTGCCACTCATGCCACAAAGGTTTGGATATAAACGAAAAAAGGCCTGAAAACTCATTTTGGCACTGACATTAGCCGGTGCGGTTAACTCAAGACCTTCCTTTACCTCCAATGCCTGATGCAAACCGTGACTTAAACTTCGGCTTGGCATTAATCGCCCTGTTTTGCTATCAACCAAGACAATTTCTCCATGAATCGCGGCATAATCCCGATCACGATGAAACAAGTGGCTCGCAATAAGCCCTTGGGTGATGGCATGAGCATAACGATGGCGCACCTGCCAAGATAGTGGAAACTCTTGTGCGGATAAATCCAGTTCCGCTAACCCCTCTTCCGTTAAAACCGCCGTCTTTAATTTGGGGTATAACGTAAAATGCACACCCTCCTCTAATCGTGATAAAAGACGACCTGCAACCAAGGTCGCCTGACAAAGATCAGGATCGGGCTTTCGGGCAGAAATGATCAAAGGCGTCGTCGCATCATCGGCTAAAACACTATCCGCCTCATCAATAATGGCATCTTCCAGCTTATTAATGAGTCTCGCATCCAGTTTTTCCGGCTGTCGCAAAACCTGTATCCGCTCACGATTAGAACCAGACTCCATATCCAATTCCATACGATCACGTAAATAGTCCGCTAATACATTGCTACTGGTAGCATAAGTTATCTGGCGGGAATAATGCTGACGGCGAATATCCGGTGCCATCGCATCAACAATATAACCCACCCTAAGACCACACTGTTGATATAGAGGCTCCAACTGAAGTGCATCTCGCTCAGCCAGATAATCATTAGAGGTAATCACATGGCAACGACGACCATGCCAGACACGTAATACCGCACATAAAGAAGCTGTTAAGGTTTTCCCCTCACCGGTCGCCATCTGTATTCCATAACCCTGATACATCAACATAGCCGCATACAACTGCACACGGTAAGGGCGTTTATGTAAACTGCGATAGGCAGACTCTGCAATAACCCCTAAAACATCAGCCAGTACACTTCCCGATATTTTCCGGCTTATCAGGCATTGCTCTTTTGCGGTGTTAATTTTTTCCTCAAACTCTATATTCGTTAAAGAAGACAGTTCTTCAGAAATATCTAAGCTCTGTTGAGACAAAGCCCATAACGATTTTTTGGCCACATTTCGCCGACGATACCAACCTATTCCCGCATCTGTAATAGCGTCCAGACCGGTATAAAGCTTCTTGTCTATATAGAGCCCCCGACCTGCTTTCTGTTGTGTTGCCATTAGAGTAAAAATCTCCGCTGCAACAGCTGATTGAAAGCTCGGTACAGTTGCTGAGCGATCGGTTCATCCGGTAAACGTATACGCAAAATTCCCGTGCGACCGTGTAATACATGAGTGCCTGCTGATAGATCATCAAACTCAGCTTCTACCCGAAAAAAAGCCTCCTGAGCCGTTAAGCCATATTCATCCGTCTCTAAAGTGGCAATGGGGCCACCGGCACGCCAACCTAATGCTGCAGACGGTAACTTGTGCTGCTCAAAAGGCACAATACGCAATCTATCGGGAATATACTCTTGTCCTGCATCGCCGTATAAACGGATACTGGTATTCAGTTTTTGTTTCTGAGAATCTAATAATACCCTTGCCACTGATGATATTGGCGCAGACGAACTTTTATCAGCTAAATGAGACTCCTGAGTTCGATGAGCAGCCTGAGCAAAAAGAAAAAGCTGCGATAACTGATCCTGCTGCACAATGGCACTAAAGTGATACCCTTTAGGGTTGATAACCACGCCTAAACGCTCTCTGACATTCAGCCAGGTGCCCTTCAATTTAGTCAGCTCATCACCAATATAAATACCCTCATGTTCTGCCGTAAGCCGTGCTTGTTGCAGTTTATCCTCAAGACCTGACAATTGACGTTCCAATAAAGCCCGACGCTGTTGCAAAGGCGCTAAATCCGCATCCTTGTTATTAAGTGCAGCATTAATCAATACATCTACTTCAACCAGCTGCTGTTTGGCTTTATCCCTATCCACTTCAAGATCACGACTCTTAATCGTTGCCAAAACGTCACCGGTCTGTAAAGCCTGACCGCTATGTACATCTACACTGGCCAGCAGGCCATCCACCGGACTGTATAAGGTGTAAAACTCATCAGCCTGAACCACTCCGGGGGCCCGTATTGAGGAAGGTACCGGCAACCACGCTAATAGGCTGAAAACTAAACCGGCAAAGAGACCGGCGACAATCAGTGCTCGCTTACGTTTAACGAGTAAACGAGGCCCGGTAAAAAGGTAGTTCAGCATCTGCCCCATGGGTTTCATCAACCACATATAGATAAACAGAACAGCGATTAGCATACCCAGCAGAAACCATTCACCCGCCACAAAAAAGACAATGGAAACAGAAACAACCAAACGGTAAGCCAAACTTAACAGAGCATAAACTGCCAACCAAAACTGTTCTGTTGAATATTGGGCCGGGGCTAACATGCCTTGCTTTACCCCAAAGGCAAAACGTTCTATCCAGTAGTACCACTGGTCACGGGAGCGCTGATATAGATTAGGCACTTCAAACCAGTCCGATAACATATAGTAAGCATCAAACTTCAACAAAGGATTGCCGTTAAAGATCAAACTGCTGACAGAAGCAATTAACATGACATTAAACGCTAGAGAGTGTAAAAAGCCTTCCCCGGTTGCCGCCCAAATAAAGGTCGCCAGAAAAGCCACATACAACTCAACCAGCATACCTGCCCCACCTACAAGCACCCGGTGGTACTTATTCCTAAATGCCCAGCTGCTACTGGCATCCATATAGGGGATAGGCGTTAAGATCAGCAACATAACGCCCATAGTCGACACTGTCCCACCGAACTTTTTAGTCATCATGGCATGACCAAATTCGTGCAGTAGTTTTAAAATAAACATACAGAGATAGAGATAAACCAGGTTGTCCAGTGCCAAGACACCTTGGGACTGAGCCCATAATCTATCGCTGTTATCCAATACGGTTTTGCCCGCAAAGATTCCCGTAATCAACCAGATTAACGCCGTAAACCGATTGAACAGCAGGTTAATTAAAGAGACGTTATGTTTTAACCAACGCTCTGGATTCCAAAGAGGGATTCTGACAAACAGAAAAGAAGCCAGCTTTGCCCGCAACTCCTTCTGGCGTTTATCCTGCACCCGATCAAACATAGAATCTGTGGCGCTGCGATTGCGGTAATACAACAAATTAGACAAGTGTAAATGGGATAACAGACGCACAACCTCATCCTGAGTGGGCGCATCTTCTGGGTATGCCTGTAGATAGCTTTCCCATTGCGTACCAAGCGTTTGTTCTGCGCTTAACTGCAGGAGAAAGTGATAGGCCTCTGGCGTTAAACGGAAAAACTTATTGCTATACACATCCTGAAAGACATACCAAAGCTCTCCTCGGTAGAACTGTTTAAAGATGCGGGTCTGGTTCACCAGTTCTAATTGCAGATCTGCAACCTGATGCCAGACATCACTATAAATGCGTGTTGTCATATCAGATCCAGAACTTCATGCGTAGAGTATCAAGGGTTCGGTGTAGCGCTATCCACAGGAGACTGCGTTTACCGCCATTGACATGCATTACCCCATTCATGCCGGGACGCCACCAATGGGGTACATCACCATCAATACGAGCCTTAACGATAAAGACATTACCATCAGCGGAATCAACAGAGGCCAACGGTACAATACGGCTCACACTAAAATTAAAGGTTTGCTCCGGGCGACTCAAAAGCTTTAGCTCCGCATCAGCCTTTAAAACAACATCATCAATATCTCGCTCTGGTAGCTTAATACGGGCATAAAGGCCGATAGGGTTGGCCACCTTAATTAACAAATCCCCTTTGCTAACCGGTGCACCAAGCAACTCCTCTTTTTCACCCTCAACCACAATGCCATCAAAGGGAGAGCGTAAAGCAGCATGCTCGATATAATATTGAATCCGTGACAGTTCGGCTTCTGACTGAGCTTTTCGCGCCAGAGAAACCTTCATATCCACCAGTTTACGTACCGAGCGGGCCTTCTCTGCTTCTCGCACAAACCGGGCAATATTAGCCCTCTCTTCCAGCGCTTTTAACTCTAGTTCTTCCGTATCAATCTGGGCCAGTAGCTGTCCTTTTTTTGCCACATCTCCCGGTTGCAGGACCACTTGCTGCACAAAACCATTAAAGGGTGCAGAAAGATAAGCAAGATTATCGGTTTCCAGAGTCGCTACCGCTTCTATACGATAATCCACCTGAATAACAATACTGGCCAATAACAAACCGGTAAAAGCCACAGCCAATAACTTAGTGAGGGTGTTATTGGCCCCTAACCACCATTGACCAAAACCTCTTATCTTTTGTGCGAGTCGTTTGACCAGAGGCGCATCCCGTAGAGCGCTATGAGCTAACCAGGGCGCTAATTGATGCAAGAGCACATCAATCGCCTGAATCTGATGGGCGGATAACCTCCCCTTTTTTTTCTTCAGGGTCAAACAAAATTGCTCGTCACCCTTTCCCCTAAACGGAATAGAAACTAGCTGATCTAATGCATTGGTTCGACAATATTTTTCATGATTAGCGGCAATATAGGAGTGATGAGCAGCTAAAGGTACCTGTACGATGGCTTGCTGATCCACCGCCTCCTCAAACAGGTACTCAATCTCATTGATGGCATCACTGTTTTTATCAAAAGATTCTACATGGCTCACCGCCTGCATCTTCAGATAATCGCCCTGTAACTGCCCAATACAGACTTCGGTACAGTCAAATTTATAAGCCAGCTCGTCTACAAGTGTCATGCATGACAGTTGAAAGTTTGGCTTTTGACTCACCAGATCCAAAATTTCTAAGGTATATAAAAGATCTTCCGTATCCCTCATATCTTCGGTTTTAGGAGCCACGTCTTTAGACTCAGAGTTCACCTTTGAATACATGGAATCAAGAACAGGAGCCTGAGGAGTCTCAGCCCCTAAACTGCGTTGCGAACAGAGATATAAATGCTGAATCAGTTGAGAACGTACCACCAGATCATTAAAAGCAGCAACGGGATTATGTTCAATAATACAAGCCGTAAAATAACGCCCGTTTTCCTGTGACTGTAATTCGAAGCACAAGACAAAAGGTTCCCGAATATCGGTTAATCCGGTATTTAATGGCTCAAAGATAAAACCTTTTTCCGGCATACGAGCAGCCAGAGACAATGATTGCGAGGCAAAGCTTTCTGGGGGATCGCTCCTATAAGCAGTATTATGACGGCGGTTATCAGAGTCGCCGGAAGAATAAGAGGCTAATAGCTGAGTAGCCCCATCGCCCTCTCTGCCATCAATACGAAAACAGTGACTAAACGGCGAGCGCAGTAATTGTGCCGATAAAGGAGCAAAACGCTGCCAGAAATCCTCTTCAGACACGCCTTCCAACAAAGCTTTTATCTCATCAAACGCTGTTAACGCTTTATCATTAGCATTGGCCGGCTGATCGGTATTTTTATTACTCATAATCTCTTTTAAACAGTCACTTCTAGGCAATCACTTATATATGATGGTCACTTGTAGACAATAGTCATTTCTAAGAGGGGCACCATCCGACAACTACAACCGTCGGAAGGCGCCTTCGGCTTTTCCAACCTACAGAGAAATTTCATCTGTCCAGCGTGTTGCTTGTTCTGGCTCAACGGCTTGTTGCCAGTCCGTTTGATCCCAGCTTTCAGTAGTATCGTCAGCCAAAGAGTGCTCATCCGATAAATCAAAAGATATATCGGCTGCACTGATCCTTAAACCTGCAGGTGTCACCACCGTATCCCCCGCTGCCGAAGCAGCCAGTACCGTCGTATCCACAATTGTTGTTTCAACAGGATTATCGATAGAACCGGACGTCAGCTCCAACTGCTCAAAACGACCATCGATACTGGCAACAGAGACAGATGCAATTCGGGTATCGCCTTGGGTTGAATTTTCGCTGACCAATACATCGACAGATGCGGAGCTATCACCGGCATTTATCACTAAAGAAGCGCCATTGCTCAGCTCAACCAAGAGATAATCGTTTTCAGCCACCGGGTTATCCAGCTCAAGCGTATAACGGATCAGATCTCCCTCATTAATGGAGCTATCGGCACTCAGACTCATTCGGGTAGAATTTTGCGTATCCCGAATTTCAGTTCTCAGAGGCGTTAAAGTTCCGCCATTTAACAGCTGTACTGTATCACTGTCAGCACCCGCCACTTCCACCACTGTAAGCTTCAGTATTTCCGCATCCAGATAAACATCATCCGCTTGCACATCAAATAACAACTCAGCAGACGTCTCTCCTGCTGATACGGTTAGGGTTTGAGCATTACTTAAACGGATCACCAGATCATCTGTCAGTACCGGCCCCAGAACCGTAGCTCTGATTAACAGAGTTCCACCTTCACTGACTTCAGATGTCGCATTCAAAAGTAAACTGCGCTCTGCTGTCAGCAAATGAGCACGATCTAGATCCATCGCTCCTAAACCCGCAGATAAAACAAATTGCTGAGCATTAATCTTAAGATTATTAACACTAATCAAGCCGCTGGCGTGAGTCACAACACCGGATGTATTAATGGTCACATCACCTTGGTGTTCAATAGCCGATTCGAGATTATCCGTATCGGCAAACCCGTTAACATCTAAGGTATTTTCCAGAATATCACTGGCTGCTTGCAGACGAATATCACCCGATGCATTGATAGTGACATCTTCACCGGAAGCCCCATTAACCAGAGAGATACCTGCAAATGAGGTGTTTACATCACCTTCAAGCCCACCCACATCCAGCGTTAAGAAACCATCCGTTGCGACTAAGTTGGCTTGAGTCAGATCAAGACGTCCTTCAGTAATAACCGCCAGGTCTGTTGCACCAAACTGCATCGAATTACCCGGCGTTGATAGGCTTAGATCCTGATTGCCCGCAAAAATCTCAACAGCCTCAACCGTGTCATCAAAGCTGATACTGATGCTGCCGTGCACCAGGCTATAGTGGTTTAACTGCACCTCATGAACCACATCAATAGAACCTTCCGGTAGGATAAAGGTATCTTGTCCCTCACCGCCTACCAAGGTCACATCGGCTCCTGCTTCCAGGATAACCGTATCGTCACCGGCAGCCAGATCGATGGCCGTTAAACCTTCACCGGCATAAACCGTCTCATGACCAACACCACCAAAGAACTCATCCTGTCCCCGACCGGTGCGATAAGTGGCGTTAGCTACACCACCCACCAACATATCATTGCCATCACTCCCCAGGATCTCACTGCTGTCCGCACCGCCATAAATCATCAGAACATCGTCACCATCACCACCATCAATATACAGCTCTTGCTGAACCGATTCGTCGATAGTGATGTTATCTGCTCCCGAAGTACCGTGGAACTCAATACGCTCAACGCCATCGTAAACCTGTGTAGAAGAACCATCGGTGACAATCACAGTATCTTCATCAGACGCTGAAACTTCGTAATGCATACCATGACCATCATTATTCAGTCGCAGTATACCGTTATCTAATTGGGCCAGTTCTTCCTGAGGTTCTACACCCCATTTAAAGGTTTTATAAGCTCGAATTTTTACAAAGCCTACTTTGAAGCTGGCACCCGCAGTCACACTTATATAGTCCTTTTTCAGTTTAACGTCGGCTTCTAAACCAAAACCAACAGAGAAACGACCCACACCGACCTTAACGCTGGCCTGAATATTACCTTCAAAGCCATCATTATCGATCTTCAGATAAACACTACCGGCCACCTTCACAATCCCGAGCTTAGCTTTAACGCTCATGGCGGATTCAAAGGAGAACTGACCGTTACTGGAAATATACCCCTTAAAGCTGGCATCAAATGGACCAATGGCTAGCTCTGCCTTATCCACGGACAAGTAAATATCGTTATCGACCAGACCAATCTCACCGGCAAAACTGGCACCAAAAATCAAAATATCCAGATCACCAGCCAAACCAACCCGGAAGGTATTGGCTGCAACACCTGCATACTCCTGACTTGAACCGGTATTGATTTGCAACTGAGCAGCTGCGGATAAAGACACACCCGCCCCACTGAAACCTAACTGACTGCTAGCGGTTAGATTAAGAGCGAATACCGGCAGGCTACCGGACTCGGCCCCTTCACCGGCTTCAATAAGAATAGCCGCCGCACCCTCTACGTTAATATTGCCAAAGATGCCCAGATCAACGGTCAGATCCACCGCACCCTGCAAACCCGTGCTATCAATCTGCAAACTCACGGAACCAGAGACTTCAAGCGTATTAAACAGTTCGATACTGGCAGAGCCATCCAGAGCCAGAGAGTTGGCCGTCAGTAAGATATCCTGAGTACCAATCACCTCACCCGCATCATTATACTGCAGCCCCTGATACACCTTGCTTTGGCTAAAGGTATTGACCTGGAAAGCGAAACTACCGGACAGAACAAACAAACCGGTATCAATCAGAACCCCATTATCACCACCGCTAACCTCTAACCCACCGTAGAGTCCAAACTCCCCCTCTTCAACACCTACAAAAAGAGAGCCGGATACAGCAGCGGAGACCGTATCCATAATATCCAGTTGGCCGTACACCTCTAAAGAAACACCACCGGAGTTACCACTAACGTCCAGACTTAAAGCAAAATCACCCTCGATAGAAGCCAGAGTTCCCAGATTCATCCCGCCTGAGCCATAGAGTGCTGCATAGGCATCTGCCGGTTCATCGGCATTCGGTGGCGTGGCGGAAACGGTTACCTGATTAAAGCCCACCAAATTGACAAACTCATCGGGCACCACATAGGTGTAATCTGAACCCATAGTATTCAGAGCAAAACCCATCTCTGCATCAAGGTTAATATCACCGGGCAGGGTCAAATCACTATTAAAGCTGGCGGACATAGCCAAACCACGCTCATTTAATGCCAGTATCCCTGTGGTCTCAGCATTAAAACCAAGATCTTCAGTCCCCACCTCAATGCTGCCGTTGGCAAAGACGGTCAAACCATCAGTGCCAGCACTCAGTACAAAGGAGCCATCAACCTGAGCCACATCTAATAGACTAACAACACCCTGACCTCCAAAAGAGATCTGTAGGGAATCTAAGTGAGAAAAATCAACATCGATACCTGCGGCAATATCCAGAGTCAAACCCTGGCGGTTTTCACCAGAACGTGAGAAATCCACCACAATAAAAGGATTAACGCTGATATTGGCATCCAGAGCAAAATCCTCAAATGCCAAAGTGGCTAACGGTATACCCGTAATGGATACAGACTCCACACTGGAAGTAATACCCGCATAGAGATTAATTAATCCTGCAGTATTCAGTGCCACTTCCTTCGCTGCCGAGACATCTTGCCATTCAGCCAAACCGGTCTGACGCATCAGAATGATACCGGCACTGAAGCCTTCTAAAGCAGCGCCGACGATAGGATGATCAATATGGGCACCACCGTCAGCATCGGTTACCTTGCCATCGCCATTAACATCTTTCCAATAGCTCGGCTCGTAGCCATATAAGGCGGTACGTAATGCGGTTTGGACGGCGGCATATTTAGGATCAGTATAGAAACCGTAAGCATCTGCAATGGCCAGACTCAGGGCAACCGTGCTGCCTTCACCGTGAGTATTTGAAATCACATCATAAAAGGTGACGTCTTCGATGGTTTTAGCCAGAGAGAAACCGCCGCTTAGCTGATAGGCCCCCAATAGAGACATCTCCGCGTAACCCTTAATCTCAATCACTTCACTATCAAAATCCAGATAGAAGGGGTTTTCGCTATTAGGATTAACCAGCAAACCACGGTTTAGCGTTTCTTCTCCCATCTCATTAGTGCCATTGGTGTTTTCACCGGCATCTAAAAGACCATTATTATTCAGATCCTCACCCGCAAAGCTGGCAGCAAAATCAATGGTCGGTAATGCGCCTGCCGCCAATGCCCCGGCATACACAGCCGCACCAGCTCCCGTGGCTAATAAAGCCGTGGGTGGTAAAAGGGTATTAATATTAACGGCGACATCCTGCATATTCGCTGTCAAAATAGCGTCTGTGCCAATTAAACCCGCTTCATGGACACTGGCTTTCACCGATAGAAAGCTTGGGATAAATTCGGCTAAACCGGGTATTTGAGCAATACTGGGCGTCGATAGAGCAACCGCAATGTCTGCATCCTGAATAGCAAGGCCAGAGGCATTACTGTCAAAATCATCCTTGTGATCAATAATGCCATCACTGTTGGTATCTTCGGAGTGTGTGCCATTAATACCGGCAAAACCGTATACATCGGTTGCGGATATGGTCAACATATCCACTTGCAGTCCCATCTGCGACGAATCCCCACCAATGGCATCCGCCAAAGGTGCAATCAACTCTCCCAGATCACCGGTATCAACCACCACTTGTTGATTGGTGACTTGCGAGAAAGAGAAGCTGCCGTTAATACTCAAAAAGTCAGCAAAGCTCATCTCACCGTAGCCTACATCCACTCGCAGCTCGGCACTGTCAAAGTCGATGTACTGCACGCCATTACCGGCATTGATAGCGTAAGCAGCGGTATCTATCTCGCCATCAAAATCCAGATCTTCGCCATCGTCCAGTAAACCATTGCCGTTACTATCTTCGGTAAAATCACGGAAGCTACTAGCAAAATCGATCACTGCAGGGCCCATAACACCACCCCATTTCGCTCCGGTGTTATAACTGAAGGAGATATCTCTGGCGTTAAGGGTGACACTGGCATCCAGAGCACCATTGCCATTTGTATCTTCGCTGGTCAGAGTAAACTCCAACTCCCCCTCATCGCGAACGCCGTTACCGTTCAGATCTTGTGGGATGTAGGTATCAATAACACCGTTATTGTTAACATCTTCACCAACACCTACCATACCTGCAAAACCAGCACTGAAGCTGGCCGCCATAAACTGATCCAGTACCAGATCCAGCACAGGCATCTCAGTTTTCATAATGGCCAGTGCAAAGTCCACATCAGACAAGGCTAAACCGATAGCGCCCGTATTGTAGTAGTAGTCGTTATAGAAATTACCGTCACCGTTGCTGTCTTCATCCCAATTAAAATCTTGTTTATAAGGGCCGCCGACTCCGGCAAAGACTTCAATTCCTGTGGCAGCTACGGTCATTACTGAGACGGGTACATCTTCAAAATGACTTAGGTTTGTACCTTCCAGCCCTAAACCCGCCAACAGATCTAATAGGCCGATTGATTCCAGTACCTGATCACCCAGAGCCGCCAGATCGCCTAACCCCGTAGAGATATCAACCTCTAATGTCTCTCCCATATCAAAAGCAAAACTGCCCTGTAGACTGGCAAAACCACCTAGATTAATCAGACCTTGCTCAACGGAAACACCGGTACGCACCACGCTTTCATTCAGAACAACGCCATTACCCGTACCATCGGGTACCTGATAACCCTCAGCAAAAGATTTTTCAAAGTTGATCACCTTACCGGACGCTTCAGTATTGATAACCACGCCAATACCGCGGGCATAAAGATCTAACGCATCCATCCCCACCAGACCAGCTTCATCCGCCGAGATATCCAGCGCCAGATAGCTGTCAGAAGTATCCTGTTCGGTAAAGATCCCCAAACCCATGCTGACATTATTCAAGACAAAGCCAGAGGCTGAGGTATTTACCTCATCCGCCAGCCAAGTATCACCATCGTCATCGGTATAGGTTTCAGTGACAATACGGCCGTCACCATTGGAATCCCGGAAGTACCCGCCCAATCCAGCAAAAACATTCACATTGCCTGCGCCAATCGTCAGGGTCGATACAGTGACGTCATGTAGTGTATTAAGGTCTATGCCCTGCAGAAGATTGGCCAGCTCTTCGATGGCCTTAGCGGTATCCGTCATGGACAGAATCTCACTGATCACATTTCCGGCCACATCCAACACTTCTTTATAACTGGTCGAACCATCAAACAGAGAAGAGATGCCACTGCCTTCCTGAATAGCCTGCCAAACCGCCTGAGCAATAACATTAGGGTATTTCAGCAGTTCAATCTCAGAGGCGTTAATATCCAGATCCACCTGAATATCCGCCCCTTTCTGAATATCCAACGCACCGACAACCTGAACAGCACCGGCAATATCCAGCTCACCGTAACCCACGGAGATGCCCATGCTCTCATCGCCCTTGGCATCCAAGGTATAAGCCACAGCATCACTGGTTCCATTTCCAGAAACACTTAAGCCATAGGTGATATCTAATGTTTTGGCTGAATAATCAATCACACGGCCATCGTTGGATGCCGTATTAATAACCAGTTGGATATCGTCTGCCTGTAAGCCCAGATTATCGAGACCAATAAAGCCCGTTTCTTGGGCAGAAGCCTGAGCCGTTACCCAGAAATTACCCGGATCAGAGCTATCAATAGCTAGGGCAACACCAAAACCGGCATCGTTCATCTCAAAGCCAATGGCCTGATCCGTATCCTTATTAACACCGGCAAACACCGAATCCACGTGACCACCCAGCGTCAGCAGATCCACATTCCCCGTGGAACCATCGGCAAAGACAACAGACTGGCTCACCTTATCGAAGGAGTAATAATCAGAGGTGGAATAGAGGCCAAACAGGTTGATATCCATATCCGCCGCGATACGGCTGGTATTGGCTTCATTGAACTCAAAACTCAGGTCACCGATGGAGATATCACTGGCGGTAAAATCAATGGCCTCTGCACCGGTTTGTTGATTCATCAGAAGGGAAACATTTTCCGCTTCAACCACCAGACCATCAACACCCACCAGCCCGGCGTACTCCGCAGAAGCAGAAACCGACAACCAGCGGTTATTTTCATTGTCTCTGTCATTAAGCATCACCAGACCGAAGTCCAGATTGTTCACTTCAAAGCCCAAACGGTAATCATCGGCTGTCAAACCAGCAAAAGCATCGATATCCAGTGCACTGACCGCCAAGCGATCCAATGTCAGCATCTCACCACTGCTCTGGACTTCAGGCTGATCCCCATCATCCTCACTCTGTAGCATCACCTGCTGAGTAGATTTGTCGAAACTTAACTCACCGGAGATCTGGATAAAGTTATACAGATCCAGATCGAAGTGACCACTGATGGCATACAACTCTCGATCCATAGCATCATCAAAGACAATCGTGTCGGACAATACCAGCTCACTGGCGGAATAATCGATACTGCGCTCAGCATCGTATTCCACACCATCAATACCAAGAGTAAAGGCACCGGTATTGATCATGACATCAATATCAGAGGAGCTTATGGTGACACCTTCTAGACCATAGAAACCCGCCTCTGCGGCAGTGGCCCTTAGCGATGCCCAACTGGAGCTGCCATCACTGATAATCGCCAGACCAAAGTCCACATTCTCGATAGCAAAACCGACAGAGCCCAGGCCTACATTGGCACTCAGATCACTACGGGTAAACTGCAACATTGAACCATTCACGGTTTCATTATTGCTTAACTGCAGCGTTTCCAGATCCAAACGAACGCTAAATTCATCCTGATTCTGATAGAAACCAAATAGATCTAAATCCAAGCGCCCTTGCAATTCAACAAACGCCCCTTCATCACCATCAATATTGATACTGGCAAACTGTTCACTACCATCCAGTGCAGTATTGGTGAACGCCAACGCTTTACTGCTAAAATCCACAACCGTGGTATGACCATCTTCACCGATAGCCCCCTGGTTAATGCGAACATTCAGATCTTGCCCGGTGATACTCAAATCATCAGCACCAATAAAGCCCACTTCACCGACACTGGCCTGCAATGAGCGCCAGCTACGTTGTTGACCGTTTTTCTCTGCCATCATGGCTAAAGCAAAGGTGGTATTGGTTAGAGTAAAGCCCGTTACCGCATCAGTGTTGCCGTTTAAACCCGCAAAGGCCGTTAAATCGTAACCCACAATCGCTAACGTACTGACATCAGCACTGCTGCCATCAGACAAGGTAATCCCATCTTCTTGCTGTACAAACTCAACACGCCCTTCCACCGAAAAGAAATCGGCAACCGCCAGCTCAACAGCACCGGCTACCAATAACGTTTCTCCAGACATATCGAACTGTCCATCAACGCTGTCCGTATTCTCGCTATCGCCTGTTTCATGATGATAAATAATCGTGTCATCGCTATCCGCAAAGTTGATACTGATCCCATCGACGGCGGAGTTATAACGTAATTGCAGATCTTGGGTATTCAACGTAATGCCCGAGACACCACTAAGCTCAACGGAATCCCCATCTGCCTGAATAGACACCCATTGTCGAGAGTCCTGTTCATCACTCACATGAGTAATAATGGCGGCACTTAGGCTGGTATGAGTCAAAGACAGACCTAGCTGATCGCTCTGCTGATAGTTAATCCCGGCAAATATATCCGCTTCACTGATACTGAAAACCAAAGCATCGGCCATTACCTCACTACTGTCGGTGAGTTTCAGGTATTTATCAGCTTGCTCAAAACCAAATTGACCAGAGACATAAACAAAGCTATCCAATTCCAGAGTAATATCACCGGCCACTCGCAGTGCATCACCTGCCATATCAAAAGATACGTCGTTATCTGGCCCTGTTGGCGCAACTAAAGGGTTCACCAGATAATTCACATGACTGCCATCATCAGCCGCCAAATTCAGCTCAAGTTCAAGATTACTCAGGCTCATATCCAGCAGATCCAACTCTGCAACAACACCGGCGCTATCGGCTTCAGCCATAACGCTGACCCATTGGCGGGCATCAGGACTGTTATTGTCAGTGGTAGTGCTATCCGAGGCATCCTCATTCAGTACCACTAAGGCCAGATCCACACCGGTCATCTCGATACCGGTTGCACCGTTTTGTTGATAATTAACGCCAGCAAACAGATCCACATCAGACAAACCAAACATCAGCGCTGAGGTTTCTATCAGTTGATCATCGACATTGGCCTGATAGTCCTGAGCCTGGAAGCTGAAACCACCACTGACATAAACAAAATCAGAGACCTGCAAATCCAGATCACCCTGCAATGACAGGTAATCCCCTAGTCCGGCATCAAAACTAAACAATACCGCTTCATCACGACCCAATAGGTCTGTGCCTGTCACCGCTGAATAAGCCGTTCCGGCATCAACCATGGCATCAAAATCGATAACAGAACCATCCTCTGCGGCTCTGTTCATCTCCAGACTGAGTTCGCTTAACGCCAGATCGATACCCTCAATACCCACCAGCTCCGCCAGATCAAGATCACTTTGTAGAGCACTCCACTTTCTGTCACCTGATTGCTCAGAGAACAGCGCTAGGGCAAGATCTGCATCTTCAATTGAAATACCGGCCGTTAACTGTGAGTTACCTTCGTCACCCTGACTAAAGGTTCCTGCCATTAGAGAGGCATCTTGCAAGGCAATAGTGATATTTTCCGTACTGATGGATTGCTCATCCACCAGCACTATTTGGTTTGCCTGTTGGGTCAGGGAATAACCCCCTTCCACGCTTAGGTAACCATCAATTTCCAGCGTTATATCCCCGGAAATCTGTTTAACTTCGCCATCACTGCCATCAAAGGTAAAGCCAACCAGTTGCTCATCACCATCCTGATCACTGCCGACGGCCATAACAAATTCAGTGGCACTGGTTTCAGTGTCGGTCAAAGCAAAGTCGACGACAGAGCCATCACTGGCAGCCTGATTGATGCTAATTCGGGTATCGCTGACCACAGCACTGACACTTTCCAGACCAACAAGTCCTGCACTGCCGACATCGGCATGCAGACTTAACCACTGCCGCCCAACAGAACTCTCATCAAGAATCTCATGGCTCTCACTAAAGACGGCCAAAGCCAGATTGGCATTATCCAGTTCCAGGCCCTGGCTTTGATCTGAATTCCCGGCAAAACCGGATACGTTATACATACCCAACGCCCAGGCATCGGCTACACTACTCTCCCGATGACCCTCGGCATCTGTTAATGCCATATCCAGATAACCGTTTTGCTGGAAGGCAAAACCACCGTCGACACTAAAAACATCAAAGAAATTAATTGAGGCTGAACCACTGACCTGCAGTAGATCCCCTTCACCATCGTTGATATCAAAGGTAATGCTTTGCAGCTGACCATCCACATCACTGCCAGTGATAACCGTAAGATCTGTCGCCAGATCCTCGTTATCGTCCAGCACATAATCGATCACCATATCAGTGGCAGAAGCTCGGTTTAGGGACAAACGCAGATCTTCCGCAGCCAGTTCCAGCCCTTCGATGCCCTGAACCTCAATGCCACCAATTTCGGCCTGAGCGGTTAAAAACTGCTCACTACTATCAAGCTGAGAGCGCATCATAGCCAGTGCAAGATTAACGTCAGAAAGCACCAAGCCTGTGCCCTGTTCATCATCACTTTGACTCTGAGATCCAACAAAGGCACTGCCGTTGTAGATCCCTAAAGAGAGCAGATCAACATCCAGCGTATTACGCGCTTCATTTTCCAGAGCATAAGCAGACTCCACCACAGTAGCGGTAGATTTCTCCAAAGCAAAACCGCCGGAGATCTGTACACCTTCGCCAATCTGCAACGATGCATTACCTGCGACCTGCAGGAAGTTACCACGATTATCATCCAGATCAAAACTCAGAGAAGTATCATTGCCTTCTCCATCAACACCCAGCTCCATCACAAAATCGGTATGGCTAAAGCTCAAAGTATTGACTGCATCAGGTGGCACCAGAGCCCCTGTGATTTTCCATTTTTTCTTCACCTTGGAGACTTCGTACAAGGTGCCATCATCAGCGGTAAAATGATATTTCAGCTTGCCGGTTTCAGAATCAACACTGCTGTCTACTGTATATTCAGTATCATTTCCATCAGTGCCTGTTTCATCTATAAAGTACCGGGTCTTACTGGATTTATCGTAACGAGTGCTGAAATCATTATTCACCAACGTCAACTGAGCGCTATCCAGCTCTACCGCCTCATCTGGGGTGATAACATTGGCCACCAGATCGGTTTCATTATCGGTTTGGGAAAAATCAACCACAGAACCATCGTCAGCGGCCTGGTTCATCTGCAACTGAGCATCTTCAATGGCAAAAGCCACCTCATCCAAACCTTCAAAAGCCATATTATCCAGAGAGGCTTGCAGGGTCAGCCAGCGGCGATCCCCTAGCTCATCTCCAAATACCGCCAAGCCAAGATCAACACCTTCGATAGCCAGACCAAAACGGTTGTTTGCATCACTGCCATTACCAAAGAAAGCACTGGCATCACTCAGACCGATAGTCATGATATCTGCCTGTACCAGTTCTCTCTCTGTTTCACTGCCATCGCCATCGCTGCCGTCACTGACAACAATCAGTTCGTTACCACTTCCGATCGCAAAACCCGATTCGATCACCAAGGCATCAAACAGGTTTAACTCGGCACGGCCCGTCACACTTAACAGATCCCCTTGACTATCATCCATAGCAAACTGGGTCGTTAGTACAGTACCGTCTTCCAAGCTCCCCGTGACCAACTCCAACTCTGTGGCCATAAATTGCTGACTTTCAGCAGCGGCGCTTTCCAGCACAGAAGCAATCTGATAGACCTTTTTCTTAACCTTTTCCACCAGATGCAGGTTGTTATCCCCATCGTAGAAGCCCTTTTGCAGGCTTTGCGTGGCTTGGTCGTATACTTTTTCAATGGTGTAGCTGTCACCACTGAGCACATCCGTAGCGGTTTTAGCCTTGCTGTCGATAGAATATTGATTATTCAGAGAATCCAGATCCACATCACTGGCAGCAGAACTGTCGATTAAGGTCACATTGGTAACCTGTTCAGCGTCTTCACTGAAGAGATAGTCGACCACAGTGCCATCACTGGCAGCACTGTTTACCAGAATTTCGGTATCGCTTAGATTACCTTCAATTCCCTCTAACAGCTGCACCGACACCTGACTCACATCCGCCTGCAGGGTCAACCAACCTCGTTCAGTCTCTTCATCGCTAAACATCGCCAGCGCCAGGCTGATATCATCCAACACCAAACCAGTATCATCATCACGGGACTCGGTATCATCCCCCTCGATACCGATAAAACCGGTCACATCTGTCATGGCAAAGGTGGATAGATCCGCCTGAAGGACTTCGCGATTCTCGTTGATCAGCTGATTATCGGATACCACGATCACGGTGCTGCTTTGCTGTACCGCAAAGCTACCTTCCAGCGTCAAAGCTCCCCCCAGATCCAGCTCCACATAACCGGTCAGTTCAAAACTATCGCCACTGTTGTCATCCTGATCCAGAGTTAACTGTTGCAGCTCACCCTCAGAGGTATAACCCAGATCCAGCGTCAGATCGGTGGCACCTTGCTGGCTTTCAAAAAGAATCAGTTCCGCTTTATCAGATAAAGAAGTGCTCGCGCCGGTCTCTGGTGCCGAGGTACTCATAAAAGCGCTAATAGAAGAAGCAGAAGTACTTAATTCCAGTTGATCTCGTACAGTAAAGCGGTTGCCATCTGCTGCTTCAAACAGATAGGTAACCGTTTCTTCACCAAATTCAGTATTAAGCAGGGTTGCGCTGGCCAGATCCAGATCCGCTAATGTCAGGCTATGCTCGGTCTGTGCGGTGTAAACCAGAGCCTCATCATCACTATGAGAATAATCCACTACAGAGCCATCAGCAGCGGCTTGGTTCAGACTCAGGCCCGTTCCCGCAACGGTTGCGGTTACTCCGTCAACACCGACAAAGTCTAAAACACCCACATTGCCCTGGAAAGTCATCCAGTTGCGATCCCCCTCCAGTTCATCAAACAGGGAAAGACCAAAGGTCACATCGGTCATCTCCAGACCGACCTCATCACCAATGGTTGCCGTCCCATCGTACATGCCGATGCTCAACATGCGGGTTAGGACACCTTCACGGGTTTCGTTTTGCAGATCATTGCTGGAAACGACAATGCCCTTATCCATCTGACTCAGGGCAAAACCACCGCTGATACTCACCGCTCCTGCCAGTTCGATATCCGCATAACCGGATAGTTGCCAGAAATCCCCCTGATTATCATCAAAATCAAAGCTTACACTCTGACGCTGCCCTTCACTGTCTGCCCCCACGACTAGGGTCAGTTCAGTGGCTTCAATCTCAGTATCGTTATAGCTAAGAGCCGTTTCTGACGTTGCATCAAAGCTGTAATCCACCACGGTGTTATCACTGGCAGCATGGTTCATGGCCAGATTGATGGACTCCGCCGTCAGAGTAATATCATCAATACCGTTCAGGCTTAAAGCACCGATAGAAGCTGTGGCACTGTACCAACTACGTCCCGCCTCAACGTCGGTCTGCTCACGGAAAATAGCCAACGCCAGATCTACATCTTCCAGATTGATCCCCACACTGTTGGCATCATTTTGGTCAATACCCAAATAACTGGATACATCTACCATGCCAAAAGTCAGCATATCGGTTTCCACTAAACTGCGACTTTCACTGTCACCGCTATGATCCGATACAACCAATACCTGACTACGGGATTCAAAGGAGAAACCACCGCCAAAACTGATGGCATCCGCCACCGTCAGAGTGGCATTACCATAAACCTGAGTAATCGTGCCTTGTAAACCAGACATGGAGAAGGTCACATTCTGTTCAGGGCCAGTCCAGACATCCAATTGGTTATCATCGGCAAAATCCACCACGGTGCCATCAGATGCTGCGTTATTCAGTTGGATACCGATGCTGTCCAGTTCAAAACTGAGGTCATCATTCAGATCATCTAGGCCCAACAGATCAAAATCACCTGCAGAAGCCTCCAGTGCAGACCAAGTACGCTCACCATCACGTTCATTCATTAATGCCAGAGCAAAATTGACGTTATCCAGTCCCAAGCCCTGCTGGTTCTCTGTACCATAACCCGTACCAGCAAAGGCATAAGCACTGGTACTGCCAAAGGTCATCAGGTCAAGAGTGATATCTTCGTGGTTACCCAGCTCATCGACAGCCTGGGTATGGTGAATATATTTCTCAAAGGCAAACTCTCCGCCAAAGTAGACGAAGTCAGACATGGAGAAATCCATGGCCACGGCCACTTGCAATAGTTCCCCCTGAGCCGCAGTCATATCGAAGGTGACGCTGGTGCTTGCTCCGGTAAAGATCTCGCGATTTTCCGAGAAATCCAACGCATAATTCACACCGTCAAATTCCGCTAGGGTATTAAGAGTCACGGTTATATCTGTGATCTCAACATCCACGCTATCCGGCGTCAGATCCACACCTACCAGCCCCGCCTTATGCACACTGGCTTTCAGGGCGGTATAACCCAGCTGATCAGAATCCTCTGCCAGCACCAGAGCCAGATTCACCTCCTCCAGTGATAGACCGGTTTCGTTATCAGAGCCACGGTTTAGACCAGCAAAGCCACTGGCCTCGTGGGTGCCTATGGTCAACATCTGGCCTTCTTCTGCGTAAACCGCCCCTTCAACGCCCTCTTCTCCCACATTAAAAGAAGCGTCAGCGTTTTTACTGACCGCAAAGCCCCCTTCAATGTAGATAAAATCATCCACCTGCAACAAAGCATCATCCAGCCGGATCTCTTGCAGTGAGGTGGATTCAATCAGATCCTGGTATTCATAGGTAATACCTGCGGTACGTATGACAGTGCCCACATAATCCTGTCCTGTGGTGTTCCACAGCACAGCTGCAGCAGAAGCAGACAGCTGGAACTTATCTCCTAGTTGAGCATAGAGTTCATCACTATTAGCCTCCAGCGCAATACCATCCAGGCTATAAAACAGACCGATAGTGGCGTTATTCAGCCCCACCACATAATTGCCAGTCCCCATAACGATGCTGGCATCCAGTGCAATAACGGTCAGTTCATTGTTCGTTTTATCGGTTTTAAAACCAAAGTCACCCTGCACGGAGAAGATATCGCCTAGTTTGCCATCCAGCCCGGTCAGACTCACTGCGGTTAAATCAGTCGATGCCGCCAGATCCACAAAGGTGTAATTACGACTGTCAAAAGCTATGGTATTATCAGTCAGCTCAACGCCAGTATGGTTAATAGAAACTGCGGATAACTCTGCGGTGGTATCGTAGAAAAGACTGCCTTCAAGAATCACCTCACCGGCTGCTTCCAAGGCTATACCTTGACCGGTAATGGCCATACCAAAGGTATTACCTGCTGTGGCACCAATAGTGATACCCAGTTCATCAAACTCAACCTGCACGACGGCATCGCTGGCAACGGCAAAGACACCCGTATTACCAGACTCTGGGTTCTCACTGTCCAGGTTCACGCTATCTGTAGTAAAGCGATAATGGGCACTACTGGAGAAATCATCCACCAAGAAAGTACCGATCCCTTCCAGATCGTAACGTTTTTCTTTGTCTACTAGCTGATCAAAAATAAGCGCGGTATCCAGCCCAGAATCTAATGTCAGACTGAACTCATTACGAAAATCAATACCCTGATTATTGCCAATACCCACACTGTTAAAACCGTGGATCTCAGAACCACTAAAGGCAAAAGACTCATTACTCACTACAGAGGCATAGTCAGCACCGGTAAATTCAAAACTGCCAGCAGCTGCGGTGCCCTGTACCGCTAGCCAACTACGGGTATCTTCATAGTCACTGCTGCGCACCAGAACGGCACCAAAGGCGGTACTGTTGCTCAGTAAGCCCACCTCTGCGTAGTCATCTTCAGAGGTCTTCAGAGCATTGGTACCATAAAATAGGGAGACATCTTGACCTGAGAAACTCCAGGTATCCGTAGCAAGGGCACTGCCATCAGAGATCAGGCTATCCTGCTCTGACACAACAATATCAAATACCCCATCCACATAACTTTCATCGTTAAATTTCAGTGTGGCATCGACGGTTACTGGGTCAGAGGTCACACCAAAATAATCTATATTAGCCAGCATACCGATGGCAGTATTGGAATCGTCGTCATTAGCGATCAGGTTAAAGTCTTCAGCATCAACCAGCTCACGTACTACCAACTGAATTTTACTATCCGTCTTGATCAGCTCCAGATAGTAATCGTCGTAATAACCATACACTCCTGTTGCGATTTCAAAGTTACCCGCACCTTCATCAAAAGTAATAATATCGAAGGTATCACCGACTTCAGGGCTATAGGTTTCCAACACACTGATACTGATACCACCGGCGAGAATCGCATCATTCTCAACTTTATAAACGGTATACTCTTCATACTTGGTAGTACCGGCAATTGTCACTTCCAGTACATCATCACTTTGCTGAATCAGATCATCGCTTTCTATCAGCATAGAGACATTGGTTTCATCCACCGGCGATGAGCCAAAGGACCAGGTGCGACTACCGCTAAAACCGATACCGGCAAAGCGCACACTCATACTCAGTTTCAACTTAGGATCGTTATAAGCAATTCCCGCACTAAAGCTGGCAATTTCAAAACGCTTGGTAAAAAAGCCCAGTTTAAACTTAGCCACCAGCTCACCGGATAGCTCACCAGCAAAACCGCTATCGCTTACAGCTATATATAATCGACCATTGAGCTCCAGCACCCCGAGATCAACACCAAAGCCCACTTCTGCCTGAAAAGAAAAGTCATCTGCATTTCGTATATAACCCGAAACGTCTAAAACGGCTACGCTGAAAAAGTTTACTCTGTACTCATCAATGGTTAGCGCGAAATCACCGCCATAAACGCCTACTGACCCTGAAAAAACGCCTCTGAAAACGCCCATAGTGGCAGAACCATTCAAGCCAAGGCCAAAGGTATTGGCTTCCACTCCAGCATAGGCCTGGGTTTTACTGGTATTGATCTGCAAAGAGGCTCCGGCTTCAATGGAGATAAGCCCTACATTTAACGCTTTTGCACCGGCCTCAAGATTCAGCGCAAATACAGCACCATCCTCTTGGGTATAGCCTAAAAAGCCTGAGCCATTAACAGAGACACTGCCAAAAAAGCCCATGCTTAAAGAAAGATTAACGTCCAGAGCAATAGTGGAACCCTCAATCAGCAGCTCCACATCCCCTTCCATAGTAAAAACATTGGCAATTTCTACGTAGGCTTCACCAGCAACCTTCAGCATGCTAGGGTTCAGAGTAACAATCTGGTATTGAAGACCCCCTTCTTCATCAAAGAAGGGTACATCGACCGTTCGGCTAACACTTGACGTATTAATCTGTAAAAGAAAAGCCCCGCCAATGGCAAAAACAGGCGTATCGATAATAGCGTTATTATCCCCCTGGCCAGCCACTTCTAAACTGCCATAAACACCGCCATCGGATACGACCAGCGCACCATTAGCGGCTAAACCACCCAAAGCCTCACTGGCAAAACTGGCTTCTGCTGCCACTTGAATTTCAAGGGCATCACTGGTCAGGGTAAAATCCATAAAGCCATCAAAGGACACCGCATCCATCACTTCCAGATGCACGAGACCTGAGACATTTAACAAAGCCTCATCAAAACCGAAGCTAATAGAGTTTTCAGGACTGCCTGTATCTATGGTGTATTCGCCGCCATCTTCCCCACTTTGGGAAAAGTCCACCACGGTACCACCACCGGCAATACCCATATTTAAATTAAAGGCAAAATCTTCCGCTTCAAACTCGGCAATACCGTCCAGTCCCACAAGACCCGCTCGGTCGATATTGGCTTTAGCCGCTGCCCATATTCCAGAATTATCGTTGGCACGCATAAAGATGGCACCAAAATCCAGATCCTCAATGGCGATACCTAGAGCATCAGCATTGGTGGTATCTCCTTCGTCGATACGGCCGCTACCGTCGGTATCCTGAAAATATTCACCAACACCGATAAAGGCGTTGGCATTAACCACCGCCAGTTCTAGAGAAGTGACCGTTGTACTTGTACCATCTGACAAAACCACTTCCTGAGCGGTTTTCTTATTAAATGCCATGGATGCATTGGCTTGTACCATGCCGCCAATATTTAGCTCGGCATAGTCCACCTTGGCGGAGATCAGTTCTTGCTCAAAGGTCAGATAAACGGGGTCTGCCCCAGTGGGCACCTCAAAACCTGCCGGAGTCTCCCCGTCTTCTGGGAAACTGGCCATAAAGTCGATATAAGGTAGGCGCATCAAGGCAGATGCCGCACCTAAACTGGCAAAAGAGACGGGGGTTGAGCTGGTATTCAGTTCAAGATCAACACCTTGTACCGTGGCTGTTAATACCTCTTCCAGGCCAACCACTTCACCGGCCATGACAGAAGCACCACCGGCGATAAAGGCAAGGCTTTCGTTCATGATCAAAGCTTCGGTAACCTGAAGCTCTGGATCATCATCTGCATCAGTGACACCAGACACCCGCATCAGTGTCAGGGCCATATCCAGATCGCCAATGCTGATCCCCAACGCATCCGGGTTGATAATATACTCTCCCTCACCGTCTACATCAGGCACACCATTTTTGTCGGCATCTTCGTAGTAAGGGCCGCCAATACCGGCAAAAGCGAAGACATCCTGAGCACCCAGAGTGATCACATCCACTTCCAGGCTCAGCGCTTGCGGCAATAGAGGGTTAATCGAACCCAGATCCCCAAGATTAGCGTAAACGGTTTCTGTGCGCCCCATTGAGAAAGCAAAAGAACCAGACAGGTAGATAAATTCTGAAATTTGCAGATTAGCTTCGGTCAGGGAGACTTCGATAAGAAGAGAGCTAAAGTCCAGCTCTATGGTTTCATCCCCGGCATCCACAATAAAGCCATCGGGATAAAGGCGAGAATAATCCACCCAAGCCACTTGTTTAGCGACGGTTTGACCAAAGTTAAGATTAAAACTGGCACCATTCACTTCGGCTACCAGAAAATCTTCAAAACCCACTAAACCAACATCTGCGGTATCTATCGACAGAGAGGTAAAGTTCCAACCGGCCAGTTGGGGACTGTATTTTTGGTCTGCAGACAGAATTACTGCAGCAAAATTTACATCCTGAGCATAAAACCCTATGGAATCTCCCTTCTCACCTTCTCCGTAATAAGGGCCGTTATCACCCACAAACAGGTCGATATTACTGCCGCCCAGAGTGAACCCGCGCAAAATAGCGTTTTCATGTACGGTTTTACCATCGGTGACATCCAGAGCAATACCGGTCGTAATAAAGTTAACCGTTAGGGAACCGCTCAGAAAAAGGTTGTCGCCAATCTCGACACTGGCTTCACTTAAGGTGAGGCCCACCATGGCTGAAGAAAAGTTAAAGTTAAACTCCGCATCACCCACACTCAGATCTAAACCGGCTTCCGTACTATCGTCCCCAGGGAAACTGGTGGCAAAATTAACGTAAGGCTTTGCACCTTGAATACCACCACCCCAGGCACCACCGGTATTTAACGATAGCGTCGCCGTAGACAGATCAATATCCAATGAACCAAAAGAGATATCCGGCAGGGGCACCGTCAGCTCAAACGCAAACATCGTCGGTAGTACATTCGAGGTATCGACACTGGAGCCCACATCCACCATGGCGACCGCAAAGCTAATATCGTCCAGCTCAAACAGTGGGTCATCGGCATCACCGACAATAATCTCCACATCACCGGCCAGCGTCAGCATATTGCTGGGTACTGCGGTCAAGGTTGCGCCGCCATCATCAGAATAATCTAACAGTGCTCCCAAAGAGCTATGCCCTTGGGTGATCCCCGTATGAATATTCAGCGCGATACCCGCAGAGCGTTCAAAAGCAAAACTACCGCGAATGGTAAAGGCACCATCGATGGATAACTCAGCATCATTAATGGTCAAGCCAATCAGAGAACGGCTGTAATCAAAGGTCAGACTATCGGCAGAGCCCGCCAGCGGTACTTCTAAATTATCTTCAGAGAAATCAGCATAGGCAGCATAACTGCTACCAGAGCTGCCCCAGTTACCGGCACCATTAAAGTTGGCGGCAATACTGCCAATGGAGAAACTAAAGACCCCCCAATCCAGATCCAGAGGGCTGTCCCAGTTACCTTGAACCGCATAGAAGTTTGGAATAACCGATTCGTCAGCACTATTGTCGGCGATATCATCGACGCTGAGCATCACCATGCCCACATCGATACCGTCCAGCGTAATGCCCAGAGCACCGCTATTGACCTCGCCATCATCAATAACGCCGTTATCATTGGCATCAGTAAAATAACGATCGATACCGGCATAAAGCACCAGATCATTACCGGACAGCAATAGGCTATCCAAGGTTTGATCTGTGATAGTACCGTAATCATCACTCAGCACACCGGCAGTGCGTAGGTTTTCCAGATCAGAACGAATCGAAGCCAAATCATCACTGGCTACCAGATCAGCGGTTAAACCGGTATTCAATGTCTGTTCGTACTCACCGGTGGCCATTTCAAAGAAGAAACCACCGCTGATGACAACAAAACCATCCAAAGACAACAGGCCATTATCAATGGAGACTCGGGCCAGAGCATTGCTCATATCAAAGCCAACGCTCTCCCCTTCTGCCAGATTAGTCGTAACTGCAAAATCCATCTGAGCAAAATCGATCGCGGTATCGTCCGTTGCAGCACTGCTATATTCCAGTGCAATGCCCTGGGCATTAAAGTCGACCACATCAATGCCAACAAAACCCAAACTATCCACATCCGCCTGCAATGCGGTCCAGCTTCGATCCCCATCGCTTTCTGAGAATAGCGCTAGGGCAATATCCACATCGGTCATATCCAGACCAATGGCGTTGTCACTGCCATTATTGGCACCAACAAAGACATCAACATCGGTCGCGGCCAAGGTCAGAACATTAGCATCGACTTCTGATGATACATCATCGTTTAGTACAACCGTCTGCTGGGACTTTTCGATAGCAAAAGTACCAGAGAGAGAGAAAAACTCATCAATGGCCAGAGTTAAATCACCGGATGCGGCAGTCATCTCGCCAAGGGCACCATCCAAAGCAAATTCAACACTATCACTGCCCGCCAATACCGATAGAGGAGACGTGGCAAAATCCACCACAGTGCCATCGTCCGCGGCAGAGTTATGGGCCATGGCAATTGAGGTTGCTTCCAGCGTCAAGCCGTTAACACCCACAAGGGCGCCATTACCGCTGCCCTGAAAGGCTTGCCACTGACGGGCATTTTGGCTGACCCGTTCACTCATCAATGCAAAAGCAAAGCTCGTCTCGGTCAAAGACAAGCCCAGCTCATTACTTTTGTCATGATTAACACCGGCAAAGGCTTCAATATCACCTCCACCGATGGTCAATACGTCAACATTAACCTGACTTTCATCGTCCAGAGTTAATAGGGATTCACCTTTTTGCAGGGAAAAAGTGCCATCAACAGAAAAGAAATCCTCAACGGTCAAAGACGCATCAAAATACGCCCCGGCCTGTTCACCTAATTGACCATCTAGAGTAAAACTAAAGGTATCCGTGTCATTAACAGCTAGATCAAGACCGTGTTCCGCTGCGGTCATAGCGGCAAAATCGACTACAGAGCCATCTTCAGCCGCTTTATTTAGCTGTAAACCGATATTGGAAGCCGACAAATTACCATTGGCCACTCCTTCCAGAGTTGCAGTACCGGCATTCCCCTCAAAAGAGAGCCACTGACGGCTGTCATCCTCCGCATCGGTAATTACACTAAAACCAAATTGGGTATCGCTTAGGGATAAGCCCATAGCATCCGCTTCACCGGCATTAATACCGGCAAAAGCATCAACGTTTTCTGCGGCAATAGACAGTACTTGGGCGGTCAGCTCGGTTTTATCGTCCAGAGTGATACTGACCAGCTGATTGTTAGCAGCATCGGCCACATAGACGGTATCTTCAAAAACCGCGATACCTCTTAGATCATCACCCAACTCTTCAGCGATGGCGGTTAATGTCCCTTCGGTATCCAGTTTATTGACAACACCACTGCCCTGTTCACTGAAGTAGATATTGCCAGCATCATCGATATCAAAGCCGTAGATGGAATCTGTGCCGGTATGCATCACCTCAATTTCATTACCTGAGGTGTCATACTTAACAATAGAACTGACGCCACTTTCAGCAAGAGAGGAGATATACAGATGATCGTCAAAGAATTTCATATCCCAAACGGTATCATCCTGACTGACATCACCCACTTCGCTATGTGATCCGTCAGCAATATCTACGCTGTAAAGTCGCCCCCCTGAACCATTAGCTACAGCAACAAAAATATTACCTGCATCGTCAAATGCCATAGCGTTAGGGCCATTGCTATTGCTATGGACAAAGTTATCAAAACGATAAAAGGTTTCTAGGTAACCGCTGTCAATATCAACCACTCGAATACGGTCATCATTTCGATCCATAACATACAGATTGGAACCGTCATCACTCAGCAACAGGCCGTATTGCTGCTCAAAACTGATCTCTGTCAGTTTGTCACCATCAAGACTGTTATATTCAGCAGCCAGAGTATTATTACCGGCATAATCAGCGACCGTTCCATCCGCAGAGATTTGATAAATCATCTCATCTTCAGGAGCAGAGAGATAAATCTGTCCAGCAGCATCCACCACCAAACCATCAAATACATCGCCACTATTCTCTGTCGCAATACCCTCAGCGACAACTTCAACGGTATAGGTATCAGGGATATCATCGAAGAAAGCGGGATCATTGGAAGCAATATTGATTTGTTGCGAATGGGACGATAGAACAAAGTCGCCCTCTACTTTGGCAAACTCATCCATGGCAATGGACATAGCACCTGAGATTTCCAGAGATTCGCCATGACTGCCGTCATCATCAAAAACAAACCCATTAACGGTTACACCAGATTCTGACAGATCCAATACAGGACTATCACCACCAAGAACCTCGACAAGACTCAGATCCAGACTACTACCTGAAATATTAAACGCCGCATCCGGTAAAACAGAAAGATTATCAATACTGGCCTGAGCGTATAGCCAAGCCTGATCATCCTCTAAGCTATCCACTAACAATAGCCCCAGCTCCATATCCTCCAGCACGATCCCGCTGCTACCAAATAAACTGGCGGAAATATCACTACCGCTCAAACTGAACGTGGTGGCAGAGACACTGGTTTCACCATCATCCAGCAGATAGTCAGAGCTTAGGCTTTCAAGAGCCACAGAAAACTGCCCTGACCAAGTGATAGCACCAGCCAGGTTAATTTCACTGGAAAAGGAAAGTCCGGCGGAGTCCGTAAAATAATCCTGATTAAGCTGTTGTCCCAGAATAGAACTGGAGCCTGCATCAGAGAAAACAAAGTCAAAGTCATCGCCTGCTACCAGCTCTTTAACCACAAGCTGAAGGGCTGAATCGGACTGCACCACATCAAAGTAATAATCTTCATGAAAACCGTATAATCCAGAGGCATCAGAGAAAGCATTGGTGACGGAATCATAAGTAATAATATCAAAGGTATCCCCAACCTCTGGGGTATAGCCGTCGAGAATCTGAACATCCAGCAAACCATTCAGATTAGCCGTGCCCGTCACTTGAAGCTGATCATGACCGTCAGACTCACCGGCCCCTCCGGTGCCACCAATTTCAATGGTTAAACTGCCATCGGCTTCCTGAGTAAAACCGGCTCCATAGGTTTGAATACCTGGAGAATAACCCGGCGAAAGATGCCCGGCATTGATAAACTCTCCCGCTAAATGTCCCGTTCCACCCAGTGTTTCTCCTTCCTGAAGAACAATAACCTGATCCGAAAAATCATTAGCCGGAAGCTGGCTGATATCAAATGTATTTTGGTTATAATCCTCAGAGGTCAGTTCCTGAGTATCTGAATCAGCAACCTCTTCCGATTGATTCAAATAATCACTGACAAATACAACATTATTATCTTGAGTCTCATCAACATCATGTAACAAGGAACCTGCCAGCCCCAGAGAAACATCCGCAGACAGCAACAATCTTGGCTCAAGCGCTTCTATCTTGAATAGCCGTTCCCGCTCTTTACGCGCCTGTCGCTGGAAATAGCGACGACGGTTTCTTTCAGCTTTACGGCAATCATTAGAGATATATTTAAGCGCTTTCACATTAAGATCCTTGCAAATCATAGCAAGCTCTACAAACCGTAAAGCCTGCTAAAAAACCACGGGGGCTTATTCAGAGAAGAAAAATCGATTTCTTAGAAACGATCCTGAACGGACTCTGTTACCGCGATGCTTTTATCTTTAAAGCTAACCAAACGTTCCATTTGGCCAAGGGAAGCCAGGTGGGAATAGATCACAGGCAGGTAACGCTTATTGCGAAGTTCCAGATAAACCTCATCGGACAAATTATTCAGACGCTCTTCATTGATAATATAAGCCCCGCTCATATCCTTAACTTCTTTACCAATACGCAGTTTCATATTCAGTGGCGTGAACATGTTTTTCTCGGCAAGATATTTTACAAACTCAGCCGTAAACAGCTCCATCTGCTGTAACTCTTGCAGATAGGTTTTAACACGCTCTAGTGATTCACTAGGCTTACCATTATCATCAAATAACGGCTGCCCCTCAGCTTCATTCACAAACTCACTGTCTTTATCCAAACAGATCGTAAAGCGATCAGAGCCTTCACTACCGGCCAGAACAAAAGGATAACGACGCACAATAGCCGGAATATAAGAGGCCTGCCATTTGTCACCATCAACAAACAGGTTTTCACCATCTTCCAGACCTAACAAGGCAACAGGACGAAACTGATCTTTGGTTTTATCTTCAAGGAAAACAATAGGATAGATAGGCGCACACTTGGCAAACTCATGCACCATCACAGAAGCCAGATGGGTTTCTTTTACAAAGTTAAAATTAGTAATCGACTTAATTTTGGTATTTTTATTGGCTTCAAAATTGATCGGGGCAATATTCTTAAACATTCTGTTCTCCAAAAAATAAGCGCACACTAAATAGGATATTTTTTATACGAACATTCCATTGTTCAACAATAGATACAGGTGACGGATTAAACCAACAGCCCAGAGGCAAATTTCTTGCGAAGCTTTTTGACGCAAATACACAAAACAAAAAGCAACTCTCAGCGACAGCACCGTATAAGACAAACAATAGTAACATAATAAAACAGAACAACTACTCCAAACCCATTGCAAGCTATATACTCTTATACATCAGAAGCTTAGAATAAAGTTTGATCAAGAAATTACCACTAAAAAGATAACTATTTCACCCGCATACCAGCACAACAAAAACAACTGATACAAATCAAAAAGAAGGTAGAAACAACAAAATATTGTCGCTATTAATCGACCTAAATACCTAATCTCTCAACCTGAAAACAGATGTCTCTCCCAATAAATAGAAATAGATCCCAAAAAATATAAGCTTTCCAATAGAATTATCGACACACGTAGCGTGGATAAACCAGAGGTGCATCCGCGAAATAGCCTGTCACTCCTTTCTATAACATGAGACAACTTTCTATTTATCAGCTTAGAAAGCAATGCTTCTTCTCGGAGGAGCTGCCGCTGATCTCCTGTGGCCCGACAAAATGCAAAACGTTTCAATCCACGCTCCTGCGTGAGGAGCGACATAGCTAATTTCATAACAAAAGCTGGCGCTGATGTTTCAATCCACGCTCCTGCGTGAGGAGCGACAAATAACGTCTTAGTATCCTTGCAGTAGATCGTGTTTCAATCCACGCTCCTGCGTGAGGAGCGACAAGCTGAGAGAAGAGGTATTTCCGGTGATAAATTGTTTCAATCCACGCTCCTGCGTGAGGAGCGACTACAAAAGATTTAATGTTGCAGCTGGCGCAACAGGTTTCAATCCACGCTCCTGCGTGAGGAGCGACCGTAAACCTTCCGCTTTAGCCCAGCCTTCAAAAAGTTTCAATCCACGCTCCTGCGTGAGGAGCGACTGCCTTAACGTGACCGCCAAGGGCCTAATCTGGGTTTCAATCCACGCTCCTGCGTGAGGAGCGACAGTGCATCCGGCAATTAATAGTAACGATTAAAAGGTTTCAATCCACGCTCCTGCGTGAGGAGCGACTTTTCAATCAGCGTACTACCGCCCGCCGCAGTCAGTTTCAATCCACGCTCCTGCGTGAGGAGCGAC
>JAKZRG010000043.1:0-45290 GCA_047518265.1 Oceanospirillum sp.
AGCTGAAACCAGAGCTGAAACCAGAGCTGAAACCAGAGCTGAAACCAGAGCTGAAACCAGAGCTGAAACCAGAGCTGAAACCAGAGCTGAAACCAGAGCTGAAACCAGAGCTGAAACCAGAGCTGAAACCAGAGCTGAGGCCATTGTAATCACCGCATCCGGTTGCGGTGTTGCCGTCCAAGAATACGGCTATTTATTAAAAGATGACCCAGCTTATGCCCATAAAGCAAAAAAAGTGAGTGAGCTTTGTAAAGACATCAGCCAAGTATTAATGGAAGAAGATTTAACGCCGTTAAAGCTAGTCAACACTCAAGATAACAAGACAGGCGACCAAGAGAAGGAAACAAATAATAAGGCAAATAAGGGACACAGCAGCAAAACGGCCTTGCATTGCCCCTGCTCTCTACAGCATGGCATGCAGCAAACAGGTAATGGAAATAAAGCCAATATAGAACAGATTCTACAAAGAGCAGGAGTCGAACTCGCAAAAACAAAAGACTCTCATCTATGCTGCGGTTCTGCTGGAACGTATTCAATCCTACAACCCGAGCTCAGCCAAAAACTGTTGGAAAACAAATTAAAAACCTTAACTCTTGAACAACCCGTTCAGATCGTTACCGGTAATATCGGTTGCCAACTGCATCTCGAAAGCCAATCCCCTGTGCCCGTTAAACATTGGATTGAGCTGCTATCAGACATCCTTCAGAGGACCTAAAAACACGCTATGATTGGCCGGAGCACCACAAAAGATTTAGACTAAACTTAAATACCATAAAACCGGAAAGTCCTATGGTATATAACTAAACAAAACTAATAGCATCGTCATCATTTCGACAAGACAAAAGTTGGTCTAAAAATTAGGACGCCTTTATGAGTGGTTTAATGGATAAAAATACCGCATCAATGAGGAAAGACCCCTCTAAAAATACATCATTAAGCCTGCAACTGGTATTGTGGTTTCTCTTGCTAACCTTGCTACCTCTGGCCTTTGTGTCTTGGTTTAATTACCAACAAACCAATAGTAGCCTTGTCACCGCAGCACAAACCGAACTCAAACAATCTTCTCAGTTGACCGTGCGATCGATTAAAGATTGGTTTGATTACCGATTGGCAGACGTCAATATTCAAGCAGAGTCACCGAGTAACCACCAACTTTTAACCACCTTGATAGACGGCTTTAAACAGAGTAATCAGACTCTTGAGCAGTATGTTACGAGTGAGGACTGGAAGAACCGAGTATCGGATCGACCTAATAATCTAATTACCCTTAGTCAACGTTACGATTATATTGCGGATATTTACCTAATAGATAACCAAGGTAATATTCTTTATAGCCTTGAACAGGAAAAAGATTTTGGCCGTAATATTTTGGTTCAACCTCTGCGCAGTAGTCGTTTTGCCAGCAGTATTAAAAAGGCTCTGATATCTGGTGAAACCGCTTTTTCAGGATTAGAACGTTATGCGCTAACCCGCCAAGATTTTGCAAGTTTCTTAAGTGCCCCTATAAAAGATGAGGATGGTACCGTACTGGGCACCTTCTCCATCCAGGTTAAGCTGGATCATGTGTTCAGCCTGTTGCAATCCACTCGATCTGAAAATAACTCTCTTACCCACTATTTCATAGCAGAAAACGGGACACTTCGAACGCCTATTGGCGATAATTGGAGTGAAGTATTGCTAAGAAAAATTAGTACTGAGCAGTACCAATTATTTTTAACCGAGGACAACACATTATCGCAAACCGCTGAAAATTATATGGGGCCGAATGGAGAGTTTGTAATCGGTACCCATAGCGTTATATCGCTGGCCAATATCAACTGGGTTCTTATTAGCGAAACAGGTAGAGATGAAGCCTTGGCATCTGCCCAATGGATCGGAAAGATCACCTTTATCCTTGTATTATTAACGGCTTTATTTGTTACTTGCTTAGCCTTTATCGTTACTCGTCGAATCACCAAGCCTTTAGTGCAACTAGCCAATGCCAGTCGAGCCGTTGCCGCAGGTGAAACGAACCAACAAGTTGTCATCAATACTAAAAATGAGATAGGTCAACTTGCCGATGCATTTAATCATATGCTGGATGCAAGAATGACCTATGAACAAACCCTAGAACTCAGCACAAAAAAAGCAGAAGAAGCCCTTGAAGACCTCGCCGAACAACAGTTTGCATTGGATCAGCACGCTATTGTGGCGATCACCAATGTCCAAGGCACAATCACCTATGCCAATGACAAGTTTTTGCAAATCAGTGGCTATGAGCGTGATGAATTACTGGGCCAGAATCATAGACTGCTCAACTCAGGCCACCATTCCACTGAGTTCTTTAAACAGATGTATAAAACTATTGCTCATGGTGATACTTGGCACGGTGAAATCTGCAACCAAGACAAAAATGGAGATATCTATTGGGTCGATACCACTATTGTTCCCTTTAAAGGGGATGACGGTAAACCTGAAAGTTATATCGCCATTCGTGCTGATATCACACAACGAAAATATGCCGAACAAGCTATTCTGGGAGCAAAAGAGCTGGCAGAAGAAGCCGCCAAAACTAAAAGTGAATTTCTGGCCAGTATGAGCCATGAAATTCGCACCCCCATGAATGGCGTACTGGGTATGCTCGGGCTGTTACTCAATACAAAACTAGATGAGGTTCAACAACACAGGGCTAGGGTTGCTCAAGCCAGCGCCCAATCTCTTTTAACATTGATTAACGATATTCTCGATTTTTCCAAAGTCGATGCAGGTAAATTAGAGCTAGAAGTTATCGACTTTGATTTAAGGGGCATGCTTGGAGAATTTTCAGAGGCTGTAGCCTTACAGGCGCAAGCCAAAGGCCTAGAGTTAATTCTGGATGTAAAAGGGGTCGAACAATCTCTGGTTAAAGGAGACCCAGGACGGCTTAGACAAATTTTGACCAACCTAGTGGGTAACGCCATAAAATTCACTCTAGAAGGTGAAATTGTCATACGTGTCAGCTTAGAGCGAGATGATGAGAACAAAATGCATATGCATTGCTCGGTAACCGACACCGGTATCGGTATCCCCATCGACAAACAAGCCGAGCTCTTCGACTCTTTTAGCCAAGTCGATGCATCAACCACACGTAGATTTGGCGGCACAGGCCTGGGGTTAGCTATTTGCAGAAAGTTATGTCAACTGATGCAAGGGGATATCGGTATCAATAGCACGTCAGGTCAGGGCAGTTGCTTTGAATTCTCCGTTGTTTTGGAAAATAGCCGAAGAGCCAAACAAGTGGTACCCCATGTGGATATTCAAACGTTGAATGTGCTCATTGTGGATGACAATGCCACTAACCGAGAAGTATTGGCGACACAATTGCGCCATTGGGGAGCTCAGGTAGAAGAGGCTGGCGGCAGTCTAGAAGCCCTTAAACGCTATAAAGAACGTTTTGCTCAGAAAATAGATACCTTTGATGTGGCTTTTTTAGATATGCAGATGCCGGAGATCAATGGTGCAGATCTAGGTGTAATGATTAAAGCCGATGACCGGTTTAAAAGCAGTCAACTTATCATGATGACATCCATGGCCCATCAAGGTGATGCCAAACGTTTTGCGACACTGGGCTTTAGTGCTTATTTCCCAAAACCTGCGACCACCTCTGATATTTTAGACGCCTTACTCGTGGTTGCCGATAGAGGGGAAGCGCTGCAATACGCAAGTCCTTTGGTGACTCAGCACTACCTAAAAGATCTCGCGAAAGAGTCTCCATTAAGCTCGAAAGAAAAACCAATAACGAAAGAATACCCCGATATTAAAGAAACTGAACGCCCAACAAAGACCGTTCACTTACCTCAATCTCCCCATGCGACAGAAACGATAGATTCCAATACCCAAGAGTCTCCATGGCCAGACAATACGCGAATTTTATTAGTAGAAGATAACCAAGTTAATCAAATGGTCGCCACCGGAGTACTCAATGATATGGGTCTTCAAGTTGATGTCGCAGGCAATGGGCAAGAAGCTCTACACAGCTTAGAATTTGCAGCCACAACATCACCGTACAACCTGGTCTTAATGGACTGCCAAATGCCAGTGATGGATGGTTATAAAGCCACTGAAAGTATTAGAGCTGGGAGAGCAGATAAAGCAGACCCAAGCATTACCATCATCGCCATGACAGCCAATGCCATGGCTGGAGATCGAGAAAAGTGTCTGGCCGTTGGTATGAACGATTATCTACCAAAACCTATAGACCCAGAGGCACTGCATCGAATGATGCAAAAATGGTTGTTGAACATGGATGGAGAAGCATTAAACCTTACGGATTTAGAGTCGGAATTAGGATCACTACAAGAACAAGCCACGACAATAATACCTCCCGTAACAGACACAACAACTTTATGGGATAAAGAAGCCGCTCTAAAACGTATTATGCATCAAGAAGATCTACTGCACGCATTAATAGATGTCTTTCTTAGTGATTTCCCAGAACAACTGACCGAATTAAAAAAAGCGGTTGAGCAGAATGATTTTGAACAAATATACTTTATATCTCACACCCTAAAAGGCTTAGCAGCCAACCTGTCAGGTTTGGAGCTACAACACTTATCCTTACAAATAGAGACGATGGCTCAGGAAAAATCACCTGATATCGCAGCACAGATGCCAAACTACATCACCGCTGCTGATAGCTTTATCACCTGCCTAAAGGATTATATGGCCACAGTAGAGTATGCCGCTCCAGAAAATGCTTTATTGAGCTTCGAAGAAATAGGCTCTCATTTAAAAGAGCTTCTAGATAAACTAAAGCTTGGAGACTATATCGATCCTGAAGAGTTAACGCCTTTACAGGGTGCTAGCGATAACTCTTTGATACAAAAACTATTAGATCAGCTATTATCACAAATAAACGTATTCGATTTTACTGCAGCAATGGATACCTTGAAGGCATTAGAAACAGAAATAGGGATAACATTATCTCTAAGTGAAAAGGGGAAAGAGTAGATGACAGACAAACCCGTCGTGCTCATTGTTGATGATTCACCAGCAAATATTCAGGTTCTAGCTGTCGGTTTAAAAGAGCGTTTTCGCCTTAAAATTGCCACGGATGGCGAGCGCTGTTTAGAGCTGGCCACAACGGACCCTATGCCCGATCTTATTTTATTAGACATTGAAATGCCGGGAATGGGTGGTTACGAGGTCTGTCAGCGACTAAAAGAGCAACCGGAAACCCAGCATATCCCTGTTATCTTTGTCACAGGCCGAACCTCTGAGAATGATGAAGAAAAAGGTCTACAACTGGGAGCTGTAGACTATATAACCAAGCCCATTCGTCCCGCTATTGTGTTAGCCAGAGTAACCACTCATATCACCCTAAAACAGCAGCGAGATGCCCTACAAAAGATGGCTCTGCATGATCAGCTCACCAATCTTTATAACCGTCGCTATTTGATGGAAGCTGCTGATCAAAAAATAGCTCAGTCCAGACGCTACAAATTTCCTTTATGCGTACTGATGTTAGATGTTGATCACTTCAAAAAAGTAAATGATAACTACGGCCATGCCGTAGGGGATACCGTACTAAAAGTAGTCGCTGAGATCTTGCAAAGACAGAGTAGAAAAGATGATATCGCCGCACGTATCGGTGGTGAGGAATTTGTACTATTGCTGGGACAATGCAATAAACCAGACGCAGAAAAAAGAGCAGAACAACTACGACTAGAAATCGAACAAGCCAACCCCGAAGGTATTAGAGTCACTGTTAGTATTGGCTTAGCCGAATACCAACAACAGGAAAACTTTGATGCTCTACTATCTTTAGCTGATCAACGCCTTTATCAAGCAAAAGAAACGGGAAGAAACCGCGTCGTTACCGGTTAGAATTAATGACCGTTAGATTCAAAAAAGCCCCGACGGACTAAGTCGAGGCTTTCTGGTCGATCTTTTCAACGCTTAAAAGAGCATGAGCACGCTTCTTTTATATTCCATTGTTTCAAAATCTATAACGACTTGCAGTGTGACTGGCTACAAGAGACCTGAGGCTGCCTGATCCCCCAAAGATCAGGCGATCTCTTATTTGCATTAAGCACTTTTTCTAATAGGCTGCTTATTCAAAAGCAGGAACAACATCTCTGATAAACAGTTCCAGAGACTTTTTCTTCTCTTCATGAGACAGGCTGTTATCACTCCAGAAGCTGTACTCGTCCAGACCCAGTGCCTCGTATTCTTTCAGACGAGTGATCACTTGATTGGGTGTACCTATCATTAGGTTTTCACGCAGTACTTCAGGTGCAAAGTCTGGCATATCGTTCAGCTCAGCTTCGCTGATTGGCTGGCAGAAACCATTTTGTGGCGTTTGGTCGTTACGGAACCAGCCTTGGAAGTAAGAGTACCAACGACGAATACCATTAACACCGATCTTCCAGTCTTCCGGATCTTCGTGTACGAAGGTATGACGCAGACACATCACTTTTGGTTTAGGAACATCAGGGTTGTTGGCACAAGCGGTATTGAACTTGTCCATCAGTGCGCCCACTTCATCATCAGGCTTAAACAATGGCGTAACCATAACATTACAACCCGTTTTTACGGCAAAGTTATGGGAATCTGGATCACGGGCCGCAACCCACATTGGCGGATACGGGCCTTGAACGGGCTTAGGCACGGAAGTGGAGGTTGGGAAGTTCCAGCACTCGCCTTTATGTTCATAGTTACCCTGCCACAGCTTTTGCAGTGCAGGCACCATTTCACGCAGGTACTTACCGCCGTCTGCTGCTGGCTCGCCATCTAGCATACGGTCAAACTCATACTGGTAAGCACCACGAGCGATACCAAATTCCAAACGACCATCACACATAACATCCACTAATGCCGCTTCGCTGGCCAGTTTTACCGGATGCCAGAAAGGCGCAATAAAGGTACCCACACCTAAACGAATCTTTTCAGTTTTAGGTGCCAAATAAGACAGGAAGGTTAACGGATTAGGGCCAATGGTAAACTCCATAGAATGGTGTTCACCAATCCAAACCGTTTCAAAACCACCTTTTTCTGCAATCTGTACCAGTTCGGTCAGTTCGTCCAGCAGCTCTTTGTGTGGCTTGTCTGCGTCGTAACGCTCCATCTGTAGGAAGAGAGAAAATTTCATGGTCTCGTTAAACCTCTTGTTATTGTGTAATCAAAATTTCATGCACTGGAAGGGCCTAGCAACCTCTGCCGAAGTATTTTCTTCTTTTGCAGAAAGCCCTTCTATCAGATAGATGGGCAACCCTAGTCGCCAACTGTGAATGTATGATGGTATACCATCATACGTAATGTCAAACCTGATCTGTGACAATAAAACAATAAACGGTACTTTTTTCTCTCAAATCGTCCTTTTCACCCTCTACCCTGTTACGCCCTAAAGCCCATAAAAACAGTGGGGTATGGTTTATATTTCATAAAAAAAGCCAGTAACAAAAAAATACCAACGACACCTTATGTCCTTTAGTAAGTATAGGTCTAATTCATCTTTTATTAGCGTGAGAACAAGCCCCCGTAACGCTAAACAGCGCATATACCGCCCTTATCGATAACAAACTGTGGAGCCTTCGTGGGCTAGAAAGAGCCATAAACAAGACAGAAAACCGCCTTGCCTCCTATCCAATCACGATGATTTTCCTCGTCAAAACACCAAAACAAAAACGCCAACCCATGACGTTTTTGGAATACCTGCTTTTTTTCTTGTAACCCCATAACAGCAAAACACTGATTCAGGCGGGGATCTAAGCGGGTTGGGCTGTTTTTGACCTGAACGCCAACAGATAAGGGGAAAAATATCTCGTTGCTTTCATATTTTGTCTTATGGTATACCATAATACCTACGGCATTATACCACTAGGCTTGCTTAGCACCGGGACCCTTTCATTGGTTGAAATAACCGATGATAGACAGAGCGCCAAGCATGCAAATATTCATAAACAACAACAAAAGGGAGCATGCTCTATGCAGCCCAAAAAGATGTTAGCAGACAAAGGATTATTCCTTGGAGTGCACCCAGGCATGGGTATCGCTTCCAAGGCAATGGTGCTGGCGTTTGTTCTATTCACCATCATCAATGTTGAATTCTCTAACGCTATATTCAGTGATATTAAAAACTGGATTCAAACAACTCTAAACTGGTACTACGTTACTGTAGTCAGCATGGTGTTGTTCTTCGCTGTATGGGTTGCATTTAGCCGTTTCGGTAATTTGCGCCTAGGGGAAGATGACGAAAAGCCTGAGTTTGGCTTCTTTACTTGGTTCTCCATGCTGTTTAGCTGTGCCATCGGTACAGGTATTCTGTTCTGGAGTATCGCGGAGCCAATCTTTCACTTCCAAGGCAACCCTTTTATCGATATGGCAGGCATCGCCGCCGGTACAGCAGAAGCGGCTCAGGTGGCTATGCGTATCACGCTATTTCACTGGGGTCTGCACGGTTGGGCGATCTACATTATTGTGGGTCTGATCCTGGCGTACTTCTCTTACCGTCGCGGTTTACCCCTGACCGTACGTTCTGCTTTATATCCTCTTCTGGGTGATCGCATCTACGGGCCTATTGGTCACGCGGTTGATCTACTGGCAATTTTCAGCACCCTGTTTGGTACTGCGACTACGCTAGGTTTGGGTGTATCCCAGATGAATGCGGGGCTGAACTACCTGTTCGGTCTTGAGATCAGTACCACCAGTCAGGTTATCCTGATCGCCATTATTTCGGTGGTGGGTACGCTATCAGCAGTATCCGGTGTCGAAAAAGGCATTAAGTTCCTCAGTGTCTGGAATATCCGTATCAGTCTGATTCTGGTGCTGTTCTTCCTATTCGCAGGCCCGACTGTCTTCCTGCTGGGTATGTTTACCACAAGCGTCGGCGACTACATGTGGAACCTGATCCCTATGGGCTTCTGGACAGATCCTAATCCAGAAGGTCAATGGCAGGGTTGGTGGACAATCTTCTACTGGGGTTGGTGGTTATCTTGGGGCCCACTGGTCGGTATGTTTATTGCCCGTATCTCTCGTGGCCGTACCATCCGTCAGTTCCTGTTAAGCGCTTTGATCATCCCACCACTGGGCGGCTTCCTATGGATCGTCGTATTCGGCGGCACCGCACTGCACATTGAACTGTATGGCGCAGGTGGCATCGTTGACGCGGTCAACAGCGATATGACACTGGCACTGTATCAAACCATTGAAGCCATAGGCGTTGATTACCTGACATGGCCAATGGCAGCTCTAGCCACCTTTATGATCATCACTTGGTTTGTCACCTCTGCAGACTCAGGAACACTGGTTATTTGTACCATCCTGTCTGTTGGTGACAAAAACCCACCACAACGCTTCCGTATTATCTGGGGCTTGGGTCTGGGTGCCGTATCCGCCGTATTGTTAATGGCCGGTGGCCTAAAAGCACTGCAAACCGCCGCCATCGCCGCAGCACTGCCATTCTCGGTAGTCCTACTGATGATGTGTGTCGCCTTTGTGAAAGGCTTAGACGATGAAGAGAACGGCGTGGTCTACCACACTGATCCTCATCTGGAAAAAAAGCCTGAAAGCGATAGCGCAATGATCGGAGAAGCAGAAGCGACCTCTTAAGAGTCCTACCCTTCTGTAGATCAGGCTTCGCCTAAAAGATCCCCCGGTTGCTGTTGAAGCGGCCGGGGGATTTTTGTTTCGGGTGGTAGTTAATTTTACTTCAACCAATCACCTTACTTTGAGCCTATTATTCGCAAAACATTGTAGCAATTCATTCGATTTATACGATATAGTTTCATTCGATGAGGAACAGGAGTACCCGAGTCGAGTGCTGTTATTTCAAGGTTTTTGGCGGAAAAACAGGGTAACTACTATTTGACTTCTACATCCTTCCTTTGTGCTTCTCTAAATATTACATAATAAAGCCAACTCACAACTATAGGTAGTTATGAATCAAGATAAATATCTTGCACAAGTTTTTATATCTAGTGTTCCACTTCGCAGGTTAGATGAAAACTGCTTACCTACAGGAATTGCCTCTGGATGTCTTATCGACTATTCAGGAAAAAGGCTTTTATTAACAGTATCCCATGCCACTGCTGATCAAGAAAACTGGGCCATAGAGATTGGCTACAAGAAAGATGAAGGTACAATCAACTACCAACTTGGTGCTATGTATTTCCTATCTGAAGGCTCAATTCTGACAGGCAACTTCAAAGACATCGATTTTTCATACGTTGAAGTACCTAAAGACTTGGTAGTATTTAGGCAAGAGATTGATATGGCAGGAAATATTATCAATCAGGTCCCTATTCAAATTTTCAAACCAGATTTCGATGTTATTCCAAATTCAAAAGAAGAATATGGTTTCTCCGGCTCTGTAATGCCAAGCATTGAACATCATCAGGGGAAAACATATGTTTTTTCGGAATTAAATATTTATTCAGGATTACAGTTTGTAAAGGAAGAAAACCAGTTTTATATTTTCAAACTACCTATGAAACACCCTGGCCACGACCACTTTAGAGGTTGTAGCGGTGCCCCGATTATTGACCGAAAGGGTAATGTCGTAGCTCTAGTTTGCAGTGGTTCTGAAGAAACTAGTGAAATTTATGCTGTTGCTATAAAAAAATACAGAGTTGTCCTTGATATACTTACTGGTAATATTTAACAACTGGCAGCGTACTCTTCCACTTGCATAGCAAGGGGCTAATTATCCTCTAAAAATATAAATAATTAGCAACCGAGAAAAAGGTTTATCATATTATGACAGGATATTCTAAAACGCAGTCAATTACTCTAAATAATTTAAAATGAAATTAAAAAATGAAATTAAAAAATGAAATTATATCCCAAGCATATTATTTTAGGGAAAAAATCAAAAACTCATCAATTAGACATGTGTTTCACACAGATGAGTCCTTTCCTATTAACCATTGTGACTATACGTCATATATATTTACTTACCACCTCCTAGAGATATACCCAGAATTGAGCATTGATATAGTTTACGGACGAGCTATTGATGACTTTATAGAAAACCATTTAAATCATACATGGATTGAAATCGAAGGCTTCTTATTCGATTTAACTGCAGATCAATTCAACAAAATCAATGACAACAAACTAACAGAAGACATCATTCTACAAAGGCCTTTTAGAGCAGTCTATGCAGGCAAGATCGAAGGTCAACCTCATTACAAATTATTTGAAGAATATCAAAGATATTTAACAATAACAGGTTTTCCTGAAGAGGATGAAGACTATATTGATATTCTTCGGGATCAATATCATAAAATTAAATCTACATAACAAGTTCTAGTAATTTAAAATGAGCTTACTTAAGTTGAGCCTATATTGATAACAACGAAGATATTTGTGAATCACGCTCATGATGATACAAATTTGGCTCTAAAGTTTTCTGATTAGCCAGAGAAAGCTCTTTCTGACTCAAATGTAAGTCATCTGTACTGCACACAAAAACTGCATATACTGTCGCGAGGGAAATACAACCAGAAATATCCTGTATAAAAACCAAAAATACAGTTTGCTTTGCACCGATATTTGGTGTTTTATGATTTGCTAATAAATTAAAAAGGAGAGTAATTACCGAAATTTTTAAACCTAATAAGCGCTACCCCTGAGTGTTCGAGCACCCAGAGGCAGCTAACCACAATCGATATCGGATGTATCAATAATGGCTAACAGTGATCTTACGTCAGAGCTTCGCTCGTTTAAAGAAAATTCTCTTTATTTTCATCAAGTTAAGGCCTGTAATTTTCGTTACAGCGCTTCGTTAAATCTTACCTGTTTTAACCTTGTCTTCAGTTCTATTTTTAACCCGAATACTTGCTTTACCTCTAGTGCTGAATTGTGTCTGGATTATTACCTTATCTTCTCATTAAGAAGTGCCCGAGCATTCGCGGATGCACCTTTGGCTTATCCACGCTACATGTATCGGTTGCTCTGTAGAGAAGTTTATATCCTTGCGCTTACTGCTCGGCATATTAATCCGTGGAACACGATGCAATCAGCCAACAAGGAGGTTAGGTGATGGGCAACACATCGAATCAAAACCTAGCGCCCGTAAAGGCAGCGGCTCACCGTCTGAACCAATGTTTTGATGGTTTCAGTTATCGCTGTACTTTTATGCTGACCGCGTTGGAGAAAATAGCGTTTGATGAAGAATTTCCGAATGTAGAGCCATCCGCTTTGGGTGCGTCTCTTTATGTCGGAGAATTGCTTGAAGAGCTAACCCGTATTCAACAGATGGTTGATGAGCTTCAGATGGAAGCACTTCAGCTGTAGTAAACACTGCGGTTGAAGTTAAACCATGCCATGTATTTTCCATGGTCTTTTCCATGAGAGTACATGGCGCTCTTTGAGCAGTATGGATCATGCTGAAACCTTTATGTTCAGGCGCTTACTGACAAATATTTATTGCGACACTTATTGTCTCAATTATCTGCACCTGGGCCTAAATCACAGCATGCCTCCTTTGTTGATCAAAACCAATATTGCGTTATACGCATATTTTAAAGGTTTTTCTGCCTATCGCGTACTGCGTAATAGGCAGAAAAGATAGGTTGTTGATGTTATGAACTACGGATCTCTTATCAGAAAAGCTAGAAAACACAGAAAGTGGACGCTACAGGATTTTGCCGACGAACTGAGTTATCAGAACATCGATATTGATACCGGTAATCTGTCCAGAATAGAAACAGGAAAACAGGGCACCAGTAACCATGTACTGGATGGCATATTACGCACCTTCGGTATTTCAATCGAAGCACTGTTGCTGAAAGCTTCGGTCTCTTCAGAATCAGATAAAAAAACGGCACCGGAGAAAGCAGGCTCATGCCCGGTGATTTCATGGAGCCAAGCAGCAAGCTGGCAGAACATTCAGGCTACCGATAGATCGGCCATAACAGAAGAATGGCTAATTTGCCCAATGCCTCATGGGGACGATACTTATGCTTTACGGCTATCTGGTGAAAGCATGCAAGACCCTTACGGAGCCATCAGCTTTGATGATGGCGATATTGTCTTTTTCGATCCGACACTAAGCGCCACAAATAACAGCTTTATTGCGGTAAAAGAACCGGACGAAGCAAATGCTACCTTCAAACAGTTAATCATCGAAAACGATAAAAGATACCTGAAGACACTCAATCCTGACTGGCCAGATAGAATTACCCCAATTAAGGACAATACCATCATATGCGGCGTAGCAATCTGTAAATACCGTACTTGCACTACACAGCCTATGGAGCATAAATCAATAGAATGACGCTATAACAGAAGCATCAGGGAGCATTAAAGCTCCCTAGAAGCCTCGGAAGCCGCCTATTCGGCGGTGAACGAGATGATCAATGTTTCACATGTGCATTACTATTTCTAAGCCGCCTATTCGGCGGTGAACAATGCTCCAAGCGCTGGCACCGGTCTAGGTGATTTCTAAGCCGCCTATTCGGCGGTGAACTCGGCATAACCCTGTTGCTGCCCTCGCTCATATTTCTAAGCCGCCTATTCGGCGGTGAACGTATGATGAAAGGGACGGAGCCCACACCAGAGTTTCTAAGCCGCCTATTCGGCGGTGAACGATACACACCCGACGGAATCCGGCTGATGCTGTTTCTAAGCCGCCTATTCGGCGGTGAACATTATTGGTTGATATTAATGATAGCAATCTGGCTTTCTAAGCCGCCTATTCGGCGGTGAACGGCCATCTCTATGTGGGGCGAATTGAGCACAGTTTCTAAGCCGCCTATTCGGCGGTGAACCGGAGTGATTCCCCTGGCCCGCGCACACGATTTTTCTAAGCCGCCTATTCGGCGGTGAACTGTCGGTTAGATCGCTGAAATGCTCAATATCATTTCTAAGCCGCCTATTCGGCGGTGAACGACTCTACTGCTAGCTGGGCCTGAGCCTTGCTTTTCTAAGCCGCCTATTCGGCGGTGAACGATTCTTCTGGCTTTCGTACGCTGATGGATGATTTCTAAGCCGCCTATTCGGCGGTGAACTTTTAACGCATCATTCCAATCATCCGCCGCATTTTCTAAGCCGCCTACTCGGCGGTGAACCCTGTTTTGGATCAGATGCCAGAATTGCCACATTTCTAAGCCGCCTATTCGGCGGTGAACACCAAGTACGGGCCAAACTGCATAAAGCTTTATTTCTAAGCCGCCTATTCGGCGGTGAACCGCCATACCACACACCGAGCCAGTCTCATGACTTTCTAAGCCGCCTATTCGGCGGTGAACTAGAGCAATAAAACAGTAACCCGTTGATTTTTAAAGAACAAGACCATTTTCAGGCTGTTTGACCCTTTTTTCTAGCCTATCCGTAACCTATTGATTTATAAGGAGCTAAAATTGGCTTTAAAAAAAGGGTTCACCATTAGGTCTGTTATCTAGGTTAAGGACTATTGCTTTGTATGGGAATAGTCCGTTAGTGGTTCTTTTGTTTTTCTATAAAAGCTTATCGAAAGTAGTACAAGATCAAGAGTATCTCTGAAGCGCTCTATTGCAGCAAAAGGTAATGTTTCGCCTTCTTTCGGTGTACCATTAACGTAACGTCAATATCCGTTTGATCCGAGTCAAAAAATGAATCAACAGAAAAAACTCCCCATTGGTATCCAGTCCCTAGGCGAGATGATCGAAGGTGGTTACTACTATGTTGATAAAACCGACTTTGTGCACCAGCTGGTTAATGACGGCAAATACTTCTTTCTCTCTCGTCCCCGTCGTTTTGGTAAAAGCCTGTTCTTAGACACGCTGAAAGAACTTTTTGAAGGTAACCAAACGTTATTTAAAGATCTCTATATCCATGATCGCTGGGATTGGCAAAACAAGTATCCAGTGATTCGCTTGAGCTTTGGCAGCGGCACGGTACGTAATAGAGAAGAGCTGGATAGGCGTATTGAGCAGCAACTTATAGAGATACGAGCTGATCTCGGTTTGCCAGAAAGTAGTGCGTTAGATATTGCCGGTAATTTTGCCACTCTTATTCGTCAAGCCAGCGAGCTACACGGTGCTAAAGCCGTGGTATTGATTGATGAATATGACAAACCTATTCTGGACAATATCTCCGAACAAGATAAGGCTATCGAAGCACGGGAAGGTTTAAAAAACCTTTACTCCGTATTAAAGGACTCAGACCCTTATCTGCATTTCTGCATGCTGACGGGTGTATCTAAGTTCAGTAAGGTCAGCTTGTTTTCAGGTTTAAACAACCTAAGAGACATCACCCTTAGTAACAAATACTCTGCTATTTGCGGTTATACCGATAGAGATATCGATCAAACCTTTGCCCATGAAGTTGCAGGACTGGATAGAAAACAGATTCAGTTTTGGTATAACGGCTATAACTGGGGCGGTGATGCCGTTTATAACCCATTCGATGTGCTTCTATTATTTAAGGAGCGAGATTTTCGTTCCTTCTGGTTTGAGAGCGCGACGCCTACTTTTTTAGTCAAGCTACTGTCCGAACGCCAGTTCTTCACGCCAAAGCTAGCCAATCTGTACAGCAGCGAAGCGTTACTATCCCGCTTTGATGTACAGGATATCAGCAACGAAGCCTTGTTATTTCAGGCAGGATATCTAACGCTGAAAAAAGTAGAAGAAATTACACCAGGCAAAAAACTGTATACCCTGACCTACCCAAATCATGAGGTGCAAACCAGCCTGAATGAGGCACTACTACCGGCATTAGGTTTGGCCTCTGACCGAGCCTTAGAGAATGGTCTACAGTTACTATCAGCCTTTCGCAGCAGCGATTTTTCTGCACTGGAAAAACACTTTAAAGCCCTGTTTGCCAGCCTACCCCATGACTGGTATCGCAATAACGCTATCGATCAATACGAAGGACACTATGCCAGCGTATTTTATAGCCATCTTGCTGCCTTAGGTTTAGATTTAACCGTTGAAGACAGTAGTAGCACAGGACAAGTGGATCTGATGCTGAACTACCATCAAAAGATCTTTTTGTTTGAGTTTAAAACCGTCGCAGATCAACCAGAAGGCAAGGCATTACAGCAGCTACAAGATAAAAACTATGCCGCTAAATATCAGGATAAAGGACTGCCTATCTATCAGGTCGGTGTAGAGTTTTCTAAACAGCAACGACAAATCGTGGCTTTTGATGTTCTGACCTAACCTTTCAGATAATGCTTCAGATCTCTGTAAAAGTTCTCATGTGAACCGACAGCTAACAGCGTCAGAATAATCTCCTCATCGTTGTATTTGTAGGCCAATAGAGCTTGATGATTTGTAAATCGAAATTTGTACACTTGGACTTCAGACAAATCACCTGCTTTGCTCTGACCAGAATCAGGGTTAGTGGCAACCTGTCGAATGGCGCTATCTAACGCTTTTTTATCCTGCTTATTTAGCTTTTTAACCGTACGCTCAAAGAGCCGAGTTTGCTTAATCCTAATCTGAGAAGACATAATCCGTTAGCTCATCTCGTTTAGCCTGCTCAAGGCTGATTAATAGATCGCGAATAAGTGGGTAAGATAAATCAGGGTTTTGCTCTGCAACTCGACCAACCTGTGCCCAATACTCTATCTGGCCACCCGTTGAGCGACACATGGCTTTAGACTCTGTCTCTGCAATGGAAACAAACTCTTCTGATAATTTTACACTGCGTTGTGCCATCACTTTTCCTCTCTCTTATCCCGTTAGCTTAACGGGATAAGTATGGTTATTTCTTCTTCAGGTTTTACTGCCATTCAATATATACCCGCAACAGCAGGTGGCATATGGTTACTATATGCTACCTTTTGTCTTTTTCAAGGTGGTTTTTCAATTAAGCAACAAGACAATTTTTTTCGGTATGACATGGTTAAGTGAAACTGCCTCTCACGCTCCTGCGTGGTAGTCCACTGCTATTAATTACCACGCGGAGCTTGAGAACAAGAATTTCTTATATTCTATATTCGAAGTGAGGCTTGTGTAGGTTGGCGTAGAGCGGCTGTAGGATGCTGATTTATAAAGGATAAAGTCTATCCCGCGAAACCCAACACGGGGTCTATCAGCGTCCCGATAAACTATCGTGATCGCATTAATATCATCCGCAGGGGCTTACATATGTGAGGGGGAATGTAAGCAGGTTTGTATCGGGTGTACGACAATCTGACGTTGGGTTTCGCGGATGAAAAATCATATCTGTCAATAAGTTACAGTGTGCCGCTCTACGCCAACCTACATAAGCCTCACCCTGTATCATTTTTTGAGTCTAAGCGACGGCTGTAGCTTGAAAAAACAACCGAATACGATGGCTATTCAAATCACCTACTCTGCTTTGACCTAAATCAGGAGGGGATTAATATCACCCCTTATCATCCCCCGGCGTTAGGCCAAATTGCTGTCGATACAGTTTGCAAAAATGCGATAGAGAAACAAAACCACAGGACAGGGCGACGTCTGTAACGCTCATATCGGTTTGTTGCAGTAATTTGCGGGCAGAATACAGGCGGATACGGCTGTAATAGCGGGAGGGTGTAATATCAAAATAACGACGAAACAGTCGCTCCAGTTGGCGTACTGATAAAAAGGCTCGCTCTGCCAGCTCATTGGAGCTTAATGGCTGCTCTAGATTTTCCCGCATGAGCTGTATGGCTCTATGCACTCGGCTGTCATCTACTTTAATACCGCTATTACCAGAAGATTGCGCCTGCATACGGGATTGAAGACTCCGGCTTTGCTCCGGTGAGAGCCAAGGCAGTATGATCTCTGCCATAGACTCTGCCAGTTCATTATTCTTATCGCACACGTCATCCTTATTAATAGAACATAAGGAGATCACTTGTTTGCCTTGTCGATGCTGTTGATCAAGCCAACTCTGTAATAGGTTATCGCTGCCTATCTCATCCAGTAGCAAAACCCCATCGAATGCCTCAACGGTGGAGAAATCCCGCAATGCCGATAGCACCATACCGTTATCAGCCAGAACCACTTGCCCTTGATTGGAGCATAACTGCCAGTGGAATAACGCGTTGTCAGTTTCTTCATTTGCGCCTTGTAACCAGCTCACAGCCGCCAGTAAATCGGTCATAGAAAAACGAGGCTGCAACACAATCAACCACTCTTTTTTCGGCTGAGGGGTCTTTCGAATACGCTTTTTATTCGATTTATTGTGCAGAACGTTATTTTTTATCTGCCAGTCTGTCAGCGGTAACGCCATTGTTTTACCAACCTTTTTTCTTATTCCGTCTGTTTTTAACAGCCCTTGTTGATGCCTATTTTCTATTCACGGGTTAAAGCGTCGTGTCAGAGATTGCATCAACGAATCTTGTGTACTATATTATGGTATACCATAATATGTAAGCTTGAATTTTATAGCAGACATAGACAAAGAAGAAATGCAGATCCGTTAGCTGCATGACTTATTGCATAAGAATGAAGGAAAAACAGATGAGCTTTGAAATTCGCAAAATCGTTACCACTATTGAAGAAACTCGTATTGAAGGTGGCAAGGCAACCGATAAGCCTGTCAGCATGGTAGGTGTTGCTGTAATCATTAAAAACCCATGGCACGGTCGTGGTTTTGTTGAAGATCTGAGCCCAGAAATCAAAGCCCATTGTTCTGACCTAGGCGCACTGATTGTTGAGTACATCGGTAAATACATCGGTGGTACAGAAAACATTGAAGCCTACGGTAAAGCGGCGGTTGTTGGTGCTGAAGGCGAAATCGAACACGCTTCTGCAGTGGTTCATACACTACGCTTTGGTAATCACTACCGTAATGCTGTTGATGCACAAAGCTACCTAGCCTTCACTAACAAACGTGGCGGTCCGGGTACGTCTATCCAGATCCCTATGATGCATAAAGATGATGAGGGTTTCCGTTCTCACTACATCACTATGGAAATGTCCATCGAAGACGCTCCAGCGGCTGATGAAATTGTTGTTTGCCTAGGTGCTGCTGACGGTGGCCGTGTTCACCCACGTATCGGCAACCGCTATGAAGATCTGAAATCCTTAGCGGAAGAAGCTGAATTAGCAGCCAAGAGCTAAGCCGGAGTCTGCCCATGACAAGCATAAACAATAATAAAACCCCGGCAGGCACCTGTTATCAGGTGCAAGGGTCAGGGCAAGCCGTTGTGCTGATTCATGGCGTAGGACTGGATCAAGAGATGTGGGGAGGACAGACCGTCGGTCTGTCCCCTTCCTACCAGATCATTACCTACGACATGTTAGGCCATGGTGATAGCGTTAATCCGGCAGCCAATGCCTGTTTAAAAGACTACGCCAACCAGCTAAAAGAGCTGTTAGATCACCTACAGCTGGAACAAGTCACCGTGATTGGCTTTTCCATGGGCGGTTTAGTGGCTCGCGCCTTTGCCCTGCATCACCCTCAGTATCTGAATGGTTTGGTGATTTTAAACAGCGTCTTTAATCGCAGCGATGAACAGCGCAGCGGTATTCAGGCACGTATCAAGGAAGTAGCGGTTAAAGGCCCTGCTGCCAATGTGGATGCGGCGCTTAAGCGTTGGTTCAGTGAAGAATACACCGCTTCAAGTTCGGCTCAGATTCAAGCCGTTCGCGAAACGGTCACAGGTAATGATCATCAGGGTTATCTGAAAACCTATGAGTTGTTTGCCAATGAAGATAACTACATGGCCGATCAGCTGCAGGATATTCAGGTCACCACTATGGTAATGACTGGGGAGCTTGATCCCGGTTCAACACCACAGATGGCACAGGATATGGCGAAAGCCATGCCTAATGCCCATGCAGAAGTACTGGCGGACCAGCGTCATATGATGCCGATGGAATCGCCAAAAATGGTCAATGAAAAACTGCTGCAGTTTTTAAATACTCTACATTGCTCAACCGCTCAGGAGGCCCTTTCATGAGTCTGCAAACCTTTCAGATGTGTATTGATGGTGAATGGACACAGGCCATTTCGGGCAAAACTTTTGAGAGTTTAGATCCGTCAAACACTCAGCCCTGGGCAGTATTTCCTGATGCTAATGAGCAAGACGTGGATCTGGCGGTACAAGCCGCTGATCGTGCGTTTCATAGTCAGGAATGGCGCAGTATCACCCCAACTGCCCGTGGCAAAATGCTGCGTAAACTGGGTGATCTGATTGCTGAAAATAGCGAAATTCTGGCTCAGTTAGAGAGCACAGATAACGGTAAACTGATCCGGGAAACCCGTGGTCAGGTCAGCTATCTGCCTGAGTTTTTCTATTACACCGCAGGCCTAGCAGACAAGATTCAGGGTGAAACCCTGCCGTTAGATAAAACGGATATGATGGCCTACACCATCCGTGAGCCTCTGGGTGTTATTGCGGCGATTATCCCGTGGAACAGCCCACTTTATCTGACCGCTATTAAGCTGGCGCCAGCCTTGGCGGCCGGTAATACACTGGTACTGAAACCTTCTGAGCATGCATCAGCCACCTTGATCGAACTGGTTAAGCTGGTTGAACAAGCCGGTTTCCCAAAAGGTGTGGTGAATATTGTTACAGGTTATGGCCCAAGTACTGGCGCTGCATTAACCAGTCACCCGCTGGTACGCAAGATCGCCTTTACCGGCGGTGCGGCAACTGCCAAGCATGTGATTAAGAGCTCGGCAGAAAACTTTGCCAAGCTGTCACTGGAATTGGGCGGTAAGTCTCCTCAGATTGTATTCCCAGACGCCGATCTGGAAAGCGCCATGAACGGTATTGTGGCCGGTATCTTTGCCGCATCCGGTCAGAGCTGCGTCTCCGGTTCCCGTATTCTGGTACACCGCAGTGTCTATGAGCAGTTTGTTGATGCACTGGCAGAACGTGCTTCTCGCATAAAGATTGGTCACCCTCGTGACGATGACAGCGAAATGGGCCCTATGGCTACCGCTCAGCAACTGGCTGTGGTGGAAGGTTTTGTGGAAAAAGCCCAAGCGGAAGGTGCTCGTCTGCGTTTAGGCGGTCAGCGCGCAGAATCGACTGAAGGCTGGTACTACCAACCGACTATTTTTGAATGCCAGGGTAATGATGATTACCTGATGCAAGAAGAAGTCTTTGGCCCAGTGGCCGCCATTATTCCTTTCGATACGGAAGAGGAAGCACTGGCTATCGCCAATGATTCCAAATATGGCTTGGCAGCGGGTATCTGGACTCAGAATCTGGCCCAAGCACACCGTATGGCCCGTGGTATTCACTCCGGCATTATCTGGGTGAACACCTATCGCGCCGTATCGGCTATGGCTTCTATCGGTGGTTACAAACACAGCGGTTACGGTCGTGAAAGCGGTATTGATTCTGTACTGGCTTACACCGAGAAGAAAACGGTCTGGATCAATCTATCCAGCGAGCCAATGGCAGATCCGTTTGTCATGCGCTAGGTCGTTTTAAAGAGACCTAGTAAAAGCAAGGTATCTGAAAAAGGCACTTTGCTGGAAGAACTATAAAAACTAAAACTGGACTTAAGGCTCTCTCTATAACAAAGAGAATCTTAAGCCCAGCAGAACAACAGAATATATGCTGCACAGAGCACTTGGAGAATAATGATGATTAATGAAGAACTCTACAAACAGGTTTTAGGTTCTTTCCCTTCCGGCGTCACTGTCGTTACTGCTTATGATAACGATGGCAATGTCACCGGTTTAACCGCCAGCGCGTTTAGTGCTCTGTCTATGGACCCGGCTCTGGTATTGGTTTGTCCTAATTATGATTCTGATTCCTACCCTGTGCTAAGCGAAGTTAAGCGTTTTGCGATCAATATCCTGGAAGCCAGTCAGATGGGCCCTTGTTTTGCTTTCGCCAAAAAGGGCGAAGCTAAAGCCGAAGCCATCAAAGACGTTGCTGTTACTAAGGGTGAGTTTGGCACTCCTATGATTGATGGTGCTGCTGCTGTAATTGAATGCAGCCTGTGGAAAGAGTATGAAGGTGGTGATCATGCCATTTTAGTGGGTAAAGTAGAGAGCTTGGTCAACCATTCAGATTATGCTCCCATGGTATATTGCCGGGGTAAAATGACCGCGTGGCAAGCGCCCACTGAATAATAAGACCAATCCCGATAATGCCTTATCTGTCGTAAATGACATCTTAAATGAGAAGGCGATTGAATGAGACTCAGTGAACTCAGAGATTGATTCACTGATAAATTATCGGGAACGGTATAAACCACCAAACAGAGATAATAAAAACCATGAATAGCCAACTCTTCAAGCAGCAGGCTTATATTGACGGCCGTTGGATCGATAGCTCGAACGGTGAAGTCCAAGAGATCTTTAACCCGGCCACCGGAGAAAAGATCGGTACCGTACCTATGCTGGGTACAGAGGAAACGCGTCAGGCCATTAACAGTGCAGAAACGGCACAAAAAGAATGGGCCGGACGTACCGCTCAGGAGCGTAGCAGCATTCTGCGCCGTTGGTTTGAGTTGATGGTCGCCCACGCTGACGAACTAGCAGAGATCCTAACCCTAGAACAGGGTAAACCTCTGGCAGAAGCCAAAGGCGAGATCATGTACGCCGCCAGCTTTGTTGAGTGGTTTGCCGAAGAAGGCAAACGTATTTATGGCGATATTATCCCAAGCCATAAGGCCGGTGCTCGTTTAATGGTGCTTAAACAACCTATCGGGGTTGTGGCTGCCATTACGCCTTGGAACTTCCCAACGGCGATGATCACCCGTAAATGTGCACCCGCCATGGCAGCAGGTTGTCCGTTTATTGTTAAACCAGCACCAGATACTCCTTACTCGGCGCTGGCACTGGCGGTACTGGCAGAAGAAGCCGGTATTCCAGCAGGTATCTTTAACGTGGTTACCGGTGATGCCGTAGCTATCGGTGGTGAACTGACCGGTAATGATGCGGTACGTAAGCTGAGCTTTACCGGCTCTACCAATATCGGCAAATTACTGATGCGTCAGTGTGCGGATACGGTGAAGAAGGTATCACTGGAACTGGGCGGCAACGCACCGTTTATTGTGTTTGATGATGCAAATCTGGATGCGGCTGTTGAAGGGGCTATCGCCTCTAAATACCGTAACGCCGGTCAAACCTGTGTCTGCACCAACCGCTTCCTGATTCAAGACGGTATCTATGATCAGTTTGTTGAAAGACTGACCGCTGCCGTTAACGATCTGAAAGTGGGTAACGGTATGGAATCTGGGGTGACTCAGGGCCCGCTGATTAACGCTGCTGCTATCGACAAGATTGAAGACCACGTCGCCGATGCCATCAGTAAAGGCGCCACGATCACCACAGGCGGTCAACGTCATAGCCTGGGTGGCACCTTCTTTGAGCCTACAGTTATCAGCAATGCGAATACCGAGATGAAGGTAGCTCGTGAAGAGACCTTTGGCCCACTGGCCCCTATCTTCCGCTTCTCTACAGAAGAAGAAGCCATTGCCATGGGTAACGATACCGAGTTTGGCCTAGCCGCTTATGTCTACACCAAAGATCTGGGTCGCGCATGGCGTGCCGGTGAAGGTTTGGATTACGGCATGGTTGGCATCAACGAAGGCATTATCTCCACGGCTGTTGCTCCTTTTGGCGGTATTAAGCAATCCGGTATTGGCCGTGAAGGCTCTAAATACGGTATCGAAGATTACGTTGAAATCAAATATATGATGATGGGTGGTATTTAAGCCCTCAGGGAAACACTGATCAAAGTAAAAAATAGTTGATTTAAGGGAGATTCCCTTGGTTGAGCGGAGGCCGCCACCTCCGCTATTTTTTTATCTTTTTTCAGGATGTTCGGTCTTATTTAGAGCTTTTTACCTCTATTTATAACCTTTTCGTAATTATTTATAAAAGAAGTGAGAACAAAACAATGCCAACAGAAAAATTTGAACAAGGCCTAGCCACCCGTAAAGCGGTACTGGGCGAAGAGTATGTGAACAACAGTATTGCCAATGCGGATGAGTTCACCATGCCACTGCAAGAGCTGGTAACAGAATACTGCTGGGGTACTGTATGGCAACGGGAAGGCTTATCCCTTAAAATGCGCAGTATTATCAATTTAGCGATGATCACTGCACTTAACCGTCCTCATGAACTGAAACTTCACGTCCGTGGCGCACTGAATAACGGTGTTAGCCGGGAAGAGATACGTGAAACTCTGATGCAAACAGCCATCTACTGTGGCGTACCTGCCGCGATTGACAGCTTCCGCGTGGCTAAGTCCGTCTTTTTAGAAGTAGACGCTGAACAAGCAGAAACAGGCTCTGAGACGTCCGCATGATCAATCCTGTTACAGCATGGGCCATCAATACCCCGCTGTAATCTAAACAGAATGGAATGAGTAACAATGCAGAGACAGCCCCTGGGTGATTCCGTAAAAATCGAACGTGCTGGCATGACCCTACGTGAAAAGGTGTTAGAAGCACTGCGTAACGCCATTTTAAACTTTCAGTTATTACCTGGAGACCGCCTGATTGAGCGGGATCTATGTGATCTGTTAGGTGTTAGCCGTACCTCGGTACGGGAAGCTCTGCGCCATCTGGAATCGGAAGGTATCGTTGAATACTTGGAAGGTAAAGGCCCTCGCGTGGCGATTATCACCATGGAAGATGCCCGAGAGATCTATGAACTGCGTTGCTCATTAGAGTGCATGATTGTTGAGCTATTCACTATCCGAGCCAATGACGAACAGTTGCTGGACCTGGAATACTCTCTGCGCAAGTTGCACTCCCGTTTAGAAGCTGGCGAGATTGTTCCGATTCTGGAAGCGGTCACGACATTTTACGAAGTGCTGTTTGAAGGCTGTGGCAACAAAACCGCCTGCAATCTACTGCGTCAACTACAGGCACGCATCAGCTTTTTACGGGCTACTTCCGTCTCACAAAACGACCGCTATAAGGCCAGTAGTGCTGAGATGGCGGAAATGGTTGAAGCCATTAAAACCCGCGATCCGGCTAAAGCTCATGAGGCTTGCCTGAAACATGTGAAACATGCCGCCGATGTTGCGTTAAAAGTACTGGCATCACAACAGGAAGAAACAACACCTGTTACAGCAGATATTATCTCGCCATTGCAGGTCAAGTTTACCAAGCTTAACTGACCCGCTCACCAAGGTGCCAGCGGGACGAAGAAAACGGGTTTAACCGTTAGGGGATAACCATGAAATATTGTTCCGAATGCGGTAGTAGCCAAGTAGCCTACCGCGCCCCTGGTCATGATACCCACAGCCGTCTCACCTGTGACGACTGTGGTAAAGTTTTTTACCATAACCCTAAAGTGATTGCTGGCTGTATTGTCGAGCACGACGGTAAATACCTGATGTGCCAAAGAGCCATCAAGCCCCGCCCCGGTAGCTGGACACTCCCAGCAGGCTTTATGGAGTGTGGCGAGACCGTAGAAGATGCCGCCAAACGGGAAGTCTGGGAAGAAACCGGTGCACGAGTGGATATAATCTCCCCCTACTCCGTATTTAGCGTCCCTCAGATCGATGAGGTGTATATTATCTTCCGCGCCACTTTAATCGAATTCAGCGATGATCCCGGCCCAGAAACCGCACAAGCCCTGTTATTAGGCCCAGATGAAATCCCTTGGGATAATATTTTCTACCCTGCCATTAAAGATATTTTTCAGCGTTATATTGAAGAACAGTCTAGCGGAACGTTTGGTATCTATATGGGCTGTTCGGAGGATGGCACCGTGCACTTTATGCAATAAAAATGACATAGCATCTGTCATAAAACACGGCAGATCGCTAATTTATCCCAAAAAATATTCAGAAATTTATGTAGAATGCCCTGATATTTTTATACGGATGTAACTCATGAAACAGAAATTGCGATCTCTTTTCCTTCTATCCTGTCTGACACTAGCCTCTGCTTTATCTTATGCAGCAGAACCTATTCCCTCTGTCTTCTTAAACAACGTCGATGAAAGTTATTTACCTGCTGTGAAAAAAGCTTTTATCAATAGGGAGTGGGCTATTACTGCTACAAGTGACAGCATGGTGAAAGGAGAGCTTAATCATCGAAAAATTGAAGCTCGCCTATCCATTTATCTGAAAGGTGATCAACTTCTGTATCTTTGCGATTGCCAAAAGTATCGCTCCGTGGGCACCAGCTCTGCTATGAGTAGTTTAATGGAAGAAAAGAAGGTGGACTATGTTCCTAAGGGATGGATTGGTAATCTTAAAAAAGACACCTTGCGCTTTGTTAAAATGGCAAAAATCAACCAATAGAAATACTTTGTTGAAGAGGAAAGAGTTTTCGCTCTTAAGATAACACTTCTGCCTCACCTTGCCAGAAGAAGGGCGTAATTCCGACGAGCCCCCACAGCCCGTCGGAATTACGAACCCAATAAACCTTATTCTGTATCAATTCTATTCCAGCTTATTACCCTTGGTTTCTCTTAATTCCACCAAATAAATCTTGGGCTGTCTGGAAGAAGCATCTCAACGACACTATATGTAATACAAATACATTCTTGTTTCTATTACACGCCATTACACCACAGGTGCTTTTGGCTGATTTTAAAGGCTGTAAAATTAGGGAATTAGCCTTCGGAATGAGTATTCCTTAGCAGAAGTTCAAAAACAGGAGCAACACAAGAAAAGACAAATAACACTACTATCGGCCATTTTAACGGCATAATAATGATAGTTACCTACATTTCAAGCTTATAAAGAAAGGATGAAATAATGATCTTTTGCCCAAGGCATAGCCCTTGAGCAGGATATCGACTTGAAAAGCTAAGTTACAAAAAAATATCGCATACAACCAAATATTGTCGCGAAAGATTGAATTAGCAGCTTCGATGAAAAGACGCGTACCGAGCTTGAACACCTGGAGATAGGACAAGATAAGGTAATAGAATCATGGCTGAGAATGATGCAACAATCAGCTCGATAATATGCCGCCAGTTCGCTTCAAAAAACTGCGCTGCATTTTCTTTTTCCACATAGATCAACTCACCGATAATCCCTACAGGGAATAAAATGATAAGTAATACCATCAGCAGATAAGACCATCTAGCGTGCCAGAAATCCCCTAGGATACTGAGAAGAAATAAGCTAATCAGAGAGAGATTAAACAAAATATCTCCAATGACAAACGCTTGAGCGGATGGATAGATGGCACCCTCTCCTAAAGGAACCTGCTTAATGACCTCCCAAGTCTCTTTAACAATTTGAATCGGCGGTGTTTGTAGCAATAAATCCACGGATACAAATAAGATGCCCAATGAAACGTTGGTAGCGCAAACCAAAATATATAAGAAACAGATCCACTTCAGCACTAATCATTACCTTGTATATGATTATCTCAACCTTTTTACGGCCCTTAAATAAATAAAAGCCTATCGTTCAATCTATAAAATATACCAAGCAATCCGCGCTTCTCTTCCCTTTTAGTAAGGCAATCCGTTGCCAGAAATAACTCACCGCAATTCCTTGAAGTGAGCTATTTGGCATATATTGATCTCTTGATTGATTATATTATCGAATCTACTCTGTTTCCTTATTTTTTTGATCCAAATCACTAATCAGATCACTGTCTTGCACCTGATCGGAATCCGCTAGCGCTTCAACAATATCAGATGCACTTTCTGGTAATGCTTCAACAACAGCCACACCGATATCAACGGCTTGCTCCGGTACAGTATCAGCCAGACGACTGACTAACTCTGCCGCCTCTTGATTGGCTGTTTGCTCACCCTCTTCCGTGCTAGTTTCAGATGTATGACTTTCTTCCATACTGGCGCAAGTCTCCATTTCAGCCTGAGCAACAATGCCTATCTCATCGTGAGATTCATCATCCTCAGATTGACGCTCTGAAATAGCATTGGCGTACTCTGTTGCCACAGCCACAGCTGTTTCCGGTAGCGCTTCAACAACCGCCACACCAATATCCATTGCTTGCTCTGGAACGGCTTCGGATAAACGACTCACCAATTCCGCCGCTTCACTTGCAACGGCATTGTCTTCCTCTATAGATTCACCACCTTCTGTAGAAACGCTTTCTGCGATGATCTCTGTGTACCCTTGCTCTTGTTCCGCATCTAAACCTTCAGCGTTAGTCTCTGCTTCTGCCGATTGACGATCCGAAATCGAATTTGCGTATTCAGTTGCTACAGCCACTGCGGTTTCTGGCAACGCCTCAACCACTGCCACACCAATATCCATGGCCTGATCTGGTGCGGCTTCTGACAAACGAGTCATCAATTCAGCCGCATCCTGATTCAACTGTTCTGCTTGAGCCTCATCTTCAGTTTCTGCCGTCCAAACGATATCTGCGGTATTAGCAACAGGTTGCTCTTCATCAGCAATCATTTCTGATTCAGCATCGACGGACAGGCCTCCCGCCACTTCCGATGCAATGGATACGGCACTATCCGGTACTGCTTCCACAATCGTGGTTGCAACGTCCAGAGTGTGTTCTGGCGCCAGCTCGGATAACTGACTGACCATATCAACAGCATCCTGCTCAGAGGTATCGTCATCACGATCTGCCGGACGAATCGCATCGATCTCTTCACTCATTACCTGAGCATAATATTCTGCTACTTCAACAGCAGATTCTGGCGCGGATTCAACCGCAATCTTAGCCATATCCAAACGGAGATCTGGCAGCGTTCGACCGATTTCAGCCGCAACCTCAACCACCTCATCGGGGTGACTTTGTGCCAACTGTCGTACCAGTTCATAAGCAAGATCGGGCGTAGCCTGCACCATGGCAGAGGTCACTTCCAGAATCTGTTCTGGTACTGTTTCCAGCATTACTTCGTACAGGCGTAACGGATCAACACCCTCAACTTTTGCAACTTCGGCAGCAATATCCACACCCTGTTCAGGTTTCTCAACCACCAAAGTCTGGGCCATACGAACCGCCGTTGCCGGATCTGTCTCTGCAATTTCGACCGCTGTTTGTACTTCAGCGGTTAAAGGCATGACTGCTTCAACATATTCCATACGTGGATCGAGGTTTGTCGCTGCAGGCATGGCACCACTTTGCATCACAAAGCTTTCCTGATCTTCTGTTGGCAGAGCCGTTCGCACACGCATGCGCAAAATAACAAAGGCCGCCAGTATCAGCTGGATACAACCCACAAAGTAAAATAAGATCTGATTGCCAAACACGCCCATAACAAGGGAAACACCGTAAGGCCCGATCGCTCCACCAATGGAAAAAGCCATAATCAGACTTCCCATAGCGGAAACCATCTCGCTCTGCTTTAGCTTATCAAACACCTCAGAGATACTCAGAGGATAGGTACAGGCAATAATCCCCGCAGAGGTTGCCGTAGCCACCGACATGGCCATAAACCAATCCATCTCAGCCAAAATTTGTATCGAGAAGCCCACGGCACTGGATAGCAACAATGCCAATAACAATACGGAACGACGATCAAACCGATCCGATAGATAACCGACGGGGAACTGCAATAAAAATGCGCCTAAAATAGCCGAACCGGCATACAACGACAGATCAAAACCCTCAATACCGTAGTCAGAGGCAAATAGAGGGATCAAGCTAAATACTGCCGAATAGATAAGACCAGAAGTAAAACAAGCCACCACACCCAAAGGAGAGCGTTTAAACAACGCAATGATAGACATGGATTCTGTTTCTGTTACTTCAGGCCCCCGGTGACGGCTCCAAGCCATAGGTACAACGGCTAAACAAAGAATGATGCCTGCCAATACAAACAAAATAGTATCCGCAGGTGATGCAATATTGATCAGGAATTGACCCGCAAACATGGCGCCCAAAACAACGGCCTGATAAAACGCCAGGATTTTTCCGCGTGTTTCCTTTGTGGACGCACCGTTCAACCAGCTTTCCATGGCCGTATAAGCACAGGCACAGCAGAAGCCAATCAGTACCCGCATCGCACCCCATAACACCGCATCCGTATACAAGCTACAAACCAGAATGCTCACTGCCGCCAAAGCAATAGAACCCGCAAACATACGAATATGCCCGGAGCGATTAATCAGGTTCTTACTCAGCATACTACCCGCCAGCATGCCCACATAATAAAGCGACAGCACCATACCTATGGTATCGGTGTCCATCTGCTCCAGTTGCATACGAACAGGTAATAAAATATTAATCAGGCCATTGCCAAGCATCAGAATAAAACAACTGATAAACAAGGATAGCAGCGACACAATAGTCGAGCGCACGGGCAGTACTCAGAATAAGGGGTGGATAAAATATGGAACAAGAATAAAACTTGAGCAAGTTTTAATGGCGGCGAGTATAGGGACGAAGAATCACGAATGGAAGCCCCTAAAAATAGGCTTTTTTAGCTTAAAAGCAAGAATACTTAGGGGCCTAATATTTAGGGAAGTAACGCCTCAAATAAAATAAAATAATCGATAATAATCAAATGGATAGATAAAAATATTTTATAAAAAAACCTAAAACAAAAGTCTATGACCCTCTAAAATACAATCGCTGATTACACCCCTAATATTAAGCCTGGAAAACGGGCTTAAATTGATCCATTTTTAAGCCAATTTTACTAGGAAAAAGCGCTGACATTTCGGCCCCTAATTTAAAAAACTTTTAGTACAAGGTAAAAATAATGCATCCCGTTATTCAATAATAAAAAACAATTAATAAAAACGACACCCAAACACATAACATAAGCCAAAACGGTCGTTATCAATCATGCTAAATACCTCTACGAAACCAAGCGCTTTAACTTACCATCGCCAACAGAGCTGATAACCGTACATTGCAACCCTTTAGTGAATGCCGCTCTCAGGGATCTAATATTTCAATTGATGTTGCACGTATTGCTTAAAGCAACCAGCCTAAGCCGAAATAGCCCAGCTAGCATTAGCACAAAACTTCTGCAAAAAATTCATAAATACCCGTACCTTGGGAGGTAGGTGTTCTCGGTGGGGGTAAACGGCATAGATAGCCACGGGGTCTATTTCATAGCTGGGCAGTAATGCCACCAGTTTGCCCGAATTCAGCTGTTCGTGCACAGTCGCTTTGGCCATTACACCTATACCCAAGCCATTTACTGCCGCAGAAATAACGGTATCCACCGAATTAATTCTGAGATTTCCTTGCAGTGAAATGGATTCTGTTTTCCCACTTATTTTATGTCTGAAGGTTTTAGAGTAAGGGGAAGCCTGTACCGATAATGCAAGCCATTGGTGGTTACACAGATCAGCGGGAACTAGAGGCGTACCAAAGCGGGCTAGATATTCCGGCGCGGCAAATACCACCGCAGGTGTATCACAGAGCTTTTTGGCAATCAGATTAGAATCATCAAGACGTCCAACACGCAATGTTAGATCGATACCCTGCTCCACCATATTGACCACCTTGTCATCCAATTGCAGATCTATATTCAATTGTGGATACAGGTCTCGCAGCTGTTTAATCACAGGCAGCAAGATGGCGTGACCAAAAGGAATCGGGGCCGATATGCGTAAGGTGCCACTTGGCTGGTTTTGGTATTGGTGCAGTTCTTCCAAAGCTATTTCAGCGCGATTGACGATCTGCTCACAATGCTGGTAATACATCTTACCTGCTTCTGTCAGACTAAGCTTTCGGGTGGAGCGATTGAACAGCCGCACATCGATTTCTTCCTCCAGCAGGCGGATTTGTTTACTCACCGCCGATTTAGCCACACCTAACTGGCGTGCGGCCTCAGAAAAACTCTGCGCCTGAACCACCTTAGTAAAGACCCCAATTCGCTTTAATTCATCCACGGTTTATCAACCCTACGATTATCGATCAGTCTTCGTTCACTTTTAGAGAACAATGTAGTGCATTTTAGCCATCTAGTGAACTATTTAAAAACGAGTAAACTGGCCTTCATCAATTAGATATCAAATCCACACGAGGTAACGAACAATGGTTAAATTTGTAATGTGTATTACACGCCACTCGAACATGAGCCGCGAAGAATTTAAAGCCTACTGGCAGAACCAACACGGCCCATTTTTTGTGGAAAATGCTGCTGTACTGGGCGCTAAAAAGTATGTGCAATCCTATACGTTGAACAGCCCTTTAAATCAGGGACTTAGAGAGTCGCGAGGCTTGCAAGCCGAGTATGACGGTGTTGCTGAGGTCTGGTTCGAGTCAGAACAAGCACTGGTAGAGGGTATGAGCTCACCGGAGGGACAAAAACTAGCTGCGGCACTGCAGGAAGATGAAGGCAATTTTATTGATCACGCCAAATCGGCAGCCTTTATCGTAGAAGAGCAGGTACTGATCTGATTCTAGAGAGTGTCATTGTTACTTGAATGTTAGGGCAACCCCCGTTGCCCAATACAAAATGTCAAAATGAAAGATAATCTCAGACAACCATGTTTTAAAAGCCTCTAAAAAAGCTGGATTTCACAAACCTCCATTATTAACACCGTGCGTTTACTTACCAACGTAACTCCTCCCCATATACCCAACTCATCTCCTAGATCCCCGTTCCATCTTCACAGCTATGTGCACCACAATTTTAAATTTGACCACATGGTAAAATAAATCTATATTGAGATGACTCTCTTTTAGATGGCGTTATCGAGCCATGTTGATGACTAAAATAAAAAACGACCTGGGAGGACAAGCGATGCTATCTCTTGATCAGGCTTATAGCTTTGAAAATGTTAATGATGATCAAATCCAGCGACTGTGTAATCAAGCCTCTGCTGTACGTGAACTTCATTGGGGGGATGTCATAACCTATTCAAAAAAGGTTTTTGTTCCACTGACCAATATGTGTCGTGATACCTGTGGTTATTGCACCTTTGTAAAACCACCAGGCTCTGCCGAAGCCAATATCATGACACCTGAAGAGGTGATGGCCGTTGTGCGCAAGGGTGAAGCATTAGGCTGTAAGGAAGTACTGTTCAGCTTAGGAGAGCAACCTGAAAAGACCTATCCTGAAGCGCGTAAGTTTCTTGAAGAAAGGGGCTACAGCACTATCGTCGATTATTTATACGATATGTGTCGCTTGGTGCTTGAGAACACCAATTTACTCCCCCACGTGAATGCCGGCTCACTATCCGAACAAGATATTCTTAAGCTGCGACCTGTTTCTGCCAGTATGGGCATGATGCTGGAAAACGTCAGCCGCCGACTGTTACAGAAAGGCCAAGCACACTATGCCTGTCCTGATAAGGTGCCGCTACAGCGTATACGTACTCTGGAATGGGCGGGTAAACATGATGTGCCCTTCACCACAGGTATTTTGATTGGTATCGGTGAGACTTGGCAGGAACGTGTGGATAGCTTATTTGTAATCAACGAGATCCATCAAAAGTACGGTCATATACAGGAAGTTATTATCCAGAACTTCAAGGCTAAACCTGATACGGCGATGGCTGATGCCCCTGAACCTAGCCATCAAGATATGCTGAAAACGTTAGCTGTTGCTCGGCTGATACTTGAGCCAAGTATTAGTATTCAGGCACCACCTAATTTACAAGACAACTATAGAGATTATATCAACTCAGGGATTAATGACTGGGGTGGAGTATCTCCACTCACCATCGATCATATTAACCCTGAACGGGCTTGGCCACAGATCAAGTCACTGGAATTTAAAACCTCAGAATGTGGTTGCCAATTAAAAGAGCGTTTAGCCATTTACCCAGCTTATAGAAATCTACCTAATCGATATCTGTCCGATGATATCTCTTCTCGCGTAGATGAACTTGAAACGGGTTTATCACCACAAATAGGCGCTTGGGTTGGATAAGCCTTATTTGCATTAACGTTGCTTGTATTAGCTTTTCTTGTGCCAGCTTTACCTGTATCTGGGGGCTTCCAGTTTTCTTCTCGCCCAATGGCTGCGAGGCTCCCAACCTTTATTTATCTCTCTACCCTTCTTTACTCCTTTGCTCCCTTCAATAGCTTCTACCTTTAACAGCCTCTATCTTTAAGCCATAAAAAAACACCGTAATAGCATGGGCCATTACGGTGTTTGTGGTGGTCTGGTGTTTTATAGCGGTCTGATAGATCCAGAGGATTTAGCCGTACAACGTTAGAAGTGCCACTTTAATAGTAGAGATGGGTTACGCTCATCGGCTCCTTTAATACCGTACTTATTACTCCAGTGAGAGTATTCAATACCTACGTAAACCGGTGCCTTGGTTTCAATCAGCTTGCCTGCATTCCATTTCAATTGAGAGGTAAAGTTGGTTTCAGCCGCATGGTCTGATTCAGCACTGGACCAGTCAATAAAACCATCATAAAGAAAATCTGCACTGCCCATTGAGAAAGGAGCTCCCCAGGTCAATGTGGTCATCAGATCGTTATCAGTATTTTCATTATTGGCATAGTAGAAGTTAGCGTTAGCGTATTGGAAGCCAGGGATATCCAGGCTAAACCCGACACCGGTCAGATAGTTATCAAAACCCGCACCACTTTCCCAAGTACCCGCAAGATAAACATCCTTAACGATACTAAAAGAGAGATCGGAGCCAGTGACATGACCTAAGCTCAGGCGAGGCGAAAACTCAAAATAGGTCGATTTATCACCATCATCGGATTTCTGCCAATCAACGAAAAAGAAGGTATCCCCCCAACTATGACCACTGACATGCTCTACGGTAACGGTCTTCTGACTATCATCAACCACTTCATAGTCATTACCGTAGAGGTAACTCAGGCTAAAATCACTCCATATCTGTTCAGCAGATACCGGCATTGAAGCTAAGGAAAAAGCACAACCAAGGATTCCAAGCGTTTTTGTTGTTGTTTTCATTTGAGATCTCATCTGTTTTTTTAATGATTAGATATAAGTAGGGAGGGTATTTATTATTTTAAAAATGGCTCTTTCCTCTATTTATTAGGGAAGAGAAAAGAGCCAAAAGAGCAGCAGAGGGCGCTGCACACAACTCATTGCGATTGAAACAATGATATTGCTGATGGTATTGAGACGTTAGCTTGGGAAAGAGAAGGAAACCCCTTCACGTACACCACTGGATGGCCAGCGCTGAGTAATGGTTTTACGCTTGGTGTAGAAGCGAACGGCATCTGGGCCATAAGCATGTAGATCACCAAACAGGGAACGTTTCCAACCACCAAAGCTGTGGTAAGACACCGGCACTGGCAGAGGCACGTTAATACCTACCATGCCCACTTGGATATGATCGGAGAAATAACGGGCTGCTTCACCGTCGCGGGTAAAGATACAGGTACCGTTACCGTATTCGTGGTCGTTAATCATCTGCATGGCTTCTTCCATGCTGTTGGCACGGACGACTTGCAGTACCGGGCCAAAGATCTCTTCCTGATAGCTGTTCATTTCCGTCGTAACATTATCGATGAGAGTCGCACCGACAAAGAAACCACCTTCGAAGCCAGCCACCTGAGGATTACGACCATCAACCACCACAGAAGCACCATCCGCTTCAGCGCTGTTAATATAGCCGTTTACTTTTTCCAGGTGTGCTTGGGTGATCACTGGACCAAAATCATTGCTGCTATCACTGTATGCACCAACCTTCAGAGGTTTCATCCCCTCTTTTAGCTTGGATACCAGTGTATCAGCCGCTTCATCACCGACTGCCACTGCAACAGATAGCGCCATACAACGCTCACCGGAAGAACCAAAGGCCGCACCCAACAGCTGGTTTACCGCGTTATCCATATCCGCATCAGGCATAACAATCGCGTGGTTCTTAGCGCCACCTAAAGCCTGACAGCGTTTGCCATTGGCATTGGCCGTGGAGTAGATATATTCCGCAATGGGTGTGGAACCGACAAAGCTCACCGCTTTAACACGCTCATCGGTCAGAAGCACATCAACGGCTTCTTTATCACCATTAACCACATTCAGTACGCCCTGCGGCAGGCCCGCTTCATGTAACAGCTCTGCTAAGAACATGGTTGAGCTTGGATTACGTTCTGATGGCTTCAAGACAAAAGTATTGCCGCAGACAATCGCCATTGGGTACATCCAAAGCGGTACCATGGCAGGGAAATTAAAAGGCGTGATACCGGCAACGACGCCTAGTGGCTGGAATTCACTCCAGGAATCAATCCCCGGTCCCACATTACGACTGTGTTCGCCTTTTAGCAGTTCAGGTGCACCGCAAGCATATTCTACGTTTTCGATACCACGCTGCAGTTCACCTGCGGCATCGTGAGAGATCTTACCGTGTTCCTCACCCACCATTTCACAGATCTTATCGGCATGCTGTTCTAGCAGGGCTTTAAAACGAAACATCACCTGAGCACGTTTTGCTGCTGGAGTATTCCGCCAAGCAGGGAAAGCCCGCTCAGCGGCAGCAATCGCTTCTTCTACTGTTTCAACAGGGGCCAAAGCCACCTGCTTACTCACTTTACCCGTTGATGGGTTAAAAACATCCTGAGTACGTGTTGCTTCCGTTGAGAACTTGCCGTCGATTAAATGACCTAAAGTTTCCATAATAACCTCGATAATATGCGTATTTTGTCTAAGTATTGGGTCGTTAAATATCAGTGGTTTATTCGAGCGCTTGGCGCCTGATTTAATCCAGTTCTAAAATAGATTCGCCAATGGCATTGATAACGTTATCGATCTCGTCACGTTCAGTAATAAAAGGCAAACCCAGTTGAATGGTGTCGCCACCGTAACGGACATAAAATCCTTTCTCCCAGCACTTCATGGCGATCTCGTAAGGGCGTCTTGCGGGTTCACCCGGTGCGGACTCGATAGTGATACCACCGGCCAGACCGTAGTTACGGATATCTGAGATATATTTTGTGCCTTTAAGGCTATGCAGAGCCTGTTCAAAGAGAGGGCTCATCTCTTTAACCCGTGGAATCAGGTGGTCATTTTTTAGAATATCCAGGGATGCCAGCGCAGCAGCACAGGCCACAGGATGACCCGAGTAGGTATAACCGTGGGGGATCTCCATCATATAGTCAGCCCCACCGGTATCCATAAAGGTCTGATAGATATCCGCTTTGGCGATCACAGCGCCCATAGGCACAGCACCATTGGTCAACTGCTTCGCCACATTGATCATGTCCGGCACCACACCAAACTCTTCAGCCCCGGTGTAGGAACCCATACGACCAAAACCCGTAATCACTTCATCAAAAATCAGCAGGATATCGTGTTGATCACAGATCTCACGCAGGCGTTTTAGATAGCCTTTAGGTGGTGGAATAACACCGGCAGAACCGGCCATAGGCTCCACAATCACAGCGGCAATATTTGACGCATCATGCAAAGCGATCAGCTCTAACAGCTCATCGGCTTTATCAACACCGGTTTCCGGCATGCCCTTAGTAAAGGCGTTCTCTTTTAATAGTGTGTGCGGTAGATGGTCGGCATCCACACCTAAACCATAGAGCGTCCGGTTAGCACCAATACCACCCACACTAAAGCCGCCAAAGTTAACGCCGTGATAGCCCTTGGCACGACCAATCAGTTTTGTTTTGGTCGGTTGGCCTTTCTTCCGCCAGTAAGCACGGGCCATCTTTAAAGACGTATCGGCACTTTCAGAACCCGAGCCTGTGAAAAACACATAATCCAGTCCTGCAGGAGTCAGCTCTTTAATACGATTGGCTAACTCAAAGGCTTTTGGATGGCCATACTGAAAAGCGGGGGCGTAATCCAACTCGTTCAGTTGCTTAGCCACTGCTTCGGCAATTTCAGGGCGGCAATGACCCGCACCACAAGTCCATAGACCCGATAAACCGTCAAATACCTGGCGACCCGTAGCATCCGTTAGGTATGCCCCCTTGGCACCCACAAACATTCTTGGATCATCTTTAAATTGGCGATTTGCCGTATACGGCATCCAGTAGGCTTCCAGTTGCTCACGGGTCATTCCGGCAGCTTTATTGGTATCGAATTCAGACATATCTATCACCTCTCTGAAGGCTTGTTATTAGACTTATATGGCTTAAGCACTATCTTTTTGCCGACTCTTACTGACTTTTAACGACAGAGCCGACATTGCTTTTTCACATCATCTAACTAGATCAACGCCTGTTAAATTCGAAAGATCTTACCCTTGGTTAACCTAATACTTACCAATTGGTAAAAATAATGTATATTCTATAACCAAGGATCGAAGCACCCAAACAAAATTCTCTCTGCAAAAACGGCCATCCCTCAGAATACAGGTCGCTGCATATCGGAATATTTTGCTTTGGGTATGTCTAAACCTGTTAACCCTGAGCCGAGGTGTATATGACAAAGCAGAAAGTGATGGGGCATATTGCTGGAGCAGATATTCGGATGATTAGAATATTCAAAACGGTGGTCAATTGCGGTGGTTTTTCAGCGGCAGAAGCGGAGCTGAATATCAGCCGAGCAGCCATCAGCATTGCCATGTCAGATTTGGAACAACGACTGTCTCTAAAACTGTGCAACCGTGGACGAAGTGGTTTTTCTCTTACTGATGAGGGCAAACAGGTTTATCAAGCGACACAAAAACTTCTCTCATCTCATCAGGAGTTCCAGCAAAGCATTAGCAGCATTCACTCAGAGCTTAAGGGCGATCTTGATATAGGTATCACTGATTCTCTAATTACCCTACCAAGGATGCTCATTACCAATTCCCTCAAATCCCTAAAACAGAAAGCGCCTGAGGTAAATGTCAATATCGAGATGATTCCAGCAAACGAAGTGATAAAAAGCTTATTGGATGGCAGGATTCAAATTGGAGTGGCTCCAGTGTTCAATACGCACCCCAGTCTTAACTACATCCATCTCTATGATGAAGAATCCAATCTGTACTGCAGCCATGAACACCCTCTGTTTCATCTCTCAGATGATGCGCTTCAGACAGAGCATATTATCAACAGTGAATTGGTTTCACCCTCTTACCAACAACCCCCTGAGATCTGGAAGCATCTACAACAATTCAAAAGAAGCGCCCAAGCCTCAGACAGAGAAGGCGTGGCATTTCTTATTTTAACGGGATGCTATATTGGCTATCTACCAACTCATTTAGCCCGTAAATGGGTCGATAGTGGCCAGATGAAACCCTTAATGCCCTCACAGTTTAGCTTCGTGACGCCCTATGCCGCGCTGACTCACAAAGAGGTCGCTCCCAACCTTGTTTTATCTGCCTATCTCACGGCTCTGCAACAGCTCATCGACTCGAAATTATCAGACCAGATTTCAGATAAAATGCTCGCATTTAGCTGACACCCTGCCATACAACGATTTTTAAAAAAAATTAAACACTTATATTTCATGGAGTTAGATAGTCATTACCGCTTTATTTTTACCGTTTGGGAAAAAATACATTTGCCAGATGTTTTTTCAAACCCTATATTTACCACACGGTCAAAAAACAAAAACTGTAAAGAACTCATTACAAAGCTAGAGCTCGTCCTGAGCTTGAAAATAAAAATAAGAGGAGATAGTAATGAAGAGCACATCTGCTGAATCTTCATCCGCCACAAAGGTGGGCGAGTTTTATGAGCTTAACGCTGGCTCAGATATCACCAATAGCAACCACTATAATGACGACATTGCTCCAACTCGAGTAAAAGAGCGCACCTGGAACGTGTGGAATGTTGCAGCCTTATGGGTGGGTATGGCGATCTGCGTACCAACTTATACGCTAGGTGGCGTGTTAACCGCATACTTTGGTTTATCAGTAATGGAAGCACTCATGGCTATCTTGGTAGCCAATATAATCGTGTTGATTCCACTCACATTGAACGCCTTTCCTGGCACTAAATTTGGCATCCCTTTTCCAGTCCTTCTACGATCGTCCTTTGGTGTGACAGGGTCTAACATTCCTTGCCTCATTCGCGCTCTAGTCGCTTGTGGTTGGTTTGGTATTCAGACGATGTTTGGCGGTCTTGCCATCCATATCTTACTGTCTAATCTAATGCCTGGGTGGGAATCTCTGGGAGGCACAGGTGAAGTGATTGGCTTCTTTACCTTCCTTGTGCTGAACCTATATATCGTTATTAAAGGTGCAGAATCCATTAAGATTCTGGAAACCTTAGCAGCCCCTTTACTATTGGCAGTCGGCATCGGTCTAATGATGTGGGCTAGCCCTAAAATCTCCTATTCAGAACTGCTCGCTATTCCAGCAAACCGCCCAGAAGGTGCCTCTTTTTGGGGATACTTCTTTGCCGGTGTAACTGCAATGGTCGGCTTCTGGGCCACCTTATCCCTAAACATCCCTGACTTCAGCCGTTACGTCCGCTCCCAGAAAGATCAAATTAAAGGACAAATTATTGGCTTGCCATTGACCATGTTTTTCTTCGCAGCTCTGGGTGTGATCCTAACAGCCGCCTCCACAACCCTTGTGGGTGAAACTATTTCTGACCCCGTCACCTTAATCGGTAAAATCGAAAACCCATTTTGGGTAGTGATTGCGATGATCATCATCATTATTGCCACCCTATCGACGAACACCGCAGCCAATATTGTTTCTCCTACCAATGATTTTCAGAATGTAGCGCCGAAAAAGATCAATCAAACTCGCGGCGTACTGCTGACCGGTTTAATCGGCATTCTACTGATGAGTTGGGAGCTATTGAAAAAGTTAGGTGTGATCGAATCTGATGTCAGTGTTGAGGCCATGTACAGCGGCTGGTTACTGGGTTACTCCTCACTGCTGGGGCCTATCGCCGGTATTATGATTGTCGATTACTTTGTGGTGAAACGTCAGGAACTGAGCCTACCGGATCTGTATAAAAGCCAGGGTATCTACAGCGGCTTTAATGCAAACGGACTGATTGCCTTTGCCATCCCCGTGTTACTGACCTTGTTCTCTATTACCTCTGGACAACTTAACTGGTTCTATCAGTACGGCTGGTTTACCGGTTCTATCTTAGGCGGACTGATCTACTGGTTCTGCGCTAAAAAGCTGACGGCCAAAGCCCCTAGCATGGTTGCTCAAGCAGAATAATTGGATTGCCTCCTACCCAGAGTAGGAGGCGATACCTATCTAAAAGTTCTAGATCTAGACCAACAACAAATTTCACACCTAAAAACACAATAAGTTAGAGCGGATTATGCTCTGACAATGCTACCGAATTGAGGAGACAAGCCATGTCTATTGTTATCCGAAATGGCACCATCGTTAACGCCGATCACACCTTTAATGCTGATATCTATTGTGAAGATGGCAAGATCGTCGCTATCGGGCCAAATCTTGATGTACCCTCCAATGCAGAAACCGTGGATGCCTCCGGTCAATACGTGATGCCCGGTGGTATTGATCCTCATACCCATATGCAGCTGCCTTTTATGGGCACCGTCGCCAGCGATGATTTTTACACCGGCACCGCCGCAGGTCTGGCCGGAGGCAATACCACCATTATTGATTTTGTGATTCCAGCCCCTGGGGAACCCCTGTTAGAGGCCTACCATAAATGGCGTGACTGGGCGGAAAAATCAGCCTCAGATTACAGCTTCCACGTGGCCATTACCTGGTGGGATGAATCCGTACATGCGGATATGGAAACCCTGGTTAAAGAGCATGGTGTAAACAGCTTTAAACACTTTATGGCCTATAAAAATGCCATCATGGCCGACGATGAAACCCTAGTTAAAAGCTTCCGTCGCTGTATGGAATTGGGTGCAATACCAACAGTCCATGCGGAAAATGGCGAACTGGTGTTCCAGCTCCAGCAGGAGATGATCAGCAAAGGCATCACCGGCCCAGAAGGCCACCCGCTGTCCCGCCCGCCCATTGTCGAGGGTGAAGCGGCCAACCGCGCGATCCAAATTGCTCAGGTGATGGATGTACCCATCTATTTAGTACACGTCTCCTGTAAAGAATCTGCCGATGCCATTGCCCGCGCCCGCAACGACGGCCAACGGGTTTACGGCGAAGTGCTGGCCGGTCACCTGTGTATTGACGACAGTGTGTACCGCAATGAAGACTTCGAGTTTGCCGCAGCTCATGTCATGAGCCCGCCATTCCGTTCCAAAGAACACCAAAACGCACTGTGGAAAGGTCTGCAAGGTGGCAACCTGCAGACCACAGCAACGGATCACTGTGCCTTCTGTGCCGATCAAAAAGCCGCCGGTAAAGATGACTTTACCAAGATTCCCAATGGCACCGCCGGTGTCGAGGATCGTATGGCCGTATTGTGGGATGAAGGCGTTAACACCGGTAAATTGACCATGAATGAATTTGTCTCGGTCACCTCCACCAACGCCGCGAAAATTTTTAATATCTATCCACAAAAAGGCACGGTTGCTGTGGGCGCTGATGCCGATATCGTTGTCTGGGACCCAGAAGGTATACGTACCATCTCCGCCAAGACCCACCATCAAAACGTCGATTTCAATATCTTTGAAGGCAAAACAGTAAAAGGTATTCCAACTCACACCATCAGCCGAGGCAAAGTGGTTTGGGCCAATGGCGAACTAAAAGCCGTACAGGGTGCCGGTCGTTATGTGGATCGCCCGGCATTTAATCCCGTATTTGAAGCCTTAAATAAACAGGCTGAAATTAATGCGCCAACAGCAGTGAAAAGAGACTAAATGCCTTCGGACAGAAGCTTTTCTACAGAGCAACCGATATATGTAGCGTGGATAAGCCTAAGGCGCATCCGCGAATGCTCTATCACTGCAAGATGAGAATATGGAAAGCTTTTGTTTAACTGCTTATTTAAGCATCTATTAAAGGGGCCATTTGGCCCCTTTGTTATTTGAGGCACCAGTATGCTGATTACAAGCATTATTATCGTATTGATAGCCGGGGCAATGCTGCCCCTTCAAGCGGGTATTAACGCTCATCTAGCTCGGTTCAGTGGCAGCCCCCTTTGGGCATCCGCACTGTCATTTATGATCGGCTGTATGCTACTGATTGTGGTGAATCTGGCGCTTAAAACTACCACCCCCACTTTTCAGCAACTTAAGGAAGCACCTGCCTGGGCTTGGGCCGGTGGCTTTTTAGGAGCATTCTTTGTAACCGCTATGGCTATATTTGCGCCCAAACTCGGCGCATCTACACTGATTGCCTTAGTGATTGCCGGACAGCTGATAACGGCTGTTGTTTTGGATCATTTTGGCTTAGCCGGTTATACCCAATCAGAAACCAGCGCGACACGATTATTAGGCTTGGGGTTGGTGGGCTTGGGAGCGTTTTTAACTCATCGGTTTTAACGCCGCATCTCAGCGGCTTGCCCGCTGCAATGCTTTGTTATAAGAAAATTCTAGCCATCGACTTATCGGAGCTGAGAAAATATATGAAATTTTTAAGGTATTAATAACTTGAAGCGCCAATAAAGGTAGCATAATACCAGCGATACATCCGACAGCTATGTGTATGAACATAGAGTCAATACCTACAAATTTACTTAAAATTACTCTAGCACCACTCCCGGCCAAAATATGCATGAGATAAATTGCCATAGATGACGCACCAATATATGCAAGAAAACTATTTGATTTTTTCCCTATAGCTATAGATAAAGAGACAATAAAAAGAATTGAAACACAGGCTAATAGCAATGACTCAAAACCTTTATCCATATACAACTTGCCCAAGTAGTCGTGAAATAGGTACTGAGATAGAATGAAAGTCATAGTTGTTAGTAAAACAGCTGTGTTTGACGAAAACATTTCACTAAAACGGTATTTAGTGAATATTATACCAAGAGCGAAGTAGACTAAATTATTGGCAATAAGTGACAGTAATTTTACATCTGGAAGATGTAACTGAACTACATATAGGGTGCAAGAAAAGAAAAAAACTAAGACTGCATATTTTTCCGAGAAAAAATAAAAAATGGCGCAGCTTGCAACAAATACAAAAAATAAAGCGTAAAGAAACCAAAACTGAGCTCTTGGTTCCCACAACGAAAAAATCTCAGAAAGTTCGACGCTTCCGTTTGTATAATTAGATAGTAATACCTCAACTGAACCCTGTAAAATAGACCAGATTAGATAAGGATATACGATCATGTCGAGCTTGTTTAGGGTTAGCCCAATACCTCCTCGTTTGGAAAATGACTGATAGAAAAACAGGCCCGATAGAAAGAAAAACAGAGGCATATGAAAGCTATAAATTACGCTGTCTGTTAGTCTGTATAGATTTTCCGGTATTTCAATTCCTGCATTAAAAACTCCTCTTGCGACATGCCCGTATACGACGAGGATAATTCCTATAGCTTTAGCGTAATCCACCCAATCAGTTCTCGTACTCATCTCTCTCTCTTTTTGTATAAAATTTGAAGTAAGCTAATAAATTGTCAACAGGGTAATTTGTTAGCTTACTGATTTGACAAGTATTTCTTGTCCTAAAAAAGCTTTTTAGTCATTTCTGAATCTATGTCCATAGCAATTTTGCATCATAAGTATCGGAACTTATTTATGCATCAATTTTTTATATTTAAACTCGATTCCGAAGTTTTTAGTGCTTGCAATTTTTTATATATGAAAAAACAATGAGTTACGAGATTCAAGGAAAAAAGCATTTAAAATCCACGCGCTCTAACATACTGATTTTATAGTAGTTTTAAATATCAATATAAAAAACACCGGAATCGAGTTTAAAGCACTCTATTTATTTGGCTCTTCGATGTTTCACGTGGATTAACCTAATTGAGCCTGCACTTCTACTGGGCTACTAATCAGGTTAATCATATTGATGAAGTTCTCCGTATTTCGATAGTCTCTTAATCTGGCCCGAGCAGCATAAAAGAGCTGTTCATACCCTATAAATTTACCTCTTCATCAAAAGCATTATACTAATATAACTTTCTTACACATCTTGCTCTAAGCTCACTATATATTGACTTATTCTGAAAATCATAACCATTATAAAATGAAATAACTTCAGCTTCATCTCTATAAGGGTACTCTGTTGAAGTAAAATATTCTTCTTTGGCAGTATTTTCAAATATGCTATATATTTGAGGTATCTCATAATTTATATTATGAGATGACGTAGAATGCATATCCACTAAGGATGATAGCTCACTTTGATTAGGTAGGTACCAATCACTGTAACTATGTAACGTTAAATTTTCACAATAGTTTTTAGCATTATCCCATGTCATTTTATCTGATACAATATCATCTTGCCACATTAGCATATAGGTATTATCTACAACTACTGAACCTTCTCTTATAAACCTATCTAGTATGTCAGCTGAGAAACTGTTTTCTGTATAAACTTCATTAGTGATACGATTGTATACTTTCATATAAGCAATCATACCTTTCACCTTATGTGAAACACCTGTATATGAACTATATACGGTGTATGCAAAAGTGATATTTGGATCCAATTTTATACCAATTACTGCTTTATATAATTGTTCATAGTCATCTTTCATTGAAGCGACTCCAGGAGAAACATTAGCACGATAAAAAAGTCTAACATCATCATCCTTATCTCCTGATATTGACACTATAGGATAAACCGTACTATTTATATTGCTTGCAGAAATATAATAAGGACTGAAAAGCCCAGTACCTTCAGATAAAGTATCGCGAGTAGATGCATTATATAAATATAATGTTTTCGTCTCCACATCGTATATACTGCTTACATC
>JAKZRG010000044.1:0-55087 GCA_047518265.1 Oceanospirillum sp.
GTATTAGGATCTGGATTGGTAGAGTGATCTTTATAATTAGCCTTAAAAACTTCACCCGGCATACTGTCGATTATGACTGTCGGTTGATAAGATTTCCCTCTGCTCTGAATACGTGCAACAAAATCCTCCGGCACCTGAAACTGCACATCAATGGTTTCGGCATCTTCCAATTTCAAAATAGGTGCAGCAGCACTAACCGCTTCATAGTTATCCGCATAAACTTTAGCGATCACACCATCAAAGGGGGCTTTGATACGGCTATAAGCCAGTTGGTTTTTAGATTGTTGCAGGGACGTACTGGCTTGCTTAACTGTATTATTAATTTCATCTAACTGAGATTGAGTGGCCGCTCGTTGTTTAACCATCGCTTTAATTCGGCGCTGCTGTAGCTTGGCTAAATCATAAGCTGTCTGTTTTTGGCTAATATTTAATTTAAAATCTTTATCATCCAGTGCCGCCAGCAATTGACCTTTTTTCACTTGTTGCCCAGGAACAACTGGTAGAGACTCTAACTGACCAGAGACACGAAACGTTAAGTCGGTTTCTTCAGTGGCAACAAATTCTGCAGGAAAATGACGTACCGCAACACTAAGGTTACCAATGGTTGTCAATTTAACGGGGCGGATAACCGTGTCTTTAACAACAGCTTCCTGATCGTGCTTACAACCCGTGAGCAGTAAACTGGTGGCCAATACAGTGGTAATGACCAGTAATGGAATTCGGCGAGACATATTGGCTTCCTTAGGGGGGTATCTGTTCTATGTCTAATTTAACTGTGCAGTAAAAATAGCACCTTAATCATTACTATAGATAAGATGCAGGCATTTCACCCTTAAACAGGTGTTTGAATTATAAGATTTCATCGCAGGATGATAAAGCTATCTTCTTGAGAGAGAAAGACTAATTATTCATCAAATTAATTTGTTTGTTTGATTAATACCAATTCCGATAACTCTTTGTAGATAAAAATAGTGACAAACCGGATCACTTTAGGTGTACCCGTGATCGCGGGCAACTTATCGGGAAGGGTATAAACTGAAATCGAAGAGTGTTTCGACAGAAAAGAGAATGTTAGAAAGACAAAAGCCATTCAAAGTGAATGGCCTTTTGGTATGGTATTTAACAAAAATCTGACAAATAAAATATAGATAGATATTGCTTAAGCCGTAACAGCTGCAGATAAAATGGTTTTTAGTGACTGGGCATGCTCTGCCGCAGTTAAACCAAGTGACGTTAAATAACCACCGTCTTCTTGAGTTACTAGTCCTTTTTCAAATAAACGACGTGTCGCCGCTATCATTTCTGGATCAGCACCAGAATGCACTTTAATGCCTTCCTGTAAACTGCTCAGATTAAACTGAATTAAAACATTAACTTCCTGGTGTTGCTCTTCCGATAAACGCATAGACAGATCCTCATTATTGTTTTGATTGCCAACACTATCTGACACCAACACCATTACTGTAACAAGTTTTTTGCTCCAATGTCACCGAAAAAGTGCTTATAGATCTGAGGGTTAAAAATAAGCACTAGACTACTGATCTAGACAGTAAATATCTAAATACTCTTAGTCGGTGGAGGAAGTTGGAAACTGAATGCCAAAAGCCCGCTATACTTCCTGTAATCTCTTTACGATGACTACTTTTGATAATAAAGACTAACATCATGGAAAAATAATTATTATTCGTAGGTTTTTATGCTGATTCGCTACTCTATTATTCTAATTTTTAGTTTTTGTCTTAGGGCAATTGCCGATACAGAAACACAAGAGAAAGTGTTTATCTATGGTAATCCCAACAGTCCTTTGCCTGCGATACGCATTGTGGGTGATCAGGATTATCCCCCCATTGAATGGTTAGAGAATGGTGAGGCTAAGGGGATTTTCCCTTCTATTTTACCTGCATTGGCCAAAGAGATGGGGAGAAAAATTGAATATCGTTTAATTGATTGGAAACAAGCTCAATTGCAAGTACTGAATAAACAAGCAGATGTGCTGACAGTATTCAGCCCTAATGAGCAGCGCAAACAACATTATGATTTTGTTGATGGTTTTTTACAATTTGAGTTAAGTCTTTTTGTCCGTGATAATAATCTGACGATACATGACCTGGATGATCTCAGGGAGATCAAAACAGGGGTCACCAAAGGTGGCTACCTGCGTAATTTACTAGCCCGAAATAGTGAAGCAGACCAAATTATTATCACAAATCACCTCTCCGGCTTCCAGAAACTACTAAAGGGTGAAATCGATGCTCTAGCAACTACGAAATGGGTGGGGGCCTACACTATTCAAAAGCATGGATTAAAAGGTATTAAAGTTGTTGAAAAACCGATTCATATCAAACCTACCCACTTGGGCATCATAAAAGGTAATAACAGCCTAAGAGCAGAGTTGAATAGTGCAATCAAAACGTTACAAAGTGATGGTACTATTCGAAGGCTGACACTGGAGTGGGAAAAACTAGAAATTTTGTACTTGACGCAAGGAGGCGTCAGATCTTTTTTCATAACCCGAGGCAACATTTTCTGGATCTGCTTAGTGGCCTTTTCCTTCCTTGCTATTATTATCCTGAAACATCAAGTCAATAATCGCACTCGTTCGTTGCAACAATTAAAAAATGAGCAAGAGGCCGCTATCGCACTTTTAAAGAAGACTCAGAATCAATTGGTTCAATCTGAGAAAGTAGCAGTCCAAGGCGCTCTAATTACAGAATTATCCTATGAGATCGATTCCCCATTGGACATTGCAGCCACTTTAGTCCACATTTTGGACGATGAAACCAAATCTTTACGAGATAAGCTTGATAACAAAGTGCTAACTGAAGCCGAACTCATCAAGTTTACTGATGAACACTTATTGTCTTCCGAGTCGATGAACCGCTGCCTCTCAAGAGTTATTCATCTTGTGAACGGATTTAAACAGATTGCAATTGACCAAGCGAATATTCAACGGCGGGAATTTAATCTATCTGAACTATTAAATTATACTTTAACGGAGCATCAGACTCAGCTGAGAAAACAGCAAGTCCAGATCAACATATCCGGCCCCAACAATATTCTTTTAAATAGCTTCCCCGGTGCACTAACAGTAGTGATAAGCCACCTGATCTCCAACGCATTACACCACGCCTTTATCAAGAAAGATAATCCTGAAATTCGTATCTCTTTTCGTTTACAAGAAAACAATGTTATCTTGCTTTTCCAAGATAACGGCTCAGGTATTTCCAATCAGCATCTCAGCCGATTTTTTACCCCCTTTTTCACAATACAAATGGGTAAAGGAACCTCAGGCCTGGGACTGAATATTGTTCACACTATTGTAACGGACTTATTAGGTGGTGAAATTAAAATTGAAAATCAGAAGGGCTGCCTAGCCACCATCATATTGCCCTGTACTGCCCAAAGCCGAGAAGCAGAAACAGGGCCTTAACCATAACAAAATATTTAGACTTTATTTAAGCCAGCTCTTCATAAATTGCATAAAACTTCTGCGCTTCACCGACCGTTTTCCAGCTGCCTTTATAACCTGCTGGAATCACAAAAGCATCTCCGGCATTAACCTCTTCACTCACCCCTTGCTCATCCGTTAAAACTGCTTGGCCTTTAATCAGGTAACAAAATTCATCCTCCGTATAATTAAGAGCCCACTGCCCTTCTGTAGAAGACCAAACACCACAAAAGAAGTTTTCTTTTTCATTGGTAAACATATTCTGCACCACTTCCATGGGAGAGCCTGCCAAAATCCGTTCTGAAGCAATTGGGCTGGCCTGATCAGATAAAGCCGCTGTAGCCCCCGGTTTCACACGCAATAGTTTTTTTGCTTGCATAAATCACCTCAATAAATTTGAAAATCATTTCGCTGTATATTGCAAAAACAGCTTTTTTTGGACGCAAAAATCCCACCAGCGGTATTTCTCTTGATCCAAAGAGCTGAAATCAGAGAACACCGCCGGAAAAGGAAGAATTTAAACTAAGGAGTTAAATGGTTCTAAAAACGCTTTAGCGGAAAATCATGATTGCTAGAGACATAATCAAAAAAGATGAGTACAAAAATACTAATCCAGTGTCTCTGCCAGATACTGCTGTAATAATGCACACAACATAAATTTCAAATCCGCTTGAGTTCTTTTTGCTCTATCACCTTTTTGGTTCACCACCACCAGAAAAACACTGTGAGTGGTCTCCAGATACAAACGCCCTAAACGTTCACGTTCTTTTATATGGCGATTAATGCCCATGCGTTTAAAAACATCCGCCATTCTGGAAATCTCTAACTCATCATGTTGAGTATCAAGATCTCTTAGCTCTGGTACGGAAAACATCGCTTGCACCAACGTTAATATGGCCTTTTGTTTCCGATAGACCTTAAGCTTGATGGTTAACATCTTCTCCACCAGCTCTTCTAAAGCCATCTCTTCAATAGGCCAGCGAGCAATTTCATCCAATGCCGCTTCAACGTTTTCCAGCCATCGCGATCCCATGGCATGCAAGATCGCATGTTTGTTTGGAAAATAGTGGTATAAAGAACCCACCGAGATGCCCACTTCTTTTGCAATTAAAATGGTATTGAGGTCATCCAGCCCTACTCGCTCCAGTAACTCACCCGTGACATCGACAATCTGCTTAGAACGCTGCTTAGAACGATCCTGAACCGGTGCATTACGCGGTTTAAGATCCTGTGATTTCCTTTTTTTCTGCAATGGTTTGTCATCGTTTTTCATGGATGTCGTATTCTGTTCATTGCTCATTCACATGCTTCCTAACAGCCTGGTACAACACGCTATACGCTGTACACGTTCTAATGATTCCCAATATCAGGTTTCTGTAACTAATAGACCTGAATGGCCGCCATTATAAGGCAAACTTAGTGAGATTCACGGTTGTTTTTCTCTCTATTTTTCGAGCTTTATCCGCCCTATGACAAAAGTATTATTAAAAGAAACGGTCTCGCATGGAGTAATAGAGCATTCCAGCCACTAAACCGGGCCAACGTAGCAGGGTTCCACCGGGAAAGTTTGGTGTTGGCACTTTGGCAAACAGATCAAATTTTTCTGCAGTACCACTCACCGCCTCAGCCATTAGCTTGCCGCCCAATGTGGCTAAAGCTACACCATGGCCGGAATAACCTTGAGCCACAAAAAGATTGTCTTCCACACGATCAAAATAAGGCATACGGTTCAAAGTAATCGCCAGAGTGCCTCCCCAACCATAATCAATACGGGTATTGGCTAATTCAGGATAAAATTCCAACATATACTTACGAACAAATTGGCCAATATCATTGGGGAACTTAGCCGTATAGTTTTCACCGCCACCCCATAGCAATCGATTATCACCAGAAAGTTTAAAGTAGTTAATGACAAACTTTGAATCTGCCACAGCGACATCATCGCGATTAATTCTGCGACACATCTCATCACTTAAGGGCTCGGTGGCTAGGATAAAATTATTGATCGGCATAATTTTACCGGCAATACGGGGCTCCAGCTTACCCAGATAACCGTTGCAGGCTAATAGGATATATTTGCATTTTATTTGCCCTTGTTCCGTATTCACCTGAGCATTTTTTCCTGTCTGATAATCCTTTACCCGACTGTTTTCAAAAATCCTAACTCCCGCTTTTTCTGCCGCAGCAGCTAAACCTAGGGCATAATTTAATGGATGAAGATGAGCCCCTTCTGTCCAGTATTCACCTGCATGATAGCGATCTGTCCCCAGCATATTAGCCACTTCTGAGGGTTCAACGTATTGAATAGCATCGTAGCCTAAAACTCTGTGCTTATACTCAATGGTTTCTTGCATCTCTTGACTATGAGACGCTTTTGCAGCCACATGTAAAACACCTTGTTTTAGATCGCACTGGATTTGATGCTTAGCAATTAATGCTTTCACCAGATCCACTGATTCCAATGACATCTGCCAAAGGGCATCCGCTGATTCCCGGCCTATTTTAGAGATCATCTCCTCATGGCCCATATTATGGCCCTGACAAACTTGACCGCCATTACGACCTGAGGCCCCCCAACCGACCTTCTCGGCCTCCAGCAAGCTCACCTCATAACCCTTCTCCGCCAGATGCAATGCCGCTGAAAGACCCGTAAAGCCTGCGCCGATAACACAAATATCGGTTTGAACCTCGCCTTTTAGGCTTGGATAATCCGCTTTTTGATTAGCTGAATCCGCGTAATAAGACGATTCATAACCTTTTAAACCCATAGCCCTGTCTCCATGCCTCTGATAATGGGCCACTGTCTTGATAACATCTGATAATAAGAAAGTGACCGGATCAGGGCAAAAATAATCAATTACAGAAAACCTGACCACACAACAAACCGAATAATACTTCTAATAATTAGACCTTACAACCGGGATTTTTCATTATTTTTTTCATCTTTCTGTTGATTTATAAAATTCTATAGCCTAGCCTAAAAGCCGAATGATGATTCGATTTAACTTTTAGCCTTTACCAAAAAGGCACACCAAATAAGACACCACACAACAGAGTAAACCGAATCATTATTCATCCGCTTCATATGTACGATCTATAAGGCGGACAAAACTATTTTGCTCAACGACACAACAGTCCTTGAGCCACAACAAGAAAGATAAGAAGGTGATTTATGGAAGCCCTTGCTAGGTTTCTCAGCGAGAATGCTATTACAGAAGTTGAATCCACTTTACCGGATATGACAGGTAACGCTCGCGGTAAGTTTTATCCCACTAAAAAGTTTCTGGATGAAAAAGGTGGTCGCATCCCAGAGACCTTGTTGGTTCAGACGGTGACGGGGGATTGGGCAGCCAATCATTTTGATATTGTAGACGCCAGTGACCGGGATATGATTTTACAACCTGATCCAAATACACTGAGAGTCGTACCCTGGGCCAACGAACCCACGGCCCAAGTGATTAACGACTGCTATACCAGTGAAGGGGAACTGCACCCTCTATCTTGTCGCTCTATTTTGCGCAAAGTATTGGCACTATATGAACAGGAAGGCTTAAAACCAGTTATAGCACCAGAACTTGAGTTTTATCTGGTGCAAAAAAATATTGATCCAGATTACGACTTAAAACCCGCTATAGGTCGTTCTGGCCGCCGTGAAACCGCTCGCCAGTCTTATAGTATCGATGCGGTAAATGAGTTTGATCCATTGATCGATACCTTATATGACTATTGTGAAGCTCAGGGTTTAGACGTGGATACCTTGATCCATGAAACCGGTGCCGCACAGATGGAAATCAACTTCCTCCATGGTGATCCACTGGATTTAGCCGATCAGGTCTTTGTCTTTAAACGCACCCTACGTGAAGCAGCAATGAAGCACGGGGTATATGCCACCTTTATGGCAAAACCGATGCAAAATGAACCTGGCAGCTCCATGCATATTCACCAGAGCCTAATCGATATCAAAACCGGTGAAAATATTTTTGCCAGTAAGGGCTCGGATGACAAGTTTAGTGAAAGATTTTATCACTACGTGGGTGGTTTGCAGAAATACACCCCTAACGCTATTAGTTTCTTTGCTCCTAATGTCAATTCTTACCGTCGTTTTGCACCGGATATTTCGGCACCGGTGAATATGAAATGGGGCATCGATAACCGAACAACCGGCCTGCGTGCACCAGAAGCACCGCCTGTCGCAACTCGTATCGAAAACCGCTTCCCTGGAGCTGATTGCAATCCTTATCTAGCGATTGCAGCTAGCTTAGCCTGCGGCTATCTCGGCTTAAAAGAACAGCTACAACCGACAAAACCCACCACAGATGCTGCAGCCGAAGAAGGTGATGCCGTTGAATTGGCACGCTCACTAGAAGAAGGTCTGCGTTTATTGGAAGAATCTCCTGCTCTGAGAGAAATTATGGGTTCACAATTTGTAGAAGCCTATATCGGTGTAAAACGTGCTGAGTTCGAAACCTTTCATAAGGTCATTAGTTCTTGGGAACGTGAATACCTACTGCTCAACGTATAGGGATCCATTGGTTAACCCTGTTATTTATGCATACCTAGCGTGTGCATAAATATTCAATCACTCGATTAAAACCTTGTAAAAAAAACAGACCCAAAAGATGTGAGGCATAAAACAATGAAAACCGCTTTACCATCCCGTTTAAAAATGACCCTATCGGCTTTAGCGATTGGTTTCGCCAGTTTAACCACACCGGTTCAAGCTCAAGAAGAGCTTAAACTGTATAACTGGTCAGATTATATTGCCGAAGGCACCATCGCTCGTTTTGAGAAAGAAACAGGCATTAAGGTCACCTACGATGTTTACGACAGTAATGAAACTCTAGAAGCCAAATTGCTGGCCGGTAATTCAGGTTATGACCTAGTGGTACCCAGCTCCCACTTTATGGAACTACAGATTAAAGCCGGTATCTTTATGCCGCTGGATAAGGCTAAGTTGCCAAACAGCCATCACCTTGATGGTGAGTTAATGCAAACGCTGCAAGCAAAAGATCCTAACAATCAGTATGGTGTGCCTTATTTATGGGGCACAACAGGCATCGGCTATAACCCTGATCTGGTGGCAAAAGCCTTGGGACACGACGCACCTGTTAATAGCTGGGATTTGGTTTTTAACCCAGAAAACATGGCAAAACTAGCCGATTGTGGGGTGACCTTTCTGGATTCACCGGATGAGATGATTCCTTTTGCTCTCCTGTATTCTGGCCAAGACCCTAACAGTATTAAACGTTCAGATCACAAGATCACCAGTCCAGCAGCTAAGGTGCTTAAATCCGTTCGTCCCTATGTGAAGCAGTTTACCTCATCCCAGTATATTAACGACTTGGCGAATGGTGATAGCTGTGTTGCCGTTGGCTTCTCTGGAGATGTATTCCAAGCAGCAGCCCGTGCAGAAGAGGCAGGTAATGGTATAGAAGTGAAATACGCTATTCCTAAGGAAGGCAGTGAAGTTTGGTTCGATATGCTGTTAATTCCGGCGGACGCTAAAAACGCTGATAACGCTCATAAGTTTATTAACTTCCTGCTGCGCCCAGAGATTATTGCTGAAATCACCGATTATGTTTGGTACGCCAACCCCAATAAGGATGCAACGGCTTTGATTGATCAGGAGATCGCCTTAGATCCTGCTATTTATCCAACAACAGCCACTAAAGAACAACTGTTTATGGCCACTCAACCACCGGCCAAGATTGCGAAGATCAAAAACCGTTTATGGTCGGATATTAAAACAGGTCGATAGACCAATCATTGCACTCTCTCCAACGTTCAACCCGCTCGGCTAAACGGTTTACAAAAGGTGCTAAACCGTTTTTTCTCCCCGGTTAATTCCGGGGAGTTTTTTATCTTTTACTATATGACCTACCTATAACCTAATCCTTTATGACTTAGCTCTTTACAGCTTAGCCTTTTAACAACTTAGCCCTTTAAATCAGTTACGTTGAAAATCTACAGCCTTAAAATCACGCGCACCAAAGATAGATTCAAAAGAATAATCGGCAATATTATCCTGAGTAATCATCTCAATTATAGGACCAACACGAAAAGGAATATTGTCTTTATTGCCCTTCTGTTGTTCTATCAATCGCAACAACATACCCGAAGCGTACATCCCTTGTCTGACAGGAAAGTCACAGGCCGCTGCGGATATTTTTTTTGCACGGATGCTGTCATAAACATGGGGATTTATATACGTCGATAAGACCTTTAATCTGGGGTGTAACACCCGATTCCCTTCAATTAAATCTGCTGCAATACCAGCAGCCACAGCATTACCAATGATATAGCGAATATCTTTATGATCTTCTAACACCGTTTTCACCAAACGCTGCTGCATTACTGCGCGAGTATCACCCCACATAAAATTTTGATTAACCAGCTTAAACTGTTTCTTACGGCCACTCTCTTCAATGGCTTTTTCAAACCCCAACAAACTATCTCCTGACCAACCCGCACCTTTAGGTCCAGGGAAAAAAGCAATTCTGATCTCGCCATCAGTATTATGCGTATCTCCAAGTACATATTGGCCAATCTGATATCCCATATCAAAAAAGGAAACCAAGGATTTTCCCATAATATTTTGCGCCAAAATATCATTCGCCATAGCGACAACAGGAATACCCACATTGGTTACATTGGCTACCGTATCATCCATTTTATGATAGGAAATTGAGCTTAGAATAACCCCATCTACCTGACCATCGGATAACCCCATTAAACGGCGTTGCTGATCACCAAAATTTAAATAACTTTTTTCGCTATAAAGTATGGACTCCATGCCTAATCGTTTGGCTTCAGTTATTGCGCCATAGCTAAATGCTAGCCAAGTATCCACTAATTGAGGGACTAAGATGGCAATACGAAAAGGTTCCGAGGCTTGCTTAGGCCTTTGCCAAAGCTCTGTGACAGGTGACTTTAGACTACGAGCCGCATGCCCCTCTGATTTCTGCTCTGCATTATAAGCACCATAATGGCTTATCACCTGCTCCGCCGAAGCGACACCGACAAAGGAACATAATCCAAAGATTAAGCCCACTAAAGCCGTCAATAACTTAGATTTCATTTTAATCCATAATCCATAACGACAAGCTCCTTACAACTGATAACACGTATAGACAAAAAACTACATTTACTAACAAATTATGCCGCTTTTAAGTCACTTTTCCTACCCTGAAAAAATTAAAATGACCGATCAGTCTAGAACAGATAAAGCTTACTGAAATATGGCATTGCTCGAATGCTACCTTCACTCTATGCTAGAGTGATTTTGTACTTAAAACAGCCACCTAGGCTGTCAAGGGAGCCATTTTGGCGAGTAAAAACCGTTTTATCTCGATAATAACGACACTTCTAATCACGGGCTTTTTATCCGTTAGCTTATTTAGCTACTTTTCCGCTCGCCACTCCCTATCAGACTTAGTGGTATCTGAAGTACTGCCGCTGACCAGCGTTAGCGTCTACTCAAAAATAAAACAAGATATGCTGCACCCTATCTCGATTGCTTCCCTAATGGCCCACGATACTTTTGTCCGAGACTGGGTGATCGATGGAGAGAAAAACCCGAAGAAAATGGTGCGTTATTTAAAAGAGATTCAAGACAAATACAAAGCAACCACCAGCTTCTTTATCTCAGAGTCTAGCCGAAACTATTACCACTCTTCTGGCCGACTAAAAAAGATTGATTCTGATAATCCACAAGATGACTGGTATTTCCGTGTTCGACAGATAAGTCAGGATTACGAAGTTAATGTAGATATTCAGCCCCGAGTTCAAGACAAACTCACCATTTTTATTAATTACCGTGTTTACGACTACCAAGGTAATTTCATTGGTATTACAGGTGTAGGCTTAGATATTTCCAGTATGCAGGAGATGATTGAGCAATACAGATCAACCATGAACCTGAATGTATTTTTTGCTAGCCGGGAAGGCGATATCATTCTTCATGGGCCCAGATTCAATCGCTACCAACAACTGCAACAGATCCCTGGGCTAGCAGATGTCACTGACACTCTTTTATCTTCTTCAGCAAGTAAGTTTTCTTATCAACGTAATGATAATTCTGTTCACATTAATAGCCGATTGATTAACGAATTTAATTGGTACTTACTCGTTGAGCGCACGGATGACCCTTGGGATAATCGTATATGGCAACCCTTAGCGATTAATCTTAGTATAGGCCTATTAATTTCAGCTCTGGTTCTGGGTCTCGTTTTATTGGCTATTAATAGCTACCAACATCAACTTAAACAGATGCTGATTACCGATAAACTGACCGGTGCCAGCAACCGACGGGGGTTCGAAATCATCTGGCAGAAGCTAAGTAAAACACCCCCAAAAGATCGACGCAAAGTATGCACACTGCTCATCGATATAGATCACTTTAAACAGGTCAACGATACCTACGGCCATCTCGCTGGAGATGCGGTCATTTGCGACACCATTAAGATCATCCAACAAAGCCTTCAATCAGAAGATAGTGTGATTCGTTGGGGTGGTGAGGAGTTTTTAATTCTGTTACCAGAGCAAACTACAGAAGAAGCTAACCACTTAGCCAATCAGATCAGGCAAAATATTCAAAACAACCAAACGGCATTTAATGGCCAAACACTGCAAGTAAGTATCAGTGTCGGAGCCACTAACTGGGACGGTTTAGAAACAGTTGATCATCTGATCCACAGAACGGATCAAGCGCTCTATCAGGCGAAAAATAGTGGCCGGAATAAAGTAGAATGCCATTGGTTATCTCAATCATCCGATAGGGAATGACACATGATCGATATAAGGATGACTGGGGCCTATTAGAATCTAAATAGGAGCAGATCAAAAGCGTGCCCAAACCCGATATGGTTATCAATTTAACTAACGACACTTAAATTGATAGCACTGGGGGCAACGATGCAAGCTTCCCGGCATAATGCGCAACCTAGGCAAACATCGTTATCGATAACAGGTTTTTCGTTGCGCCACTGTAAGGCCCCTTCTACAGGACAGCTTCCTTTACAAGCACCGCACTCTGGGCCGTTGTAAGGTAGGCATCGTTCAGTGTCCACCGTTAAGTTGGCCAGTTTTTGGGGCATTACTGTATTGTCGCTCGTCGTTACACTATATGTATTTGTCGTACCGCCTGTATTTTCTGTGTTGTCGGTATCAGGTGCTTTATCGATACTCTTGCATTGATCAGGAGCTGGGCAGGGGCCAAGAGCTAAGGGGTTATCCTGGTCAGAAGCTTGTTCCGAATCATCGGTGAAGAGCCTTAATGCCTCATCTCCGCAAGCCTGAACGCAGGGCCAGTCGCTACAAAGATGGCAACCTTTGTTGACCAGATCCAAGACAGGTGTACCGGCAACCTCTGCACCTCGTTCTATGGGTAGCGTAAAGATAACGTTATAAGCACATGCTTCAACACAAGCATTACAGCGGGTACAAGCCAAGAGAAAATCAAGCTCTGGTCGGGCAAAAGGTGGGCGAATCCAATGCTGAGCCTTTTTTTCAACACGATGTTCAACCATATCAAAGCCCGCTTTGGTTAGCTTACTAACCCCACGTTTAAAAAAATTGCGTCGGCTTAATCCCTTCTCGTCCATGGCTACATCCTCATGACCATATCTTGCATCAACAGCCATAAGTTACCACCGGTGACCATGATGGCAAACACGATTAACCCCATAACTTGTCGGCTATGCAAAGCAAATAAACGTTGTGCACGGTAACGAATAACCTGAATCGCCAGATAAAAACCTATCACTAACAATATCGCCTGTAGTGTAAATAGAGTGTGTTCTGAGATCAGCATGCCCATATGACGCATATGCTTTTCTGCCATGCTAAGAGGTAAAGCATCAATACCAAGAGGGTTACTTAATAGTGCAAACCAATCACTCCCTTCCCGTAATAAGTGATTGAGGTTATGTGCAATGTGATAACTAAAGGCTAATGGAATGGCAACAAAGGCAAAACCAGAGAAGAGTTTTGCCCAATTAAGATGGCCGTCCTCTTTGACACTATCCTTTTTTCTGTCCCCATTTTTTCCTTGCTTAAGGCTTCTTTCTGATAGCCAGATAATTGCAGCATATAAACTGATCGGCAGTAACCAGCAGACGATTAATCCCATAGTAAAGCTGATTAATAAGCTATGAGGGGCTAACGCAATACTGCTGGTGCTCAGCCACTGTGCGCTTTGGCTAATCATCCCTTGCCACCCTTCTAGCATGGTCAAACCATGAAAGCTAGTAAGCACTAACAGCGTTAACATAAAAAAGGCTTCATCAAAATGTGGCCGAGCCTCTTGAATGGCCTCCACACTGGGTGAGCGCAGTGCCCAATTTATATTCTTAGATGGGCAGCTCTGAGTGCAATTACCGCAACTGGTGCAGTAAGTACTCTCTTTTAATCGCCCCATCACTAGATGGGTAGGACAAGGAGCTATGCTTTTTTGTGTACCGTTTTTCTGTGAATCCTTATCTACCTTAAGTGTGGAACCGTGATAACAATCCAACGATTTGCAACTCTGACAAATATCATCGTCTACAGGCCGTAAAGCGATGGGGGCCAATTGGGAATAAACGCCAACCGTTCGTCCCACCGGGCAGAAATAGCGACAAAATGCTTTATTTTCGAATAGGGTCATAGCCAGCGTTGCCAACACCACCATTAATAAGGCCAAGATAGAGGTTGCATAAGGACTGGACGTTACATCAATGCCCAATTCTAACCAGCTCAGGCCAACAAATAGCAAGGTCGCGGGCCAGACATTGCGCAGATAAGGAGGGACTTTTAACCCCAACTGACTCTTAGAATTTGAACGTTGCCACAACCTATGCTTAACCAACCAACTGGAAATGGTATCCCAGGGACACAGAGCACACCAAGCCGATCCGGTAAATAGCACCGCAATAACAATTCCACCCCACCATAAGTTCCAAGTTAATGTTGTGGCTAGATTTCGTTCAGGTATGGCACTGCCCCATAAACCCGCAATAATCACTAAAAGAAACAGAGCCACAAAAATGATTTTTAATACTAACAATAGCCAAGTGTGGCGTACCAAATAACGAAAGAAACGGCCGATAACGGGAATATTCTGCAAAGATAATTTGGTACTGGGGTACTGCAGAGGTGCGGGTGATAACAATGCCCAAGCACTAGCCATCAACATAAAAACCATAACCCACAGAGCCCATTCCAAGGGCAAACCAGGATGCGTCATTGTCATTGTGATTTCCTTGCACTACGTATTTTCAAGCGCTGCAGCTTTTTAGTTTGAACAAGATTAGCCCCAACAATAATCAGTAGTAATAAACCCACCACAAGACCAATGATCCCTATAGGTGATGCCTCCCCTACCTGCAAGGGAAAGTCGATACTGTAGGGTTCGCCATCACTTTCGAAATAAGCCCGAATGATATAATTACCATCCTTATTAAATACAAACCCCTGGCGATAAACACCATCATCAATTTTCTGGGAGCCTAATTTTTCTTCTGTTGCACTGACAAATATTGATGACCATGAATTATCACGGACATAAAAGCTCACCTCCCCCTGAAAGGCCTTACCGTTATCAACCCTGGCGGCATACAGATTAAGCCTTCCCGGTTCATTCGCTTTAGGAAAGGCCGGAAAAACCATATAGGTAATAAAATACTGACCCAGCTGAGTTTCCACAGCCATACTGGGTGGCGTATTGGAATCCTCGTTCAGGCTATAAGCGGGTCGCCCCAGTACATGATGGGCAAAGATGGGCGGAGTCAAAAAAAGCCCTAAGAAAAGTACCAATAAATATTTTTTCAGCATCTTAAACACCTATTTACTTGTAACTTAGACGTTTTATAACGGATAAAATCGCTCTATCTACATCAGAACCTGTATTTATACACACCATCAAGACGGCCCGACAATACGAATAGGCAAACTAGGATGAGGACAAACCTCGACACAAACGCCACACCCCACACAGCCGGTTTGAATCACCGGACGGTAAATATTGGCAAAATCAAAATCTATTGCTTGTTTCCCTAACGGACAAGACACCACACAGGCACCACAAACGCCGTGATCAACCCAGGGGTAACACGCATCTCTATCGATCTGGGCAATGCCCATATCAATATCGCTGTTTTTAGTAGGCGTGAGTGCCTCCGTGGGACATATATCCATACACTTTCCACATAGGGTACAGGCTTTTTCAGCGGGTAAAATAAAAGGCGTATTGGCCTTATTACCGCCACTGCGTTGATAAAACTGAATACAAGCTGGAGGACATACTTCGGCACACAGCCCACAGCCAATGCAGGCTGAAATAAAAGCTTCCTCCTCTTTTAATGCTCCCGGAGGTCGTAACTTCAGGTGAGTAATTTTAGGGTTATCTAACGGTTTTTTATTTTGCTGATCCGGCTGCAATAAACGCGCTAATCCAAAAGGTAATAGTGAAACCAACAGTAAAGACAGTGCGCTAATACAACGCCGGAGAAATGAACGTCTCTTCATTACAAACTCCTCACATCACTGTCTAGGGTTATGATGATTGATGATCAGAAACCGCTTTCTCTTGCTGTTTTCGATAGACCTTACCTAAGTGCCCAGCCCCTTGGGGTTCATCGTCTGTTACCGCAACCACAAAAATCAAGGCATCTGTAGGGCAGGCAGCAATACAGGCGGTACAGTTATTACACTCCTGACCAAAATCATCTCGCATAGGGTTTAGGCCAAACTCACAAACCGCATTACAGCGTACACAATCGCTGCATTGAGTCACTTGGCGTTTAATTCGGAACAGACGGTAGCGCCCCAATAGCGCATAAAGTGCACCACCGGGACATAAATAACGACAGAAACCTCGGCGAGCCACCAACAGATCAAAGAGCAGGGTCAGTAAAAAAAACAGCGCACACGTGCCGAAGCCACCCAGAGCAATGCTGTAATAAATTTCCCGGCCAATAATGGCAGGAGGATAGATCGCAGCCATTAATACGGAGCCACTCAAGGTGGATAGAAACAATCCGACAACAAGCACCAGATATTTAAAACGCAGATCAAAGTGACGATGACCAAAGCGCCAGCCCAGTTTTTCCAACAGTAAGCCAAGATTGGTATTCAGCTCATAAAGAAACGTTGCAGGGCATATCCAACCACAATAAAAGCGGCCAAATAACAGAGTGAAAACAAGAGGAATAATGGCCGTTAGGGCAAAAGGCCAATACACAGATAAAGAAGCGGCTATCTGCCCAAGCACTGCTAATGGATCGGTTAACTGCAAACCATAAAAGGTACCCGACCAAGTCGTCCCTTTCACCGCACTCAAGTCTTCAACGGGATCCTTAACAAAAGGCTCGGTTAAAAATTCCATGGCATCGTAGATATTCTTTTCACTGCTAGGCAGCAAATCATAGGCATGGGCTGCCAATAAATTCTGATAAATACTAATAAAGGGTAGAAGGATTAAGGTAGCAAAAACCAGCGTCAAGCAGAGCCAACGCAGCTTATTGAGATGACGCCATGGAAATCCACGAGACTTCTTTTGTTTATGAGACACCTTTTGTTTATGGGGTCTCGTTTCTTTGAGAGTTGCTGAGGTTTTTGTCATTATTTTGTAACCTCCATTAAAGCCTATTCTTATAAGAACGGATTGAATCTCTAGCCCCTAATCAAACACCCCCACAAGATCGGCCTTATGATTCCAACCGATCAAACACATTTTGAGGAATAACCTTGATCGCCTGTGGAATCTGAATACAGGAGCGTTCGCATAAACCGCAACCGACACAAAGATCACTGACATGGGGCTGCTCCAGCATACCGACACTTAACGCTATATCAGGTAATGGACAGGCCCGATAACACACACCACAGGTCTTCCCCTGAAAGGATAAACACAATTGTTCATCAACTCGTGCTTTGCCCATCTGTACCTGATTAAGAATAGCTTGAGCTTCACGTTTAATGGGTTGAATGGCACCCGAAGGGCACACATCACCACATTTCATACATAAGATACAGGCCTTTTCCCGAGGCATAATATAAGGCGTATCCCGCGCGATAATGCCCTCCTCCATATCAAAAAATTTAATGCACTGATTGGGACACACCTGGGCACATTGGCCGCAATGGATACAGGTCTGAAGAAAATCCTCCTCTTTTAAAGCACCCGGTGGACGTAGATAACGCATGCCAAAGCGCTGAGCGGCAGCCTTAGCTACATCCATAACTACACCCGCTAGGGATGCGGTTAAAAAACCGAGCCCCAGCACTTTAAGTAACTTGCGTCGATTAAATGGCAACCCTGATCTCTTCACGATTTCAGGGTGTTTTATGGGCTCAGTCTTTTTCAAGTGCTTCGCCTTATTCAATGGGCCAGATCTTCTATTTCTATGGGCTAGGCCTTCTATCTCAACGGGCTAGACCTTCTCTATACGACAGGCTAACTTTTTAAAGTCTGCCTGTCCTGAGACTGGGTCCCATACACGGCTGCTAATACCGTTTGCCAGCCACTTGTTTTTCTTAGGATCGGCACTGTCGGCCACCGATAAGTTCCACGGACCAAACATATAGCCCCTTGGTACGTTATTACGGGCTGGTTTCACCAAACTATTTGTACCTACTTGTGCTTTGGCTTCCAGAGAACCCCGCCGTGTGACCACTCTTACCTTGTCGCCATCCTTAATACCCAGATCAGCAGCATCCTCTGGGTGCATCTCCACATACATCTCAGGCACTAACCGCTGAGTGGTTGGGCTGCGATTGGATTTAGCGGTATGGAAGTGTTCGTATACCACCCCTAAGCCCATCCAGTATGGGTATTTATCTTTAGGCACTTTTTCCCAATGACGGTTACGGTACTTCTCATCCGGTAGATCCGGTGTTAAACCTTTATCACGGGCTAAGACCATCAGGTCTATATTATCGATGGTATACACACCCTCTTTTTCGCCAAACTCCATCAGTTTTTTAGTAATCTCCTCTCGATCACTGTAGTCCTGCTTGCAGAGTTTCATATGAACCTTGCCATCCTTGGTTCTAAAGAAACCATAGGGACGATTGGACCAAGCCTCCCCCTCTTGTGCCATATACCGGCGTTTGATCCCGCCGGATTTAGCAATATCATAGGTCGGTGCTGGCCACTGAATACCCCGTAATTTCGCCAGTTGATCGTAAGGGGTAACACCATCAATTTTTTCAACCTCCAGTAAGCCTGACAGATCAGTATCAGATCCTTCCGATGCTCGAATCACATCGCGGAAGATCTCCTGTGCATCATAGAAACCATCCTCTTTGCGTTGATAAGGGAAAATCTCCTCAGCATTTAAACCCAGTAGATGGGCAATTTCTTTACCCTTATCGATCACCATATCCATATCCGGCAAACAACCGGGAGGCGGTTCAGCGGCTTTTTGATTGATATTAATCCGACGCTCCGAGCTAATATAAACGCCTTCTACTTCACCCCAAGTCGCCGCAGGGAAAATTACATCTGCATAGAGATTATTGGGCGCATGGCGATAAATTTCCTGTACTACATTGAAGGTTTTCATCAGGGCGGGGCGAATGAGGTTGTACTGATCCGGCAGATCGATATGAGTGGCATAGACATAAAACATCGCCTTCACATCACCTTTTAATGCCCTTTCATGCATCCCTACCGCATAGCCGGGATTTGGTGCATTCATGGCGGTAATGAGGTTTTTCTCCGGTACGCGCCAATGTTTTGCCATATGGGCTCGATGGGACGCATTTTTTAACGGTTGGTTAAAAGGCAGACGACCGGTTAACCCGCCAGTAAAACGTTCCCCCATAGCATTGGGTTGGCCGGTCATTGAAAATGGGCCGCAACCCGGTTTGGCCAAATTGCCGGTAAGTGCCAAAAGGTTAACGATAGAAATAACATTATGTTGGCCGTGGATATGTTGGTTATAACCAATGCCCCACATAATAAGTACACCACCATGACCATCACCGCTTTGGCTGCCCTTACTACGCTCCAGACGTTTACGGGTGGCATCGGCAAACATACTGGCAATGCGGCGGATTAAATCAGGATTAACATCATGATTAACGCCACCCATACGATCCTGTACCTGCTCTGGGCTATAGTCGGCTAACACACCGTCCACATAGTCTTTCCAACCACTGGCATGTTCTTTTACAAAGGTCCAATCGATGACATCTTCGTGTTCTTTCAGCAATACATGAGCAATGGCATTAAGAAAACTGATATCACCGTTCAGAATAGGCACATGCACATGATTATTAGGATTAATATCCTCATAACCCATGCTGGTGCCGGTATGCCTCGGATCAACTACCACCGTAGGAATATCGTTTTTCTTTTTATGATCGGCGCAGCGCCAAAAGATAATAGGATGGGATTCGCGGGCATTGTGACCAAAATGCATAATCATATCGGCCAGTTCAATGTCCTCGTAGGCTAATGGCGGAGTATCTGAACCCAGGGTAGCAAAATAGCCTGTTACGGCAGAGGTCATACACATTCGAGCATTGGCTTCAATGGTATTGGAGCTCAGCACGCCCTTCATAAACAGATTTTCCAGATACTGGCCTTCCATGGTGAGCTGGCCAGAACCGTATAACGCTATGGAGTTACCGGTATATTTTTTCGCAAGGTGGGCAATTTTATGGGCCACCATATCCGAGGCATCCTTGTAGGGTACCCGGATAAAATGTTCCTCATCAAAGGAGCCTTTGCTTTGACTAATATATTCAAGATCACCGTGTCCGGGTTTACTCCACTCAGCCCAGACATCCTTACGGACATAGGGTTCACCCTCCATGCGATCCACATACATGGGCTCCGCTGCTGTTAACCCCTTAATGCATTGCAAACCATAATTGGTGGGATGGTCTTTATCAGGGCGCATGGAAACAATTTTGCCACCTTCTACCTGAATAACCGTGCCACAACCGACACCACAATATGGGCATTGAGCAAGAGCGGTACTACGCTCGCCGGAACGTTGTACCGGAGCGGCTTCTAATTCTGGATTGTTGGCAACAAATAACCCCGCCCCCATAGCCGTACTGGCAATAAAACTACTGCCCTTAAGAAAATCACGACGAGATACTTTTGTCCGTTTCATGGGCTGATACCCCTCGTTAATTTAACGTACGCATATAGGAGATAATGTTGTCTATTTCTTGATCCGATAGATTGGCCAAACCTTCCGGTCCTTGAAACGGCAACATACGAGTATTGGATCGTCCCTGCTTAATGGTTTCACGCAGATAACCGTCACTGACTTTGCTTAAAAAGCCCGGTTTACCAATGGCCGTACCAGAACCACCGGCCAGATAACCATCACCTTTTACACCATGACAAGTAGAACAGATCAGATCGAAGGAGTGTTGACCGGCAACAGGATCGCCCTGAGATTTTGGTTGGGCATCCACAGAGGTTGAGATATTGGGTAAGGTTTCATGACTGCGCAGATAAGCCACAATAGCTTTAATTTTTTTCCGTCCAAGATGAGCATAAGGTGCCATTGAGGTACCGGGACGACCATCACGAATTGTGCCCATCAAGAACTTATCACTGGATATAGACAATAATTCTGGATTGGTCAGTGAAGGGGCTAATCCGGGTTTACCTATGGCGTCGGCTTGGTGGCAAAAAACGCAGTTTTGGTTGTAGAACATCTCGCCGCTCTTAATCAAAGCCTGATCGTCTGCGTAACCTGCGGTACTAAAAAAACCGACGCTACATAGAAGAGCGGTGCTTGATAACAACACAAAAACACGAGGGAGATGTCGGTAGGTTGGTACCATGAGATCGCCTCTCTTTGTTGGTTTAACGTAAGACGGGCTAGTAAAAGCGAGTAAAACAGGTACCTAGCGAGCCATCGTTAAATATATAAGAGCAAACGCCATCAATCGGCGCCTGATTTAGGTTGCTCCCCACCGTAACAATCCGGATTAACAGTATAGAAATAAGCCTACCGGTGCGACGAGGACTGTCTGTCTAATTTGCAGTGTAGTACTGGTGGGCATTGGGACAGATCTATTAATCGGTTGATTGATTCAAATCAATTTTAATAGATCTTAACTCTCATTGAGAATTTATTTATAACTGTAAGAAATATAAAAAACCAGAGATCTATTACCAATCATCATCCCCCCAATCATCCGCCTTATGAAGGTTTTCATGACAGTGACTACAGTTAATATTCTCCTTTTCAAAACGCTCATGCTCCTGATCCAGGTAGCTCTCAGGTAATCGATGAGCAATGCCTTTATGGCAATCGATACAGGTCATTTGCTGTTGCTGGGCTTTCTGGTGGGTGCTCGAAGCTTGAGCCGATTGGCGAGTATTATCCATAGAGGTCAGTTCATGACAGTTTCGACATTCCAGTGAGTCATTAGCCTGCATCTCACTCCAGACATGTTCCGCCATTATTTGTCGTTTAGATAGAAACCTATCTCGTGTATTGATGGTGCCAATAATGGCATGGTAAAGCTCATTACTGGCTTTAATCTTGCGTAGCACCTTATCAAACCAGGGTTTGGGCACATGACAGTCTGGGCAGGTTGCTCTTACGCCACTGCCATTACGGTAGTGAATGGACTCTTGGTATTCTCGATAAACATTATCCCGCATTTCATGACAGGAGATGCAAAAGCTCTCGGTATTGGTTGCTTCAATAGCCCAATTTAAGCTGACCAGAAAAACAATACCGGCAAAAAAGATTACGATAGCAACGAGCCAAGGTAGCCGGTTACCATATTGGCGGTTTCTTAAATCACCGCTTTTTTTTCTGGCAGTCCTTTGCTTCGAAAACCATTGTCTAAGGCCCATAAATCTAACACTAGCCCTAAGAAATAATTAAAGGTGACGCTAACACCTTTATTCACTGAATAATCTGACACAGATCAATACTCAGCGCAAAATTATTCACTAACGGTATTGATCAAATTCGGCCAAAGCCTTTGTAACATACGCTTGTATATGCTCTGTTTTCAAGTGGTTAGTTTTTTGTAACATTGTATCCCTACGTATAAATTACCAGCTAGGGATATGCACTACGGTGATACAGTCGCGAATCTTTTTGAGGGCCTATTATTAAAGCAACATCGGGTTTGGTATCACTAATCAAAATAATGAGGAAAGCCCAATGATTCAACGCATCGCCACCGGTATATTAATGTCTCTAATATAGTCCTTTTTATGACTTTTTGGATCACTTGGATCAACTTAGGGTTTATAGAAGGTTTTCTATCTCAATAGAGAAGATCTTTTCTAATGGCATGGCCCACTGCTGCAATAATAGCCATAACATTAGGCCCAAGCGTACAGCAGCTTGTAAGTGAAGTACTGCCTGTACGCTAATGGAGTATGGTGCTTTAATCTAAAAGCACCGAAACACTCTATTCACTTAATACTTATTCACTTAGCTGGAGAGAAACATAAGAAAATTCAGCAGGAGGAGACACATTAATGATCGAAGCTACTGGTAGAAAAATCTTTAACCAATCAGACTGATAAACTTCATCCAAAGAACTAACTGTGGAGATCTCATTCAAATCCCAAAAACGATACGAAGCCAAACTTTGATACTCGGTCTCAGCCGGTAGATCTTCTAGGTAGTCTGCAGGAAGTTCAATATTGACCCCAACACTACTTTGACTTGGCAAAATATAGTGCCAACCATCCGTTGTACCGTCTGGACGTTCAAAATCCTGCCTTCCCATAATGACTCGATACTGATCACCATCAAGATTGTAGGCCGTTGTAGGATCGCTAAAGAATGAATTCAATAATTCCGGCTCGAACTCCGGTTTATTGTAAGAAATATCAGTAGTATCATCTGTTATGGGCATACGAACGCCCCAAATTCTTGAAGGTACTGGCAAGCCTAGTGCATCCAATTGATTAATCGCATGGAATTCAATTTTTTCCACTCGATCATGATCAAGCATATAAAGGCTATCATTCATTTTAGCCGATACAGAATAGTTATAAAGCTGATCAGTAACGTATGAGATGTAATGCTCTGAGTTTTCGACTGTATTTACTGTGACGCCTCGACCTACCTGACCAGTGTCTAACATTGATATCTGGATCTCATCTGTGGGACTGGCCAAATATTGGCTGGCATTTTCTATGGCCCGATAATAAATAAAACCACTATCAGGGTCGAGATGGTTAGCCACCAACAAAACCTCTTGTCCCTCACCCACATCACAGAGTTTCACATCTTTAAAGCGAGCCTCTTCATTAGAAAATGAATAATTTGAGCTAGGTAGATTCAGCTTCCTGCTAGTCAAGTTGCCCGGCGTAACGACAACAGTGGCAGTTTGACAATGACAGGCATCGGTATCATCCGTTTTCACGGTTAAAGTACCAAGATCACCCACTGGATATTGAGCTAAATAGGTAACGTCTAAGTCTTTTTTGTCCGAATGATCGTCCCCGGCATCTCGTATAATCGCTAAGTTCACATGGGATTGTTCAAAAGATGCTGAAAGGTGGCCATTAGCATCGGGCAAACTACGAGAAATAACATCACCATTGTCATCATACGCAACCACCTCATAATGATTATATTGAGATGTTTGACCACACAGGTTTGAAGTTTCCATCGCCATACTAAGCTGATGAGAGTCCGTTTCACTGCCGTTACTGTCACTACCTGAACTACCACAGGCAGCCAATAAGAGAGTTGATACGACTGTTAGAGTCTTTTTCATGGTGGATCCTTTTTACTCATCGCTTAAATAAAGAGCTTATCTCGTTATAAAGTAGCATTATGTACTTGAGAAAATATTCTCTGACTAACAGCCAGAGAATATATTCATTCAAATATGAGCGTTTTATTTAAACGATTTAAACTATTAATACTATATAAAAATTACTTACTCTTGCTCAAGAGACACATAAGAATAGGTTGCTGGAGGGCGAATCCAAGTCTTAGACAAACTAGGCTTCAACACTTTCAACCAATCTGATTGATAAAGTTCATCCAAAGAACTTATTGAAGGAATTTCATAGAGTTCCCAATCACTGTATGACTTCAGTTCATTATATGAAGTTCCTTCAGGCAGACCATCTAAATAATCTGTAGGAAGTTCAAAGCTAAAACCAATATCACTTTTACTGGGTAGAATATAATTCCAAATATCGCTGGTTCCGTCTGGGCGTGAGAAAATCAGAAGCGATCCAATTACTCGAGGATTGTCTCCCTGAACATTGTAAGCAACACTAGGATTGTTCAGTAATGGACTGAGCAACTCTGGTTCAAAGTCAGGCTGGCTATAGGTAATATCCGTTGTATTGTCCAGCATGGGGATATTCACACCCCATAATTGTATCGGCTCGCTAGTACCACCCAAATTAAGTTGTTTCTCAGCCTTAAATTCGATTTTCTCTACCCGATCATGATCAAGTACGTTAATGCTGTCATCATTTTTATCAGGCACCGAGTAGTTATAAGTTTCATCCGTAACGTATTTTATCCAATGAGAAGCATCATCAGATGTATTTACTGTGACTCCTCTACCAACATGTCCTACAAGAGTTACGGGAACCGGGATCTGTCCGTCGACAATAAAGTCACTGGCATTTTCTATGGTACGGTAGTAGATAAATCCACTATCATCATCTAAATGGTTCGCCACTAACAAGGCATCCCCTTCCTCCGCCACTTTACAAATTTGAGTGTTATTAAACAGACTTGTTGCACTGGAAATAGAAAAACCACTATAAGGCAGATTGAGCTTATAACTAGTCAAGTCCCCAGGACTAACACCAATGGTAGCAGTTTGGCATTGGCATCCTGTGGTGCTTTCGCTTTTAACACTAAGAGTTCCCAAATTACCAACAGGATACTGAGCTAAGACAGTGATATCCAAGTCCTTCTTATCAGCTATATCAGCACCACCGTCACGCACGATTAACAAATTAACATGGGACTGTTCAAAAGCAGCCTCAACTTGACCGCTATTATTAGGCAAAGTACGAGAAATAATTTCTCCATCGTCCCCGTAAGCAATTACCTCATAGTTGCTGTACTGGGATACCTGACCACACAGATTGATGGCTTGCATCCCCATGCTGAGCTGGTATGAATCTTTCTCACCACCACTATCACTACCAGAGCTACCGCAAGCAGCAAGCAAAAGTGTTGATACCACTGTCATAGTCTTTTTCATATTAAATACATTCCCTTATAGCTTAAAAAATATAATCACTTTGTTATAACAGCTCAATATAGAAACCATATATTCCCATTCATTAAAATAAATATTAATAAATCAAAAATAGAGCACAAAATATCAAGAAAACAATCGACCAGTGTGTTTAACAAACAAACAACCTAAAACACTTGATCAATTACAATTAAATATAAGGGGGGATCTTTACAGAAAGAGGGCATTATATATGTTCACGATTTGTTTACTGCATGTAGGCTATGTATCTATATGTAACAAAATATAATCAAGGAAAAAATACACCTATACAGCTTACACACAAAAGGCATCCTTTGAATACAACAACACACGTAATGCAACGGTTATCGGCCCTACGTTCAAGAAAAAACCACGAAGAATAAAGATGTTACAGGATCAAGCAAAAAAACATAAAAATGAGCAAAAACAGAGCAGAATGAACAGGTTATTTGATGCTATACATTGAGAAATCAAGAAATAAATGGATCTACAAATGGAAAAGCCAAGTATAGCCTTAACTATTGCTGCCGGAGCCAGTCTGTTACAGGCTTGTGGCAGCGGTGGAGGCTCCAGTGATGCTTCCTCTCCTACAAGTTCTAGCGGTTCTATTTCAAACAAGGCTAGGCAGATGCTCTATCTACCTAACAATATGGATTTTGGCGATCTTGAAACCGCTATTCAACAACCAGTTGAGAACTTCAACGATCTACCCTACGAGACTGAACGGCACTACGTATCAGAAGATCAGCCAGAGCACAGCCTCTTATTTTACCTATTGTTTAACGCTCGCTCAGAAGAGCGCCCCTTATCCAAAGACTATTTTGATCTTTGGATCACGTATCAACTGGCCAATTCCTTTGTCTTTGCTATGGGTGAAGAGCTAAGCACCGTTTCTTCTGCTCGTATTAATACTCATCTAAACAATATTCGCACAGCGGTTGAAACGGACCAATCCATACCCGAAATTATGCTGGAGTATTTTCTCGATGATATTTTCTGGGCTCGTTTTCGCAGCCCAGAAGATAATGGCCGCGAAGTTTTTGAAATCTACCTTGGGGACTACCGAGATGAAGTAGTCCCTCTATTAGCCAAAATATTACAAAATTACAGCTTCAACGAGAATCAAGGCACACTAGAAATAGATTCTTTTAATCGCAATACCGAACCCCAGGACATTGATGGCACCTTAATTACCAGACCAAATGAGCTCTATCAATACGTAGTTGAACATGATGATTTTATGCCTCACATCTATCGGCATATTATTAAAGCACTCTATGGTTATGAAGACGAAGATGTCATCACTCAGATGAAAAGGAATAAGCTTTTAACCTTCCGAGAAATCTATCAGGAAGCTCTGAGCAATACGGCTCTGCAATCTGTCAATCGAGCAAAATACCCCGAAGAAGTGCTTTTTCCCGCAGTGAAAACTCTGAATGTATTTTTACAACGAAATGATATTAAAGTACTAAATGACATCATGACACAAATTGGTTCCCAACCACTGTTCTCTAAGCTAGAACGGCGCCCACCAGATTGGAACTCCCTGAATACGTCTTTATTGGCTGAATTAATGGATTCACGTATCGCCAATGAAATGAGAAACCTCGGTAATAATTGGAGTTACGGCGTAGCTCAGTGGCAATTTTATGAACTCTTCAACTATATGGATAACACATCAGGTTTATTAACGGACCTGCATGCAAAAATATGGGGAGAAGAGAATATTCAATACGACACTGTATTTACAGACTATCTAGATAATTCAGAGGCCACTGACAGCGACCTTATTATTCTAGCTCTCCAGATCGTCGTGATGAATTACCAGTATTATAACTTTAGTTGAGGTCGCTCCATGCCAATGAATCATAGTCAATCAATCGATAAAATAGGCGATCAAAAAAGAGCTATCAGTCGCCGGAGCTTTCTTAAAGGGAGTGCAGGGTTACTGGCAGCGAGCGTGTTGCCGATAAGCTTTTCCAGTCGAGTCCTTGCGGCTAGTAACACCTATTCTGTTATTGAGGTTTTTCTATATGGTGGTGCCAGCTCCGCCATTTCAGAGCTTGATATTCTAACAAATGCCGGAATCTCCGGTTACAGTAACAAAACTCAAACGGCCCGAGGTTTCTGGCAAGAAGCTGGAGGTGATATTCTGGAAGATCTTTTAGATCAAAATCGACTCACCCAGCTATCCATAGTCCCTCTGCACTCATCCAAAGCCCATGACTTTAGCCAAAGTTACGGCACACTAGGACAAGCGGAAGATATCCCCGAGAGCATCTCTTTAGCAGCCACAGACGATGGAGCTAAAGCATTTGTAGGTCGCCAACAAGGTTACTTCCCTTTTGACAGAAATCTTGAAAACCCCTACACCAGAGACAACGATACCTATGGCGATCTACTAAACCTATACAACAGTTCAGGCAGCCAAATACATCAGGAATTTGTTAGTGCAGCCACTAAACTGGATCAAGCTAGGATACTGAAAGAAAACTATGAAACAGGATCTGGTAATAGCTATATAGATGACAGCGAGATTGGCGACAAACTAAGATCTGCCGTGGCCTTAATTCAAAGCCAAAATAAAACACACTATATCTCCATCCCATTTGGAGGTTGGGATATGCACTCTAATGCCGATGATCAATATCGTCGAAATATGCGCAACCTATTACAAGGCATACATACAGCCTCCGAGATGATCGATCAATCAGGTATGCCCATCGTCATTATTGTACGCGGTGATTTTGGCCGGAATTATCACTATAACGACTCCAATGGTTGGGATCATGGAGATCATCAGGTCATGATGATAGCAGGTGGAGCAGGTTATATGAGTCATTATGGCCAGCACTTCTCCTCCACGCTGGACAATGCAGATCTCTCCTCAAGCCGGATTTACTCCCAGCCTACCGGAGATTATCCAGTACTGGATCTATCGGAAGTACGCACATTACAACTGGAATTAATGGGAGTATCCGTAGACGACTCGATCGCTAAAGTAGCCGATAATAGCTTTATGTGGTCACTGTCCTTCCCTCAACAAGACACACCGTCAGAATATGCTCAAACACTGGAAACTCGATATAAGGTTTTAGGACTTAATTTTTAGATAAATACGCCATGTATTTCAAGGGAAATACATGGCACGCTTCAGCTCTTGTCATGTATTATCGCGCTTTAAATCCGCACCTAAACACATAAAGTAAAGCGAGCTGCCTTAATGTGGTTGAATAATGAGCAAGTCACTGATTCCGCAATATCTGCCTATCGGAAATCCTTGTTAAACACTTGCCCTAATCATGTTGTAATCGATGGCTTATTTGATGAATCTAAGCTCGACGATATAGTAAAAATTCTACAACAGCCCCACCAATGGCAAACTCAAAGACATACGTACTCTGAGCTGTATGTGGATAACGCCCAATGGCAAGAAGCCAGTAAAGAGCAACGTTTTGTGCAGCGTGACGCATGGCAACGTGGAGCCGTTAGCTCTGACATCAATAATTCCAGTCTAGCCCATGACTTCTTATCATTTTTACGGGGAGATGAGTTTTTAGCCATTCTCTCACGTATCTTTAATATTCAATTAACGGATATTAATGTGGCAGACCCTGATATTAATACAAATTACTTTCGATTGAGCTCGTCTGATTTTGTTGAACAACATGCGGATGATTCACCTGGAAGAGAAGTCTGTATGCTGTTGTACTTGAATAAAGACTGGAACCACAACGCGGGTGGTGAACTCGCCTTTACAGGTGAAAGTGAAGACGCTAAACCGATACTCATTAAACCCTTATATAACCGTTGTGTTTTATTTGATCCTTCCTCAAAAGGCTCGGAACACTGGGTAAAAAAAGTGAATGCTAAACAGACTGATGAGTATCGTTTTAATGTCGTGAGCTGGTACTGGTCTGAGTGATTACCTTCCTAATATCTAATTAGGGAGGAAGAGCACCAGAGGTCTATAATTAAAAATCACTCCTCTTTATTAACATCTAAAACTGACAGGTTTTCGATACCGATCCAAATACGAGTAGCACTATTACTTTCACTGACAAAGTGATAGATGGCCCCATCATGGTTCGCCCTGTATTTATCCCCTTCAACAGCCTGATTACTGGTGAAATAGGCTACAGGGCCATGCAATCAATTTTATTCCGTTAAGCTTCTAATCTCTGCCCTACAATGTTTCTTCTGATACAGGTACATATACAAACCGGCTGCCCCCATTACAATAGCAATAACCCAGAACCCATATTCGGTGAGTTGATAACTGGCTAAAAAAACAATCAGGGTATAACCCAAGCTTTGTGACAAGGTGGAGAACATCTTTAAACCACCATCTATCCGCCCTCTTTCGTTAATATCTACTTCATGGTTCATCTTGTTGGTTCGAGCAATGCGGTTAAGGGCATTAAAAAAGCCAATCGCTAATGTCATTAGAACGATGGTCAATGGATCGGTCAACAAAGCCATAACCATTAGAATGGCCGAGATCATTAATACGGAGTGAATCATCAGCTTTTCATGGGAGTACTTGGCCATCAGTTTGATAATAAAAAAGCCGCACACCATAGCACCGATGCCATAACTGGATTTCCATAGGGCAAACCATTGGCCCGAGAAATTATTCTCCGCTAGATAAATGGGCACGAGTTTAACCAAGTACATTAAAACCGGGTAAGACAGGCACGACATGGCCAGAAACAACATAAACCTAGGGTCACGTTGGAAGATTGCTTTGCTCTCCCCCATTTGCCGTGCAAAGCCCACGAGAGTATGGCTGCTTCTTAATTGTCGAGCATAAGGCATCCAGGCGTAAAACCCTGCCCCTAAGGCAGAAGCGAAAAAGGCCAATAAGGCAAAACTCTGCATATCCCACTGCTCTAATAATATAACCCCAGCGGCACCAGCTCCTAGCATCACACCTTGCATAATGACTTCCTGATAACTGCTGATTCTGGCGTATTCATCACGACTGAAATTTTCTTGAGTGAGTGCATTATTGGTGTTCCAGCCAAAATCAGTACTCAACCAAAACACCAGTTGAGCAAACCCCATCAGCACAAAGCTTGGAGTTCCGTTACCACTAAAGAGAAACAGCGCTAAAGCGGTAGCAGCCTGTGCAATCTGTAGCCAAAGAAGAATCCTTTTTCTGGAATACCGGTCGATAGCTGTAGAAAAAAAGGGGGTTAAGAAAAATGAGCTCAAGGTACACATTAGGGCAATACTTGCGACCAAAGGACCGTTATCTCCTTCCGTTAACATAATCCAGGGTAACGCCATCATAAACATACCCGACGAAATGCCATCGAAAAAACGAGCCGTTAATAAGCGATATACCTTGGGTTGCAACATAAATTCCATATTTGTCTCCACTTTGCCTAGTTCCATATTTATGGGTCTTGGTGATGTCATCACTAAGGGTTCCCTAACAATGGCAAGCACTCTAAAACCTCAGGTTAACTTGAGGTCAAGAGAAAAAAGGCAAATAATTCAATCTAAGATTCAAAGCCTAAAAATCAGTAAGGAGAAAACCATGCCTGATGCCAAGAAAAAGCCGGCAAGTACACTTTCTGTAGGAGCGGTGGCAAAACGCTCCGGTGTTAAGGTTTCGACACTGCACTTTTATGAAGAAAAGGGATTAATCAGTAGCGGCCGTAATAACGGTAACCAACGCATCTACAAACGAGATACTTTACGGCGTATTGCTATTATCAAAACAGCACAGAAACTGGGCTTTACGTTGCAAGAGATCCAAAAGGCATTGGAGAACCTGCCCAGTAATAAGGTCAACACTAAAAAAGATTGGCAGGTGATCTCGGCCTCTTGGCGCTCAGATTTGGATAAACGGATAGTAGAGTTAACCCGCATGAGGGATGAACTGGATCAGTGTATCGGTTGTGGCTGCTTGTCGTTGGATTATTGCCCTATTCGCAACCCTGATGATGTCTTACAGGAGCAAGGAACAGGAGCGGTTTCTTGGCAGGATGAGGCGGAAACAGAATAATTCTCGGATTAGCAAATACTAAAACGCCCGTTAGCACATGTGCTAACGGGCGAATTGCTAAACCTTGTTGACCGGATTTTTATCAAACACAATGTTGGATAAATTCAGTCCATTCGATTTGGATTAGAAATCGAATTTAGAAGCGGTGTAGATCTTAAAGGCTTTTTCCCAAGTCTCACCGATCTCGCCGTTGCCTACTGGCTTACCATCCAGTTGTGTCACAGGTGCGATCTCTTTAGAAGAACTGGTGATCCATAGTTCGTCAGCATTGCGTACTTCGTCCATCGTAACGATACGCTCTTCCAGCTTGATAGAGCCTTCCGCTTTGATGCTTTCCATGACGATACGACGAGTAATACCCGGCAGAATCTGATTGTCTTGAGTTGGCGTGATCACAACACCGTCTTTAACGATAAATACGTTAGTAGAACTGCCTTCGGTCAGCTCACCATTCGCATTAAACAGCAGTGCTTCATCACTACCTGCCGCATGGCCTTCCTGATAGTGAATTACGTTGCCCAGTAGTGCGGTAGATTTAATGTGGCAACGCTGCCAGCGCAGATCTTGTGTGCTGATCATGCTGTAAGCGTGTGCTTGTGTGCGATCCGTTGGCTCTGGCGTTTTGATGTTGAAGGCAAAAGCAAAAATCGTTGGCTCAACATTTTCTGGGTAAGCGTGTAAACGTTTAACATCAGCACCACGGGATACGTGTACATAAACACCCAGGTTTTCGCCCATATCGCTGTTACGTGCAATCAGATCGTCCAGCAGAGTTTTCCACTCTTCAGCACTTAGTTTGCAGTTAATCTCAATCGCTGCAAGGCCATTGATCATGCGGATAATATGAGGCATCAGGCCTACTGATTTACCGTTGTAGTACGGAATCACTTCGTAGATACCGTCACCAAACAGGAAACCACGATCCAGTGGAGAGATACGGGTTTCAGCTAACGGCTGATATTCACCATTTAGATAAGCGATGCTCATATTGACCTTCCTTTTAACTTGTTTAGGGGCTCAGATTAATATGCCTATAACATAAGATAGCAACAAGATAGCGGACATCGACAACTTGTTTTCACTCATTCCTAACACATTAACCAAGCTAACTCGCTGATTGTGAATTGCCGTTATAAAAACCTAACAACCCATCTTGTCTAGGGCGTTAAATATTCCAAGCATTCACATCAAAACTTTAGGTTTATAGACACAACTCTTTGGTTGCTGCTTTGTTTTCGGCAGTTTGCTAAAAAAACAAATCACTTTCAATAGCTAAAGAAACTTAAGGAAACATCTCTTTATTTTGCTAATAAATAGAATAAAACACTTTTTTACTGATACAAAAAAGTGAATTAAACAGAGAAAATAGGGCACGCAAACTTTCAAAAAACGGACACGAATAAAAAGCCCAGCGAAATCTACTGGGGAGACATAATCTCTCGTGCTCCCTGAGCTAATAATTGCGGCACAATTCGATCATCATCCAAACGCCAGCTACAACAAAAACCTAATGCCGGGGGACGTTCAAAAGTATCCAGCGCCAGCAAACGTCCTTCTTTAAGCGCGTCACTGATAATGGGCTCTGGCAGCAATGCAATGCCCACCCCCTGTAGCGTGAGGGTTAATAAACTGGCCACAGAACTACACGTATGAAAGATAGGCATATCATCTAAGGGACTGAATAACTGCTGTAGATAGTGCCAAGGCCGGGTATCTCTAGGGAAACTCAGTAAAGGGTAACGAGCCAGATCTTCAATACTTCTGATACTGCCAATAAGACAATCACTGGCAAATGCAGAATCTGCATCCTTATCAAGGCCTCTATCAGAGCTGTCTTTGTTCTGCAGAAGGCTTGGTGCTACCACCCATTTTTGCGGATAACTTGCTAAAGGCTCAGTAACCAGCTCTTTAGGCAGGCTTTGATCTGCCACCATAAGGGCCAGATCCAATTGGCACTCTTCCAGCTGTTTGATCAACGTGGGCGTGACATCACTGATCAATTCAAAAGAAACTAACGGATGATGTTCTTGCCAATGTTTAAGCAGTGGCGATAACCACAAATGAGACAGTGTATCGGCAATACCAATACGTAATGTGCCCTTCTGAGGGCTCTCTTCTGCAATCTGTTGTTTCATTTCCTGACTAATCGCCAGTAATTTTTCAGCATAAGGCAGCAACTGCACACCGCGAGACGATAAACGTGTGCCACTTTTATCCCGAATAAATAGCTGGGTACCCAGCTCAGTTTCCAGAGCATTAATACGGGCGGAAATAGTGGGTTGTGTCGCATGTAATTGCTGGGCAGCGGCATGGAAGCTGCCCAATCGCGCGACTTTAACAAAGGTATTTAAGTTTCTTAAACGCATATGATATTTGCCATGCTATGCCTAGGGTCAGATTAACCAGTGGCTTTGATAAGACAGTGATCTGACCCTATTTCCTTGCGATAAACAAGCCTACAAGGCATAGCCCATCAAACTACTGAGCATAACCAATCAGCTTACGCAGTTCAGTCAGCACGCTATCACCTTCTTCTACCGGTAAACCGTCTTCTGTCAGTTCATTGTTGCGGGTTACACCGTCAACACTACCTAGATCAGACAGATATTGCAGAATTTCCAGGGGCTTAATTTCACCTAACAGATCACGATCATTCCATAAGCTTAGGAAAGCGATAATACCGTATGCGCCCCAGTTAGAAACATCGGCGATCAGTAGCTCATCCACACAGGTAGCAGACGCTTTAATATCCAACTCTTTCAGAGCTTCCAGAATATTACCCATGCCAATTTCATTGCCACCGTCACCAATAGCGATCGTTGGGCACTTGGCATTTTTCACAAAGGTATCAAAACAAGCGGTACGGGCGCTGATACTTTCGCCACGCATATTATAATAACCGCCATCTGCTCCTTGACCTGGACGCTCAATGGATAACACTGCATCTGGTTGGTAGTTATATAATGCTTTAAAAGCTTCTAAAGCACGCTCTTGGTGCTCACCTACGCGAATCTCATGAACACGGTAATCTGCCATCAGTTTTTGAGAAACCGGAGGGCCACAGACGATAACCGGTGTTGCACCCAGTTTTTCTAACGCTTCATACAAGGCAATAGCACCAACCGGGCCATCTGTTTCAAAGGTATCAACCACAGGAAAACCCGTACCGATCAATACATGGCCTTTACACTTGTTCAAAATACGTGCCGCACGCTGGTAATAACCTGTAGTTAGTGCCGGTTGTACGGTTTTCATACCACGCAGGTTACGGGATACCAGAAGATCTTCAATTTGCTTGGACAGGGCAGCATCATTAGTCATATTGTTTTCCTACCCATGGGCTTAGCATGAGTATTTTTATCGATAGATTTTATAGAGCCGGGGATTTATAGGCTCACTATTTAACAGACTCTGGCAGCTAATTAACGAGGTTAACAACGGCCCAATGGAGTTCTGCTAACTAAGAAATTACTTCTGGTTGAATACGCTCAAAGTGAGCATGAGCCAGACAGTGCAAGTTATGGGCATCATCAATAGTGATCTCTTCAAAAGAGACCCTGGAACCCGGTAACAGCCGCGCCATACGCGCCGTATCCAAAGAGATCATAGAACCGATTTTAGGATAGCCACCAATGGTCTGGCGATCATTAAGCAGAACAATAGGTTGACCATCGGCCGGTATCTGAATCGCACCATGGCAGATACCTTCGGACAGAATGCCGTCGATTGAAGGTTTTACTTCCGGACCTTCCAAGCGATAACCCATACGATCCGCACGATCCGTTACCTTATATTCACTGCTAAAAAACATGCGTTTCTGATGATCACTAAACGCATGCTGCTGGTAACCGGTAATCACGCGTAGGGTAATTTGATCGGAATAATCTGGGCGGAAAGCTTCCGGTAAACGATAGGTCTGCTTAGGTTTAACACCACTGCAATGGAGATAATCTCCTTGTTGCAGCTTTTCACCGGTTAAACCACCAATACCCTCGCGGGTGACGGTCGCACTACTGGAGAAGCTGTGCTCCACCTGAAAACCACCGGCAACAGCCAGGTAAGCCCTAGCGCCTAAAGCAGAGAAACCGACTTCTATCTGATCACCGGCTTTAACTTCATGGGCATGCCAGCGATCCTGCTCTTTACCGTTAATTTTTAACGGCATCTCAGCACCGGTTAACACAATCCAGGTATCAACGTCTGCAGTTAAAACCAAACCACCAATACTGACTTCCAGAGCGGTACTGTTCAGATCATTACCTAACAGACGATTGGCCCATTTAAAGGCTTGCGCATCCAGAGGGCCACCGGTCGTTAAGCCAATTCGGTGCTGACCAAAGCGGCCTGCATCCTGTATTAAGGTTAACAGACCGGGCTGTTTAACCGTAAAGCCAGAAGCCTTAGACGTTAAATTCTGACTCATAACTCACCTCCCAAGGCCAAAAATTCTGCTCGGTCGATGGGCTTAAACGTAATACGGTCACCCACTTGTACCGGCATGGTGGGTTCTGCTGTGGGATCAAACATACGGGTAGGACACAAGCCGATTAGATTCCAGCCACCAGGAGATACGGCGGGATAAACAGCAGTTTGACGATCCGCAATAGCCACTGCCCCACGGGGTACTTTCTGACGAGGCGTCGACAAGCGAGGGGCCGCGATACGCGGGTCAACTTCTCCCAGATAAGCAAATCCGGGAGCAAATCCGATAGCATAAACACGGTATTCGGCTTCGCTGTGTAGCTGAATCACTTCTTCAATACTTAACTTGGCACGCTCGGCTAAATCAGCCAGATCCGGGCCAGATTCGGTGCTGTAGTAGGCAGGTAAGGTTACGACCTTACCTTCACTACTGGCGGCATTGCCCAAACCAGAAAGTAGCTGCCCCATACGCTGGCGAATTTCCAGATGATCACAAACCATCAGGTTATAGATCACCAGAAGGGATGCATAAGACGGCACCATATCAATCAGCTTCTCACCTAACTCATCCTGTAGGATGGTCACCGCTTGCTGGACACGGGCAGAGACTTCAGGGCTGGTTTTATCGCCGAAATAAATAATCAGAGCATTTTCACCAGCGACTTCAATCTGTAAGCCATTTTCTGATGTATCTGCCTGTAATTCAGCAGCCTTATTCATAGTCATCACCACGCCTAGGACTGAATCAGTTGACGGATTTCCTGAATAGCATTCACGCCATCCATATTATCGCCATGTACACATAGGGTATCTGCACGTAGCGTCAGAGTTTCACCACTGACAGTGGTCACTGTACCCTGCTCTTTTAATTGCTTAACCTGCGCTAGCATCTTGTCTTTTGTATGCACCGCACCGGCTTTAGTACGCGCCAGTAATTTACCGTCATCGTCGTAACAACGATCCGCAAAGATCTCAAACCAAAGCTCAATGCCCGCTGCTTTAGCTTCTTCCAAATGCAGTTCAGCATTGGGTGTACTCTGTAGCATCAGTACCAACGGACGATGATATTCCGCGATGGCCTGCATAATGGTTTCACGGATGGCTTTATCCGCCATCATATCGTTATACATGGCACCATGAGGTTTAACATAAGACAGGCTTAAATCTTGAGTCGCTGCCATGCCATCAATGGCTGCAATCTGATATTGCACCATGGCTTTTAGCTCAGCAGCAGTAGTTTTTAGGCTACGACGACCAAACCCCACCAGATCCGGATAACCCGGATGAGCACCAATAGTGACATCATTTTCTTTCGCCAGAGCCAGAGTCTTTTGCAGTACTAAAGGATCGCCAGCATGGAAACCACAAGCGATATTAGCTTGGTCAATATGGGGCATCACGGCTGTGTCCAAGCCCATATTCCAAGAGCCAAAACTTTCACCCAAATCACAATTTAAACGTAATGACATAGTGAAAACCTCTTAAAGTATGGCCAGACGGCTATTAGGTAGATCAGTAATCAACATATGACCCGGACTATGGGTAATACAGATAGGCGGCTTCGCTTGTTCAATGGCCACTTGAGGGGTTACACCACAAGCCCAGAAAACCGGCACTTCACCCTCTTTAATGGTGACCGCATCACCAAAATCAGGAGCGTTAATATCAGAGATACCAATTTGGGCCGGATCACCAAAGTGCAGCGGCGCACCGTGTACAGATGGGAAACGAGTACAAATCTGAATAGCACGAATGGCATCTGCCGGTTTCATAGGGCGCATACTCACGACAGTTGTACCCGTAAAACGACCCGCTGGACGGCACTCAATATTGGTACGGTACATAGGTACGTTCACTTTTTCAGTGATGTTACGTACTTCCAGGCCATCAGCAATCAGTGCTTCTTCAAAGGAGAAAGAACAGCCCAGTAAGAAGGTGACAAAGTCATCACGCCAGTAATCTTTCACATCGGCCACTTCTTTGACTAAAACACCTTCTTCATAGATACGGTATTTCGGGATATCCGTACGAATATCCACCTCTTGCCCCAAATCTGGCAGCATAAAATCGCCGGGTTGGCTGGACATACCCACAATAGGACAAGGTTTAGGGTTTAACTGGCAGAACTGCAGAAAATCATTAGCCCACTCTTTTGGCATAATCGCCAGATTACCCTGCACAAAACCCTGAGCAAAACCGGATGTATTACTGGTAAACTCACCGCTACGAATTTGCTGGCGTATTTCAAAAGGTGTCATTTCTGCGCTCATATAAAAGCCTTATTTATAATTTCGTTGAATGAGTATTCTTAGCTAAGTACCTAAACAAAATATTCCAGCACTCTATCGCTATTCTTGTTCCCACGCTCGCGTGGTAAGAAATAGCGCAAGGCTACCACGCTGGAGTGTGGGAGCCAGTATCTGATAAGTATCCTTTATCAAATAGCACAATCAGTGCTGCTTCGCCAGCCACTGATCCACTGCATCGCGATTATTGGCAAAAAATACAATACGAGGCGTCGGACTTAAGGTGCCGCTGACATCCATACTGCGACGGTAAACCCACCAACTATTGTTATCCAGCTGGACAACTTCATCAATATGCTGCGGTGGTTGCTTTGGAGAGAAGGTTTGAGAGTATGGATTCATCATGACAAGCTCGCTTTTTTAACGCTTTAGATTGCGTTTTTATTTTTACCAGCCTTTAGTAAAGGCATCACGGTCAGTGCTAGATTGAGTCCATTCTTGTACCAACACCTTATTTTGTCTAATGAATAAAAGCGCGCAACCCTGATAAAAAAAATCTATCAGAAGGATAAATATTGGAATTCAGATAAAAAAAAAGCTAAAAACAGGAATAATTATGGCTACAGGGAGATTAAAAAGAAAAAATAACTATATCAAAGAAAGGCACTGGTATAACCCTTATCTGTTATACCAGCATATATTGTATATATTTAGGCTATACCGACTCGCTAGCCGCAATATGATCTAGCCAGCGCTGCTCATAGCCTAGGGTTGTGCGGTGTTTTTTGGCCTGTTCATGTTCCAGTTTATCTCGCTCTGAGGCAAAAGGCCCAGTGCGGCAAAGAGAGCAATACCCCTCACCCAAGTAGTAAGGCAGGCTGACAACCCCTTGTAGTTCAGCACAGTCTTGAAGATCGGCAATTGCGGACTGTAAGCTCCAGACATAGGTGATGCCCTGGGTTTCTCGTACATGTTTGTCTCGATCAACATTGCGCACTTTATAACCGGGAAAACGCTCGATATCAAAAGGCATAGATCCCAAATAGCTGATATCCGTACCTACAGTAAGCGATGTTTCTATGCTCCACTCACGATAAGGTTTCACATCTTTGGAAGTGATAAAGGCTAACTGAGCACCATTAGGGTCTAGATAGTGCTTAAAGGCATTAATCAGAAACGTGCGTAATAGCTGGCGATTCATGGCATTAATACCAATCTCAGCACATTGCTCCTGAAACTCTTCCTGAGAACGGAAGCTTGGAATCAGAGGGAATTGAAAAATCACCACATCAAAACTATTAGGCTGTAATGCCCCCCAAGAATCCGGCCGGGTAATATCAAAACCGGTTAAGACCTCACAACCCAGCTGTTTTAGCTCCTGATAATATTCATCGCCATATTTATTGGCTAGGGTATCGTAGTCATCGTATACGCTAGCGGTTAAATGGCGGGGGTTATGGTGTTGCAACAGAGAGGATGAAAAAGACAGATCACCATCACCTACGGTTAAAATCCGCCACTGGCTATTAATATACATGGACAAACAATCTCTCGGGATTAAACAGCCGGGCATTGTAACAGGCTATCGCTACAGAGCTAACATATTTAGACAGGCCAGCCTTAGAGAAACCTAATCGTAAGCAATCAAGAGCGGGAATAAAAAATGGCCAACACCTTTACAGATATTGGCCATTTTTTGAGTAGAACGCATATTACTCAGATGAACATATTATGCAGGATTCTGACTAACCTTCTTTCGGCTAAAAACCCAGCGAATTAACCGGAAGAACCAATTATTAGCAAAGTTATCGCCTAAAACCAACATACAAGGTGTTAGGAACAAGGTCAGCAAAGTTGCAAAGGCTAAACCACCAGCAATAGCACTGGACAGCTGTGTCCACCATTGAGTCGACGGTGCGCCCATTCCCAGAGAATGCTCCATCAGGTTTACGTTGACCGCCAACACCATAGGCATCAGACCTAAAATAGTGGTGGTTGCCGTTAGTAATACTGGACGTAAACGCATACAACCGGTTTCCAACGCCGCTTCAAAAGCGCTCATACCGTCTTTACGCATCTGGTTATAAGTATCGATCAGTACAATATTGTTATTCACCACAATACCGGCCAGAGCGATAACGCCCATGCCCACCATCACAATACCAAAGGCTTGGCCTGTGATCAGCAGTCCCAGCAGAACACCTGCCGTGGAAAATACAATGGCAGACAATACCAAAGTAGTTTGATAGATACTGTTAAACTGAACGATCAGAATCAGCATCATCAACAAAATAGCGATCATAAAGGCCGATGATAGAAACACCATAGACTCTTGCTGATCCGCATCCTCGCCACCAAACTGCACTTTAACCGTATCCGGTAACTCCCCTACTCGGGCTTTCAGAGCTGATAGACGCTCATCCACCTGCTGCCCTTCTGCTACATCACCTTCAATGGTAATTGTCCGCTGACCATCCAAACGACGCAGAACACCGGTTTTAGGTGCAGGTGTTAAGGTAACAAAGTTACTTAAAGGCACCTGACCTAAGGCAGTATTAAGACTTTGACGATGCAACTGATCCAGTGTGCGAGCATATTCCGGTAGTCGTACCCGAATATCCACTTCATCACTGGCATCTTCTGGACGATAACTGGCCAGTTTCAAACCGTTGCTGACCATTTGCACCGCATTACCCACACTGGCAACAGTTGCACCATATTGTGCGGCTTTAGCCCGATCCACATCAAAACGCCACTCGATACCCGGCAATGCACGGTTATCGTTAACATCTACAAAGCCACCCAGTTCATCCATAATGTCGCGGGCTTGTTGTACCGCTTTATTGATTTCATCTGGATCGGAACCACTGATCTGCAGTTCAACGGGTTTACCACCGGACGGACCTTCTTCCTGCTTACGGAACTCCAAAATAATACCCGGTAGGTCAGCGGTTCTTTCTCGCATCTCAGCCATAATCAGTTTAGCGGGTCGACGCTCATCCCAATCAATAAACGGGAATTGAATCACACCAATAACATCTTCTGCTAATTGACCACCGCCACTACCAGAGAATGAACGAGCATATAGGGTTTCCACTTCAGGCATACCGTATAAACGTTCTTCCACTCGTTTTAAAATGGCATCTTTTTCATAAACAGAGTAGTCACCTAGGGTACGCACCTGAACCTGAGCGGATTCCGGTTCTACATCGGGGAAAAACTCCACGCCGTGATTGTATTTACCGTATACGGCATAAATGACGCCCATCAAAACAATCAAGGTACTAAAAGTAGAACCCGGCCATTTCAACATACCTTTTAAAGCACCACGATAAACTCGACCACCCATGGATTGATCATGCACATGGTTCAGATCAATATCACCCACGGGATTAAGGTTATTCTCCCCATCCGACTGAACCTCTTTATCTTTACGTCCAATCACCTTGCCCATAACCGGCAAGAAGATCAGCGCCATAGCTAAAGAGGCAAACAAGCAGATCATAACGGTGGCTGGCAGGTATTTCATAAACTCGCCCATAACACCCGGCCAGAATAACAGCGGCAGGAATACCATAATGGTAGTCATGGTTGAAGCAATAATAGGCCATGCCATACGGCTGGCGGCTCTGGCCCAAGCCTCTTTACGCGTGAAACCTTCATTTTGGTGACGGTCAGCCAATTCTGATACCACAATGGCACCATCCACCAACATGCCGGCCACTAGAATCAGCGAGAATAAGACAATGATATTCATGGTGAAGCCTAAGCCCCAAACCACCAAAATACCGGTCAAAAATGCTCCCGGAATAGTCAAGCCCACCAGTAATGCAGGGCGTGCCCCCATGGCCGCCAGCATAACAATCAAGACCAAAATAACCGCAGTCATCACATTATTGAGCAGATCAGATAGCATACGTTTTACTTCTGATGACTGATCCATGATGTAGCTGACTTCTAGCTCAGCAGGTAACTGATCCTTCGCCGCCGCCAACAATCCTTTAACCTGTTCCACCGTATTAATAATATTGGCACCGGAGCGTTTGGATATTTCCAGCACAACCGCAGGTTGACCATTGATACGGGCAAAACCATTAGGATCAGTAAAAGTACGACGTACCGTTGCCACCTCTTTAAAGGTCACCACTGTACTGCCCTGAACCTTAACCGGCATATTCATTACATCAGACAGGTTCTCGATCACACCAGGAATCTTTAGCGTCATACGACCCGCACCAGTATCTAAACTACCGGCAGCAACTAACTGATTGTTATTGGAAACCAAGTTATACAGATCAGCATAATCTAGGTTGTAGCTATCCATGGCTTGCGGATCCACCACAATTTCCAATAGATCTTCCCTGTCACCACCGATATCCACTTCCAGTACTTCAGGAATGCCTTCAATCTCTTGTTTTAACGCACGAGCGATAAAGACTAAATCTTTCTCACTGAGCGGGCCGGATAAACCAACAGACAACACAGGGAAAAGCGCCACATTGATTTCATGGACTTCAGGTTCATCCGCTTCTTCCGGCAGATTAGCTTTTGCACTATCCACCTTCTCACGTACATCTTGCAGCGCAGATTTAGCATCAAAACCGGCATCAAACTCTAAGGTAACCGATGAGTGGCCCTCACCGGCAATAGAGGTCATCTTTTTAACCCCTTCCAAAGAGCGAAGCTCTTGTTCCATGGGGCGTACGAGTAGCCTTTCCGCATCGTCTGGGCTGATACCACTTAGGCTCATGGAGACATAAATAACCGGAATAGCCACATCGGGGTTAGCTTCTTTTGGAATGGCGATATAGGCTCCAATTCCGCCAACCACCAACATAATAAGAATAAACAGGGTGGCACGGCTACGATCCATGGCCGCACGAATAATGCTTTCCATATCAGTTCACTCCGCCACTAATAGCAGGCGTATTAACGGCTAGGGCAGGATTCACTTGCTGGCCGTGCTCTACAAAACCACCACCCAAGGTAATGACTTCAACATAATCAGGTAGACCACCGATCCAAGCGCCATCTGTACCTGTACTTAATAGCTCTACGGTTTGAAAAACGACATTATCGGATTGATCGATCCATTTGACGCCCAACTGACCATGATTATTTAAGCTAAGCAATGCAGGGGATATCTTATGAGCTTTTACTGAACCCAAGTTAATATTTAAAGTGGCACTGGCACCGGCTATACGTAACTTTTGTGGGTTTTCCACTAAAACCTCAATAGGGAAACTACGGGTACTTGATTCCGCAGCACTGGCAATAAAGGTCACAATTCCTTCAAATATACGACCATCTAATAAGGCTACTTCTACTTTTTGCCCTACCGCAACAGCAGCAACGGATTGCTGAGGCACCTGAGCGGTCACCTTTAGCTTCTCAATATTCACCAAACGGGCCCAAACATCGCCAGAACTCAGATATTGCCCCAGTTCAGCATCATTTTGATCCAGAACTCCATTAAAAGGTGCTGAAGGGGTCGCATGTTTTAGATCCAAGCGAGCTTGAACTAAACTGACTTTAGCGGCTTCCAGTTCGCTGGTTAAACGCAGAACTTCTGTTTCTGTCTGTAGGTTACGTTTTTGTAGACGCTTAGCGGCCGCTAACTCAGCACGCTTTAATTTAACAGCGGCTTCTGCACTGTGTATCTGAGACCGATACTCCGCATTAGACAGTTGCAATAACGACTGCCCCTCAACAACCTCACTCCCTAGCGCAACCGGCATACCTTCAACAGTACCTGAAACCTGTGTACGCAGATCAACACTGCGCCAGGCTTCAATCTGTCCCTGTACAACTCTTTGTTGACTGTAGTTTTCCGCCTGAATTAAGCGTGTTTCAACACGAGTTAACAGCTCAGCTTTAACTGCAGACTGATTCGTTGCTTCCGGTGCTTTATCCTGAGCAGAATGAACATTAGCTGTCATAGCCCAAAAAACAAGGCCGATCACAGCGAGAACTGCAGCTACTTGGGATAATTTAATTTTTGCTAAGCGCATGTAAATACCATTTATTCAGATGCCAAACGTAAGAATCAGGTGCTAACGAAAGAAAAACCCTTTCTTCTCAATCAGCACTATCTGAGAAAAAACAAAACAAGGCCGTTGCATTCAACAACAGCCCTTATATACCTAAACAAAAGTATTTTGATATTCTCAGGCCAACGACCAAAGAATATGGCGATTTCTTGTAAAGAAACTCTTGTTTAAGTGCTCAAGTAGAATTTATGCTCTAATACTAACAAAGCACCTACCTACTCGTCACACAGTATATTAGTAAACAATCCAATAATTGAGTGAGTGATTATTCTCTGCTAGCCAATACCTCTGAAATCAGAATGTATAGGTTGTCATTATCACAGCATTCCATGCCTCATCCCGCCCCACCAGAGGAGAATCCGTAATCCCGTCACCTAGCCAGGTATAACCTAACTGATTAACAATACGCCATTGCTTATTAATCGGAATGATAAGCCCCAAACCTGCAGATGAATTTACAGTAGACTCGCCTTTGTAAACCGCACGACTGACAGTGGCCTCATTCGCACGCACACCGTAGTAATAATCAACATAATCCTTACTTTTCCAAGACAACGCGACTGAAGGCTGAACAATCAGATATTGATTCATTGGCATCGTTATTTCGTAAGCTAGCTCAGCCTGCTGTCCTTTATGGTTGCCTGAAACATCTTGTGAGATTGACGCGGCGACAGAACCTGGACCAACGCCAAACTCCAACCCGACACCTAAATCAACACCATCGTGACGACGAGACATGCCTTTCAATACGTCAGCGTCACTACTGCTGTAGCTATCACCTGAAATACCTAAACCAGCAAACAAACTATAGGCACTATCCTCTGATCCCATCAACCGATACGCTGAACCTTCTGGCCCAATGCTGAAATTTCCACTCTCATAGGCAATCACGGGAAAAAACGTTTCTTCTGTATCTTCTCCTTTAAATACGCTTTCAGCCACAACGCCACCCAAGCCTAATGTAACCGTTCCGGCAATTGCCTGAGAAGAAACGTAAAGAGATAGTGCAGTAGTTGCGAGCAAACCGTATTTCATAACCATTTTCATGTGCTATTCCTATAATATTGATCCAGTAAGAATCTTAGGATAAGTTTGCAGCAATTCTATTTAGATCAAAAGCTCGAAAATGTATGGGAATGTATGGATACAACGACTCATGTATCGACAAAATGTAAGCTCAGAGCAAGATTATATTGGTAAACTAATAATAATCCTGGCGCCGCCTAAAGGAGACTCGGATATATCTATACGCCCTTTATGCAGAGTAGCAATTTCACGACAGATAGAAAGACCTAAGCCATAGCCGCCGGAATTACGGTTACGGGAACGATCCATACGCTCAAAGGGCTCAAATATTCTGTCTCTATCCGCTTCTGGTATACCGACACCATCATCATCCACGTAAAGCATTAAATTATTACCGATACATTCAAAACTAAGCTGAATTTTTGTTTGAGTATAAACGTCTGCATTGCGCACTAAATTACTCATTGCCCGATGTAAAAGATCCGTATCCGCTAAGACAGTAACGCTATGTCCTTCTATACCATCCCTCCTATCACCAAACCTCCCATTCCCCTCAAAAAAGTGTAGAGGATGCTGACAATTCTTGGCCAATAGACTCTGTGCCTCTTTCAACCAAGGCTCTACTTCTATTGTTTGCAGATTCAAAGTCTGGCGGCCTGATTCCATGCGAGCGTAACTTAGTAATTCATCTACCAAGGAGTCTATCTCAACCAGATCTTCATCCATGCTGACGACAAATTCATCCAGTTCTTTTTCAGCCATATCAGGTGTTAATAGCTCCAACTGGCAACGCAGTCGAAAAATAGGGGTACGTAATTCATGAGCAACCGCATTGGTTAAGCGTTTATGACTAGAAACCAGCTGTTCCAAGCGACCTGCCATATGATTAAAAGCTTTATTTAATCGCCCCACCTCCTGAAAAAAGCCTTCAGGTGCCCGAGCAGTCAGCACGCCATCTGCCAGTTGTTGAGCGGCTCGCTGAAGTTGATTCAGTTGAAAATGAAAACGCCAAAGCCAAAGGGCAATAACCACAGCAATAACAATTAAGAACCCAAAACGTACCACATACATCGCCATTTCAGATCCTTGCCAATAACTCTGATTGGGATCGTACTGAACTCTGACAATGGCATTGGGAATTTCCTCGTAAAAGAAGTATTCATTTAGCATACTCCCCTCTTTTGTACGAAAAACAGCGCCTCTCTGCTCAAGTACTTTCAATTCTTCAGTATTTAGATGTGCTTCAGCAATAACAGGTTCAATAATCATAAGATTGATTTCTGCAGCCTTTGCTAATGCCTTTCGCCAAGCCTCTTCTCCCTCCAGCTCATAGATCATGCCTGATAAAGCCGTATAGCCCTGCAAAATACGCCGAGTTTCTATCTGTTCTCGCTCACCATAGAGATAATCCAAAGAGAATGAAAATAATAGAATGGCGCCGATAACACCAGCATATAGTGTAATAAAAATACGGCCCATAGAGGCTCTTACTCCTACAAAGAAACAAAGCAATAGATAAATTCAGAAGCGCCGAAAAGCTCAAAAGGAGAAGATCATAAAAAACAAAAACCGCGAGAAGCTTTTCGCCTACCAACTGTCCGTAGCAAATAGATAACCTTTACCACGCACCGTTATGATATGACGGGGTCTAGAGGAGCTATCACCCAGCTTTTTTCGCAAACTAACAATTCGATTATCCACAGTACGATCCTGCCCGTCGTATTCAATACCACGGGTTTTCAGTACTAATTCATCACGGGATAATGCCTGATCAGCATTACAGGCTAAAAGCCAGATCAGATCAAACTCCCCTGTGGTTAGATTCAGCGCCTGGCCATCCAACACACACAACTTTTGCGCCTGCTTTAGTTGAAGGGAGCCAAACTGCAGTGTTGGATTTAGATCCGGTGTCTTAGAACCAAATTCCACATCTTCAGCATTCGCATCGATCACAGCCTGTCGTTCCAACTCCTTTCGACGTAATAACATACGTATCCGAGCCAGTAATACCCGTGGCTGCAAGGGCTTACAAACAAAATCATCCGCTCCCATTTCCAATGCTGCCACCTGATCCATATCATCATCGCTGGCGGTTAGAAACAGAATCTTACCATCAAAACCGGCTCTAACTTGGCGGCACAGACTTAAACCATCCATCCCCGGCAACATCAAATCCAGAATAATAATATCAGGCTGATAACTTGCTAATGCGACAATAGCGGCTTCGCCGGTTAGTGCTGCTTCAACCTCAAAACCATTACGGGTAAAATACACACAAAGGATATTCGAAAGCTTCTCATCATCCTCAACTAACAGGATACGTTGCACTCTTTTCTCTCCAGAAAATAGCCTGCCGATATCCCCTAACATTCGCATCTTTCGCTCTACACATACAATGTTGAGCAGAGAATAATATTCAATGCAAGAAACAGTATCTTGCATTTTAGCGATGAGTGGCAGGACTCAGTTGTATGAAAATGTATGATTGTATTGATACTTAGAACCCAAACAGACAATCATCACTGACTTGTTCAGATTAGCCGGGGAATACGGATCATCGACAAGAATGCTAAAGCAACTCAACAGCCTTATCAGCCGCTAACAACTTATTTAGCCAAAGCTCAAGCAGCTTATTCTGCTTGCTTTCCAAGACAAATTCTTGACCACGATAAGCAGATTGCAAAGCCACCACCCCTTCTTTTTCGAACCAACGTTCAGGTTTACGATGATAACTCAGAACTTTATGGCAATTTTCTGGCCACAAGCATTCGGGTAGCTTCCATAAGGTTCGCTTTTCATTAGGCCATGTAAGCTGCTGTATAGGGGGTATATCGATAGTATCCATCAGAGGGATAGATGGAATAAAACCAGCCCCTGATATTTCGGTCTCACGACCATTAAGAATCAACTTGTTTGTCGGCTGATACAGAGCATTATGCTCAAAGGCTTTGTGTAGATGAGGGTGATCTCCCAGTTCAGGCCATCGCTCTAGAGTAAGGTCATCTGATTTAATCACCTGAGCAATCTGCAACCAACCATAGATAAGATGAAGATCTGGAGCATCCGGCACAAAACATAATTTCCCTTTATGCCAATGAGTCTGTCGAAACCAAGAGAAAAACAGAAACAGATCACCAGCCCCAACATTCTCGGTCTCAAGATGTCGTTGTGCAATACCGTGTTGACCCAACGTGGGATACCACCCGTCTGGTCTTATTAATAAGTCAGGCATTAAATCAGGGTCAAGATGACAACGCCCTCGCCAATCCTTACCACCCAATTGTTTAATCAAACGAGATAAAGGTTTATCTTGAAACTGCAACTGAGAAAATTTCACCGGTCCATCAGTTTGCGGTATGGGCAAGGGCAATAAAGAACCATCAGGCATAATAGGGCTGGGAATCCCGCCAGCGCTGGAATCAAAGCCCTTACGACTTAAAATAATCTGCATCGTGTTTCGCTAGTATCGATTATATGAATGTGCAGATATTAACCTTTATAAGAAAGAAGCGCTTCTTTCATAAAACCATGAAAATCTAAACGACCAAAATAAAAAAGCTCCAGAGCGTAAACTCTGAAGCTTTATAGAGGTAGATCCTTTCAAGCCATTTATCTCAAATGGTTCGAAATTACATCACTCGATTCGTCGTCATAAACTTACTATCCTGATCAGGCCCTGTACCATCGGCATACAGGGTAACGCCAGACCTTAAGCAGATAGAGAGGTTTTCATGGGAAGCCTCTGTCTCTTTAGGCAGTAGATGATTAACCACTGCCTTTTCTTCTAATAGCTCTTGCTCTGAGATCTTCAGTCGCTCCCGACTAAAGTCGTTAATCTCAATACCATTCACAATCTGATAACGGCCATAATCGCAGCGTACCGGCAAAGAGTAGAAAATCCCCTTTTCAATACCGTAACTACCATCACTTAAGATCCCCATACTGACGATCTCACCAGGTTCGGTACCCAGCACCCAATCATGCATCTGATTAACAATCGCTTGTGCTGCAGATGCTGCACTGGATAAACCTCGGGCCTGAATAATCTCACTCCCCCGCTGTTGCACCTTAGGGATAAACTCGCCCTGATACCATTGCTGATCAATCTGAGGCAAAGCGGGTTCACCCAAAATAGTAGCCTGGTGCAGATCAGGGTACTGAGTTGGAGAGTGGTTGCCCCAGATAATAATACCGCCAATATCTCGTGGCGTAGCACCCGTCTGATTGGCCAAAATACCTTTAGCACGGTTGTGATCCAAACGTGTCAAACAGGTAAATTGTGACGGACTTAAATCCGGTGCATTACGACTGGCAATCAAAGCATTGGTATTGGCAGGATTACCCGTTACCAAAACCTTAACATCACGGTTAGCGTGATCATTTAACGCCTTACCCTGACGCGCAAAAATACCAGCATTCACCTCAAGCAAATCACTACGTTCCATACCTGGCCCACGAGGGCAGGCACCGACTAACAATGCATAGTGAGCATTTTTAAAACCCTCTTCCACATTGTCATGCAGCGTAATGGTATGCAGCAAAGGATAAGCACAATCCATTAACTCCATAGCCACACCGCGCAATGATTCCATGGCTTGTGGCAACTCAATCAATTGAAGAATAACGGGTTGATCTTTACCCATCATCTCTCCAGCGGCAATTTTAAACAACAGACTGTAGCTAATCGCTCCTGCAGCGCCTGTCACGGCAATTCGAACTGGCCTTCTCATTATTCACTACTCCAGTAGCTTTTTATCATTTATAGGGTGGGCAAAGACTATACGAAAGTCGAATAAACTAAAAGTACCTACAAATGATTACAGAATTAGGAAAATCTGGCTGTAATTCATCAGATTAAGATTCAACCGTCTAAAGTATATCTATGGCCTATAATAGACATTAGCCTGATCACGACTTAGGTCTTCCCACAACCGACGTATTTTTAAGGCTGAAAAATATTAAGCACTCTAGCGATTCACTTAACAAAACAATGAATCGGGAGCCGGTCATAATCTCAGCATTGATTGTGCTTGGAATATGGACGCTCTTGGTTGGTTTTTCGTTATATTGGAATACCCAAAACGTGCAGCAAGGCAGCATCATGCTGGCCACGGCAGAAGCCCGTGCAAATTGGAATAAAGATCAAGCCTTTAGAGGCTGGGCTACAAAACATGGCGGCGTTTATGTCAAAGTAGATAAACGCACCCCACCCAATCCCTACCTTGCACATGTCATCACTCGGGATATTGTTACCACGGATGGCGTTAAGCTAACCCTGATGAATCCAGCCTATATGATGCGTCAGATGACCTATGAATACGAAGCTAGCTATGGCCGGAAAGGGAAAATCACCGGAAAAATACTCTTAAACCCCATCAATGAAGCTGATGCTTGGGAACTGAAAGCCCTGAATGAGTTCGATCAAGGCGTTAAGGAGGTCATAGAGCAGGCCAATGTAAATGGCATCTCTTATCTACGCTTAATGAAACCCATGATAATGAAAGAAGGCTGTGTAAAGTGCCATGGTCACTTAGGTTTTAAAGAGGGAGATATCCGTGGCGGTGTCAGTGTTTCTATTCCCCTAGCTCCCTATATCAATGCCGCTAAGGCCACCTCAAATGCCATGTTAATCACCCACTCTGGAGTTTGGTTTTTAGGGAGTGCTGGAATCTTTCTTTTTTCCCGTTACGTGCGTAAACGCCATATCGAACTTGAAAAAGAACACGACCTTTTAGAAGAAAGAGTGCATCAACGTACCTTGGAATTAAAAGAAAAAGAGCAACGTTTAAGCAAAATAATGGATACCGCAGTAGACGCCATTATCACCGCTAACGACAGAGGTATTATCGAATCCTTTAACCATGCCAGTGAAAAAATGTTCGGTTATCAAGCTGAAGCAGTGATCGGAAAAAGCATTAATATGCTGATGAATATGTCGGATAGAAAGCATCATGATGCCTATATTGATCACTATAAAAAAACAGGTCAGGCCAAAGTTATAGGAAAGGGACGAGAGGTCACGGCACAGGATAAATACGGTAAAGAGTTCCCCGTTGAACTGGCTATCAGCGAACTGAATCTAGACGGGCGCATTATATATACCAGCATCATTCATGATATCAGCCAGCGTAAAACTCATGAAAAAGCTTTATTCCAAGCTAAAGTGGCAGCTGAGAGTGCCAATCAAGCTAAGTCTGACTTTTTATCCTCCATGAGCCATGAATTACGCACCCCATTAAACGCCATTATGGGTTTTGGTCAGATGCTGGAGTTCGATCCAGATCAGCCTTTAACGGAAGATCAGCAAGAATCTGTCGATCACATAAAAGCCGGTGGTGAACACCTACTCGCTTTAATTGATGATGTGCTTGATCTGGCCAAAATTGAAGCGGGTAAAATGGACGTCTCCATTGAAAACTTAAACGTAACCCAAATTCTTAATGAGTGTATCGACATGATCCAATCCCATGCCGATATCAGAGGGATTACCATCATAAAAGTTTATAATATCACTCAAGATATGACGATTTGCGCGGACTACACCCGACTAAAACAGGTCATTCTGAACCTATTATCCAACGCAGTTAAATATAATAGAGAACGCGGTAGTATCACTATCACCACAAATAAAACCAGTAACAATACTGCTAATATAAAGGTTGCAGACACTGGACAAGGAATCGCCACAGAACATCAATCTAGCCTATTTGAACCCTTTAACCGTTTAGGTGCAGAAACCTCAGACATTGCAGGTACGGGGATCGGTCTAACGGTCAGCAAAAAGCTTGTAGAATCAATGAATGGACAGATTGGCTACTGCAGCGAAGAAGGTCAAGGCAGCTGTTTTTGGGTAGAGCTTCCTATCGGCTTTGAAACAAGAGAAACAGATGATCTAGCCAGTTTTACTGTCCTGCCAGGAGAGCTGCCAGAGATTCATGGCAGCGTACTCTATGTGGAAGATAATCCCGCTAATATCAAGCTCATAGAATCCTTAGCTAAAAAGATCGATGGTTTAAATCTCACCACCAAAAAAACCGCCGAAAAAGGAATTATTGCAGCGGTACATCAGCAACCAGATCTGATTATTCTGGATATCAACCTGCCCGGTATTAACGGTTTTGAGGCGTTGGCAACCCTAAAAGATATAGAAGAAACCGCCAACATCCCGGTGATTGCATTAAGCGCTTCAGCCACTGCAGAAGATATCAAAAATGGCTTGGAATCAGGCTTTTCACATTACCTGACCAAACCGATTCAACTTACAGAAGTTGTCGCCGTATTGCAGTCCAAACTCAATGGTCAAAAAAATAGCAATAGAGACTAGACTAAACCCTTATTAATCAGCTGCGCCTAGCCATCAATAATACATTAAGCAACTCGGCTCCCTACTTCAGGTGGTGTCTCTGGCGGTCCAGCAAAACATTGAGCAATTGCCATCCATTCCTGCGCAATATCCCCCACCACCTCCAGTTTTGTATCCGCTATATTTCTAGATTGGGCCACAACCAAACAAAACGCTTCTGCAGAACCCTTAACGCTATTTGTGCAGGGTTGACCGCTATCGTCTACATCACACCCCCACTGCCAAACCTCCCCATTTGGGCCGGTTAGGCAAACATATGGTGTAATCACTGGCACAGGCAGCTTACGATTGATAAACGTCCAACCAAAGGTACGTACACCTAAGTCAGCAATATCCTGTAACCCAGAACTATTCTCTCTTTTGGCCTGATACAGATCATACAACGCCTGAGAGTGGCTCCAAGTTTCCATCAAACGAGCCGTAATGCTTGAACGGGCACTCATATCCGGCCCCGCCCATTTCAAACGCGCTTTAGGATCAATATCCTTAAAAACATCCACTAACCGCTGACAAGAATCCCACCAAATAGACAGAAGATCCACATCCTCTATATCACGTGTCCACTGACGCTCAAAATCACGAATACTATGGCTCATCACCGCTGGAATAGCCTGACTCAGCATCTCATCCAACGCCTCACCACCAATTGCAGAGAGCTCCGCCGCCTTATTCCACACATACAGATGGCGAATCACATCATTTACAGTCCACTGCTTAAAACCAGTCGCCTCTGTAAAGGTCTCCACACCATTGGCTTGCAATAGATTATGAAGCTGCTCTGCTTCCTGAAAAAAACGGTCAACTTGCTGCATTCTCGATTCCCTTGCTTTTATTGTTTTAGTTCTTGTTTTAGCCCTGATCATTAAGCCCGGCTTCAACTTCAAAAAGTAGTGATCGCTCACTTAAACATCTTGGGTTTTAACAGAGCCAAAAGCTCAGAGGAATTGTCCGACAGCTCAGACCAAGATTCAATATCACAACCCAACTGAACGTAACCGCAAGTGGGAATATTATCCAGATAACAACCCGTTAACCGATTACACAACTCCGTTAACACCGGATTGTGCCCCACAATCACCACCTCAGACATCACATCATCCAATCCCTGACACCAACGCAGTAAGTCATCACTGTCAAAAGTGTACAACTCATCATCCAACTGCCACTGAATATCCATATCTGTCAGATTTTTATTGATCAACTTAATCATCAACTGCGTCCGCACTGCAGAACACATGATCGAAATGACAACCCATAGCCAAAATCGGCTTAGCTATCACCCCACACGCCTTCTACCCACGCTTATTTAACGGCCGCTGTTTATCCGTAAGAGCAGAATCTGCCCAACTGGGTTTGGCATGACGGATAAGGTGTAGTTTTTTCATGGAAGGCTCGCTGTAAATCCTGAAGGTACGAAGGGTTATAGCATGGATTGGTTACGGGGGAGTGAATTTTGTAAAGTGATTTTGGGGGTGTTTTTTTGGGAGATGCTCTCTTTTTATCGGAAGTAAACACCAAGAAGAGATAACTATTAATTATGATCTCAAACGGTATTTTAAAAGATATAAAACTTATAATTGTATCTGAGAATGAAGATGATAAAGGGGAGCTTCATGTTGATAATAAAAATCTAGAAAGGCTAACTTCAGAATACACAAACTATATCAATTTATTTTTTAAAGAAATATGTAGTGATGTTGTAGTATTTGATTCTCTAGAAAATCTGGCATCATTCTTACAGCTCAATAGAGATTATATTGTTCTTCCTATATGGTCTGGTTCAGACTCAAGAAATAGAATGATGTTGGCTCAAGCTATTTGTGAAAGCTTTAATGTTCCTTATATCGGTGCGGACTGTTATGCTAAAATGATATGTCAAGATAAATTTATGGCAAGAAGTTTTGCTGAACGATTCGGTTTTAAAACACCAAATGCTATATTAATCGAAGATCTAAGCAATGTAGATGCGATTCAGTGGTTAGACTTTCCTATTGTGGTAAAGCCTAACATGGAGGGCTCATCGATTGGTATTAGAAAAATCGACAGTCCTGATAGCATCCATATAAATAAAGAAGCATTGCAGCCTATGCTTGATAAATATCATAATTCTATATTGGTTGAGGAATTTATTGCTGGGAGAGAAGTTGCCATAGTTGTATATAGTGAACGACACTCACCTAAAGTACTAGGAGCACTTGAAGTTGTTTGTGATAATGAAGAGAAATATTTTTTTAAAAAAATATTTGACTATAAAGAAAAAAATAAGGGCAATATTAAGAGAAAATGCATCACCAGCGAGATATCAAATGCCACACTGTCTTCAGC
>JAKZRG010000045.1:0-33747 GCA_047518265.1 Oceanospirillum sp.
CGGAAAAACTGGCTGTTCAGTACAAGCCAAGCGGGTGCTCATGCGAGTGCGAACCTGTACAGCCTGATCGAAACAGCAAAAGCCAATGGATTAGAGCCTTGGGAATATATGGTTGAGGTCATGACCCACCTTCCAGCAGCGGACAGTGTTGAAAAAATCGAAGCCTTACTGCCTTGGAATCAGCTCACTAAAAAGTAAAGGTGGGGTGAAAAGACCGCTTACCTATATCTAAGCCATTTGTAGCCAGCCAAGGAACAAACGCTCCGTACGGTAGCAATATACCTAACAAAGTAAGAACCAGATAAAACCTTACCATTTCGCCATCCTTGCAATTTTTTGTGCTAACCCCTAGAACCTAGCACGGGTATGAACTAATGAGGTAAAAGTCCTCTATAGGAAAGTTACCACCCATAGTGATTTATGATCGTTATTAAATGTTAACTACTAGCGAATGGCAAGGGCCTAACCATGAGGGAAGGCCTAGAGGAAACCGCTAGAAAAACTGCAAGTTGATGAACAAGAACACCATACCAATCCAGTGACTTACTTGGCTGAAAACGCCGAAGCAGTGTGAGAGAATAGCACTAAAACCTATTAAATAAGCACAAGAACATAAGTCTTTCTACGGAATAGTCAGTACACATAGCGTGGATAAGCCTCTAGCTCTGCCAGAGGCTTATTATTAGCTCTTTGGCACAAAAATATAACCTTTTCCCCGTACTGTTTTAATCAATTCGGGCTCTTTAACATTATCTTCTAACTTTTTACGTAGCTGGCTTACAGCTGTATCAATACTGCGATCCATACCATCATGTTTGCGGCCATGGATATTCTGAGCAATTATGTCCCGCTCCAATATATTCCCCGGGTGAGAACTCAATAGATCCAGTAAATCAAACTCCATGGTTGTTAAAGAAACCTGGCTATCATTTAAGATAACGCGTCTCTCCCGTGAATAAATTTTTAAAGCACCGTACTGTTTTACCCCTTCCACAGATAAAGGCATATTATCCGCAGGATTAGCCGTTTCTCTACGCAGTAAGGATTTGATTTTTGCCAATAATAGTCTTGGATTAACGGGTTTGATTAAATAATCATCGGCTCCCACCTCCAAGCCAACAATATGATCAATTTCACTCTCTTTTGCAGTAAACATCAGGATCATACCGGAGTAGTCCGAACGCACATCCCGGCAAATACTCAAGCCATCTTTACCAGGTAACATTAAATCTAAAATAACCAATGCGGGATTTTCGGATAAAATTCGCTGCTCAGCTTTTGCGCCATTGGATTCTAAAGAAACCGTAAAACCTTCAATTTCGAGATAATCGGTAATTGATTCCGCCAAAGATAGATTATCTTCTACTAATAATATTGATTGCATAACCGCCTTATTCTGAAACTTTTTTATTAAAATACTTATGGTATTCTCGGTAAAACGATCTGAAAGCAGGCTCCACCTAAGGCACTGTCTTTAATCTCAATTTGCCCGTTGTGAGCATCAACCACCGCTTTAACAATGGATAATCCCAAGCCTGCACCGCCAGAATCCCGGTTACGGCTCTCCTCTAAACGCACAAAAGGTTGAAAAACCCTTTGCCGATCATCTTCTGTTATAGGTTGGCCATCATTTTCAACGCGGATATAAAAAGACTCTTCTTCCTCATGCAGGCTCACATTAACCTGATCATCTCCGTGACGAATGGCATTCTTTATAAGGTTATCTAAAGCCCGATGCAAATAATGGCTATTCAATCGACAGAGTGCTTGGGATTCAAAGAGCTCAAACCTTAGCTTTTTATCTGTCACAAGATCTTTCCATGACTCGATCTCTTCGTGCCAAAAATCATTTAAAAAACACTCTGTCAGCGGGATATCAACCACTTGATTGTCAAAGCGACTGAAGATATCTAACTCCGTTTGTAATAACTTTATTTCAGTCAGGGATGCTTTCATTCGATTTAATACTCGGCGCTTTTTATCTAGATTATCGGTTCGGCTATAAACTTCTAGTGAGAAACCTAGGTTGGTCAAAGGGGTGCGTATATCGTGGGATACCGCATGGCTAAAGGTTTGAGTCTGTTCACGGCTGAAGGCAACCTTATCTGCCATGGTGTTCAATAGCTCAGCTAAAGGAGATAACTGTCCGGCCTTTTTAAGGGGTAGCGCTTGACTAAAGTCTCCACGAGCATAATCAAGACAACCTTGTTTAATCTTCCCTGAAAAGCGCCAAAGGGGCCATAACCAAACAGCAATAGGTAAACCGATCAAAAGCCCCAATATCATGTAATAGGCTATTAGTCCCCATAATTGATTATTGGACACTGTATCATTCCCTATTGGCCCCTGAATCAGCGCTATCTGGCTGTCATTTATACGGGTATAAGCAATATCGGCTTCTAGCTCAGATTCGTTATTCGCCTCAAAAACAGTATGACCACTTTTTAACTCAATCAATTGTCCAGGAGATAACGACAGATCAGGCAAAGCACTTAATCGATAACGGATACCCTCTGAAGAGCTAATCTGTGTTATCACAGAAGACCACTCCTCCCTCGGATGTTTCTCTAGAATACTCTGTACCAAGATCCCATTGCCGATAAGCCCTTTTTTAATGGGAGATTCTATATGCTCTGTTCTCATATCAATATTATGAATTACCAGAACCTTATCCGTGCCTATAAGTACTTTTTTAGAGCTGCTGTAATGGTTAAATGTTTTCAGATCAAAAAGGTTGCCCTCTTGTTCAAGCTGATCCCTTTGCTCTTTTGAAAGATTTAGTTCATCAATTGATTGATACCCTAAATAGAAGCCAAACTCAGGTTGTAACGCCTTAATCTCAGCCTCCCGTTTAGACTCAGGTATACCCCCTAAATGCCTTTCTAACAAAGCCATAGTGCCCTGTGACCGATAGTGCTCAATAGCCGTCATATGAGGCGACCACAAATCTAAGATACGAGAAACCTGAGCAACATGCCCGATGGCTACCAACAGAATCACCAATAAAATAAGCTGGAAAAAAAACGTTTTTTTCATAATCGCTTTCCATTGGTGTTCGCCTTGGAAAGACCAGAAGATAAGCTTTCTGTACTCCCAGAAGCTAAACGAGCTTCTACCAATGCAGTTGACGTCAATAAAGTCAGTTGTTCTGTATTTTTCTCAATTAGATCAATGACCTCTTGTTCTGATAATGACTCAACATCCCGAGCTAAAGGTATTTTTTCAGAATTATTGATCTGGACTTCCAATTGATTAAGACTAGCCTCGATTTCTGAAACACAGGGGGACATATTCTGGCTAAGTGTTTGAATCAACTGCTGATTGGCCCTGAAATCCAATTCTATATCCTCGGCCATCTGATTGAACGTATCTGTCACAGGTCGAAAGTGACTGAGTTTATAACCCCTAGCACGACTGGATCGATTCCCCATAGAAAACGCCTTGGCACTTATCATTAAGGAACGGGAAGCACGCCAAGTCGGTAATAACCAGATAAATAACAGCACAATCACCAAAGCGGCTAAGAAACCTTGACTGATCAGCATATAACGGTCTAACTGCTGCCTAATCTTAGGGACAACAGGCCCTCCAACCATAACCCACTGGCTATCATCCAATCGCTGCATAAAATAGTTAAGCCCTGTACCGTAATTCATAAGGGCTCGCTCCTCAGTGATTGTCACCACTTGCCCATCATTCAGTGCTATAAGTTGATATTGACTCAGCTTCCAATCCGTCAGAGTCCGCTCTGAATTAAGATCAGTTAATGGGAGGAGGTATAGTGGATGGGGGAAAAGTGGCGCTAACTGCTCTAGTGTCTCAGGCCATTGCGCTTGTGGTACAGATTGAAAGTACTTTTGCAGTAGAGCAAGCGTCCCTGAAGCTTCTGCTGTTGCATAGGTCGTCACATTGACCAACTCTTTATCAGGGCTCGCAAAAGAAAAGAGATAATCAGAATCAGGAACCTGATGAATAAAGTACTTCTGTACAGCCCCAGCTTCAGCGCCCTGCTCAATAGCTTGTTGAGATCTAGGTATCGAAAGATAAAGTGTATCTCCTGCTTTAAGACTACGGCGTTGTTCAGGAGTTAACGACATACTATGGCGTTGCATCAATGCCATAGGCACAGGATAAAGTGCTGAAATGCTGGCAAACTCTCCCTGCATTTGACTCTCTTCTTGTAGGGATAACCAATAACCAATTGTCTTTGCGCTAGTCGCAACATAATGATGATTTAAACGCTGTAAAAAAGGTTCAAAGACAGTCAGCCCTAAACGGTCAGAGATCAAAAAAGGCAGCAACACCCCTGCCAGCAATATGACAAGTAGCAATCGGAGAAAAAAAGTTTGCTTCATATGGAGGGTATTACTCTAAAGAGATAACAAGGACAGGTGCTTATCTAAACGCTTATCCAAACAAAAGTATCTCGATATCCTACAGCGATCAAGAACGGGAGGGTAGAGAAAATAGGGGGGGAATAATTTATTAAGGCTTAGAAAACAACACTCACATGGCGACCTTTTGCCAACACTCGATATTGTTCACCCTGACTTTCAAATTCCAAGACAATATCCACAATTTTATTTCTCAAAGTTGAGGGGCCACCACGAAAAATAACTTCGAGCTTATTGCCTAGTGTTCTCAGTTCTGGCTCTACATTTACGGGAGATTCCCAAAGCACCACATCATCCTGCACCACATAGAGCTTACTATTAGAAATATTATTATCGGGAGCTCCTCCCTCTACGGTCTCAATCGAAATGATAGCGATAAAGTCATTATTAACAGGTTTATCTGTGTCGATAATGACTTTGGGCATATCATTCACATACAAGTAGCCACCGATATAAATATTTGATTCAGCATATTCAACGTACTGCTCTAAAGATTTTAGATTCAACTCAGTAGTGTCTTTATCTGGGCGACTGTCATAAATGCAGGCGGACAGAAGCAGGGAAGTTAAAAACAGTAAAAAAGTACGTTTAATATTAGCCATCACCTTGTTCCATTTAAATGAGCGTCGACATCCCCCCAAAATATACCGATGCCTTCAGATCAGCAACTAAGGGATATGATGGCTTTTCGTAAATAAAATTTTTCTGGGTGCTTGAGTATTATGCCAACAATGATCTAAAACGGTGTTTATCGTTTGTTTATGAAATGTATCAAGGATAAATACTCCGCCTATAACTGGAAAAATAGAGTAACGTATATGCCACTTATCACAGGGAAATCTATCAGGTAAACTCTCCCTTTAAATTTATTAATGGTATCGTTATGTCGGCAGAAGTAGTCATCGAAGATCTTGTGACAGGTGATGGTGATGAGGTAAAACGTGGTGCTTTGATTACGGCCCACTATCGTGGCTTTTTAGAGGATGGCACCGAGTTTGATTCCTCTTACCGCAAGGACAAACCTTTCGAAACAGTTCTCAGTAATCGTCGTGTCATCCAAGGCTGGGTTATCGGTTTGCAAGGCATGCGTGTCGGCGGTAAACGTAAATTATTTGTGCCTGCTGAACTTGGTTATGGTGAGAGAAAAATGGGGGAAATGATTCCGCCAAATTCAAACCTGATCTTTGAGATTGAATTGTTACAAGCATTAAACCGGGATTGATCGAGTTTCAAGAGCAAAACGATAGTCTTGCTCTTGAATATCAATCTAAAGCAGCCTCCATTAATTATGACTAATCAATAAACGAATACTGAACCCGTAATGTTACTAATACTGGAGTTTCGGTTGTCATTGGTATCGCTTACTCCATCGGCGCCTACAGCTAATGTGCTACCATCTCCGCTCAAACCAATTCTTTTACCAAAAAAGCTATTTGCCTGAATATCCTTAGCTTTTAAGTAATCTGGTTCACTCCAATTTCCACCGCCCAAACTGCGGAAGATATAAACGGCCCCCGCATTATCAGCGCTATTATCCATTGGATCGTTAGTAACACCAGAAGCTTCTGATGCAGCACCGACGGCTAATAAGCCACCATCATCACTTAGTGCAACACTAAGCCCAAATCGATCACTCTCACTGCCTTCCGTCGCGGTAAACGTAGCGCTTTCATTCCAGGTTGAATTTGTCCCTTTAAAAAAGAGCTTTACATTCCCCTGAGTCAACCCTACGTTTCCATCGCTGCCTACAGCTAAGAGATCTCCAGCACTATTTAGACTTAAACTGATTCCGAAAGACTCATATCTTGGTTCATTATCTGCAACCAATCTTGTTAAAGACTGCCAAACACCATCTTGTCCGCGCTCATAAATATAAACAGCTCCAGAAGCCTCTGCACCTTCATTAGGCTCACCTACGGCCAATGTCATACCATCAGTGCTCAGCTCCAAGTTATGACCAAAGTAACCACTTTCATCTGGAAAACGGCTTTTTAAGAACTGACTATCGCCCCAACTATCATCCTCTTGACGGTGGAACATATAAACAGCACCAGAATCGGCCAAACTATTATCTTCTGGCGTATTCCGATCGACAGAGTCTTCGTAAGGTACGCCTACAGCCAAGGTATTACCGTCACCACTCAAGGAAAGACTGCGACCAAAGCTATCTGTGCTATCGATATCATGGACAGCTTTTAAATAAGCTTTTTCAGTCCACTCGCCAGTTGTATCACGCTGGAAAACATAGACGGCTCCCGCTTGATCTACAAGATCTAAACTTGGATCATCAATGTTGTTGGAAGACTCACCTATAGCACCTACGGCTAAAACATCCCCTTCATCACTTAAACTTAAGCTGCCACCAAACCAATCCCAACCACCGATATTGCTGGCTTTTAGAATCACGGGGGCAGACCAGCTGCCATCCTCTATCCGGCTATAAACATAAACCGCACCACGATCTTGAAGATTAAGGGAGTCACCGTCGTCATCCATAGGAACGCCAACCGCCAAAACATTACCCTCTTGGCTTAACGCAACACTCTGACCATAAGTATTTTTAAGCTCAGAGTCACTTGCCGTTAATGGAATACCGGAAGCAACAAGCTGGTTTAAATCTAAACTCATCTCGTTAGAGTCTTGAGAACCAAACTCATTGCTGGCTCGGACAAAATACTGGCTGTCCTTAAGTGCATGCAATTCACTGTTGGATAAGGTTTGATGCGTACTTTCTGTAGCCACTCCAATTAATTCGCACGGATCATCAGCATCAGCCAATTTTCGGCATAATTGATAGCTAGCGGCGTGCTCAGACGCTTGCCAGGAGAACTCGATACCACCAGTCGCTTCGACAGATGCGTTAAGATTGATAAGATCAAATGCTGCAGGACTATCGGAGACATCATCTGAACTACTGCTACCACAGGCACTCAGCAGACCTATAACACTTAATAAAATGATATGGTTAGAAATTTTTCGCTTGTCTCGATACTTTGACATTCTCATCCCTTCAAAAACTATTGATTTGAATTAAATTATTCCAGTCATGAAGGTTATCAAGAAATTAAGGGGGCAGATAAAACAATAATTAATAGGGGCAGATAATTATTATTGCTATTGAGATATGATAATCATTGATTTAGATATTACAGATATAAGTTCACTATCGCTCTTTAAGCCATAATAAACAGAATCAACTATAACGCGGATAAATAGAGAAATATCCGCATTACACAACTAATAATGGGAAGTGTTTAAACTAGGGAGCCTCTGAAACCACTCTGAAGGCCTGAGCCAAAAAGTACTTCTTCAGAGACTCCCCAGCCTTAAGCCGATCTATTTTTTCCAGTTACCCCATGGATCTGGAGCACCTGATGTACTCTTAGAGTCATCAGAGTTCCTCGAATCATTCGAATCTTGTGAGCGTTTAGGCCCATTCCCCCAGGGATCAGAAGCTCCCGATTGATTATTAGAGGTATCGGAGCGATTAGAAGTGTTGGAATGATTCGACTCATTCGATCGGTTAGAATCTCTAGACGCCCGAGCCCAAGGATCAGAACCACCCGATCCATTAGAAGTATGGGAGGATGAATCATCCCTATTTGTTGACCGACGGCTATCTCTGCTTCGATCGCTGTCATTTCGGTCATGGCTATGGGAAGTTTTACCGCCTCGGCTCGAACCAAATCCTTTACCAGAATTAGAACGACGACCTGATGCACCTTTATGTTCAGCAGCTCTTTTTTCACGTTTTTCACGTAAGCGCTCGGCATCTTCCAAACTTAATTCAGCAGGTTCACCGGGAGTTTGACCTTCAGGCACAATACGATCCCTAGGCGATAAGGCGTATTGAGCCCCAGAAGCTCTGGGCAAATTTTTATACTCATACAGATAGAAGGCTTCAACCTTCTCACGAGCCCAATCCGTTTTTTTCAGAAACTTTACACTGGATTCAATGGTCGGTTTGGTCTTGAAACAATTAATATTCAGATATGCAAAAAGAATTTCAAAACCATAGTGATCCACCATCTCAATCAACAAGTTTTTTAGGCTAACACCGTGCAGGGGGTTATTCTTATAGTTGATCTCATCGTTCATGGTAATGTCCAAGTAAAGAAAGTGAATAGTGATATTATACCTACCCCATGGCAGACAAGATATAAGCACCTAAACAAAAGAGTGCAGCCCAAAACTGCCGTATTCTCTGGCTAGTAACCAGAGAATTTCGAATGATTTTATGTGGGTATGTTGACCTAATACTGACTTAATTTATCTCTAAGAATATCCCTTAACAACAAAACTGCGGGTGTGACCTGTTTACGACTTGGACAGATTAGATTCAGATCCATACTGGCTGATTGGTATTCCGGTAAAACCCTAATTACCCTGCCCGCCCGAAGATCTTCAGTCATATCCAGTCGGGATTTATAGGCAACCCCCTTACCCGTAACAGCCCAACGATGGACAACGTCTGCATCATTACTGCAACGATTACTTGAAACCCTTATTTTGTGTATCTCGTTATCATGGCTGCTCTCCAGCTCCCACTGATCGTATAAACGATTATTCAGCTGGTACAGCAAACAATTATGCTTCTGTAGCTCTTCTAGGGTTTGTGGCATACCCTTTTTAGCAAGATAAGTTGGCGATGCGCATAGAATGCGATCAGTAGTCGCCAGCTTAAATGCAACCATAGAAGAGTCTTCCGGTTTGCCATATCGGATAGCCAGATCGACCCTATCCAAATAAAAATCCGCTCTAGAATCTCCCAACATTAAATGGATGGAAACATCCTGATGCTGCTCCATAATATCGTCCAGCCACCCCATCAATATATTCCGGCCAAGATCTGATGGGGCTGAAATACGTAACTCTCCAGCAACTCTGCCTTGTAGCGCATGTAAAGAAGCCCTACCCGCCTCCAAATTCCCCAAGGCCTCGCGGCAATATGCTAGAAACTGTTCGCCCTCAGCTGTAATCCGTAACTGACGAGTCGAGCGTACAAACAACTGTACACCCAACTGCTTTTCTAATCGTTTAAGCGCAGCACTTGCTGCGGCAGTGGTGATATCTAATTGTTCCGCTGCCCGGGTAATGCTACTGCTGTCCGCCGTACGGACAAAAAGATTGAGATCATTTGTATTCATTGTCAAAAATATTTTGATTATGTTTCACAGATACCCCCGTTTATAGCATGTATTGATTGATCAATAATAGCCTCACTGACGTCAACAGCTCATATCAAAACAGAGAACTAAATATGAAAGCCATCGGATATTTACAGCCACAAGCCATTGATCAGAATAATGCTCTAATGGATATTGAGATTGCCACTCCTAAAGCAAAGGGACGTGATCTTTTAGTAAAAGTCCACGCCATATCTGTAAACCCTGTTGATACGAAAGTCCGCAGTTCTAAAACGCCTGCAGAGGGACAGCATCAAATACTGGGCTGGGATGCTGTGGGTGAAGTCGTCGCGGTAGGCGAAGAAACTGAATATTTTCAAGTTGGTGATCAAGTATGGTACGCCGGAGATATTACTCGTCCCGGTTCCAATGCCGAGTATCAGCTAGTGGATGAACGTATTGTCGGTATAAAACCTCAATCGCTTTCCAATGTTGAAGCGGCAGCCATGCCATTAACGGCTATTACAGCTTGGGAGCTGCTATTTGAACGTCTTGATTTTACACCGATCATTCCTAATGATGTTGAAGATAGCGAATTAGCCTCTAAAACAGCCATCGAAAAACGCATCTTAATTATGGGAGCTGCCGGTGGCGTAGGCTCTATCCTGACGCAATTGGCATCAAAATTAACCAACGCAACAGTGATAGGTACTGCCTCCCGTCAACAAAGCCTAGATTGGGTAAAAGAACTGGGAGCAGATTATGTGATTAATCATCATCAACCTTTATTACCTCAACTGCATGATATCGGCTTTGATAATGTCACTCACGTTATCAGCCTAACCCACACAGATCAGCATTTTGATCAACTGGTGGAGGTTTTAGCTCCGCAAGGTAAACTGGCATTGATCGATGATCCTGCAGAAGCGATCGATATTAAAAAGTTAAAACTGAAATCTCTATCCCTCCATTGGGAATTGATGTTTACCCGCTCCATGTTCTCTACATGGGATATGGAAAAACAGCATGAACTCCTCAATACCGTTTCAAACCTAGTCGATAACGGAATCATTAAAACAACCTTTGGTGAAAACTACGGCACCATCAATGCAGAGAACCTTAAACGTGCCCATGCTCATATTGAAAGCAATCAAGCCGTAGGTAAGGTGGTACTGGAAGGGTTTTAAATCGCAACGTCTGTCACTCCCCTTAATCCTTTAGATATAAGAAAATCCTTTAAACATAATTAAAGCTAATAAGAGAAAAACACATGAGCCAAACACTGACTATCCTAGCCCGTATTGAAGCCAAGACAGATAAAATTGAGCTGGTTAAATCAGCCTTATTAAAGCTAATTGAACCGACTCGAAAAGAAGATGGTTGTCTACAATATGACCTGCACCAAGATAACGAAAGCCCAGAAATCTTTGTCTTTTATGAAAACTGGCAAAGCCGTGAACTGTGGCAGGCTCATATGAACAATGATCACCTGAAAGTCTATATGGAAGAAACCGATGGTGCCGTTGAGAGTTTTACGCTCAATGAAATGAGTAAAATTGGCTAAATTGTCACCTCACATTACAACGTAACCTATTGAGATAGAGGATAAATTCATCTTTATCCTCTATCCTAGTACTGATCAAGCCATAAAAAACGTCCCGCCAAATTTTTGGGCCAAGGTTCCAAACAATAAGTGATCCCCATCTATGCGACATCATCAATCCGTTGTTGAACCCGGTACTGGACTAAAATGGCATGTACTAAAAATGCTCTGGCCCTATCTTTTAGAGTTTCGGTACCGTGTTTTTGCTGCCATTGCTTGTTTGCTGCTGGCTAAGATTGCCAGTGTAAGTCTGCCTTATTTTCTGAAAAATATTGTCGATACGCTGAATGCCACATCGACTGATGCTAGCGCACTGGTTATTGCCCCATTGGCTTTAGTGGCGGCATACGGTGCGGTACGTTTCTTAAATGTCATTATGAATGAGCTTCGCGATACCTTATTTGGTCGCGTGACTGAGCGAACCATTCGCCGTATCAGTTTAAAAACTTTTCAGCACCTGCATCATCTCGATTTAGATTTTCATCTCAATCGCCGTACCGGTGGTCTTTCCCGAGATATCGAACGGGGTACCACGGGTATTAGCTTTTTAATGCGCTTTATGATCTTTAATATCGTGCCGACACTATTTGAAGTGCTGTTAGTGGTTGGCCTATTGTTTTACCACTACGGCCTGATCTTTGCCGCTGTGACCTTAATTTCAGTGATTTGTTATGTAGCCTACTCCATTATTGCCACCGAATGGCGCACCCGTTTTCTACGGGAAGTCAACGAAGCCGATACCGCCAGTAACTCCCGCGCGGTAGATAGTTTATTAAATTACGAAACCGTTAAATACTTTACCAATGAAGACTACGAGGCCAATCGATACGACGAAGAGTTAGCCCACTGGGAAAAAGCCAAACGTAAAAACCGCTTAACCCTCTTTGCATTAAACGGTGGCCAGGCCCTAATTATTGCCATCGCCATGACCAGTATGCTGGCGCTAGCCTCTATCCGTGTTGCCAATAACGAAATGACTCTAGGCGACTTTGTGCTGATCAACGCCTTTATGATGCAACTGTTTATCCCGCTCAATTTTTTAGGTTTTGTCTACCGGGAAATTAAAGGCTCGCTGGCTAATATCGAGCAGATGTTTGAACTGTTAAAAAGAGCACCCAAGGTAACCGACGCTGAGAATGCAGAGGTTCTGCCGACAGCCCAAGGGGCCATTAGCTTCAACAAAGTTTCTTTTCATTATCAAGCCGAGCGCCCCATTTTAAACAATGTCAGCTTTACGGTGGAACCGGGCCAAAAGGTCGCGGTAGTGGGTGAAAGCGGGTCGGGTAAATCCACCCTGGTTAAACTGCTCTTTCGTTTTTACGACACGACAAGTGGTGATATATCTGTTGATGGCAAAGCCATTCAGCACCTGAGTCAAAAGTCTCTGCGCCAAGCTATCGGCATCGTGCCGCAGGATACCGTGCTCTTTAATAACAGTATTTTAGAAAATGTACGTTATGGACGACCCGATGCTTCCGACAAAGATGTGATGGGTGCCATTAGCATGGCTCACTTGGATAACTTTATTCAAGACCTACCTGAAGGAGTTGATACTATTGTGGGTGAACGTGGCTTAAAACTATCTGGTGGTGAGAAACAACGGATTGCTATCGCCAGAGCTATCCTAAAAAGACCACCAATACTGGTCTTCGATGAAGCAACCTCATCCCTGGATAGTAAATCGGAACAAGCCATTCTCAAAGCTATAAAAGAGATTGCCGAAGACTACACCAGCTTAGTCATTGCCCACCGCCTATCAACCATAGTGGATGCGGATAAAATCGTTGTTTTAAATCAAGGGCATGTGGTGGAAGAGGGTACTCACAATACACTATTAGAGAAAAATGGGGCTTATGCCAAACTATGGCATATTCAACAACAGCCGCAATCAGAGACTCTTTGAGACCCAATCAGATAGTAAATGCCAAGACAAATATAAGCAGATTCACAAGATTACAACTTATTTACCAACAAGCCATACTTCTGCTAAGAGTTTAGGTACAATGCGGCCTTTCTCCATCATTGACGTATCCATATGACTACTTTTGCTGCCTTAGGCCTTAATAAAACACTTCAAGCCAACATCAAACGCTTGGGTTATAAAGAACCCACCGCGATTCAGGAAGAATCCATTGGTGCAGTGCTATCTGGCACCGATACCTATGCCATCGCACCAACAGGCACCGGTAAAACAGCGGCTTATCTATTACCTATTCTGCAAGAGTTAAGTCAAAAGGATTACAGTGCTGAGCAAGTCAGACCGATTCGTGCAATCTTTCTAGTACCTACCCGTGAACTTGCCCAGCAAGTGCATGAGTCCATTAACGATTATGGTAAAGACTTAGGTCTGCGGACAATCAGTGTTTTTGGTGGTGTACGTATCGAGTCTCAAATTAACCGCTTTAAGCGTGGCAGTGATATTATTGTTGCGACACCAAAGCGCTTAGTGGATTTACGAAAAGCGATTTCTCTTGATGATGTCGAACACTTTGTAATGGACGAAGCTGATCGCTTGGTCAGCATGGGTGTGGTACAAGAGCTACGCACTATTCTGGAAGTGATACCTAAAAAAGCGCAAAAAGTAGTCTTTTCAGCCACAGATTCTAATGCACTGGCTAAGTTCTGCAACGAAAAGCAAAAGAATGTTAAGGTTGTCAAAACCAAAGATATCTCCCCTGCGTTAGATAAAATCGTTCACACGATGTATCGCGGTATTCGCGAAAATAAGACAAAAAATCTGTTTCGCTTATTAGGGATGCTAGATACGGATCATGCTCTGATTTTTGCCCAAACAAAATCTGAGGTGAATCGCCTGACGGAAGCCTTAAACAGTAAAGGTCTTTCTGCTGCCGGCCTACACAATGAGATCCCCCAAAAGAAACGTCAGGAATATTTAGCCGGTTTTAAAAACCGTGAGTTCAAATATCTAGTCGCTACAGATCTTGTTTCCCGTGGTATTGATATTGAAGATCTGTACTACGTAATTAACTTCGATCTACCGGTTAACTGTAACGACTATGTTCACCGAGCAGGCCGTACCGCACGTAAAGAAAATAGCCGCTTAAGAAGCAAAAAAGTAATTGCTGAAAAAGAATCACAACGTGAACATACCGAGCAAGTGGCTGCCAATACCCGTAATAGCTACTACAATGCGCCACAGACAATCGTTGATGATGTTCGTGGTCATGTATTCTCGCTGGTATGCCCAGAACAGGAACGCTTAGTCGCCCTGATTACTAAAGCCATTGGTAAAGATATCAAGCTAGAACGTATGCCTTGGTAATCGCCGTCTAGGCTTTGAAGACCTAAAAAAGGGCTCTTTATAGAGCCCTTTTGTTTTTAAGAGGATATATTCTAGAGGCCGTTCTAGAAATTATGTATCCAGAGTCGCACTCGCTGTATCCTGGGGCTGGCGCACTCTAATCTGACTTAGGGCCAAACCGCTAATCACCATTAAGCTTGCAATAACCTGACCTTGAGTAAAACGTTCACCCAAAATAATAAAAGCTAAAATGACAGTGAAAACAGGAATCAAGTTAGTAAACGCACTGGCTTGTGTCGCTGGGATTTTCTGTACAGCCCAATTATATAAACCGTAAGCCCCTATCGTAATAAACACTCCCAAATACAGAACAGCACCCACGCCCTCAATTGATATTGTCGGTACAGTCGTACTCATAAGAGCAACAGGTAAGAAAAACAGTGTGCCAAAAAAGGCCTGAAAGGCCGTTATAAACCAGGTGTTATACCTACCAGATAGTTTTTTCAGCAATAAAGTATAGACTGCTGCACACACCATCGCCATCAGTTCCATAATATTGCCAAAAATAGGGTTTGGCGCACTGACATTGGATTCACTGCTTACACTCAGTAAAGCCGCACCACCGATAGCCAAAGCAAAACCGACCATAGTCAGTTTAGTCACCTTTTCGTTCAGCCATATTGCAGCACCAATCGCTACCAACATAGGTAATAAAGAGGTGATCATTCCTGCCTGGGAGGCACTGGTATTGGCTAAAGCCAAACTCTCAAAAATAAAGTACAAACCAGGTTCCGCTAAACCCAGCAGTAAAAACCAATAACAATCGGTTTTGCTGATACGTTTTGGTGCCAATTTAGCAATAAAAGGCAAAAAGCAAATTGCCGCCACCAACATTCGCCCAAAAATCACCCATTCTGGAGAGGTATGTTCAAAAGCAAATTTCAACGCAATAAAAGAACTGGCCCATAACAGCATTGCCACTAACAACGCCATCTGAGCAGGAGAGAATAAACGCATTTCAGAAAACCAACGAAAAAGAGAGATAAAGACCGGCAGACTACTAAAAGGATGGTTTATTGTGAATGTAATTAAATTAATCGACGATAAATATTTTTACTGGAAGCTTGTATTTAAAGGCAGTAACTCTCTTTAACCCTTATTATTGTACACTCTCTTTTTAATTCGGCTTAGACCAACGGGAGTTAACCCTAAATATCGAGCGAGATCATTCTGCGTGACTTTTCCCAAAAGCTCTGGAGCTGACTCTACAAGCCTAAGAAATTGATCCTCGGCACTCAAGCAAAGGAACTCATATTCTCGTTTCTCTTTTTTCATGGCCACATGAATTAACATTTCAATCATTGAATGAGCCAGTTCAAGATCATTTTTACTGTGTGTCTGAAGGACTCCAAATGGAACTCTAGTCAGAAGAGATTTTTCCAGACAAACAAGACTAAAAGAACAATTCCCTTCAGAAAAAGCGGAAGTCATACTGCCGATGGCATCACCAGGCAGAAGAAATGACTTTATGGATTCTCTACCCTCTTCAGAGGTGTAGTAAGCCTTAAGTAAACCTGATTCGACGTAATAAAACGATTGATCAGGGTCCCCATGCCTAAAGACGTGCTCCCCCTTACTTACTTCTATCTTTTTGCCTTCAAGTTGTAGTAGTTCACTAAATTTCATGAATTTTAACCCAGGTTAATGATCATCCATTCTCGCGGCTGCATTATAGCGAATAACAACATGATAACTATAAACCACAAGTCTTCGTCCATAGATACTACACAGATAAGCCAAAAATCATGAAGAAATATTAGAGCCTAACGTAATGAAAATATTACCAATGATTATCTGGAGTTCAATAATGCTAACTGCCAACGCCGCATTCGCCACAGAATTGAGAGTAACAGTGAATAACATCGATATAGACCGTGGCGGGCAACTAATCGTTATGATCTTTGGCCAGAAGGGTTTTCCCAAAGACCACAAGCAAGCAATTCATTACCAAACCCAAACATCATTACAGTCCACAATGAGATTTACCTTTGACGTCAGTATGGAGGAGTTAGCCATCAAGATACTGCATGACGAGAACAAAGATGGGAAGGTCACCAAAAACTGGACAGGGATATACCCGAAAGAAGGGCTAGGGTTTTCCAATGGTCAAAAAGTCGGACTGACAGGGCCCCCTAAATATAAATATTCAAAGCTATCAAAAGAGCAGCTCATGAATGAAACAATCATTTCAATCATCTATCCGTGAGTAAAAACCAAATGAAACCTTTAATAAAAGTTTTTCTGATTCTAGCCGCCTGTTTCGCCACAACTTTCCTGCTCATCAAAGTAACCGGAATTTTAACCGTGGAACAAATTGAAGGCTGGTTAATACAGGCCAAGGAACTATCTCCTATCTATCTGGGAATGTTGATTGCATTGCTATTATTTGCCGATCTTTTTATTGCGATGCCAACATTAACAATTGCTATTCTATCGGGCTATTTCCTCGGCCACACTTATGGCGCCATTGCTGCATTAAGTGGCATTATATTAGCAGGCATTTGTGGCTATATATTAAGTCGATACTATGGAGACCCTATTCTGGGCTTCCTCGTGAAAGACGGAAAAAAACGTAATGAGGCAATTGCAACGTTTCAGGAACACGGCTTTATGATGGTATTGCTATCTAGGGCAATGCCTATTTTACCTGAGGTAACGGCCTGCCTTTCTGGTATGACCCGCATGAATTTCAGCAAGTTTTTATTAGCATGGCTCATCAGTTCAGTACCTTATATCCTGATCGCTACTTACGCTGGTTCTATCAGCTCTATTGAAAACCCAAAACCTGCAATACTTAGCGCTATTGGAATTTCGCTATTCTTTTGGAGCGCCTGGTTTATTTACCATCGAATAAACAACAAAAACAAATTACATCTAATCGTCAAAAAATAGCCATACGCCACAACTGCAGACCGCTATATATCGGAATATAGCGGTTTATTGTAGAGACATTTTTGTTTGGTTATTTATCTTTTATTTCTGCGTAAGGCATAAGCCGACAGTTTCTGTGAATATTCTGTTATACGGTGATCAGTGCCCCCTGCCTTACCTCTCGTTGTCATCCAACGTCGGACAACAAGTGTAGCCTGCCAAAAAATGTTAGGGCTTTTCTTAATCTCTAATCCCTTAAAGGCAATGCCCTTATCGCACAAAGTGTTGGTAGGGGCAGAAAGAAAAACAAGATTGCCATAATGTGTATAGCCAGCAAAGTTACGCCTAACCCATTCAGAAATATCCCGCGTGTAATTAACTGGGACTAAACGGATTAGAACAATAAGCATTGAAAGCCCATAACCAAACGGAACCCTTGGCACCGCATCAGCGGCATTCACAATACGATAAACAGGTGTTTTTATATTTCTGTAGAATTCATCATCACCAGCCCGAGGACAACCGTAAGTATAAGTGGCGCCTGTGCTATCATTGGCTAAATACCGAGTCGCCAGCATTGCTAATGCCCCACCTAAAGAATGCCCGGTAATATAAAGCGGCAACCCTGCATATTGATCACAGGCCGCTTTGATCTGTAGCTCAACTTTCTGAAAAGCCTCTAAAAATCCTCGATGAACTTTACCGCCACCTGGAGCAGAAACAAGATCCGCTTTAAGATCCGAAGCTATATCCGTAATATTAGGCTGAGTCCCTCGAAATACGAGTACAAGTACCCCTTCTTCGTTTTTATCCGGGCAATGCTTCACTAGCATTGCTTCTGTCCCCTCTACGGCAAAAGATTCAATTAACTCGAACTGGCCCAGAGCTAACTTATCCGTCATATCACCACCTGAAGAGATATTTTTTTGAATCGCCTCCAGAACTAATTTTTCTATAACGTCCCTTTTTTCTCCTCGCTCAGTGGCAGTAATAATCTGATCGATCCTTTCCTGCTCAACACACTCACAAGGTAAAGGCTCATAAACTAAACCCGCCAACTCAGCCATCACCCAAGCCATTCGGTCAGAATAAGCAGCACGCTTTATGGATGGTGCATTAAGTAGTTCTGTTTGTGAGAAATATCCTTTCATTTGAATCATCCTTTATTACGATCAATCTTATTCTCTATCCATGACTTTACACGATCCCTATCAAATAGCTCGTGTTCAATAAAATTGCTGCAACTGAAATTTTTATGTGTCTATTCATAAACATAATGACACAATTCGCAAAGGCAGAAATACTTTAACTAACCGGTGTCGGACGGAGTTTCTCTTTAAATTGAGCAAGAGGAAGCAGCATAAAGTCCTCATCCAAGATTTGAATTTTTTCAACTCTGTCGCAGCGGAATATACGCATATCTTCCCGCAGACGATCCCAAGCCATAACGTACCAAACAGGATAACTGAGAAAAAGATAATGCGGCTCAATAATGCGTATTGTTTCACTCCCGTTTTCGGCACGATAGGATATTTTAATACGTTGCTGCATTAAAAATGCCTGGTGGAGAGCCTCAACGGCATCGCGTTTCGGAGATGAAAAACCCGATAACACAAACTGGGATGCAGACTCGCCAATAATAATACGCGCCTTTATACCGCTCACTTTACTTTTCATAGAGGATGAAAAAGAAGCCATCACCTTATGACGCACACTGCTCAGGTGCGCCATAAAAAGCGGTAAATCCATCTGTTCAGCAATCGCCAAACTAATCATTAAATCAACTGCTTCCGTATAATTCAGGTTGATACGTCCCACGCCCCAACGCCGATCTAAACGGATACCTCCGCCACGCCCTACATCGGTTTCGATGGGCAGCCCACGACTTTTTAGTACCTCGATATCACGGTTTAGTGTTCGAACACTGACACCTACCTCCTTGGCAATTTCGCCAATAGTAATCGGTTCGTCTGTTTTTAATCGAGCCGTAATGATTTCGAGCCTGTCGATTCGGGAAAGCGTTGATGTATTCATCAATCAAACAAATATGTCATGAATTGTCATATTTTTCCATAAGCTATACCCAGCTTAAACAAACACGCAAAACGCCTCGACAGGAACTCTATGTTGTTGCACTTAATCGCGCTGTTTGTAACGACTAATTACAAAGACTTGGAATGGGAAACTTTTATGACACAGACAAACATTGGCCGAGGCATCTTCGCACTATTAGCCATATTCTTTATGGGTACAGGTTTGGTATTTATGTTCAGCCCAGCAACAATGCTCACCCATGTATTTATAGACCCTATTGAATCCGCTGGCGGACTCTCAAGTATTCGGGCACTTTGGGGTGGAACAACTATTGCTATCTGGGCAAGTGTACTACTCGGCGCAATAAGAGCAAATACAGATTATATTCTGGTCGGTTTTCTTTCATTGCTCTTGGTTCTGTTCGGGCGTTTAGTAGGTTATTTTTTAGACGGCTCATATCAAGAACTGGCCGTTACTGTGGTACCAACAATCATAGCAATGGTTCTAATGCTCGTAGGGTTCAAACTAATGAAAAGCCCAGTAGATAAGCCTATGGAGTCAAAAGCATTGGCAAGTTAAAATATCATAGATACAAGCCCAGTTCGCTGGGCTACTAGAAGCAGTGCTCCTGTGCAGATCAACTTAATCAGGTACTCCATTCCCTTGGTATCCGCACTTTCAGTATTATCTCATCTTATAATCTGCTCTATCCGTTCAAGTGTTTCTAGGGATTGGTATTATTGTGAACCTTTTTACTCCCTCATTCGTATAAAGGATAAAATCGATAGAGTGTCCTTTAAATTATGTATTCACATAACATAAGCCAAAACAGCTCTTTACAGACATCGCTACCTATCTTCCCACTGCCTATTTTTATTTTACCCTACGGCAGGCAGAGACTGAGAATATTTGAAGCTAAGTATCTGACGATGATGACACAATCTCTGGATGGTCGTGGGTTCATTATTGCTCAGCCTAATTGGGATAAAACGGCTGACAAAAAAATACCTGTGAAGCCTTGGGGTACGTTAGTTAACGTGGTGGACTTTAACCAAGGAGAAGATGGCGTTTTATTGATTGATGTTGAAGGCTGCCAGCTACTGAATCTACAAGGCTTCCATTATCAAGATAACGGCCTGTTATTAGGGGAATATCAGCAAAGGAAGCATTGGTCTACTCACAAGAATACTTCTCCCTGTATGCCGAACCTTATATTGATCACTGCTCTCAAAGAGCTGTTTTCCCAGTATCAGGACTTAAACCGACTTTACCCCACTCCTAAATTTGACAGTGTTCAATGGGTCAATGCTAGACTGCTTGAGATTTTACCAGTACCTATAAAAGTAAAGTCCCTTTTCATTCAATCAGATAGCCTTTTTTCTCTGGATAAATTTCTGGTAAGTATTTTCCAAGAAAACGATTTAAAAAGTGAACCTTATGTCTAAACCCTACGTATTGGACTATAAGTATCTACTATGAAAGATTGCAATATGCCAACAAATCTAGACAGTTTTGGGAATGATAAGGAAGACACTATCTCTATCCAAACCCAATTAACCTCAGATCTTTGTCATTGCTTAGACAAGGTTGCCAAACAGAGGGATAAGGGAGCCTTTACCCATTTATTCAATTTCTTTGCGCCTAAAATTAAACGCTTTGGTATGACTAAGTTTAACAACGAGGCGATGGCTAATGAGCTAGTGCAAGATACCATGACACTGGTTTGGAAAAAGGCACACCTTTTTCACGTTGATAAAGGAGCAGCCAGCACTTGGGTCTATACATTAATGCGCAACACCTGTTTTGATACCCTTCGTAGACTTAAAAACAAGGATGAAGTGACATTGGCTGAGGATATTTGGCCGATGGATGAATTTGCTGCTGAAGTAACAGATTTTAAAGATCATCTGCTTAATGAAAAGATTTTAAAATATGTAGATGGTCTGCCTCTCGCACAACAATCGATAGTAAAAGGAGTTTACTATCAAGAACTTACCCAAGAACAGCTTGCCAAACAACTCGGTATACCATTAGGTACCGTTAAGTCCCGACTTCGCCTTGCTCTTGCCAAACTGAAACAGCAAATGGGAGATAAGTACCATGATTAACTACCACCCAAGTCTTGCTGTTTTAACGGCATTTAGCCAAGCGGAACTTACAGATTCTGTTTCTTTAATAGTGGCCAGCCATGTTGAGATGTGCGAACTCTGCCAACAAACACTTAACGAGCTCACAGAAAAGGCAGCCAATGACATCTTTGAATCTGACAGTATTGAAGCTGTAGATGATATACAGATGGGCAGTTCTCTGTCTGAAAGTTCTTTTTTTGAAAATATTATCGACGAGATCACATCATGCTCTGATGACATTTCGCTGATTGATGAGATGAAACCGACAGCTTCAGCACCCGATAGATTCAAGAATATTAGCCATAAAGATAAGAGCATCTCTCTGCCACGAGCCCTTAATTCGCTCAACGCAACACCTTGGCAAGAGGTAGGAAAAATATCGAGAGCCCGTTTTCAATTTGACGATGATGAAAGACGTTTAAGTTTATTAGCAATTGATAAAGGCGGTCAAATTCCTCAACACACCCACAAAGGTATTGAAATAACTCTGTTATTAGAAGGTAATTTTGAGGATGACATGGGCCATTATCAAAAAGGGGACTTTATCTGGTTAGATGGGCAACACACCCACTCCCCCGTTACCCAAGAAGGATGTATTTGCTTAACTCTAGTAAGTGATGCCCTGCATTTTACTCAAGGTTTTTCTAAACTACTCAACCCATTGGGCAAGCTTATCTATTAATAATCTATACAACCAATCATGATATTTAAAATGAGAGCACTAGCCTCTCATTTTTCTTTCCTACACTCGTTGATCAACTCGTTCCCTATCACTACCAAGTAGCCTAAAAATATTAAAGCCTTCTTATCCAACATCTTAATGTAAATAAATAAAATAAAAGTGATCCAAAAAAATATGACTAGCGTATTGGCTTATAGAAGAATTAAAAATAAAGGAAAAGTGATGGCGAATGCTCTGTGGTTAGATAAATTTATTACAATCTATAGCAAGCTTGGCACTAATAACCTGCATTTATTGAATGAGGTTTATCATCAGGATGTTGAGTTTATAGATCCGATGCACTCTCTAAAAGGAATTGACGATCTACTCCAGTATTTTGATGGAATTTACAGCCAGGTGACTCATTGTGAGTTTATTATCAACGAAGTGATCGAAACAGATAGTGAAGCAGCTATTTATTGGACCATGACCTTTTGTCATAAAAAACTCAACAAAAAAGAACCTATTATAGTTTCAGGTCATTCCCATATAAAGAGTCTGGATAACATAGTCATATTCCATCGTGATTATTTAGATATTGGAGCCATGCTTTATGAACATATACCACTGTTAGGCCCACTGGTAAAACAAGTAAAAAAAAGAGCGTGCCAGTCATGAATATTATGATAACAGGCGCTACTTCAGGTATTGGTTATGCGTTAGCACTGAGCTATGCAAAACAAGGGCATCAGGTCATTGCCTGCGGACGGAATCACACGAAATTAGGCCAACTGAGTACTCTAAACCATAACATATCTCCGTTGTGTTTTGACCTTATTGAGTTTCAAAACTACCCTGAAATAGAAACACGATTAGATCTACTTATTTTAAATGCAGGTGATTGTGAGTATATCGATAACAGCTTGGATTTTGATGCAAAAAAATTTGACCGAGTCATAAATATCAATCTAATTTCAGTTGCCTATGGACTAGAAAAATGGCTTAAGCAGATAAAATCAAAAGGTCGCTTAGTTTTAATCAGTTCAAGTGCAGCTTTATTACCTTTACCACGGGCGGAAGCTTATGGCGCATCAAAGGCAGGCTTAACCTATTTAGCTAAAACCCTAGCTATCTCTTTAAAGAAATATGACATTGAAGTGACAAGGGTTCACCCAGGATTTGTTGATACGCCTCTTACCAAAAAAAATAACTTTCCTATGCCTATGCTTGTTAGCCAAGAATCAGCCGCTAATAAGATAATTAAAGGTGTAGAAAAAGGAAAAACGGATATTAGCTTCCCATTTTTCTTTGTCTTCATGATGCGCTTTTTAGCTTTTATTCCCTTTTCAATTTGGCAGAAAATCGCCTCAAGGATGGTATAAAAATGAAAAAAATTGCCATTATAGGGTCTGGTATTTCAGGACTAACCTGTGCGCACTTACTTGATTCTGAGCATGAGATAACTGTCTTTGAGAAAAACAATTATGTGGGCGGTCATACAGCCACCATTGATATTCAACACAAGGGGGAACATTTAGCGATAGATACAGGGTTTATCGTCTTTAATGACAGGACCTACCCTAACTTTATCAAACTATTAAATAAGCTTGGCGTTGCTCAGAAAAAAACAGAAATGAGCTTTAGCGTACACAACCCCGTATCCGGTTTTGAATATAATGGACACACTGTCAATACACTTTTTGCTCAAAGAAAAAACCTTCTACGTCCCAGATTCTGGCATCTGCTTGTCGAGATAATTAAGTTTAATCGTCTGTGTAAACAGGCTTACCATACTGATGCATTCGAAAAAGAGGCCACTCTAGGCTGCTTCTTAAACAAACATGGGTTTTCAGATTTTTTTACCGAGCATTATATCTTACCCATGGGGGCCGCGATTTGGTCCACTAGCCTACAAGAAATGGAATCGTTTGAGTTAAAGTTTTTTATTCAGTTTTTCTTTCATCATGGCCTACTCAATATTATCGATCGTCCTCAATGGTATGTAGTAGCAGGAGGCTCTCGGAGTTATGTCACCAAGCTCCTAGGTTTGCTAAAGCAGCCTGTACAACTCAATACTCAAATCAAACAAGTCACGCGCCTCTCGCCTGGGATTGAGATTGAATTTAATAACGGCGCAAAACAATCTTTTGATGACGTTATCTTTGCCTGCCATTCAGACCAAGCTCTTCAACTGCTTGCAGATGCCAACAAGGATGAAAAGCAGGTATTGGCAGGAATTCCTTATAGGTCAAATCAAGTAACCTTACACACAGATACCAAACTTCTACCAAAACAAAGGTTAGCTTGGGCCAGCTGGAACTACAGATTAGATAACACCGCAGATCATCCGGCCTGTGTCACCTATATTATGAATATTCTGCAGAGTATCAAAAACAAAGACACGTTTTGTGTCACCCTTAACCAAGATAATACGATCGACCCCAACAAAATTATTCAGTCCTTTACCTATCATCATCCCGTTCTAAATTCTCAGAGTGTTAAAGCACAGGGCCAACGTAAGCTAATTTGCGGAAAAAATAATACACATTTTGTCGGTGCATATTGGTACAACGGCTTCCATGAGGACGGTGTTAAAAGTGCTTTAGATGTTACCAAACGCTTTGGAGTGCAATTATGAACAAGGAAAAACAAGACAATATTAATAACGTATTAAAAAGTGGGATTTATATAGGTAATATCCGTCATCGCCGTTATAAAAAAGTATTTCATCAATTTAGCTATCGTATTTATATGATGGGACTGGACTTAGATGAACTGGATAGCGTTAGTTGTATAAGTAAATTATTTGGCAATCACTGGTTTAATCCTATCCGTTTCCAGCAAAAGGATTATATAAAATATGAAACAGGCACTCTAAAACAGCGTATTGCTAGTAAAGTAAAACAGCTAGGCGGCAACTGGCAAAGTGATAACCGAGTTATGATGTTAGCGCAATGTCGCTGCATTGGCCTCTACTTTAGCCCAATCAATTTTTACTTTTGCTACGACGAACAAGATAAATGTCAATGCATGTTAGCGGAAGTAAGCAATACCCCTTGGCGTGAAAGGCACTATTACTTAATCTCATTGGGACAAGAAATGAAGGTTAAAAAAACGTTTCATGTTTCCCCTTTTATGGAAATGGATATGGACTACCATTGGCGGATTACACCGCCGGAGCAAAAAACCCAAGTTCATATTGAAAACCATCAAACTCATAAAGTATTCGATGCCACCTTAACCCTAAAAAAACACCCATTGGATTCGAAACAGCTACGCAATACGCTTATTTCATTACCAGCTATGACACTCAACATAATGTGTGGCATTTATTGGCAAGCATTAAAATTATTTATGAAACGAGTGCCATTTATATCTCACCCTAATTCCAGCCCTAAAATTTAAAAATAACGTTAGTTGAGGTTTAATATGGACAACATAATCAAACAAAGCCAAGTCTTTAATCGAACTAATAAAAAAGATAAAACAGATGAAAAACAAAGCCATCACTTCCGTAATCAAGTATTTAAGTTCTTGCGACAGCTTAAAGATGCACAGTTAGTTTTAGTCGAAGATGATGAGACATCTTGCTTTGGTGACCCCAACGCCAGCTTAAAAGCTCAAATAGTGATATTAGATACAGGCTTTTACAAGGACATAATACTCAATGGTAGCATTGGCGCTGCAGAGGCCTTCCTGGACTCAAAATGGGATAGCCCTGACCTTACCAAGGTTATTCAAGTGATTGCTAGGCACTCTAATAAGCTGGATGATTTAGAAAGAAAAATACAATATATAACCAAATTTAAAAAACTTCTGTTAAGGCGTAAAAACGTTAATTCAGAGCAAGGCTCGAAGCGTAATATCCTTGCTCACTATGATATTGGCAATGATCTGTATGAACGTTTTTTAGATGCCTCTATGCAATACTCGTCTGCTATTTATGAAAAAAGCACACAAACGCTAGACCAGGCTCAAGAGCATAAAATGCGCACTATTTGCGAGCGTTTAAGCTTAAATAAAGATGATCATGTAATCGAAATAGGCAGCGGTTGGGGCGGATTGGCTATTTACATGGCACAAAATTATGGCTGTAGGGTGACAACAACGACCATCTCAGATGCCCAATATGATCACGCTAAACAAAAGATAGAACAACTTGGGTTAAACCATAACATCACCTTATTGAAGCAGGATTACCGAAAACTCTCAGGTCGATATGACAAACTGGTTTCCATAGAAATGATTGAAGCAGTTGGCCACGAGTACTTGCCTACCTTCTTTGCCACTTGTTCTAAATTACTTAAACCCAGCGGAAAAATGTTGCTGCAATCCATTACCATTGCCGATAGCCGTTACGACCAATACCGCAAGGGTGTGGATTTTATTCAAAAATATATCTTCCCTGGAGGCTGTTTACCTTCTATTGCCGAAGTATCACGTCACTTTGAAAAAAGCACCGACATGGTGATTCACCAAATTAATGATATTGGTTTGCACTATGCCCGTACCCTAAATGACTGGAGACAAACCTTCGAGCACCAATGGGAGACCCTTAAAACCCTAGGTTACAGCGATGAGTTTAAACGTCTCTGGTTATTTTACTTTAGCTATTGCGAAGGAGCCTTTCTCGAAAGGGTCATTAGCACCCATCATATTGTGGCAAGAAAACCCAGGTACAAGGGTATCGAAGATGAAGCAGTTTTGGCTTATTAATCTTGGACTTTTTCAAGCCTGTTGGTTAAGTGCCGCTTTTTTCACCCAATATGCGGCCTTGATCATTGCAGCTCTGCTTATATTGCACTTTTATTTGTCACCTAGCCCTAAGTTAGACGCAAAATTAATGTTACTTGCTTTCATAGGCATAAGTGCTGACTCATTACATATCTACCTGGGGATATTTAGCGCTAAAGGGGCTTTCTTTCCCCTTTGGTTAGCACTTCTTTGGATCATGTTTAGCATCAGTTTAAATCATAGCTTGCGCTGGTTTACACAAGCGACATATGGGTTATTAGCCCTAGCGGGTAGTTTGGGCGGCACGTTAAGTTATTGGGGAGGCATACAAACAGGCGCGCTTTTTACCGAACAAACCTCAGGTCTCGTTATTACTGTTTTAGCTCTAAGCTGGGGACTGCTTTTTCCTCTACTGATTATAGGCTATAGATTCCTTTTCTCTCACAGACTTAGTGATAAAAATAAGTCCTATTAATCCAGGTGATTTATGAAATTATGGCTTTTTTTCTTATTTTTCTCTGTAAATGCCCATGCTATATCGCTAGAGAACCTGAGTAAAACTGGGGAAGGGAAGATGACGTATCTATTTTTCACACTCTACAAGGCAGAGCTTTATGGTACAAAAATTCAAAATCAGCTAGATCAAAACCAACCAATTGCTCTAAAAATCACCTATCAAAAAAACATTTCAAAACAGGTACTGATTGAAGCCACGCAAGACCAATGGCTGTACCTTAATTACTTAGGAAGCGATATAGCAAACTGGCTCCCTCATTTAGTAAATATCTTACCCAATGTTAACAAGCAAGACGCCCTCTCTCTGCTACTTGATAGTAATAGTGAGAGCTATTTTTACCTTAACAATAAACTTATTGGAAAAATTCTAGACCCAACATTTGGTCCTGCTTTTTTATCCATTTGGCTATCTGAAAACACCTCAGAACCAAAACTTAGGAAAAAACTATTGGGAATAAAACCATAAAAGCTGCAAATCCAAATGGCTGTGTAGGACTTACTCAGCAGAGAACTCAGCAGAGAACTAATCAGATACAGATCATTAGACGAACACTTTTTTACCAATCACTCCTCAGCCAACCAGCATGTTCTTTGCCCCTGGTCAACAAGAGCAATGAACACTTCTTAACGAAGCTTATCTCACATTTTAGTACCAGCATCACTTTCAAACCGCTTAGTTTGTAGCGTAAATGGCCAAAACAGAAAGGTAGAACAAAACACCATAATCAGTGTTAGGTTGAACAAAGGGCTTTGGCTTACACCCAGCCAGCTGGCAACGATTACACCGTTTATAAGATAAGCAAATAGTAAGAAGACAGTAATTTTCCAGCTGGTAACCTTCATAAAATAACTGAGTGAAAACAACAGAGTTGCTAAAAAGAAGCCAATCACTGCAGAGAACAGATGAGTGTTAAAGCTTTGAAATGTTAACGGAGCATCTTGTACAAAGCCGAGAAAGAGGAACATCGCCATAGGGCATACCATGACAATCCATATTACCATGACCAGAATAAAACGTGCTCGTGACTTCGTTGCTTGCATAAAACCTCCTCATCTACTTTAAGTCTTCTGTTAAATCATACACATAGGGAAACTAAAGTTTCTCTGAGACTTTTGTCGCACTAAAAAGCCAGGGCTTTATTAGTGTGATCTTGTGTACCTCTGTAGTAAGCGTTCAAGAAAACACCAACCCCAAACGTTCGCAGGCCGTCATCAGCGATTGTTGCGGATACCATGCAAAGCACAGGCGCATACTTGAGTGGAATTGGTCGTTGGCTGAACATAGATTACCGGGCAAATAGTTAACACCGGATTGCTTGGCTTCATCCCGCTTTAAAGCCACATCTCTCCCGTCAACAAAGCTTACCCACAAAAAGTAACCTCCATCGGGCTTGTTGAGACGTATCTGATCACCAAACGTCGACACTAAACCGTCGTAAAGCACTTCAGATCGAGTGGCATAAGTCTGTCGTAAATACGTCAGGTTTTTCTGGAATTCACCGCTGGTAATCAAAGAGCCAACCAATGCGGAAGTAACAGGTGCCAGCCCGCCGCCACTTTGCAGTAACGCCGAATTTTTAAGACTACTAAACAATTCACCAGAACCCTGAATCCAGCCAAGGCGTAATCCGGGGGCAAGGATTTTTGAAAAAGAACCAACAGATAAAACTGGTGCATTAGAGTCATAACACGCCAAAGGCGCAGGAGGCTTTTCACCAAAATAAAGCGACTGATACACCTCGTCAGAAACTACCGGGCATTGGTTTTGGACAGCCAGTTTTACGAGCCCCTGTCGTCGACTATCCGACTGCGTAACACCTGCAGGGTTATGAAAGCTTGGAATGGTGTAAATAAAGGCAGGTTTGTATTGTTGAATGGCCTGTTCCAACGCTTGCAGCTCGATACCCTCTTCATCCATTGGCACAGCCACAACATTAAAACCGCGGGCTTTAAACAACCTAAGGGCAATAAAATAACTGGGGTCTTCTACCAGAACCGTTGCGCCTGGTTGACTCAATTGCGAACAAACCATATCAAGGGCATTGGACGAACCGTTTGTCACCAGTAACTCATCAGCCTTGACCGGCTGACCGTAATCTTCCGTCAACCATGCCGACAACGTATGCCTAAATGCACTATCACCGGCTTGCTCGCCATAAGCTAAATTTTGTTGCTCAACGGACAAAGAGCGAAACAAATCAACCGGCAACAAATCAGGCTCTGGATGGCCGACTGCCAAATCTATTAAGTGATTAGATCGTGTAACCTGAATAGCCATTATTAACTCAATTAGAAAAGCGGGACGATCCAATCTATCTGATTGATTTATAAACAGCAATCCAGAGGAATCAAACGAACTCGTGATGACAGCCAATTATTCAAATAACCCCTGTTCATCTATTCTTTGAGAATCCAGTTCAGAAATGATTTTTAATAAAAACGACTCTTCGTCCTGTCATGAAACTCAAACCGATTCTAGTGAAGCGTTTAAGTGCTGATAAAAGGATTTTATGCGGCTATTGTTCTTAAGATCTCTATGATAAACAAACCACACCGATTCATGTTCTTGCGCGAACTGAATATTCAGGGGAGTTAAATCTGGATTATTTTTAGCTTCGTATTCTGTCATTGGCCCTATGGCTAACCCTTGCTGTACAACGGCGTTAATATCAGAAAAATAATTGCTTTGATAAATCACCTGATCAGATTTTAAGTGCCTCATGATCTCTTTAACAAAATACAAATTCTGTTTGCCCCCACTGGGCATAGCCCATAGGTGTTGATCGTAATCTTGAACTTGCTTAGGGAAGCCGTATTTGTCTATATAACGAGAAGACGCGTAATAATCCACCTTCATGGGCATTAATTTTTTGGTAATCACATCTGGTTCTGTGGGCTGGCTGCCCACCCGAATAGAAATATGCACAGCCCCAGACTCTACTGGAATAGATTCTTCTGTAGCAGTCACATAAATCTGCATTTTAGGATGTTCTTGGCAAAATGTTTCAACGGCTTTATTCAGTAGATTTGAGTGCCCTGTTAGGGTGGTGATTCTAAGTTTGCCAAGATCACTTTGCTCACTGTCTCGTAAGCGGTTAATTAAATGATGAACAGACTGCTCAATCTCAGGCATTTCTTTTGTCAGTAACACACCAGCATCTGTGAGTTGATAACCACGCTGATGGCGAATAAACAGCTTACAGTCTAGGGCAGACTCCAGCTGATTGATGTGGCGCAGCACTGTGGTGTGATTCATCCGTAAAACCTGGCCAGCCTTGGTGAGCGTCCCTGATTGTGACAGTTGCCAAGCAATACGCAAGTTATCCCAGTTCACCTCCTTCATTTATTAGTGCCTCATTTCAGATGAAGTAGTTCATCAGCATAGTCAGTTCTGCATATTTGCACAATAGATGTACCAATCAGGGTATTTTTAAACATAAGCATCAGGGGTAAATTACAGCCATCTACTTCAGCAACCAACATGCAGAAGCCGATGTTCAAACCCAGATACTCAGGAGATACATATGAAACTTTATTTTAGTCCAGGCGCTTGTTCATTAGCCCCACACATTATCCTGCGAGAACTTGGCGTAGAGTTCGAATTGGTTCAGGTGGATTTATTCAGTAAAAAGACCGAGTTTGGCGATGACTTTTTTGAAATCAGCCCTCATGGTCGCGTACCTGCACTGCAACTGGATGGACAAGAGGTATTAACCGAGTCTGTTGCGGTTTTGCAATACCTAGCCGATCAACACCCTGATGCAAAGCTAGCCCCAGAAAATGCCACACTTGAACGAGCAAGGTTACAGGAAGCTTTTAACTTTTTAACATCTGACGTGCATAAATCATTCGGCCCTATTTTTGGCGGTGGTTCAGATGAAGAAAAACAGCACGCAGCACAGATGATTGAGCCCAAGTTCGATTACATAAATGCCCAGTTATCAGGTAAAGAATATTTAGTGGGAGACAGTTTTACTATTGTAGATGCCTATCTGTATGTGCTCACAAGTTGGACATTCCCAGCGGGTATGGATCTTAATAAATGGTCAAACTTAGCGGCCTATTTTGGTCGTATATCAGCCAGAGAGAGTGTTGTTGATGCCATGCAGCTGGAAGGGTTAACCAGCTAGCAGCCTTTTACAGAACCTTTTATTCACTATCTTTGCTTGTCATTAGCTCAGTAACCTTGAGCTAATGACAACAGATAGCAAGGAGTTAACATGAACACGTTACAGACCCCAAACCAGAGGATGACAGCCATTATTTGCCCCAGGGTTCAGAGGCACCAGTTTCTGTGGGTGTCGCGGTTTGCCGTCGTTCAAAGGGCCTTAGAGCTAGGGTGTTTTCAACTTATTTGGCGGTGGAATAGCTTAAAGTCGACCCCTCGGAAAGAATGTCCAGCCCCCATGTTTGATTTCTTGCAAGTCTAGATAATTCGCTGATAGGCTCTAAATAGAGTTCATAACTAGAGTGATGGATAGGAAATACTTTTTTTACTTTAAGGGTATTAGCCAGCGTTATCACATCACTTGCCCCCATGCTGATTTTCCCTAAAGGCCCTGTCGTTCCGACACGGCCCATATTAGGGACCAGTAAATCTATTTCCCCCAGTGCTTTAACGGTATTCATCACGCCTGGGGTGGCCAGAGAGTCTCCCGTCCAATACAGAGTAAATTGCTGCTTGCCTTCAATGAACTTAATTAAATATCCCAATCCATGGCCTAGCAAAGGCTCAAGCGCTTTATTGTCGGTATGATCGGCTGGAATCGCAGTAATATGAATCTGCCCCTGGCCAGCCGTATAAGTTTTTGTTTCGCCTGTTTGTAAGGCATTTAACCGCGTAAATCCCGCTTCTTTTACCTTTTTAACGTCGTCTATTGGCAGGATAAAGGGTAGTGATTTAGTTAATGTTGACTGAGCTTTCTGGTCGAAATGATCTTCATGTGCATGGCTGAGTAAAATCAAATCTAGTGACGTTAGATCAATATGGGGTAATGCTGTTAAGCGACGGTGGAAACGAATTGAAGGCCCTTTTTTCAGATCAAACATCTCATTCGGATCGGCCATTGTAAATGCGCGATCACCTTCGCCTAGCATGGGGTCCGTTAATATTTGCATCCCGTTAAATTCGATCAGCATACTGGGTCCTCCCAGCCATTGAATATTTACTTCCGCTGCTTTCGCCAATAAAGCAGGGCTGAAGATGAGGGCCAAGATAAAGGTGGCAATGAATTTACTCATAGATTCGTCTCAATTAGCGTTTTTTTAATGGATAAGCAGTCTATCAACTTGTATTCATTCAAAGTATTCATATAATCTTGGATGAATTATCCAATTAAATTAGACAATGAGCGACTTAACTCAGATTCAAACTTTTATCGAAGTGGCCGAAAATGGCAGTTTTTCCGAAGCCAGTCGTAAGCTTGCACTTCCCCGTTCGACGGTCAGTGCACGTATACAAGCTCTAGAGAAGCGTCTGAGGGTACGCTTGTTTAACCGCAATACGCGCCGGGTTTCATTAACCAATGAAGGGAGTGAGTATCTGCAGCAGTGCCAGAAAGCTTTAAGCTTGCTACGCACGACGGAAGAAAAGTTTACTAATGCACATAGTTTATCCGGGCATTTACGTATGACCGTTCCCGTGGCAATGCCCAAAGGTCCGCTGGCAGACCTACTGGCTGATTTTAGTCGTCACTATCCGGATCTAAGTGTTGATGTCGTAGTGACCGATGAGGCGCTGGATCTTGTGGCAGAAAATATTGATCTGGCAATTCGAGGCAGGGCACCCGGGGATTTGGATTTGGTCGCTAGAGAACTCAGGAAATCTGAAGTCTCTTATTTTGCAAGTTCTGCCTACCTTGAATCGATAGAAGAGCGAGAGACAGATATTGTACTCGCAAAGCACTGTATATTTGAGCCTGGCAAGCCTAACTCTGATAGGGTGCAAATAAGCACAGCTAATTTCGAGTTAGCCCGTGAACTGGCTGTCAGGAATAAAGGCATCGTGGCCTTACCAGATGAAGTATGCGCTGAATATATTCAAAACAAAGAACTCGTGAAAGTTACATTACTGGGTAAGCCCGAACCTCTATCGGTTTATCTGGTTTATTCTGCTCGTTTAAATCTGGCGACTAGGGTTAGGGTGTTAATTGATTTTATTGTTGATTCGTATTCTGCTCTTCCCCACGGAAAGTAGACACGGTTATTAAAAAGGACAGCCGCTTATTCAGTAACTGTCCTTTTTCATATTCAGCCTACCGACGTCGCCTATTGGCCCTCTTATCCTCCCCCAGTGCTTTGGCGCGGAGGGATTTTTTTGAAGGTTTGCGTTTGCCGCTATCAGCTTCTTCCTGTGCC
>JAKZRG010000046.1:0-14730 GCA_047518265.1 Oceanospirillum sp.
TATTGCGTATGAATTGAATATAAGACCAAGAAAAGGTTCAATTTTAAGTGTCCCATCGAGATGATGACGGATAAACTGAACTTGATTAATGAAGCGCCGAATCAACTACAATAAGTGGTGCAATCAGACGCTGCATTCGCCGAGTTTACCCTTGGGTATCAGTCGTTTGGTTTTGCATAAATCGTCCATTAACAGGCTGCTGTAGGTATGTGGCTGTAATAGCATATAGCGGTCGGTACTGGATTGAAACGACAGTCCATTGCCTACACTCAAGAAATGAAACAGCGTGAACTTCGATGACCACATAGCTGTTGGGCTGAATTTAGAGTCAGAGTCAGATGCTATAATCTTACTTGGTTGTAATACCCACTTTTCGGTCTTAAACGTTAACCGCAAGCCAATCCATCTGTACCAAATTCCTCACCTGAGTATTAAACACCATACCTACTTCAAATACCTGTTTATCTGATCCGGTATATTTAGCTGCGTACTGCCTTTGCTGAATCTGCTCTAATGCGGGGTTTGGTGTTTGAGCTTGATACTCAGAGGATGTGTTCCTTTTAAATTCCATTACGTAAATAAAGTCACCCAGGATAACGGTCATATCGGCTTGACCGTGATGGCTGATATCTTCCGGGATGATCGTCGCATTTAAGCTGGCAAAAAACGCATATAGGACAGAGGCATAATAGCCTTCCGTATCCGGTAGATCATTTTGGGTAAAGTTGCGCCAGGGAATACCTGCAAACAGCGCTTTAATATGTTGTTGTAAACCTGCTAAATCACCTGTATTCAGCACCCGAAAGATCTCTTGCCGCCATTGCATTGACGCGGAATCAATCTCGGCATAAGCACTGATAAAGTGAGTATTTAAAGCAGAGCGTACCTCACGATTAGGCACTTTTAACCGGTAAATCAGTTCACCAAAGTCTGTCTCGTGGCTGCTATCCAGCGTTAAATATCCCGCTTGAAACAGTAAAGTAATGGGGTTAATACGCTCAATATCAAAGGAATCCAGAATCTCTTCACCAACTTCTAAGGTTTCCAAGTCTGGTAGGAAATACTGCTGTTGTTTAAAGAGCTTTAGCAGGAAGGATGGGCTACCCGTTTCAAACCAATAGTTTTTAAATCGGCAGTCACCTTCAATAAAAAGCAAAATATCATAAGGGTTATAAACCGGTTCCCCCGAAAACTGATAACCGTTATACCATTCTTTTAAACGCGCACTATCGACTTGCTGTAAATACTCGGTAAAACCACACTTCAAATCGATCTCAGTGTAACCGCAAACAGTGGCATATTTTGAATTCAGTGAATTATCCTGTATCTGGTTAATGCCACTAAACAAGCTCACTTTAGAGAACTTAGTCACACCCGTCATAAAGATAAAGTGGATATAGGCATCCTGGCCCTTCATCACTGAATAAAGGTTTTTCAGGCCTTCCCGCATCTTCGCGGCTTGCTCTGGCCGTTCGATATTATCCAGAATCGGTTTGTCGTATTCATCAATCAGAATAACCACTTTCTGAGCATATTGTTTGTGACAAGCCACTATCAGGTCACGGAAACAGCCCGGAATATCATTGCCTTCCTGCTGAATGGAGACCCCCAGTTGATCGGCACAGTCCTGCAGCATCTTACGAATCCGCAGATCTAACTCATCCCGGTTTTGCAAAGAACCATCAGCAAAATCCAGTTTGATCACAGGGTAACGTTGCGACCAATCCCATTTGTCCTCTATATACAAGCCTTGGAACAGCGTTTGATGACCTTCAAACAGTTCCTTGAAGGTATCCAACAGCAGGCTTTTCCCAAAACGACGCGGACGGGATAAAAAATTGGCCTTACTTCCCTGCAGCATACGGTGTATATGCTCAGTTTTATCGATATAGATATGCTGACCATCACGAATCTCCGCAAAGGTCTGCACCGCAATGGGAAGCTTTTTCATCAAAGAGCCTAAATTTGAAGTGTGCTTAAAGCTAATGATACTCTGGAATGAAAGGGATCAGAACAGGGGCCCAATAAACATCGAGCCTTTTTCCTTGATTTCTGAAGAAAATTTTTGGATGCCCAACGTTTCCTTTCCTGTATATCCCCTGTCTGATTCATAATCGGATTAAATTTTAAATCGACTCACTAGGCTGGATAGCTTATTTTCAAGTGTACTCATCTCCTGAGCTGTACCTGATAGCTGATCAGCACTTTTTGCAGAATTTTCTGCAATATCCGCAATTTGTTGCACATTGCGGCTGATCTCTTCTGCCACCGAGGTTTGTTGTTCTGAGGCTGTGGCAATTTGCGCGTTCATTTCATTAATGGTACTGACAGATTGGGTAATGCTATCCAGAGATTGCCCGGCTTGTTCTGCATGATCAATGGTTTGATTCGCCTTCTCCCGGCTTTGCCCGATAACATCAACGGCACTTCTTACCCCTCCTAATAAATTGTCGATCATCTGTTTTATTTCATCTGTGCTGGTTTTGGTTTTTGTGGCTAAATTACGGACTTCATCAGCAACTACTGCAAACCCCCGGCCTAGCTCACCGGCTCGGGCGGCTTCAATAGCGGCATTCAAGGCTAACAGATTGGTTTGTTCTGCAATATCCTGAATTACTGTGATAATACCGCTGATTTCCTCGGCATGTTGATCAAGCTCCTTAATCACCTCTCCAGCCTGGTTAACTTGCTCTACCAAAATATTGATCGACTGAATCGTATCATTGACTAATTGCGCGCCATGTAGCGATTCCTGATTAGCAGTGTCCGCTGCACTGGCTGCCGATGTGGCACTGTTGGCAACCTCTTGTGCCGCTGCGGCCATTTGGTGAATAGCTGCAGCGACCTGTTGTGTCTCATGGTTCTGTTGTTGAGAATCTTGATGGGCCTGAGTTACTACGGATTGTAGATTACCGGATGTATGGGCCAGATCTCCAACAGAACTTTTTACTGAGCAGATAATATCCTGTGTTTTCGCCGCAAAAGTATTAAAACCGTTGGCCAAGGCGCCTAGTTCATCAGCATGACGAACTTTAAGGCGACGGGTTAGGTCACCTTCACCTTCGGCAATATTTAACATGGTATCGGCTGCACGTTTGAGTGGAATCGTTAAACGTGCGGATATAATGGAAGCAATGATGGCAAAGATGCCAAGTACAAATGCCCCTGTAATTAGCATTAGCGTTGTAATATTGCGGATTTTTTTATTGAGCTTGTTGTTAATCTGCTCTACACGCTGTTCAATATCGTCGATCATGAAGCCTGTACCCAATACCCATTGCCACTCGGGAATGGGTACGGCGTAGCTAAGCTTGGGCAAAGGGTTACCATCATCTTTATTGGTCCAGTAGTACTGAACAAAATCACCTCCAGACTTACCTGCCTTGATAATATCCTGGATCAGATAACGACCCGTTTTATCCTGATCGTTATAGCGATTTTTCCCCACAGTGGAAGGTTTGGCCCTGTGCACCAAAGCCACACCTTGGTAATCAAAAACAAAGATATATCCGCCATTAAAATATTCCAGCTCATGCAGAATGGCTTTGGCTTTTTCCTGTGCCTGTTCCTCTGAGAGGCTTTTATCATTTTGAATGGCTCGGACACTGGTTAGAGCCAACTGCATATAATCTTTTAACTGCGCCTGTTTCTCTTGGAACATCTCCTTGCGCACATGATCTACTTCGGTTTCCCCCAGTTCAGTGAGCTGTATGCGAACCATGACCATGATGGTAGCCGTTACTATAATTACGGGAATTAATGTCAGAACCAGAATCTTATTTTTGATGCTGAGTGTGGCCACGATAACTCTCCAGCAAAGGTTTCTTTCTGAACTATAGTAGTAATAGTCTGTAGATGCCTATCTGTGAGTAGACTGTGAATGAAATGAAGTATTTGATTTTCATAAGGCTAATACTGTGTAGTTTCTTCTTTAGCTCCACCGCTGCACAGGCTGGCGGTACCGAAAAGCAAGAGGTTATTTTTGTCACTCAAGATTTCCCTCCCTACAGCTATATTGAAGATGGTCAGGGAAAGGGCTTTGCAGTAGATATGATTAGGCAGAGCTGTGAGTATTTAAAATGGCGATGTCGGATTAAATTTCGTCCCTGGGTTAGAGCGCTCAATGAACTAAGAGAAGGGCAATATTCTGCCGGCTTTCTCTTGGGGAGAAACAAAGAACGAGAAGACTGGCTCAGATTCAGTCAACCGGTTGTCAGTACTGAATATGGTTTTTTTGTTAATACGACAGACTCTCTTGAATATAAACAAGCCGATGATTTACAAGGCTACCGAATAGCCGTTTATGGCCCATCTAATACCTCTCACGCGCTATTAAGATTGGCTGAGAGGTCAGGAGGGCTTGAGGTCTATATTCGTCCAGATGATACCGTTGGTTTTCTGCAACTTGATGCAAAAAGGGTCGATGCTGTTTACTCAAATAGAGAGGTAGGTTTGGCCATGATCAGGCGGCTGGAGTTAAAAGATATCCGTTATGCGGGTGCCGACAGGTCATTAAACTATTATGTGGCTTTTCCTAAAGCCTTTACTGAAGAGAAGCTAATCGATCAATTTAATTTTGCCTTAGAAGAGATGCAGTTAAAAGGTCGGCTAGAAGAGTTGGCTACGGAATATGGTCTTGAGGTTGATACACCTTAATTCAGCGTTTTCCTAACACTTAATTTGCCCCCTTTCATCGATATCATGAATTTGTACTGCTTCACCGCTGATCTTGTCGGTCATTTGGATACACTCAAGGGACATGAATATCCAAACTTTTCTCAGCAAACAAGTTTTGATGCATAAAAGGTATAAGATTAATCCCCTTCTCCTAACAAAAACGGCCCAATCTCCAAGAGATTGAGCCGCTTCAGGACTGTCCCGCTAAAAACTTATCTAGGTAAGTCCTAGATAGAATCTAAGCCGTTAACCGGCCGTAACGTTCCAGATGATAATCTGCATCACCCAGGCTAGCTTGGGCCACTCGGATGCGCTTAAGATACAGTCCCACATCCAGTTCATCCGTTACACCGATACCGCCGTGCATCTGTACTGCTTCACCGCTAACCTTATCGGCCATCTGGCCCACTTTCCATTTGGCTAGGCTGATCTGGGCAGCGGCATCGTCTGCATCCGCATCAACGGCAGCCATAGCAGCCATCAGGGTGCTACGTGCCAGTTCCAGATCAACATAGGCCCAAGAGCAGCGATGTTGCAGGGCTTGGAAGATGCCGATATGCACGTCAAACTGTACACGGGTTTTCAGATATTCGAGGGTCATGGCAAACAGAGTTTCTGCTGCGCCTAACATCTCTGCTGCTAAGCATAGACGGCCCAGATCCAGTGCTTTTTCCAAAGCCGCCAGACCTTGATCCGCTTCTCCCAGCAGGTTCTCTGCCGGTACGACCACATCGGTCAGGGACAGGCGGGCAATATTACGGGAATCGATCAGAGATTGACGACTTGTGGTGACACCGGCCATATCTGCAGTGATCAGGAACAGGCTAATGCCCTGCTCGTCACCCTTCACACCGGATGTACGTGCCGCAACCAGCCAGCCATCAGCACCCAGGCCATCAAGCACCATAACCTTATCACCATTCAGGCGGAAACCGTCCGAACTGGCCTCGGCTTTCAGTTCGATAGCCGCAGGATTATGACGCGGGCCTTCATCAACAGCCAGAGCTAAACGCTTTTCACCGCCGATCAGAGCCGTTAACCACTCTTGCTGTTGCGTATCGCTACCCGCTGCTTGCAGCAGGCCGCCACTCAGGACAACGGAAGACAGCATAGGTGAAGGGCTCAGGTGACGACCCAGCTCTTCAAATACTGCACCCATGCCTTTGTAACCAAATTCAAGGCCGCCTAAAGCTTCTGGGAAAGGAATCGCGGTCCAACCCAGCTCCAGCATCTCTGCCCATAGCTCAGGTTCAAAACCTAACGCGTCTTTACGATCTCTCAAGGCTCTCTGGGCAGAAACAGGGCTACGTGCCGCCAGAAATTCCCGTGCGGTGTCGACCAGCATCTGCTGCTCTTCTGTATAGATCAGGCTCATGAGCGACCTCCTTTTTTACCGTCCGGCAATTCCAGAACACGTTTGGCAATCACATTCAGCTGTACTTCAGAAGCACCACCGGCAATAGTCTGCGCGAAGCTGTTTAACCAAGATTTGGTGATGCGCAGTTCCTGTTCGCTAAACTCATCACCTTCCCAGCCCAGAGCACGATAGCCCATGGCATCCAGCAACAGTTCAAACTTCACTTTTTCCTGCTCGGAATGCACCAGCTTCATAATGGACATCACACCGGAAACATTTTTACCGGCACGGGCCTCTTCACCCATACGTTGTACGGTCAGGTTATAGGCCTGCTCGTCCATTTCACAGGCCTGAGCGCGGGCTTTTAATGCGATCTCGGCTGGCGTGGTCGCTTCCGGCAGGTAATCACTGATCAGCGACATCAGGTGGAAGTGTGTTGGCAAGCTGAACTCACCAAACTTGGACATGGCACTGCGCTCATGCTGTAACAGCAGTTTTGCCAGAGGCCAGCCACCGTTCAGTTCACCAATGAGGTTCTCTTTCGGTACTTTAACGTCGTCAAAGAACACTTCACAGAACGAAGACTTACCGGCGATCAGATCAATGGGCGCAGCCTGCACACCTTCAGCGTGCATATCCAATACGATCAGACTGATACCACCGTGTTTGGAGGCCTCATTATCCGTACGCACCAGGGCATACATCCAATCCGACTTATCACCGTAAGAGGTCCAGATCTTGCTGCCGTTAACCACAAAGTGATCGCCCTCATCACGGGCACTGGTACGGATATTGGCCAGATCGGAACCGGCATTAGGCTCACTAAAACCCTGACACCAGCGCAGTTCACCCCGGGTCATGGGGGTTAACAGGCGTTTCTTTTGCTCTTCTGTACCGTGGGCCAATACCACAGGCCCCAACATCCAAATTCCCAGATTAATCTGAGGTGGACGACAGCGCAGACGACGTATCTCTTTTTCTAGGATTGACAGCTCTTCCGGCGATAAACCACCACCGCCGTACTCTTTTGGCCAACCCGGACAGAACCAACCCTTGTCACGCATGCGTTCAAACCACAGGCGTTGGTCTTCGTCTTTAAACTCTACTTGAGAACCGCCCCAGATCAGTTCTCCTTCCGGCGTGGGTGTCCGCAAAGAGTGCGGACAATGTTCTTCCAACCAGGCACGGGTTTCCTGACGGAAAGTGTCTAACGTATCGGATACGCTCATATTCTTATTCTCCTTCAGCCACTTAGCGACCTGCGCGAGGCATACCTAAACCAAACTGAGCAATCAGTTCACGCTGAATTTCGTTAGCACCGCCACCAAAGGTCAGGGTAACAGACGCACGGACTTCATATTCCAGCTCACCCATTAACAGGGAAGCGGACGAACCTTCACGTACCATGCCATTGGCACCCACAATGTCTACCAGGCGACGCAGAATCTCGATGGAGGATTCTGAACCGTACACCTTAGTGGTCGACGCCAAGGCAACATCCATATGACCGTTTTCCAGATCAGAGGCGATGCGGAAGTTGATTAGACGCATCGCTTCCAGACGGGCATAACACTCGGCCAGTGCTGAGCGAACCCAAGCTTTATCTGTCGCACGACGGCCATTTTCATCGGCGGTACGTGACCACTGATAAACACGGCTGAACAAACCTGCGACCTTGTCTGACCAGGAACCCAGACCCAGACGCTCATGGTTCAGCTGAGAGGTGATCAGTTTCCAACCACCGTTCAACTCACCCACCAGCATATCTTTTGGCACCTTAACATTATCGTAGTAGGTGGCTGCGGTTGGGTTAGAACAGGTTGGAATCACAGTGTGTGAGAAGCCTTCCTCTTGGGTATCCAGAATCATAATGGATACGCCCTTATGGCGCGCCAGATCTGGATCGGTACGGGCCGCTAACCAGATATAATCGGCCGCTTCAGCACCTGAGGTCCACAGCTTGTTGCCGTTAACCACAAAGTGGTCTTCTTCAACACGGGCCGTGGTTTTCAGGGTCGCCAGATCAGAACCGGCATTGGGCTCGGAATAACCAATGGCAAAGATCAGCTCACCCTTGGCGATACCGGGCAGAAATTTCTCTTTCTGCAGTTCACTACCGTGAGCCATCAGTGCCGGACCTACCGTACTGATGGTGACAAATGGCAGAGGCGCACCAGCAATATTGGCTTCTTCAAAAAAGATCAGCTGTTCGGTGGCTTGTAAACCCTGACCACCGTGCTCTTTTGGCCAACCGACGGCTAACCAGCCGTCTTCGCCCATCTGGCGAATCACTTGACGATATTCATCGCCACCTTCTTTACCGCGCAGAGACTGGCGCAGCTCAGGTGTCATCAGATTAGTAAAATAATCACGAACGTTAATGCGCAATTCGCGCTGTTCGGGTGTCAGATCAACAAACATCTTAACCTCCTCAGGCTGCGCCTAAAATCAGACCACTAGTGGGCACACCAGTACCGGCTGTTACCAGCACGTTTTCAACGTCATCCACTTGGTTAACCGCTGAACCACGTACCTGACGTACCGCTTCTGCAACACCGTTCATACCGTGGATATAGGCTTCGCCCAGCTGACCACCGTGGGTATTGATTGGCATCTTACCGCCACGGGCATGATGACCGGCACGGATAAACTCTTTTGCTTCACCGCGTTTGGCAAAACCAAACTCTTCCAGCTGCGGCAGCACAAACGGCGTAAAGTGGTCATAGATCACGGCCGTTTGGAAAGCATCTGGGCCTAAACCCGATTGTGCGTACAGCTCTTTTGCTACCACGCCCATTTCTGGTAGATCGGTAATATCGTCACGATAGTAGTTGGTCATGATCTGAGTACCATCGGCGATACCCTGAGCACCGGCCTTGATTATCACTGGCTTCTGCTTCAGATCTTTCGCACGATCCACACTGGTAATCACCATAGCAACGGCACCGTCAGACTCCTGACAGCAATCCAGCAGATGCAGAGGTTCACAGATCCAACGAGATGCCTGGTGCTCTTCCAGTGTAATGGGCTTCTCATAGAAGAAGGCGTTAGGGTTAGTGGCCGCAAAATCACGTGCCGCTACGGCGATACGACCAAAATCTTCCGAAGTTGCGCCATACGTGTGCATATAACGCTGAGCAAACATGCCCACCCAAGCCGCCGGGGTATGGAAACCGTGCGGCATATACCAACCGTAGTTTACATTCTCAAAGATCGGCGAATCCGCAAAACCGTAATCACCAGTACCAAAGCGATACCAGGAGCGCTCGTTCATGGCACGATAAACCACAACGGTTTTAGCCACGCCCGTCGCCACAGCCATAGCGGCATGCATAATAGGCGCACAGGCCGCACCACCACCGTGTGGAATCTGCGAGAAGAATTTCACTTCTTTACAGCCCAGTAAGCGGGCAATTTCGTACTCAGGCACTTTATCAACAGAGTAGCTGCTGAAACCGTCTACTTCTGACGGATCGATACCCGCGTCTTCCAGAGCAGCCAAAGTGGCTTCCATGGCTAAACGCAGTTCAGTACGACCGGAGTTTTTAGAAAATTCTGTGGCGCCCAGACCGGCAACTGCCGCCTGCCCACTGATAGATTGACTCATTATGCTTCTCCTCCGGCTTATGGTAGAACCACGGACACCGTACCGGTGACGTGATTACCCATAGAATTTTTACCCTTAAAACTCACAACAGCAGTGCAGCTCTCAGCGTCCACAGAGGATACTTCACCGCTAAACGCCATGTTGTCGCCTGGATAGTTAGGTGCACCCAACTTGATCTTTAGATCCTGAAAACGACCAGTGGGGCCACACCATTGACCGACAAAGCGCTCAACCAGGCCGTTGGTGGTCAGAATATTCATAAAGACATGGGGTGAACCCAGCTCATTAGCCGCATCTTTATCGTGGTGACCGGGGAAGTAATCCCGTGTCGCAATGGCGCCACCGGTAATCAGGGCCACGGTAATTGGGATATTCAGCTCTGGCAGTGTCTCGCCCAGGCTAACGTCATTAAATTGCTTGGTTTTCATCGAGGTCATACTTCCATCCCAGATTATCGTTAATGGCCAACCAGTCACCCAGTCGCTCAAGACTTGCTTTACTACCGCCCAGCCCCAGACTCAGGCCACGGCTCCAATAAAGGAAACGGTGCATGGGATAGGTCAGATCAACCCCAAAACCACCATGTACGTGCTGTGCTTTATGACCAATCTGATGACCGGCCTCACAGGCTAACCAAGCAACGGCGAGCGCTTCAGACGGTGCAGGTAAACCCGCATCCAGGCGATAACACAGCTGCCATAGGGTTGAACGCAGGGCTTCCAGAGCAATCTGGCAATCCGCCATGCTCATCTGAACCGCTTGGAAGCTACCGATCTGACGCTCAAATTGGCGACGCTCGGTGACATATTCCACGGTACGACGCAGCTGTTCATGACTAACACCCAGCTGTAAAGAGGCTTGTGCCGCAATGCTGCGCACTTCTAACCACTCAGTCGCCGCCGCAGGCAGTACATGACTGGCAGGAACAACCACTTGATCCAGAATCAGATCGGCAACCGCTTCGCCTTGAGTCAGCACACCATCAATACGGGAGATGCCTTCAGCACCAAGATCCAGCAATACCGGCTGTACGCCATCAGGACCGTCAACCAGTACCAGAGCACCTTGAGCATTAGGGCCTTCCGGCAGGGCTTCAATCCGACCGTTCAGTACTAAATCACCTGTAAGAGCAGGGCCTTCATCACTGGCTTTAGCAAATAGTTCAATACCGTGGGAACGGGTTTCATCCGCTTGGGACAGGGTCAGTAAGTGACCGCCTTCTGCCGCCGCTTGAGCAATAGGCTTCAGTTCTTCACCGCCGTGAACAACCAAAGCAGCTGCTGCAATCTGGTGACGCCATAGCGGCACCTGACCTAATGCGCGGCCTTGAGCTTCTAACACCGTCATCAATTCGGTCATACCCAAGCCACTACCGCCGACAGATTCCGGGATATACAGAGACTGCAAACCGGTTTCCAAGCAGAGTTGCCATAGATCATTCATGGTGGTTTCGCCGGATTCTACGGCTTCACGAATACGATCATCGGTACAGATATCGCTGAACATGCTACCGGCCATTTCGGCGATGGCACGTTGATCTTCTGTTAATGAAAAGTCCATAGTGCCTCCTACGCCTCTACCGGCCGGAACATCGGCAGGGTCAGCTCATCATCAAAGGTTTGGAACTCCACCTGCATACGCTGACCGATTTTGATGTCACCGTTTTGCAAGGCTTCAGGATCAATTCCGACTAGGCCAACAGGCATACGCACGCCTTCATCCAGCTGGATCAAGCCGATTGGGTTTGGATGTTCAAATGGCGGAACAACGGGATAGTGCATCACTACAAAGGAGTACAGCTCGCCTTTACCGCTGGCAACCTTGTAATCCAGATCAAAAGACTGACAGTGAACACAAACCGGAGCCGGTGGGTGCTGTAATTTGTCGCAGCACTTACAGTGTTGCACTCGCAGCTCACCGGCCTCACAGCCTTCCCAGAAGAAACGTGTATCATCACTGATACCCGGCTTAGGACGTTTGATCACTTTCTTAGCCGCTTTTTCTTCTTTCTTTTCTTCTTTAGCTTCAGGCTGCTTTTCTACAGCATTAGAACGTTGCGCCGGTTTAAACTTAAACACTCGGAACAACAGCTCACCGACCTTTTCATCTTCCTGTCCTTCCTGGTTCTTTTTACTATCAGGAGCTTCGGAGTAGAAAGTCTGAATCAGGGTGACGAAAAAACCGGTGCCCAGGCCTGTGGTTTTCTCTTCGCCCATAGCATCAAAACGGGTGGTGTAGTACAGACGCTCACCCATCTTCACGTAGCGATCAAAGGTCAGTTCAGAGTTCACAGCAACAACGGCTGGATAACCCTGAGCTTCAATCAGCTTCAGCACACCGTACGGATTTTCATCGGTGGAACCCGGCGGGTAGTTATTCATATGCAGGCCTTCCAGACACCATGCTTGCAACATGGCTGGTGGCGCTACGATTCCCTCAAACTCACTGGTTAAGGCGTACTCAGAATCGGTGTAGAGTGGGTTTTCAACACCCATCACCTCACACCACTGCCTTACCATGGCAGCATTTGTCGTATCCCATGCGTAGATACGGCCATACTCCCGGCCTACCATGGAACGTATTTCGGACAACCACTCGTTATTAGCCAAGTTATGTCTCCTACATCTCTTATGGCCCGCCCATTAAGCGATGCCAGTGTATTTTTTAAATAGAGTGTTCTGGGATTTAGAGTCGAGTCACTTAAAACCGTGTTAACACGACAAATAGCCGCTAACCGACCTATCCCGATGCAACAATCTAATCAGTTCGCATCGCCCGCATTTAAAAATGCCGGACGCTCGCCGCCGCCGTGCAGCAGCAAATTACAACCACTGGCGTAACCCGCTTGAGGGGAAGCCATAAACAAACAGGCATTACCAATATCTTCTGGATCAGCCATGCGGCCTGCAGGAATGGTGGCGCTTACCGCAGCAATACCTTCATCGTCACCGTAGTGCAGATGGGACTGCTCGGTTTTCACCAGACCTGGGCTTACCGCAACAACTCGTACCTTAGGTGCCCACTCTGTGGCTAAAGACTGCACCAGAGATAAGATCCCCGCTTTTGCCGCACCATAAGCAGCCGTACCCGGAGACGCACGCAGCGCACTGATACTGCCAATAAAGATGATGCTGCCGCCGTCTTCCTGAGCCTGCATCAGCTCATTAGCTTTTTGTGCAACATTTAAAGGAGCGATCAAATTGAGACGTAAAATACTCTCGTGGAAACGTGGGGACGCTTTATCTGCTAACGCAAATGGACTGCCGCCTGCGTTATTGATCACAACATCTAAACGGCCATATTCTGTTTTAATGGTCTCAAACAGCGTATTTATCGAATCCAGATCACGCAGATCCGCCGCAATAAAGTCGGCCTTATTTATTCCTTGTGCGCCTTCTGCTTCTGGCAGTTGTTCTGTAGCATTACGGCCACATACAACCACACGGGCACCTGCCTGTAGAAAACAAGCGGCAATGCCTGCGCCGATACCCTTCGTACCACCCGTTACCAGAACCACTTTCCCCTGGTAATCAAAACCTGCTGTCTGTTTCATTGTTCTCTCCACTAAGAAGCCTTGATTACATCTAATCAAAAGCCCATCAATGGAACTTCGTCTAAATGGACGATGTTGCGGCTTGTCTCTCTAAGGAAAATGCCAACCATAGAAACTTGCCGGTATGAGGAAGCACTGATGTCTGAGTCAAATAAGCCACACGCAGAAATAGAAAAGCCTTTGGTTGAAGAGACGCCAGTCGCTACAAAAGGGACACCTGAGGCTAAAGAAGAAAGCCCAGTATTACTGGAGCGCCCTGAAGAAGGCATTGCTGTCCTGCGCCTCAATCGACCACAGGCCACCAACGCATTAAGCCTGCAGTTACAGCAGCAGCTTTCGGACTATTTCACTCAGTTAGCGGATGACGACAGCGTGCGCTGTATCGTGCTGACCGGCGGCAATAAAGTATTTGCCGCCGGTGGCGATATCACCAGCATGATTGATGCTGATCCTATCGAGATTTATAAACGCCATACCGAACGCCTATGGGCACCGATTCAACACTGCCCTAAACCGGTTATCGCAGCTGTTAATGGTTATGCCTTTGGCGGCGGCTGTGAATTGGCCATGCTGGCGGACATTATTATTGCCGGTGAAAGCGCTAGCTTCTGCCAGCCAGAGATTCGCATCGGTATTATGCCCGGCATTGGCGGTACGCAACGTCTGGTACGCGCCGTCGGTAAAGCCAAAGCGATGCAGATGGCCTTAACCGGTAAACCGATTACCGCACAAGAAGCCTGGATTGCTGGATTAGTCAGCGAAACTTGCGCCGATGAAGAAGTACAAGATAAAGCCCTAAGCACCGCTCGCAGCATCGCCCGTATGCCGCCACTCGCCGCAGAACAGGTGAAAGAAGTGATTATTGCTGGAATGGACGCCTCGCTAGAGAGCGCCCTCGCGCTGGAGCGCCGCGCTAATGCCCTACTGTTTGCTTCAAAAGATCAGCGGGAAGGTATGCAAGCATTTCTGGAAAAACGCCACCCTGCCTTTACCGGTGAATAGAAGAGATCGGTAAATAAAAGCAAAATATTACAGATGAATAGAGCCACTAAATAGCTTCAAGTGAGTAGATAAAAGTAGCGTGGATAAGCCAGAGGCGCATCCGCGAATAGACGGACACTCCCCTATGAAAAGGGTGTTTAACAAAACAGTTATTTGATTTCTCTTTGTTGTGCCTTGGGGTCTCCGGCGGTGTCACCCTGACCGGAGATCTATTTTTTAAGAGACCTTTTTTAAGGGATATTTTTAAGAAATATCGACCGTAATTGTAAAACCAGTTTTCCTTGTGAGCCTTAGCCCTCGGCAATCCCTAAAAATCGCACTCGCCGAGGGTATTTTTTTCTAATAAGGAAAACGTTTTAACGATTTGGCATTGCCATTTGTCAAGCTTAGCCCCCGGTTATCGCATTTTCCGGGGGCATTTTTTGTTTGGAGCTTTGGCTACTTCCCTATAGTTGTTTAATACTTCATGCCAAATGCGATGGTCTTAGATTAACGTGCCGTTACTTTCGTCATTTTAAACGACGAGATAAAGCG
>JAKZRG010000047.1:0-8636 GCA_047518265.1 Oceanospirillum sp.
GCTCAGCGGATCTTCTACGCCATCCTCCACCTTTTCCAGCGAAGCTTCGGAGAAGAAACGTCCCACGGTCGGCACCTGCCGCTCGTACTTGAGGCGGCTGTAGCGCACCTTGCTGGGGGAGGCGCCAGCGATCTGTTCGGCTTGCATAGCCCCCAGAATCCAGGTCAGGCCCGGCAGCGGTTTATACTGCCCGTAAAGGTCTGCGTATCGGTCTAGTCAGCAGCCGCTTTGGTGGTCAGGTGGGCGATACGTTAGCCATTGAGAATTTTATCTCCGTAAAAGCGACCGAAGGCCCGCGCTTAGTGGCGCAACTGGAAGAACATGTGCGTGATTACGACGTGGATATCATGCAGAACCAATCCGTCTCCGATGTTATCGGTGCTAAACAAGTCGGCGGTCTGATCGAAGTGGAGCTGGAAAATGGCGCAACCCTGAAAAGCCGTAGCGTACTATTAGCCACAGGGGCTCGCTGGAGAGAAATGAACGTACCCGGTGAACAAGAATACCGAGGCAAAGGCGTCGCCTACTGCCCCCACTGTGATGGCCCACTATTTAAAGGCAAACGTGTAGCAGTGATTGGCGGTGGTAACTCAGGTATCGAAGCCGCCATTGATCTGGCCGGTATTGTAGAACATGTCACCGTACTGGAATTCAGTGACGTACTAAGAGCCGATGAAGTGCTGCAACAAAAAGCACGTTCTATGGGCAATATCGATATCATAATGCAGGCACAAACCACCGAGGTTATCGGCGATAGCCAAAGAGTCACCGGCCTAAATTACACTGATCATATTAGTGGTGAGGGTAAACATATCGAACTGGCAGGTATCTTTGTTCAGATCGGTTTGGTGCCCAATACAGAATTTCTAAAAGCAGACGGTGATAACAATATAGAACTGACCCCTCGTGGTGAAATCATCGTCGGCCGTCGTGGGGAAACCAACATCCCAGGTGTCTTTGCCGCTGGTGATGTAACGGACTCCCCTTACAAACAGATCATTATCGCCATGGGTGATGGCGCTAATGCTGCACTGGGAGCTTTTGATTATCTGATCCGTACTCCTATCGTTGAGACGGAAAACACCGAAGAAGTTGAAATGGCCTGATCCGCATTCCGATTCAGTAGACAAACAAAAAGGGCAGACCTTCCGGTTTGCCCTTTTTGATGTTCTGGAAGTGACTAACGGCTAATCATTAATTAGTCGTCCAGCTCTTCCTCCTGATGGCTAGGCACAAACAAAAGGTATAACAGAGAAACTTGCCCCATTTGAGATTGCAGAGGATAATTCTTATCAGATAACTCAGAATTATTAAGCATTCATCATAGGATGTTTTTTGTTAAAGATGAGGATTAAACCTGTGCGTTTAACTCAAGATCAGGTAAAGAAAATTAGCGGCACATTACGCGAACACTTTGGTCATCAAAGCCTGATCTATTTATTCGGCTCACGTCTGGACGACCAAGCGCGAGGTGGTGATATCGATATCTATCTGGAACCTGAACTGTCCGATGCAGACCTTATCGCTCAGGCAATGATTAAAGCTAAAGTGATGTTATATCAGCAGTTAGGAGAACAAAAAATTGACCTTGTGATTAACCGTCACCAAAGCCCTGCACTTCCTATCTATGAACATGCATTGAGTACCGGAGTTCAACTGTGAACCTGATTAGCTATCAAGGTATTGAACAAATTTGCCAAACTCATGCCGAACGCCTGCGCTGGGCTAGAGATACCCTACGACCTCTATTTCCTTTAGCCCCCGAAAACCTAAATCGACTCAGTCCAATTGATCTCGCCGTATTTGATCAGTTTGTTGTTCGATTTTCCAAGCTACAAGACGCTATGGGAGCCAAACTGTTTCCAGCTATCCTTGAACTCACTAAAGAACAGGGTGATCTCAGAACTTTTATCGACAAGCTCAATCAGTTGGAAAAAATGGGGGTGCTGGATTCTGCCACTCAATGGCTTGAATTCCGTGAGATGCGTAATCAATTTGCCCATGATTACCCTACTGATTCTGCCATACAAGCCAGCTTGTTAAATCAAGCCTTTGACATGACAGAAGAGCTGTTAAAGGTACTTGAACAGACGACTGCGTTCGCAAAAGGTTATTTACCTGAATCGTAAATACATGCCAGAACCAAAAAGGGCAGACCTTCCGGTCTGCCCTTTTCGTATTCTAGAAAAAGCTAACGGCTAATAATGTATTAGTCGTCCAGTTCTTCCAGCAGTTCGTCTACTGTGCCAACAATGTTGTCGACAGTGAAACCAAACTCTTCAAACAGTTGGTTTGCTGGAGCAGACTCACCGAATGTTTCCATTCCGATGATCGCGCCTTCCAGACCCACATACTTGTACCAGAAGTCTTTATGAGCCGCTTCAATCGCTACGCGAGTGATCACGTCCGCAGGCAATACGGATTCACGGTATGCCGCATCTTGTGCATCAAACAGATCCGTAGAAGGCATAGAAACCACACGGATTTTCTTGCCTTTAGCGGTCAGTTCTTCTGCTGCTGATAGCGCCAGAGCCACTTCGGAACCTGTTGCGATCAGGATTGCATCAGCTGTGCCTTCGCAATCTTTCAGTACGTAAGCACCACGAGCAATGTTAGCCAGCTGCTCATCGTTACGTGGCTGGTGATCCAGATTCTGACGAGACAGAATCAGAGATGTTGGGCCATCGTTACGCTCTAAAGCAGATTTCCAAGCCGCTGCGGTTTCAACTGCATCACATGGACGCCATACGCTCATGTTTGGTGTGCCACGTAAACTAGGGATCTGTTCGATTGGCTGGTGCGTAGGACCGTCTTCACCCAGACCAATAGAATCGTGAGTGAATACATAAATAGCACGTTGCTTCATCAGAGCAGCCATACGTACCGCGTTACGGGCATATTCCATAAAGATCAGGAAGGTTGCGCCGTAAGGAACAAAACCACCGTGCAGGGCAACACCATTCATGATGGCCGCCATACCGAACTCACGTACACCGTAGTGCATGTAGTTACCGGAAGCATCATCAGCAGTAATCGCTTTAGCGCCGTTCCAGAAAGTCAGGTTAGATGGCGCAAGATCCGCAGAGCCACCCAGTAGTTCTGGCAGTTGAGGGCCAAACTGGTTCAGGCTGTTCAGGGACGCTTTACGAGACGCGACTGTATCGCCTTTTTCCTGACATTCTTTGATATAAGCGTCGGCTTTTTCAGAGAAATCAGCTGGCAGATCGCCATCCATACGACGAGAAAGCTCAGCAGCCAGCTCAGGATATGCTGCTTGATAAGCCGCAAACTGTTCTGTCCAAGCGCTTTCAGCAGCAGCACCGGCTTCTTGTGCATTCCAGCCACCTGCGATATCAGCAGGGATTTCAAATGCCGCGTGAGGCCAGTTCAGACGTTCGCGGGTCAGTGCGATTTCGTCATCACCCAGAGGTGCACCGTGGCAATCCTCTTTACCTTCTTTATTTGGCGAACCAAAACCGATAATGGTTTTACAGATGATCAGGCTTGGCTTGTCCGCTTCTGCTTGAGACGCTTCAACCGCTGCTTTGATCTCTTCTGGGTTGTGACCGTCAACTTTGATCACGTGCCAGCCGTAAGCGTCAAAACGCTGAGCGGTGTTATCGGTGAACCAACCTTCAACTTCGCCATCAATAGAGATGCCGTTGTCATCGTAGAAAGCGATCAGCTTACCCAGACCCAGAGTACCGGCTAGAGAACATACCTCGTGAGAGATACCTTCCATCATGCAGCCATCACCTAAGAAGGTGTAAGTGTTGTGGCTAACCACTTCATGACCGTCACGGTTGAACTGTGCCGCTAATGCTTTTTCAGCTACTGCCATACCTACGGCATTGGCAAGACCTTGGCCTAGAGGACCGGTAGTGGTCTCGATACCCGGTGCATAACCATGCTCAGGGTGACCTGCTGTTTTAGCGTGCAGCTGACGGAAGTTTTTCAGATCGTCAATAGACAGATCGTAGCCGCTCAGGTGCAGCAGAGAGTACAGCAGCATAGAGCCGTGTCCATTGGACAGGACAAAACGGTCGCGGTTGTACCAGTTCGGGTTCTGTGGGTTGTGCTTTAGGAAGTCGTTCCATAACACTTCAGCAATATCGGCCATCCCCATCGGGGCGCCCGGGTGACCGGACTTGGCTTTCTGGACGGCGTCCATGCTTAAAGCACGGATGGCATTAGCTAAATCAGAACGGGAAGGCATGCTTACCTGACTCCTGGATCTGTGGCGCCGGTATGACACCACTGAAAAGTTTATTCATGATTCGCCTACCAACCTTCAAAAAGATTATAAATGAGGCAAACCACCGGAAATAGGCGCGTATTGTCGCTTATAAGGCCGCGGTCTTCAAACACTGAACGCTATTTATGTCGGATCTCGACAGGATTTAATTATTTTCAGTGTATATGAGCGGCTTTCAACTGAATTTTAGTAAATTTCATTGTGCATTCAGCAAACCAAATGGCTACAATTAGCGATTACCTTTAAGCGTATCCCAAGGAATGCAGATTATCATCGGCATTTCGGCTATAACCCCGATTACATCAGGGTTTAAATGGCATATAAGGGAGCGTTTTTCGGTAAATGCTGTATCCCGATCGTGAGATTCAACTTGACTAAAACTCATTATCGGCGAAACCAACCGATGCTCTTTCTGTTATTTAAGAAGTTTTTTCTGAATGAAGAAATTGACTCTGCACAAGAGACCTTCTCTCTATAACTGAGCATCTGTTACAGGAGGTCAGGCCGATTACCTTTCCCCGGCCCTGGCTAATTCCTTATTTTTAACTCCTTTGAGGGTAATAAGAGAATCATGAGCGAATATTCTTTATTTACGTCTGAATCTGTATCTGAAGGCCATCCAGATAAAATTGCTGATCAAATTTCTGATGCCGTACTGGATGCAATTCTAGCGAAAGATAAGTACGCCCGTGTTGCCTGTGAAACAATGGTTAAAACTGGTGTTGCCATTGTTTCTGGTGAAATTTCAACTTCTGCCTGGATAGATCTGGAAGATCTGGTCCGTAATGTAATTAATGATATCGGCTACACCTCTTCTGACGTGGGCTTTGATGGCAATACCTGTGGCATCATCAACCTGATTGGTAAACAATCCGTTGATATTGCTCAAGGTGTTGATCGCCAGAAATCAGAAGACCAAGGTGCCGGTGACCAAGGTTTGATGTTTGGTTATGCGTCTAATGAAACAGACGTTCTAATGCCAGCACCTGTGACTTTTGCTCACCGCTTAGTTGAACGCCAAGCTGAAGCGCGTAAATCAGGCCTACTGCCTTGGTTGCGTCCCGATGCAAAATCTCAGGTAACTTGCCGTTATGAAAACGGTCAGGTTTCTGCTATTGATGCCATCGTACTGTCCACACAGCATAACCCTGAGATCTCTCAGGCGGATCTGCGTGAAGCAGTAATGGATCTGATCATCAAGCATGAGATCCCAGAACACCTGCTAACTAAAGACACTCAGTTCCACATTAACCCAACCGGTAACTTTGTTATTGGTGGTCCTGTGGGCGATTGCGGTCTGACCGGTCGTAAGATCATCGTAGACACTTACGGTGGCATGGCTCGTCACGGTGGCGGTGCTTTCTCTGGTAAAGATCCATCTAAAGTTGATCGTTCTGCCGCCTATGCGGGCCGTTATGTTGCGAAGAACATCGTAGCTGCAGGTCTGGCTGATCGCTGTGAGATCCAAGTGTCTTACGCTATTGGTGTTGCTGAACCGACGTCTGTCTCTATCAATACCTTCGGTACGGGTAAGATCTCCGACGAGAAAATCATCAAACTGGTACGCGATAACTTCGATCTGCGTCCATTTGCGATTACTCGTATGCTGGATCTGTTACACCCTATGTACCGTCTGACGGCCGCTTATGGTCACTTCGGTCGTAACCCATTTGAGATGACTGTAGGTGATGACACCTTCACAGCCTTCCCATGGGAGAAAACGGATAAAGCTGAAGAACTGCGCGCTGCCGCAGGCCTGTAATTACTCTGCGATAACCTAATCCGTTATAAAGTAGAGTAAGTACAAAATTAAGTATCGATAAAGCAGGAGACTAACTCCTGCTTTGTTGCATCTGATCATTAAAGCTATTAATGATCACATCGGACTGAGGGGCGCTGCAACGGAGCACACTCCGCTACGCTCAGACTGATGCCAAATTTATTATTGCAAGGGCGCCCATTCATCCGAATGGAGAAACCTATGAGCTTCAATGACTACAAAGTCGCTGATATCACTCTTGCTGACTATGGCCGTAACGAAATCCGCATCGCTGAATCTGAAATGCCAGCGCTGATGGCGATTCGTAAAAAGTACCAGGCAGAGCAACCTCTGGCTGACGCTAAAATCATCGGTTGTATTCACATGACCATCCAAACTGCCGTGTTAATCGAAACACTGGTTGCTCTGGGTGCTGAAGTTCGCTGGTCTTCCTGTAACATCTTTTCCACTCAGGATCATGCTGCTGCCGCGATTGCTGCACAGAACATTCCTGTCTTTGCCTGGAAAGGTGAAACTGAGGAAGAGTATGTTTGGTGTCTGGAGCAAACCATCAATAAAGATGGCCAAGCATGGGATGCTAACATCCTGTTGGACGACGGTGGTGACCTGACCGCTCTGATCCACGAGCAATATCCGGATATGCTGAATATCATCCACGGTGTTTCTGAAGAAACCACCACAGGCGTACACCGTCTAATTGAGATGATGGGCAAAGGCACTCTGAAAGTTCCTGCGATCAACGTAAACGATGCAGTCACTAAGTCTAAAAATGACAACAAGTACGGCTGCCGTCACTCTCTGAATGATGCCATCAAGCGTGGTACTGACCACCTGCTGTCTGGTAAAAAAGCACTGGTTATCGGTTACGGTGACGTAGGTAAAGGTTCTGCCGCATCTCTGCGTCAGGAAGGCATGATCGTACACGTGACAGAAGTTGATCCTATCTGTGCGATGCAAGCGTGCATGGACGGTTTCGAAGTGGTTTCTCCGTTTAACAACGGTGTAAACGACGGTACTGATGCGTCTATCAACAGCGCACTGCTGCAGAAAATCGACCTGATCGTAACCACTACTGGTAACTACAACGTCTGTAACGCCAACATGCTGAAAGCCCTGAAAAAAGGCGCTGTGGTATGTAACATCGGTCACTTCGATAACGAAATCGATACCGCTTACATGCGTGAAAACTGGGCGTGGAGCGAAGTTAAACCTCAAGTACACAAGGTTTACCGCGACGCTGCAGCTAATGCAGAACCAAACCTAGACAGCGATGACTACCTGATTCTGCTGTCTGAAGGCCGTCTGGTTAACCTGGGTAACGCAACTGGTCACCCATCCCGTATTATGGATGGTTCCTTTGCTAACCAAGTACTGGCTCAGATCCACCTGTACAAAGCCGGTTTTGCTAACCTGCCTGCAGACGAAAAACCAAATAACATCACTGTTGAAATCCTGCCTAAACAGCTGGACGAAGAAGTGGCCCGTTATATGGTTGAAGGTTTCAGCGGCGTAATCACCCAATTGTCTGAAGAACAAGCAGGCTATATTGGTGTACCTGTTGAAGGCCCTTACAAGCCAGAAAGCTATAAGTACTAATCAGCGCTTTGATTTAGCTGAGTTAGATACTGAATAAAAACAGCCCCGCAATAGCGGGGCTGTTTTATTTTTGCTTGTTTAGAATTCTTTATTCAACAAAAAACCCGCCTTCCATGACGGTAGCCTCTTTTATCAAAATAGCGATCATCCATAATCATAGAATCGGTCGTTAACGACGAATTACTTTAGCCGCGCCGTGGCATTGGGTTAACAACTGTTTTGGGCCAGCTAAAGCATCAATGCTGTATAGCTGTGAGCAGGAGGTCAGTGCTAGGTATTTTTCTTTCCGACCCTGTAACTCCATCTCTTGGCTCAGTTCAAATACACGAAAGCTCTGTGTTTCATAAAGTGTCTGTTCAATGCCATAAACCTGATCATTAAACACAAGTTGACTAAGGGCTTTACGGTATTTATCTGAAGACATAGGGCCACCACTGACAATGGATTCCGGGCTTAATCTAAACCTTTAGAGCCAATATACCCATAAACAACGCGACAAAATATTACGCGTTATTACACCTACTTTAGATAGGTTCTCTACCCTAAAAGTCATAGGTGATTTTAGGAAAATTTAAGGTTATTTTTTTCATAAAAATAGCTGCAACGTTATTACCCTCCCAAACAAAAGCCCCCTAAAAATTCTACTCTCCAACCGCTGGCCGGATAATATTGAAATATTTTTGTTTAAGCATATAGCAAGTGCAGTAAAAACCCGTAGAATCTAAAAAGTAATAAGCAGAGACCACAACCCATATATTTTGGAATATACCTATGAACCAAGCTATTGAGATCAGTTTTGAGTTTTTCCCGCCTAAGACGCCACACGGCCAAGAAAAACTACGAGCTGTGCGGGATGAACTGGCAGAGTTAAGCCCATCCTTTTTCTCAGTGACGGACGGTGCTGGTGGTTCAACTCAGGAGCGTACTTTTAATACCGTGATGGAAATGAATGAGACGGGGATCAAAATTGCGCCTCATCTCGCCTGTATTGGTTGTAGTACTGAC
>JAKZRG010000048.1:0-13126 GCA_047518265.1 Oceanospirillum sp.
AAAGCTACCGGTAGCGGTGTCCCAAGTATAGGAGCCTTGCTCCAACTCACTGGTGTCTTCGGCTTTATTAAAGGTGGAATAAAGGAAAGTGTTGTCATCAAAGAAAGTCATCACGCCCGACTCATCACGCCCTTCCACAGTGTCCACGGCCCAGCTACCAGTTAAGGTATTGTTGGCTTGGAAGAAGCTTGTAACCTGTTCTACGATGTTATCACTTTCAACGCCTACGGCATTCAGTAAAGCCTTAGCGGTATTGGCGGCATCATTCCCTCGGTAGATAAAGCCATTTTGATCTAGATTGTCGGTAAAGTGATTGGAAGCCGTGACCTTGTTGTTTACGATGGTCAAATCTTCATTTCGAGCACCGTACAAGACATTTAGTGTGATGGTTTGTAGCGTCATCTCACCGGCATCCAGCTTACCTAGATAGAAGGCCTTACCGCCTGCATCCGGTTCACGGCCAAACATCTGCTGGTAGATGGTATCGATCAGCTCTGAGTTACTTAGGTTGCCGTAGCGGCCGGTAAATTCATCAGAATTACCATAGGCATCAATAATACCGTATAGGTTACCGTTCACATCTTCTAAGCGACTGTTCCAGTATTCCAAGCCACCCGGATCAGCCGGACGACCGTAATAAGCTACATAGGCTTGTTGAACCGTTTCGGCGTAGGTCAGGGAAGACGGAGCGGGTGCTGGCTCAACGTCAGGTGTGGTAGCTTCTTGTTGGGCATCAGCAATGGATTCCAGGCTCTCAGAAGTTTGAACCTCTTCATTGGCGGCCACAATAGCGTCGATCACATCATCATCCAGATCAACATCGGCTAATACTTCATTTAACAGCTCGCTATCCGATAGATCGATGACGTCTACGGTTGAGGAATCTGCATTTTCAGCAATCTGCTCTGCCAGACCGGACATTACGGCTGAAGTATCGTCGGCCAGAGTAGCGGCTACGGCTAATTGAACGTTGATCTTTTGAACCTCTACTGCAATCTCTGCAGATATATCATTTTGACCGTCCTCAACATCCAGTGGGTCAAAATTGTATAGATCGATATCGTCGGATAGACCTAGAGTCTCAGAGAGTTGTTCCTCGGCTTCTTCCTCAGACATATCACTGTTGTCTATCAGACTTTCCAGTAGGGTCGTAATTGGGCTGATCACACCAGAGCCTTCCGGTGCCGCCAAAATCATATTGTTGGCTAAACCAGTATCGGTATTGGTACCACCAATGGCCATAATAGTGCCAGACCCCGAAATAGTACCGCTAAAGCGACCGTTTTCATCGGTAAACAGACCCGTCGCTTCATCGGCATCCGCTAGGTTATTGCCGTTACGGTCAATATAGATGGCGGCACCAGAAACATAGCCGTCCTGAACAATCCCGTTTACTTCAACCCCGTTGCTGACAACTGCAAGTGTTTCATCGGAGGAGACGGTTTCTTCTGTACCGAAACCATCCGTATAGCTAACAGTGACACTGACTTGATGGTCGATGTCATCTTCTATCAGTAGGTAGTTTTCTTCAGTAGCGTTATCAATGACGATGCCATCACGTAACCATTGATAGGTGAAGTCACCTAAACCATCGGCATCAGTTACGTTATTAGTAATGGTTAGCGTCTCGCCTACGCTCACGATACCTTGAACCTCTACAGTGCCTTCCGGTGAATCATTTACGTTAGTGACCGTTACGGTAGAGTCTGAGGTAATACTTTCTTCAGTACCGTGATTATCGGTATAGCTGACAACGACACTAATTAAACTGCCAATATCGTCTGGTGTTAACTGGTAGTTTTCCGTGGTGGCATCTGTAATTTCAACACCATCTCTTAGCCATTGGTAATTAAAGTCACCTAAACCATCGGTATCAGTTAAATTATTAGCAATGGTTAGAGTTTCGCCTTCGGCTGGTGTACCCGTAATCTCAATCGTCCCCGTTGGGGTATCATTAATATTCTCGATAGTGACAGTATTTGCAGAGAAAATATTCTCACCGCTGTCTAGTGCATCGGTGTAGTACACCAACGCACTGATCTCTCTAGCAACATCATCTTGTGTTAACAGATAACTATTTGAACTTGCATCTGCAATTTCAACACCATCACGCAGCCATTGGTAATTCAGCTCGCCCAGTCCATCCAGATCCTCCAGAGTGGAGGTGAGGGTTAGGGTTTCACCTTGAGTAGCTGTGCCTTCAATCAGCACTTCACCCGTAGGTGTATCGTTGACGTTAGCAACAATACCGCTGAACGCGGTAAAGCTTTCGGGGTGACCGGCTTGGTCGGTAAAACTAACGTTTACACCGATCTCACCATCGACGTCTTCTTGTGTCAGTCGGTAGCTATCATCCGTTGCGCCTTCAATCTCAATGCCATCACGCAACCATTGATAGTTTAGTTCGACCAGACCATCGGCATCAGAAAGATCTGAGGTATCAACAGTAAGTTCATTGCCCTGAACCGTTTCACCATTGATAAACAGTTCGCCAGTGGCGACACTGTTAATGGCATAGTCAAAGCTGGTCTCGCCAGAGAGATTGATATCCTGGCCATTGATTTCGATATCTGTTGCTGTCAGGTCTAAAGAACCCTGACCAGAACCGTTAAAACTTAGGGTAAATAGAGCTTGGTCATCACCGCCAGAAACTACTGCCTGACTCGATATATCGATAGAACCAAGGTTATTCTGCTTAGAGCTGGAACTGGATGTGGAGCTGGTATTCTGGAAGCGAACGCTATCAAAAGTTAATGCACTGTTATAGTTGATATTGATATCAAAACTATTGGTACCTGATATGTTGTCAGGGCCATACAGAGCTAATTCAACGCTGCCGTCTGTCTCAATTAATTGCAGGGAGTATTGGTTGGTTGCAGCCACTTCGATCACATTATCGGAAGTCACCATTTCCAGTTGACCCTGCTGGTCGGTATAGCTAACTTCAACACTGATATCACTATCTTGATCTTCATCCGTTAGCTGGTAGCTGGCACTGGTTGCGCCATTGATCACAGCGTCGTCACGTAGCCATTGATAGTGAAAATCACCCAGGCCATCCAGATCTTCCAATGTATTATTGATGGTTAGAGTAGAGCCGGACTCTGCTTCGCCCTCAATTATAATTTCACCGGTAGGGGTATCATTGCTATTGGTAATAGGGGAGGACGGATCAGAAGTGGCTGTTTCAACCGTGCCTTGTTGATCGGTGTAGCTGACAGTCACACTGATCTCGGTATCTACATCCTCTTGAGCCAGTAGATAGCTGTCACCTATAGAGTTATTGATGGCAACACCGTCACGTAACCACTGATAGCTAAAGTCACCCAAACCATCGGCATCTTGCAGAGTATTGTTCAGGGTTAAGGTCTCGCCTTGTTGGGCATTGCCTTGCATGGTGAGAGAACCGGTAGGGGTGTCATTACGGTTGGTAATGGCAGGCGTTACTGCTGAAGTAAGGTTTTCTGTGGTACCGCCTTGATCTGTATAGCTAACCGTAACACTGATTTCGGCATCAACATCGTCTTGGGTTAGCTGATAGCTGTCATCGTTGGCACCGTTAATGACAATGCCATCGCGCAGCCATTGATAGTTAAAGTCTCCCAGGCCATCGGTATCTGTCAGAGTATTAGATAACGTTAGGGTTTCGCCCTCAAGCGTTTCACCTGTAATCTTAATGGTACCGGTAGGGGCATCATTGGTGTTGGTAATGGCAGATGTCGCTGCAGAGGTTATGCTTTCAACAGAACCTAGCTGATCGGTATAGCTGACAGTGATACTGATCTCTGTCGCTACATCTTCTTCTATTAGTTGATAGATTTCCGCCGTGGCATTATCAATAGCGATGCCATCACGTAGCCATTGGTAGCTGAATTCACCTAAGCCATCAGTATCAGCTAAAGTATTGACTAGTGTTAATAACTCCCCTTGACTGGTGGTACCTTGGATTTCAATGGTGCCGGTTGGAGCATCATTGATATTGGCGACGGCTTCAGTCTCTTCCGAAGTAATAGTTTCAAATGCTGCATTCTGGTCTGTATAGCTAACAGTGACACTAATAGCCGTATCAACATCGTCTTGAGTCAGCAGGTAACTATCTGTAGTTGCCTCTGTGATGATGGTGCCATTTCTTAGCCATTGATAGCTGAATTCACCCAGTCCATCAATATCAACTAGGGTATTGGCAATCGTTAAGGTTTCGCCTTGGCTGGCCGTGCCTTCAATTTCTACAGAACCGCTTGGTAGATCATTCTCTTTTAAAATAGTGGTAGTGGTAGCACTTACATTTTCTAGCTCACCAAAACCATCCTCATAGCTGGCTTTGGCGCTTATCTTACTGCCAATATCATCTTCCGATAGAGTATAGGATATTGATGTTTTTCCTAAGATCTCAATATCATCCCGAAACCATTGATAACTCAAAGAGCCTAATCCATCTGCATCGGCTATAGCATTGTGAATTATTAAGGTTTTGCCTTCACGAGGTGTACCCGTAATCGTGAATTGACCTGTGGGTAGGTCGTTAATATTATCAATTAGTTCAGTGCTAGTTGAGGTGATACTCTCTTCTGTACCGTGTTGATCGGTATAGCTCACTATGGCGCTAATTTCTTTACCCACATCTGCCTGAGTCAGTTGATAACTGGCAGCAATAGCATTTTCGATGGTTTCTCCGTCGCGTAGCCATTGGTAGTTCAGCTCACCCAAACCATCCGCATCTGATAAGGTATTCACTATTGTTAAGGTATCCCCCTGATTGGTTGTACCTTGAATTTCGAGGGTGCCTTGCAATGGATCGTTCAGGTTTTCTACCGCATAATCAGCGAATACTGTGACCTGTTCATCGGTTCCATAGCCATCCTGATAGTAAACCAAGACACCTATTTCACTATCCACGTCTTCTTCGGTCAGCAGGTAGCTGGTCTCGCTGGCATTGGCGATCTCTTCACCGTCCCGTAACCATTGGTAGTTCAGTTCACCTAGGCCATCCAGATCCGCTAAAGCCTCTGTAGACAGGTTTAAAGTCTCGCCTTGTCGTAGAGTACCCTGAATCTCAATCGCGCCTTCTGGTGTGTCATTGGTATTTTCAATAACCGAAGTCATATCAGAGGTAATACTTTCTTCGGTATTATGGCTATCTGTATAGCTGACAGTGATACTGATTTCGCTGCCAACATCATCCTGAGTCAGTCGATAATTGTCAGAAGTAGCATTTAAAATCTCTACATCATTCCGTAACCATTGATAGTTAAAATCACCTAAGCCATCGGCATCAGACAAGGTATTAAGGAGTGTTAAAGTCGTGCCTTGGCTGGCAGTACCCTCAATAACAATAGAACCGGTTAATGGATCGTTAACATTGCTAACTGATGCGGTTGTTTCCGAGATAACGCTTTCAACGGTGCCCTGTTGATCGGTATAACTGACAGCAACACTGATTTCAGTATCAACGTCGTCTTCGCTCAATTGATAGCTATCTGAATCTGTATCATTGATCTCAGCACCGTCTCTTAGCCACTGATAACTCAGCTCACCTAGGCCATCTAAATCATCCAAAGTATTGGTAACGGTTAGGATTTCACCTTGAGTGGCATCACCTTCAATGGTGATTGAACCGGTTGGATCATCATTGATATTGCTAATTTCAGCGGTTAGCGCAGAGGTGATGCTTTCTGCAGTATTGCCTAAATCGGTATAGCTAACCGTTATTGAAATTTGAGCGCTCACATCTTCCTGAGTCAGTTGATGACTATCATCGGTGGCATCAAGGATTTCAACACCATCCCGTAACCACTGATAGCTAAATTCACCTAAGCCATCTTCATCTTGCAGAGTATTGGCAATGGTCAGCGTTTCTCCTTGGTTAGCCGTACCTTGAATCTCTATTGAACCGGTATAAGTGTCATTCACATTCGTGACAGTAGGTGTGGTGGATGAGGTGACGAGCTCGTCATTACCCATATAATCGGTATAACTGACCTGAAAACTAATTTCTGCATCAACATCGGACTGAGAAAGCTGATAACCAGTATAAATCTCTCCAGCAATAGCCACGCCGTCACGTAACCATTGATAGTTAAAGTCGCCGATACCATTGGTATCAGCTAAATCGATAGTGGTGGTTAGGGTTTCGTGTTGCTGAGCCGTGCCGGAGATTTCAACAGAGCCTTCAGGGAGGCTGTTCAGTGATTCATAGGCTTTTAGAGTATAATCGCCAATGGAATCCTCAATACTAATAAAATAGTATCCTGAACTATCAGGTAAATGTTCGAAAAAGAAGTAATCCAAGTTTGCACCACTGCCTACGCTAGTGATTTCTGCACCACTTGTATCATAAATATTAATTGTAGGCCCATATTCAGGGTTGGTAAGCACACTACTGTTTTCTTCTATTATCAGCGAATAGTAAGTGTCTGCCTCAAAATAAACTTTAAACCAATCTTGATCACCATAGAATGATAAATCTCCCGTAACTTCACTACCAATATTTAAGGTGGAGGTTGTAGATATATCATCTCCATGATCATCATCTATTAGGTTGGTGTTGATCGTATATGACCCAGTGAAACTTGCTTTAACAAGATAGTAATTACCATCTTCCTCAGGGAGGTAGTTGATTTTGGTGTTGTCAGGGATTCCCATTGAAGCAAGACCGCTAATATAATTTCCGCTTGCATCATATAAGTCAAAATCTTCGATGCTGCCGCTGGCTAGCTCGAACTCATACCATGTATTGGCACTTAAATTTAGTTCGAACCAATCTTCATCACCATCAAAAGATATTTCACCTGTGATCGATTCGCCTATGTTTAAAGTTTCTGCTGTACTAATGCTATCGCCATAGTCATCATATTCACCTAAATCAGTAGTGATGAGGGTGTAATAACCAGTATTGCTTGTGTAGTAGCCTTCTACTTGTAGGTAGTATTCACCTGAACTGTCAGGTATGAACGATATTTCTGAACCTGTATTATCAGACCAATATGATTGGGAATCTATTAATTCATATTCGTTGTCGTTAATATTTTTGTAGAGCCTGAGTATACCTGCTTCACCGTCATCTAATAGGTTGTGTGGAGCCTCTGTTTCATTCAAACTAAAGGAATATTTATGAGTTGAATCCAGTTGGATTTTAAACCAGTCTTCATCATGGTTTACGAAAATATCACTGGTTATATTAGTTCCAATATCTAAATTAGAAGCAGATATAGCCGTATCGCTATCATCATCTACTAATGTTGGTGTTAGGGTATAGCTACCTGTGCTGTCAGTAATGTTGCTGTTTATATTGATGTATACACTTGTGTCTATTTCTGATTTATATACTACCTTTGGCTCATCTGTATCAGTTATGAACTCCCTGTATGTATAGTTTTCGCTGTCAGTTGTAAAGCCTAAATAATAGTTGTAGCTCTCTTCTGTAACATTTAGAGTTCCGCTATTACTATGGCTGCCGCCTAGCTGAAATGAATACCATTTATCTTTCTCTATTGAAAATTTGAAATAATCCTCATCATTTAATACGCCTATTTCTCCATTTATCTGTTCTCCTATGATAAAAGTATCAGCCAGATTTTTGATGTTGGTATGATCATCTATATAAATGGATGTATTTAATCTATAGTCTATATCTGTACCATTGTAAATATTGTCGCTAATAGTTAAATAATAAAAACCGCTCTCGTTAGGAGTGAATGCACCATAGACCCCTTGGTCAGACTTATCTAAATCAACGGACTCGATATCATTGCTAACCTTTAACCTAACAGGTCTCTCTGTAAGGTCGTATGTGAGGTGTTCGTTTGTAGTGTAAATGTCTTCAAAGTCAAACTTATAGGATGTATCTTTATCTAAATATATTTTAAATACATCAACTTCGTCATCATGAAAAATATTTCCAGATATTATGTCTCCGATTAAAATTGTTTCCGCATTATCCTTGAAATCGGTTGCATCGTTTTTAATTTCAGTAAAGCTAATTTGGTAATTTGATTCGTTGTAATCATAACGTTGGTCGTATGCTAAAACATAGTAAGTTCCTGGTTGGGATACACTATAGAAATTAGTTTTATTGTTGTTGTCAGATAATGATTCATATATATCTGAATCGAGCCAATCTCCAGTATGATCCCGCAGTGAAAGATATATTCCAGAAACACTTGAATCTAACTCACCGCTTTCATCTAATGCTGTTAAATCAAATTTATACCATTGATTTGCGGTGTCCAGATGAACCTTAAACCAGTCATTATCTCCGTTAAAATTGAATCGTGCTGTAACTGTTTCAGATAGAATGATTTCCCCTTCGGTTGAGGGGTTGTCAGTATAGTCATCATAATGCACATGTGTATTGAGTGTATAATCAACATTGCCCGGGCTATAGGATTTATTGGATACAGTGAGGTAATAATATCCTGAGCTTATGGGTGAAATAACACCAAATTTCCCATAGTACCAATCGGACATGTAAACAGAGCCACTATCATTACTTAACTCTAAGTCTATATCCATATAGTATTCGTTATCTGGATTGTTGAAGTCAAAGGAATAGTAATTCTCTTTGTCCAGATAAACTTTTATGACATCTTCATCAATAATATTAAATAGGTTGCTAGAAACTGACTCGCCGATGTCGATCAACGTAGCATTATTTTCATAGTCGGGAATAGCATCTACTGACAAGCTGGAAGAAACTTGGTAATTGATTGATTCGCTACCAGATAGTGAACTTACTTTAAGGTAGTAGTATCCCGGCTCGTTTACATTTACCGCCAGGTAACCCTCGCTATCATCAGAGTACTTCTTGGATATATTTGTACTTGAACCATCTTCAGTACTTATTTCAAGGTGGAGATCCTTGTTTATGGAAGGAGTTCCAGTTTCATCCAGTATGTAGTAATCATGCCAGATGTTCTCTGTACCGATGTAAACCTTAATCCAATCTTCATCACCCGCGAAGTTAAGTGTACCGCTTATGGAGTTATCTACACTGAGCTCACCTAGAGTTGAGGTGTCAGCAGAAAAATCATCATTATCAGACATAAATTTTCTCTCGGCCTTCCTTGCAGAGTGAAGATCTGCTGATTTAACGCGGTTTGCAGTCAAAGTAACCTGAAACAGGTTCTAAGAAGAGCATATCCCTGCTGCTTAAATCAATTGGGCTTCGGCCATTATCAATTGTGGAATTAAATCAATCTAGTTGCTGATAAAAATACAGTATTTACACTATCTTTAGCACTAGGGTTAACCCTAGGTTTTAGAGGTAAGATATTATTTTTTAATGATTAATGAAGAAAAGGGTGGGGTTTGCATTGACTTGATACGGATTTATTCCCGATAAGTTTTTATCAGGCTTGTTTTAATTATTCATCAGATAAATAGATCTGAAAATTTATAAAAGATGTTAGCTATGCGATGCAGAAGATTGGATGTAGCGGTGAAGAGCACGTATCGTTGGTAGCGATGACTGGGGAGATTATCCCATTTTTCATTTGGTTTGAGTCAAACCGGGAGCCCGATTTTAGTCGGGCTTTTATCAATCAAATATAAGGGAAGAGGATATTCCGCTTAGGAAAAAGCTGCTTTGCTAGCCACAATCGCAATCGTTACCACAGCCCTCTTCAGCTTCCACTGATTCTGTTTCAATGCTGATATCGACAATATTACTGGCACCAGGGCGCAGAACAATCACGCCATATTCGGTTAGGGCATCTTCATCATCTTCACCACTACCCACTTCAAGGGACATTGAAGGGCCTTCTAGATGCTCAGGGCTCAGTAAAATAGAGGCAGGTAAACCGGTATCCCATTCCAGTTGGAGCTCGGCCAGTTCCGGTAGTTCAATCTCTTCGCCGGAAGCGGTGATGCCCTTTAAACGAGGTAGTTTTTGAGGGGTATTAGACATATTCTGCTCCCGTATTAATGATATAAATTAGTATATGTTGTTTGAAACTAAAACTGGTCGGGAGCATACCAGATTTTGCTTCTCTAGGATTGGCTATCCATTACTTTTGTTGTTCCGCCCATAATTTATGTGCTTGCTGTAAATAGCTTGCCATACGGTTCTGAGTATTGAATAAAACAAGGGCTTCTTCTATGTCGGCCTTGAGTTCTGGAGTATTGCACTTTGAGGCTTTGGAGGCTGTCAGATAAAGATTTTGCCGTGTAATCGGTGTTTTATGAGTATCTAGATCAGGCACATCGATCTGTTTGGCATAAGCCATTCCAGGGTTTTTTTCATATATAAGATAATCAACCCGCGAAGCACTGAGCATTCTTAAGCCTTGTTCTAGACTGGCCACTTGTTTGATTTCTAGCTCGTTAGCAGAATATTCATCAAACTCCTGACCAAAGCTATTATTAATAACGGTCACTCCGCGCAAACTTTTTAAATCAGACCACATGTCATATTCAAATGGCGTATTAAGGTTGTACCAGACAGCAGTAGCAGTGCCTTGGAACTCAGGATAAAGATAATCCATATAGTCTTCTCTTGACTTGGTGTAAAAAGCACCTGCTGTAATGTCGACTCGACCTTTAGCGACGAGTGTCTGGACGCGTCCCCATGGGCCCTTGTATAGAAGATCGATTTTGACGCCAATTTCTTTTGATAAGTCATCAATCATATAGGCGATAGCGCCCACAAGGCGTTGAGGATTATCAGGTGATCGCCAAAGATAAGGAGGGTATTCCGCATTTCCGCTGGCTGTCATAACGGCGCAATGCTGACTCGCCCCTGCCATACCTGATAGAGAGAGACTTGAGATAAATAAGAGACAAGCAGTGCTTACCTTTTTAAATATTTTGGCGATTTTCATGACAGTATTTCTCCCCATAACCGAGGAAATGGATTGTTTGTGTTACAAAATATAACGCTTTGACCACAAATATATACGTTTTGCTCTAAAAAATCGTCTAACGAGTACTAAGAATTCCCAAACAGTGATTGAGTTATCAAAAAAGCAGTGGGAGGATAAAAATATGGCCGACTAGGATCTAAAGAGTTAGATCCTAGTCGGCCGTTTATCAGAGGAGCAATATTAGAGTCTAAACTGCCCCATTTTAGCTTCTACTTCGGCTAAGGCGCTTTCTAAATCAGAACGCTGATTTTGTAACTCTTGCGTGGTGCATTCGGTTTTATCTGCCACTTGATTGACCTGATCCATATTGCTGTTGATGCTGTGCATACTTTGTCGTTGTTGTTCTGTTTCAGCGGCAATACTCAGATTCATTTGCTCGATAACACTGACGCCTTCATTCATGCTATTCAGGGCTTGAGCGACCTCGTTACTCTGTTCAACACAGCAGATAGCCAGATTACGGCCTCTGTCCATGACTCCTTTTGAGTCATCTACTTTTTCTTTAATGCTGCAGACTGTCTTCTGAATATGTTCCGTGGACTCTCGTGTTTTCATCGCTAAGGAACGTACCTCGTCAGCGACGACAGCAAAGCCTCGGCCTGCTTCTCCGGCACGGGCGGCTTCAATAGCGGCGTTTAATGCCAAAAGATTCGTTTGATCGGCAATAGATTCAATAACGGTAAGCAGATCTGTAATCGATTCGCTAGCGATAGCCAGTTCTTGGATGCTATCACTGGCGTTAGATACCTCACCGGCTAGGTCATTAATTGACTGGGTATAACTGGAGACCAGTGCCAAACTATTTCGAGCTTCACCGCTTATTTTCTCTGCTTGTTCTTTGGCTTGAAGGGAGTTATCGGAGACATTTTCAACGGTTAACGTTACTTGTTGTACGGCAACAGAAGCCTCTGTGAGTTGGTTTTTCTGCTGGGCAACGCCTTGATAGGCGCTGTGAGTCATCTCTCCCACACTGTTCAGTGATGTAGCTGCCGTAGCTAAAGAGTTACGCGTATCGGATACCAGTGTATGAATCTTCTCGATAAACAAGTTGACCTCTTTTGACAATTGACCAATCTCATCGCTACGGTCAAATTCCAGACGGCGAGTGAGGTCGCCTTCTCCACGAGCCAGATCCTTCATTGCTGCAAGTAATTCCCGCAATGGCATCGCCAAACTCCGGCCTAGACCTACAGCAATAACCGCCCCTAAAAGCACCGCTGCGATAAGTAATGTTGTGCTAATCGAAAGGGTTTTGTCGACCAACTTAACGGTATGAGCCTGCTGTTGCATCGCGGCTTTCAGACTATCTTGTACCAGTTGCTCCAAAGCATTTCCTAAATTGCGATCAAGGGCTGTAAGTACTCTTTGATCTGGCAAAGATTGCAAGCCAGTACCGCTAATACGTTGACCGTTCAGTTGGTACCATTGTTCAGCGGTTGCTTTGATACTGCTGAAATCACCACCTACCATCAGAGCCGTGGTCGCTTTGTGAGCTGCTTCTAGTTGAACTAAAAAACTGGCTTCCAGTTGTTTTAACTCTTCCCCCGCTTTAGCCGCATCCTGAAAATTAATTCTGGCTAGATGGCGCTCAACAAGTTCTCGGCTGCTGCGAAAGGTATCCCAAGAAGCTCGACTCTGATCGACGGCTTGCAGGGGATTCTCAAAGGCGGCGATTGCATTATCGCCCAAATGACTTAATTGTTGATTAAGGTAAAGACCTAAACCAGAGAACAGGGCGATTAGTAGGCCAAAGCCCAGCCAGAGTTTGCGTTTAATACTCATGCAGATGCTCCTGATCTTAGTAAGGTAGAATAGGAAGGCTGACGGGTTGATCATCACCGGTCAGACTATCCAAGAAGGTGACTAAGTCAGCGATTTGTTGCTGAGACATAGAGACTGGTTTCATCTGTTCTGATCGACTACTTCTTGGTATGCCGCCAGATACGTAGTGCAGCATGACTTGCTCTAGGCTTTTAATGCTTCCGTTATGCATAAAGGGAGCACGTTGGCTGATATTACGTAGGCCGGGTGTTTTAAAGGCGTGCTGATCTGAGGATTTTTGGCTAATAACCTTACGTCCTTCATCCTCTGTGGCTAAACCAATATCATGGAATTCATTATCGGTAAAATTCCAGCCAGTATGGCAGGCACTGCAGCCACCCTGTCCGTTAAAGAATTTAAAGCCTCGTTTAGCAGAATCAGAGATTGCAGAGTCATCGCCGGATACCCAGCGATCAAAAGGAGCGGTGCCAGATACAATGGTGCGC
>JAKZRG010000049.1:0-30953 GCA_047518265.1 Oceanospirillum sp.
CCAATGGATTAGAGCCTTGGGAATATATGGTTGAGGTCATGACCCACCTTCCAGCAGCGGACAGTGTTGAAAAAATCGAAGCCTTACTGCCTTGGAATCAGCTCACTAAAAAGTAAAGGTGGGGTGAAAAGACCGCTTACGGATAATAGACTTGAAAATAAGGCAAATATTTTATATTTTGATTTAACCTACTTTTTTAGTGGGTTATTGAAGGTTCCGACTATATTCAATTAAGAACATGCCCTTATATATAAAAAGCTACATACAAGTAGAGTAAAGGTGTCTCTGTGACGCGGTTGTGATTTTTTTCTGTCATTAGCTTATGTGAAGGTACCTGATAAATGGTTTAAGCAAGAGGATTGATAATGCGAAAAACCAATAGGCGTGTTGGCTTAAAAGACCTGTTTTTACATTGTTTTTTTGGTTCTTTCTTATTGTCTTATGGGGGGGGGCATCAGGTTTTTGCTGACGAAGTGGATCAGTTGTTGGATGTTTCTTTACAAGACCTTCTGGATATAGAAGTTACCTCGGTTTCCCGTCGCAGTCAGAATTTAATGACAGCTCCCGCAGCGGTTTATGTCATCACTCAAGATGATTTAAGACGACGAGGAATTATTTCGATTCCTGATGCCTTACGTATGGTACCGGGTCTATATGTTGCAGCAATTGATGGTAATAAGTGGGTTGTCAGTAGTCGAGGATTTTCAGGACGATATGCCAATAAGCTTTTAGTTCAGATTGATGGACGCAGTGTTTATACCCCTACCTATTCCGGTGTCTACTGGGATATGCAAGATCTGTTGATTTCAGATATTGATCGTATAGAAGTTATTCGAGGCCCTGGTGCAACCTTATGGGGGGCCAATGCGGTTAATGGTGTGATCAATATCTTGACTAAGTCAGCAGATGAGACACAAGGTGGATCTGTTGAATTAGCAGTGGGAAATCAGTTACAGGATCTAGCCAGTATTCGTTATGGCGGAGAATTATCGGAAGATACTTATGGTCGCTTTTATCTGAAGAACCGTCGTTACCATTCAAATGACCTCTTAGCCGGTGGCGGTGATGCCGAGGATGATTGGGAGTCTGTCAGTGGTGGCTTTCGTTTTGATGGTCAGAGTAGTCCACAGGATCGTTGGACTCTACAAGGGGATATATCTCAGAGTGATGAAAGTGGGATTGTTTCTGTTTTATGGCAACCCGCCCCTGTTTTTATCCAACAAGGTGTCGAAGATGACTTTACAACTAAAAGCTGGAATATTTTAGGCCGTTGGGAGCATGAACACGACAATCAGTCGAGTTCCACCTTACAGGTTTATTGGGATCATAATCAGAGAGATGAAATCTATTTAAAGCAAGAACACGATACGTTGGATATTGATTTTCAAAATCAGTCAATGTTGGGTGAACATACTCTGATTTATGGTTTTGGTTACCGTCATATCGCAGGAGACTATCGCAATACTTATTCTGTTGGTATAGAGCCTACAGATCAGAAGCTTGAACTTTTAAGTACTTTTGTTCAGGGGGAGTTTGTTTTATTACCTGATGAATTAAATCTGACTTTAGGTAGCAAGATCGAAAAAAATGATTTTACCGGTGTTGAAGTACAGCCTTCTATTCGCTTGATGTGGTCACCGGTTATCGGTCATAGTTTTTGGTCCAGCATCTCCCGTGCAGTGCGCACCCCTTCTTTAATCGAAACAGAAGGACAGGTTGTTTCCAGGAACTTCCCAACCTCTCTCGTATTGCAAGGTAATGATGACTTTTCTTCTGAAGTATTAACAGCCCATGAGCTGGGTTATCGCTACCATGGCAATGCTCACCTCACCTTGGATACGGCTCTTTTTTATAATGAGTATGATGACTATCTCTCCTTTGAGCCAACGTCGACCACGACATTAACCACAGATAATAAAAATTCAGGTTATTCCTATGGCTTTGAAGTGTCTGCTGTTTGGCAGGCTTTACCTTGGTGGCAGTTAAAGTCCGGTTATAGTGCTTTACAAATTAATATGAATAACTCAGATAGTTTGGACGCATCCAGCCATAAAAATATTGAAGGCGCATCACCGGAAAATCTTGTTACGTTACAATCTTCTATGAATCTTAATGATTCGTGGGAGTTTGATACTTGGTTATATTACGTCGATGAGATTAAAACCCCAAGCAGTAGCGCTGGGATTAATGGGCTCAGTATTGATGATTATGTGAGTTTAAATGCCCGCCTTAGTTGGCAAGCGGTTCCTGACCTTGAATTATCAATTACGGGTAATAATTTATTGGATGAGAAGAATATTGAATCCGTAGGTGAGTTTTTTTCATCGCCTACTGAAATGAAGCGTTCTGTTTATATTCAGTTGCATTGGCAGTTTTAGGTGTCTGTATTTATGATGCGATTAAAAAAGCAGAGTAAGATCAAAGGCATTCTTTTCGCCCTTTTACTTGTTGTTATGAACCCTGCTTATGCAGAGTCAGGAGCAGGTGAGTATGCGGTTAAAGCAGCTTTGTTATTTAAATTAAATAAATTTGTCACCTGGCCTATGCAGACAGGAAACTCTTTGGTTATCTGTGTTTATGGCAAAAACCCTTTTGGTCAGGCTTTGAAAAAGCTAGGCAAGAAATCCTTTAAAGGTGGCCCCGCGACAGTTTTATATTTACCTAAAATCAATAGTGACTTGGAGCGTTGCAATATCTTATTTATTGCTCAGTCTGCAGCCAGTCATCTTCGCCGAGTTCTTCTGGCAGTGTCCCATAGTTCCATTTTAACCATCAGTGATATCAATCAATTTGCTGACTCCGGGGGAATGGTCGAACTTTCTACTCAAGGGCAACGCATTCGTTTTCGTATTAATCTTCAGGCCGCTAAAGAGGCACATATCAAGCTTGCATCACCACTTTTAGAGTTATCCACTATCGTGTCGGGGCGTAATTAAATGGTAGGTGAACCATGATGGGGTACGGGCAACTCTCTGTTGCCAAAAAAATACAGACAATGATTATGCTGAGTACGGCGGGCGCTTTGCTGTTAGCCTCTATTGTTTTTATCTCGGTAGAAGTGTTAATTTCCCGCCATGCTCTTGTCGATAGAGTGTCTGTTTTAGCGGATCTTGTTGCCACTCACGTTACTGCAGCTTTAAGTTTTGATGATCCAGAAACAGCAGAGAAGTTACTGCAATCAATGTCTGCAGAGCCCGATATTATTCAAGCCGTTATTTTTAATACAGAGGGAGAACGTTTCGCCCATTTTATAATGAACAATCAACGGAATCATTCGGATCAGAGTGATGAAATTTCAGTTGTGCCGGATTTTCAGCAAATAACAGAGAAAAAACACGAGTTTAAGAATAACCGATTACAACTTATCTCACCTATTATGCTGGATGATGAACGTATTGGCTTTCTCTATGTAGAGGTGAGTCTAAATAGTCTCTTTCATCAGATTGTGGTGTATTTTCTGGGTGTTTTTGTCATCTTGTTGGTTGTATTGTTATTAGCTTATAGCCTCTCTTCTATATTGCACCGGCGTATATCTGGCCCTATCGCTCAATTGCTTAAGGGTATGAAACAAATCTCTAAGGAAGAAGACTATTCTTTACGTATTCATAAAGGCGATCAGGATGAAATTGGTAATATCATTGAGGGTTTTAATGATGTTATTGAGCAGATTGAAAAGCGTAACGAACTGATTCAACAAAAAAATGTCGAGGTTGAGCAACATGCTTTTTATGATGCATTAACAGGTTTGCCTAACCGACGCTTACTAATGAAGCAGCTAGATAAAGAGATTGCTAGAAGCCATCGTCAGGGTACCGTGGGGGCGGTACTCTTTATGGACTTGGATCATTTTAAAACAATTAATGACAGTCTGGGACATGGTGCAGGAGATCTATTACTCATTGAGGTTTCCAATCGTATCGCCACAGGTCTAAGGCTAACGGATACCTCTGCACGAGTTGGAGGTGATGAATTTGTTGTGATATTGCCAGAACTATCACTGAATAAAGCGGTTGCCGCAGATCATGCTCAAGCCGTAGCGGAAGCGATTCGCTATATGGTTTCTCAGCCTTATGAGATTGAGAAACGAACGATTCATACTTCTCCTAGCATTGGTATCACTCTGTTTTCTCCTGAAAATGGTGAGGTCAGTGATATTATTCGTCAGGCTGATTTAGCCATGTATCGAGCAAAAGATGATGGCCGTAATCTAGTACAATTTTTCTCTGAGGATATGCAAAGTCAGGTTATGGAGCGATTGCAGATAGAAGAGGATCTGCGTTTGGCTCTGGATAATGATGGTGAGCAATTAGAGTTGTACTTTCAGCCTCAGGTAAATAGCGTTGGAAAAATAGCGGGAGCAGAAGCGCTATTGCGTTGGCATCACCCGACTCAAGGTGGGATCAGCCCGGCGGTATTTGTGCCTGTCGCAGAAACAACTGGTTTAATTCATCCCTTAGGGCATTGGGTGTTGACTCAAGCCTGCCAAAAATTAGCTTTATGGCAACGTAAGGGGTTGCAGTTGCATTTAGCGGTTAATGTCAGTGCTCATGAATTTTTACAAGTAGGTTTTGTCAATCGTGTATTAGAGGTTATACAAGAGACTGGTATTGACCCACATTATCTTGAGTTGGAAATCACCGAAGGTGTGTTTCTGCGAGATATTGAAGAAACAGTCAAGATAATGGAAGAGCTGAAGCACATAGGTGTACATTTTGCCATTGATGATTTTGGTACAGGCTATTCCTCTTTACAGTATCTGAAAACCTTGCCTTTGGAGAAATTAAAAATTGATCAATCCTTTGTACGGGACATTACCAGTGACCCAGATGATGCTGCCATTGTGAACACTATTATAGCGATGACAAAAAGCTTGGATATAAAAGTGATAGCGGAAGGGGTGGAGACAGAAGAAGAGCGCCTGTTTTTATATGAAAATGGATGTGATTCTTTTCAGGGTTATTTTTTCTATAAACCCCTACCAGCGGCAGAATTTGAAGCTTGCTTAAAAGAGCAGAAGTGTCTATTTACCCTAGAATCTTGTTCAAGTTGGCAAAAAGCAGAATAAACACTGATAAGCTGATTGAAAAAGGGAGGAAACCGATTCATCTGTTTCCCCCTTTTTTTATTACAACGATAAAAATATAGGTAATAGAATATTATCTATCCTATGCCATAACCTCTTCATCGACAGTATCTGTATCGACTTCTTTTGAAGAAGGCTTTGGTTCAGATATTTCCATAGGTGCAGCCATAGCTGCTTGTATCGCTGCTGCCGCAGAGGTTGTCGTCTCAGGAGCTGTTGGTGTTGGCGTCGGGTTACTCACTCGTGGTTCGTGACTGAGTACTCGCTCATCCACTTCATGAACGTCTGTTGCTCGACCGACCAATAGAGGATCCGGAGGGCATACGACATCCATATTCTTATTAGGATAAGGCATAGAGTTCAGAATATGCAGCATGGCATTGATGCGCGCACGCTTCTTGTCATCTGATTTAATGGTGGTCCAAGGCGCATCTGCCGTATCCGTGTAGAAGAACATGGATTCTTTAGCTTCAGTGTAATAATCCCATTTATCCAGAGATGCCAGATCAATTGGGCTCAGTTTCCACTGCTTTAATGGATCATGACTACGGGCTTGAAAACGCCTTAACTGTTCTCGACGACTGACGGAGAACCAGAACTTAAATAAGTGAATACCATCACGTACCAGCATCCGTTCTAGATCAGGGGCCTGGCGCATAAATTCAAGATATTCTGTAGAGGTACAGAAGTTCATCACTCGTTCAACACCGGCTCGGTTATACCAAGAGCGGTCAAAAAGAACGATTTCACCTTTGGTTGGTAAATGATTGATATAGCGTTGGAAATACCATTGACCGGATTCTTGCTCAGACGGTTTTTCTAACGCAACAACGCGAGCACCACGAGGGTTGATATGCTCCATGATGCGTTTGATGGTGCCACCTTTACCTGCCGCGTCTCGGCCTTCAAAAAGGATAACTACTCGCTGTCCGGTTTCTTTTACCCAGTTCTGCATTTTTAGCAGTTCAATCTGTAGCTCTTGCTTACGTTTTTCGTATTCGGCACGAGGGATACGTTTTTTGTAAGGATAGCCAGAGACCAGAGGTAAATTACGCTTTCTGGGTCTATGAGTTACCTGCTCCAAAGGTGGTGGCGGAGCTATCATGGCAGCTACTTGTTCCTCGGGTTTAGCAGAGGAAGGGCGTTTCGCTTCAGCGGATTCCATCTTACAGTTACTCCTTTCAATATTTGCAATCGCTATATCTATAGTTGAAGTTACTAATAAAGAGGGATTAACTCAAGGGTTTCCTTGTGGGTATATACCTAAATATAAGTATTTCTTTATGCTGAGAGTCGAACGGTTGGGAAGCGATTTTTTAGGGGGATTTCTTGCTCTGAGACTTAGTTGATAATTTATTTTTATCCTCAGGGGTGGACGTTACGCTTTTGCTTAAGTACTTTAACGAGGCGCGATGTACTTAATTTTATGGACGCTTTTTTTGACAACGCTTGCTTGGACTCCTATGGCCTTGTTTCGTAAAAACATTTGGACGTTATTTGTCATTCTCGCCTTGGGCGGTTTCTGTTTTTTATCTTTGGTTGCTTATTTGAAATGGCAATCCATTAATGAACAGTACCGTATGCAACAGCATAACCTCGTGCAGTTGGTTGCTAATGCCAGTCATTCTCTTTTGGTTAATCAAGAGATGGTTTTGGATATTCTGGGTCAGGAGCTGCTACATGCAGGTGATCACAGTACTGATTTGGAAAGCAAGCAAGCACTGAATAAGGTGCTGAATCTCAACCCCGATATGATAGGGGTTGCCTTAACGAAACCTTCCGGCGAATTCACGTTTATTAGTACCAATACTCCTTTAAATAAATTGCCTAATTTACGAACTCAAGAAAGCAGTAAAGATTCATTCCAGCGAGCATTAGACAGCCAAAAAATGGTCATAGGTCGAACCTATTTTATGCCTGCGGTAGGGGAGTGGTTAATACCTGTTAGGAAAGCGATTCGTAATTCTGAGGGTAAGGTTATTGCAGTTGTGACAGCTGCTCTACGTATTCAAGGAAATAATAAATTCTTTAGTGATGAACTGCATATCGGTAAACATAATAGCGTCACCTTGGTGCGTGATGCGGATCATTATGTACAGTTTCGATCCTCTGATAACACTGATTTTGATCGTATCTATAAAAGGCCAATGGACGATATTTATCAAACGTCTATAGAGTATATTCAAGCGAAATATAATGTGACGTTAGAAGAGATCAAAGCCAGCAAGGAAATATACGATCTTTCTATTCGGTATAACGGACAGGTGAATCAAGCCGTTGTCCAATATGATAGCCGTTACGAGTTGTGGATGCTTTCAGAGATTAGACATAATTATATTGTTGCCGAGTTTTTGAAAGTGCTTGCCGTTTACTTAGTGCTGTTTATTGGCTCTCAATTTGTTTTATATCTTCTGTTTAAAGTGATCGCTGAAGCAGAAGGCAAGCGACGAAGAGAGCTGGTTTATCAAGCAACCCACGATCCTTTGACTCAACTGCCTAATAGAGGTTATCTGCAGCAAAATATAGAGCATTGGATTAAGCCTGGTGCGACAGCATTCAGTGTTTTTTATATCGACATGGATCATTTCAAAAGTGTAAATGATAGCTTTGGCCATGTGTTTGGCGATCAAGTATTGAGTGAAGTGGGTCGTCGATTGAAGGCCGTTGCACCGGATAAGGCTATTTTAGTTCGTCAAGGCGGCGATGAGTTTATCGCTTTAAATCCCTGCATCAATGATGCTCATCTGATGGAACAAGCTCAGATGATCATCGATTCTTTGTCCCGTTCTTATGATGTTAACGGCATTAGTTTTACTCTGGGTACTAGCATTGGTATTGCAAGATATCCAGACCATGGTAATGATTTGGATCAGCTATTAAGAGCGGCCGATATCGCCATGTATCAAGCGAAGAAATATAAAAATAGGGCCTGTTTATTTGCTGAAAGTATGCAGGAAGGGTATTTGCAAAAAGTTATTATTGAACAAAAATTACGTCAGGGTTTACAGGACAACGAGCTCTTTATGGCTTATCAGCCACAGGTGGATATTGAAGGTAAACTTTATGGGGTGGAAGCTTTAGTTCGCTGGAAAAATGATGAATTAGGTTTTGTACCTCCTGATAAATTTATCCCTATAGCTGAGACCTCAGGCTTAATGCCTCAGCTGGGTTTATTTATTATTAGAACCTCGCTGGTAGAGATCAAAGCGCTTCAAGATCGGTTGGATTTTGAATTTGATGTTTCACTCAATATCTCTGTGCAGCAATTTATGCAGCCCGATTTTTTACAGATACTCACGGAAGAAATTAAGGCGGTGGGGATTGCCCAAAACAAAGTGACTTTAGAGATAACAGAAAGCCTTTTTATTGACGATATTGATTCCATTATGCGCTTGTTAAAAAGCGTTCGTGATATGGGAATGAATGTCTCCATGGATGACTTTGGCACCGGTTATTCATCCTTAAGCATGTTAAGAAACTTACCTATTGATGAGTTAAAAATCGATAAGAGTTTTGTGGATACGATTCTAGAAGATGACGCTGCTAGAAAGATGATTCAAAATATTATCGCTATCGGGAAAAACTACGATATGACGATCTTAGCGGAAGGTGTTGAAACTGAACCTCAGGCGGATATGTTACGTTCCTTTGGTTGTGATCGTTTTCAGGGGTATTTATATTCTCGTCCTCTTCCGCTAAAAGAATTGGATGCTCATATTAGCACTCATCTATTTGATGAGAAGCTTGCTAATTCGTTTGCTGATATGCAAATTTAATCATCAAAGGCTTCTACGAGCTGTGCTGGATTAAAGCCTAGCAAGATAAGATGTTCAGCTAGCGCTTGATGATCCAGCTTGATCTGCTCCATTAGCCATCGTCGGTATTGTTGTTGGCTATTTGAGGTATGAGACAAAGCACTCTGACTGAGTAAAACGTAACTTAACCCCTGCATTAAAGGCATCTGAAATGGAATGATCAGGTTGCCATTTTTGAGGGCTTCCAGTGCATATATCAGATCACAAACAACAACACCTATGCCATTTTCTGCAGCAGATAGAGCCATATCTAAAGTTTCAAATTCGTAACCGCTTGTAATATCCAATTGGGGAAACTGCATAATATTGGCCCAAGCTTGCCAATGAATATGACCATCAATACGGGTATGAATAAGATCCTTATCTAATAAGTCCTCAGGCTTTTTGATGGCCCCGTGGCGTGCAATATAATCGGGCGAAACAAGTACCGCTAAAGTCTCCCGTCTCAGTAAGGTCTGATGCAGTTCTTGAAATGGATAATGACGGCAGGCATGAATAACAAGCTCGCCGCCTTCAGCAAGAATATGATCGTTTATGGTGCGCATCCAAGTCGTTTCAATGTGGAGTTCCAAATCCGGTAAATGTTGTCGTAACTGATCCATTCTAGGGATAAGCCATCGAGCAGCAAAAGTAGGCGGAGCTTGCAAACGAATACGACCCTGGCTACCACGAATTTCATTAACGGCGAGCTGTAAACTGTCTAGGGCCTGAGTACAATGAGTATGAAAGCGCCGTCCTGCTTCTGTTAGGTACAATTGGTGGCCATCTCGGATAAAAAGAGACACGCCCAGAAAGGCTTCTAATCCTTTAATCTGTTTACTGACGCCACTCTGAGTCATCGACAACTCCAGTCCCGCTTGAGTAAAGCTCATATGTCTGGCGGCCGCTTCAAATACCCGGATAGATTGTTGTGCGGGTAAACGCTGATAGCGTCCAGATTGAGGGTGTCTCCCTTGTCTTTGGTGGTTTTCTGTCACCTGTTTATCCTCAATGAATGATATATCTGACACTTTCTCGTGTAAGGCTCTAAGTGAATCTTATCAGCTTATTCTTCATATAAAGCATAACTGTTAGTCATGCTTGTATAACCAGAACTCGTTTGTTGAATATTACTCTTTTCAATAATCTCGGTCTTGAAAGCATTGTAGGAACCGAGTTTATGACAAGTTTAGTAAATAAGAAAAACGATAGTGCCGCATTTTACAATGGGGAATACATGACTCTGAGTCAGGTAAATATTTCACCTTTGGATCGAGGTTTTCTCTTTGGTGACAGTATTTATGAGGTGATCCCCGTTTATCAGGGTAAGGCGCTAGGGGGGGAGCAACATTGGTTGCGTTTATTAGAAGGGTTGCAAGCGGTTGGTATAAAACTGAATTACTCCTTACAGGATCTGAGCAAAATTGCTCAGCGATTATTAGCCAATAATGAACCGGCCCAAATGCTTTATGTTCAGATCACCCGAGGTGTTGAAGAGAGCAGAAAGCATCGCTTCCCGATTGAGGCGAAACCTACGATTCTGATGTTTAGCGCGCCATTTACCCCTCCAATAGATGCCGCCTATTCTGGTTGTGATGCTTATTTTCAAGAAGATCTACGTTGGCAACGTTGCTCGGTGAAATCTACCAGCTTAATGGGCAATGTACTGGCGTATCAGCAGCTGTATCAAGAGGGTGTTGGTAATAGCGAAGCGCTATTAGTTCGTGGGCAGCATGTGGTGGAGGCACCCAGTAGTAATCTGTTTGTTACCCGAAATAATGTGCTTTATACCCCTCCTGTGAACAATATTTTAGCGGGAGTCACTCGTCGTTTAATTATTGATCTGGCCCATGATAAGGGCATAGAGGTAAGAGAGGTGGCCCTGACGCTGACTGAAGTGAAGCAAGCAGATGAAGTTTGGGTCAGCAATTCTTATGAAGAACTTAAACCTATCACTTGTGTTGAAGGTGACAAGATAGGCAGTGGTAAACCAGGGCCTATCTGGCATGTGTTATTTTCCGCTTATCAAGAGCTTAAAGGTTAAACCGGTGCTGTCCGGTTTATCCGGGCGACATCATACCGATCAAATCCAACTAATCCCGATAAGTTAAGGGTACTGAACTTTAGATTCTATCGAAGCTAACTTAACGCCCTGTTTTCTAATTTATAAGACACTATCGGGAATGGTATTACATGCAATAACAATAAGAGGTATGTATGCAAGCAACATTCTTTCAACGGGTGATCCTACCGGGTTTTATCCTACAGTCCGTATTAATTGGTGGTGGTTATGCCACTGGTCGTGAGTTAGTACAGTTTTTCTTAAGCTCAGGTCCTTGGGGAGGGCTTTTAGGCATACTTGTCGCTACGGCAGCCTTTAGCTTGATCAGTATGGTTAGCTTTGAATTAGCTCGCCTGACAAAAAGTTATAGCTATCGACGCTTCTTTAAGCAGCTATTAGGCAAAGGCTGGGTTGTTTATGAATTGGCCTATTTTGCTCTAGGTATTTTAGTATTAGCAGTGATTGGCTCCGCTGCTGGGCAGATTGTGGCCGATCATATGCAAATTTCCAGCACTGTGGGCACGATTGTGTTGATGGTGTCGATTTGCGCCTTGGTTGCTTGGGGTAGCAAACTGATTGAGAAAGTATTGGCCGGTTGGTCCTTCCTGTTATATGCGGTATACGGTGTTTTTGTTTATCTGTACCTTAGTGAATACGGGGGGCAGTTAGGCGAGCAGTTGTTTACCGGAGAAGCAAAAGAGGGCTGGTTTGTGAGTGCTATTCAATATGTGGGGTATAACATTGCTGCCCTACCGTTGATTCTATTTTGTGTTCGTCACATGAAGGGCAGAAAAGATTCCCTTGTAGCCGGTGCAATGGCAGGGCCTTTGGCGATGCTGCCAGCTCTGTTCTTTTATCTGGCTATGGTGGCAGGCTCAGAGCAAGTAATGCAGGCGGCTGTACCGTCTGATTATATGATGCAGCAACTGGATCTCTCTTGGTTGCAGGCGATCTTCTATGTGGTGCTGTTTGGTACCTTTATTGAAACCGGTACGGCCTTTATTCACGCCATGAACGAACGTATTGCCGAGGTTTATGACGAAAAACAAAAAGTTATGCCTAAGTTTCTTCGTCCGGCATTGGCGGCCGTTGCTTTGATTATTTCCATCTACCTTGCATCGTCTATTGGTTTGGTAGGGTTGATAGGCGGTGGTTATGGCACTCTTACTTGGATCTTTATTGCTGTATTTGTGGTGCCAGTTTTGAGCTGGGGCATTTATAAAATCACCCGAGCCCAAGGTGAGGCAAGGGTAAGCGCGACAGAATCTGTGTAATAGCCATAGATTAACCTTCCTATCCTGTGATCAGGCTGATTCTCCAGCCTGATCTTTTTTATCAATTAACGCAAATACAAATTATTATTATTTATGTTATTGTGATCGATCATTAACTGTGAATATGATTGTCATGTCTGATACTGCCTTTGATCGTATTGAACGGGTGCTTATTTATATCCATGAACATCTGGATCAAGCGCTTACTGTCGAGTCTCTCGCCGAAAAAAACTGTTGGTCCCGTTGGCAGTTTCAAAGGGTTTTTAACAGTTATACCGGCCAGAATGTGGCGCAATATATTCGTGAATTACGTTTAAGCCGGGCTGCTGAGATGCTATTGAGCGGGCCAGATAAACAATTGGATATCGCATTAGCCTGTGGTTTTGAATCTGAGGTCAGTTTTAGCCGTAGCTTTAAACAGGTCTTTGCCTGTTCTCCGGGTCAATACCGTCGTCGTGGCCAGCGTACGGGGTTAAAAACACCGATTCGCGCTTTGTCACAATCTTCTTTGGCATTAAATGCCGCTGAACTGGCGGTATTGCCTGCTGAACTGGAGCGCCGTCTGTTGCAAATTCGGGTAGAGGCTCGACCTGAATTTCAGGTATTGGGCATACCAGGCCGCATCAAGGGAATTTTCTCCGAGCAGCCAGATTTCTCCTCTAAAGTGCCGGCTCTCTGGCAAACATTAAATAACTTTCTACATATCAACAGTCGACGACCCGTTAATGGCATAGGAGTACTGGATACCAGCCGCTCTGAACTGGAGGGTAATACGATTGATTATTGGGCCTGTGTGCAGCCGGAGCTTATGAATGATTTACGGGTGCTGGAGAAAGGAAAGATACAAGAGCAAGAACTGAAAGGATTGACGGTACCTGCTCAGGAATATGCAGTGATCCCTTTTTCTGGGCCTATCCAACTATTAGATAAGACACTGCAATGGTTTATTCACTATTGGCTACCCTCTTCTGGTTACAGAGGGTTAAACAGCTTTGATCTTGAGATTTATCAGTCGGATTTTGACCCTGAGCAATCCGATGTGGAGATGGAATATTGGGTGCCTGTTGCGCCAGATCGGGTCGCATCTATTTATCAGTGATACGTTACATATTGGCTATGGAATGCACCAAAAGGTTAAGTTTGCTGTTGGGAATAATTCTATTATGAGAATAATTGTTATTTGAAAGCCTTGGCTGGATTTTGATTCTCTGACCTTATTCTAGGAGACCCGATGAACGTATTGCCCGTATTTCAACTCAGACTGTTAGCTGTCGCGATAGCGACAGCATTTGCCCCGGAACTAATGGCGGCAAGTACCGATACTTCTGTGCCATCGACATCGAAGCAAGTTACTCATGTAGAGAATGAAGTGGTGGTCTATGGCGGTACTTACCGTAATACCGCGACAAAAACAGCGCTGGAGGCTGAAGAAACACCACAGGGTTATTCGGTGGTGGATCAGGCAACATTGGAGATGCGCAATGATGACTCGGTGGCCAGTGCCCTGCGTTATGTTTCTGGAGTGAATACGGAGTTACGTGGCGGTTCAGTCACCCGTCTGGACCTGTTTAATATTCGTGGCTTTATTAATTATCAGAACTTTTATGATGGTTTGCAGTTACCGTATAACGACTGGAATCTACAGCCACAGATTGATGCCAAAGCGGTAGAGCAGGTCGAGGTATTTAAAGGCCCAACCTCTACTCTGTATGGCGCTATGCCACCCGGTGGCATGGTTAATATGATCAGTAAAAAACCGCAACAAGATGCACGGCATATCCTTGAATTAGCAATCGGCAGTCACGATAAACGGGAAGCCAGTTTTGATTCTACTGGTCAGATCGGGGATTCTGATTTTTCTTACCGTGTGGTGGGGTTAGCTCGGGTAAAAGATGGTCAGGCAGTGACCTCTGGTGAAGAACGCACCCTGTTAGCCCCTTCTCTGGACTGGCAGGTATCTGATAAAACCCTGGTGAATTTCAATCTGTATTATCAGAAAGATCCTGAAATGGGTGTTTATAACTCCTTACCGGCTGCAGGTCTTTTTCTGAAAAATCCTAATGGCAAACTATCGCCGGATAGCTATATGGGAGATGCCAATTGGAACACCTATGATCGAGAAGTGACGTTGCTGGGTTATAAAGTTAACCATCAATTTAACGATCAATGGACCTTCCTGCATAACGCTCGTTTTATGGATGCCAGTGCTTATCAAGAGAATACCTATGGCGGAGGTTTATCCGAGGATATGCGTACCATGGCGCGCCGAGCCTACCTAACAGATGAAACCAGTGATGGTGTGACAGTGGATAATCAGCTCTCCGGTTTGATTACATTAGGAGGGGTTGAGCATAATATTTTAGTCGGTCTGGATTATTATAAGCTGGACTCCCGTATTAAATACGAAGATTCGGCGACAGAGGCTCAGGATATATTTGCGCCGAACCATTATCTGATTGACCGCAATACGCTAAACATGACCAATACGGCATACAGCAGTGATTTTGATATTCGCCTAGAACAGACCGGGGTTTATCTGCAGGATCAGATGCGTATGGATAATCTGGTAGTGATTGCAGGGCTACGTTATGACGATTATAAAAGCTCGGAAAAAGGCCGTAAATACGGTGCTCAATCATCCACATCGTTAAAGCAGGATAATGTTTCCAGCCGTGTCGGTGTACTGTACGAACTAGAAAACGGTTTAGCACCTTTTGCCAGTTATGCGGAAAGTTATGAGCCGGTATCTGGTACGGATCGTCATGGTAACGCATACGAACCTTCTACTGCAGATCAGTGGGAAACGGGGGTGAAATTCAGCTCAGAGGATAAACAGACCTCCGCAGCCTTAATTGCTTATCAGATTAATAAAACCAACGTACTGACCCGAGACCCTACAGGTTCCGCTTACGACAAAATTCAGGCCGGTGAAGTGCGCTCACAAGGTTTGGAACTAGAAGTAACATCTCAGTTAAGCCACAACCTGCTTATCTCCGCTAACTACACCTATCAGGATGTGGAAGTCACTAAAGACAATAATGGTCTGGAAGGTAAAACACCGATTTGGGTGCCGGAGCAGATGTTATCTGTTTGGGCCAACTATGACGTGTATACCGGTACTCTGGCCGGGACAACCCTAGGTTACGGTCTACGTTATATCGGTGAATCCGAGATCGATTCTTTGAATAGCGATAAGGTACCTGCAGCCACTCTGATGGATCTGTCTGTGGCCTATGATCTGGCGGGGTTAAATGCATCCATGATGGGAGCCAGTGTGCGCCTGACGGTAAACAACTTGTTGGATGAGGAATATTACAGCTGTTATGACAGCAGCCGCTGCTGGTTTGGCAGTGAGCGCAATGTAGAAGCTAGTCTGAAATATGAGTTCTAATGTAGCGATCCTTGATGGTGCTGAGATTAAGCATATAAAACTTAGTCTGGCGCCATCACCAAGCATTTTAACCCAGTTGTTATTCCAGCTGGCTCAGCAAGTTTCACCTGCGCTATCAGGTCAGACGGGCAAAGGTGGGCCTGAGCTGCTGCGTGCAGAACAGAATAACCATCTGGCTCTGCAGCAGTTGTACCAACAATTACAACAGATCTATCCCTCTGCGGGCCTGCCTTATTGGCGGGTTCGTGGCTGGGGTGTGCTGAGCTGGCAACCGATTTACCTTTCCTTTCTAAGTGTCTACGGCCTGCAAGCCGTACCTTCATCCTTAGGGCAGATTGCTCAGCAATATGATCAGGGTATGGTTTCAGGCTTTTTTTTACCCGAGTCTGATTGGCTAACGGGTTTCCGTGAGACTTTAATCCTAGAAGCGTGTCGGCAACTCAAACCTTTATTTCAACAATTACAGCAACAGTTTGTGCTTGTTAGCGGTATTAAACCGGGTTTATGCCGTTTATCACTGGCGGATCGTTTGTTATTAACTCTGGCGCGTTTATCGGCGATGGCACCTAGTTTGGCAAAACTCTACGACGGTGAGGGACAGAAGGGGGAGAGCAAACAGAGCTTACCGGATAAAGCGGAGTTGGTTCAGGACGCCCGGTTATGGCTGAAAGGTCTGGGTTTGCCAGAAGAGCATCAGCAGCGTTTATTACTGCGCCCTGTGCTTGATGAAAATGAGAGTGAGCTTTATATGAAGCGCCGCACTTGCTGTATGCACTATCGACGAGAGGACGGCTCTCTGTGCGAGAACTGTCCACGGGATAAAAAGAATAAGCGCATAGCCGTTTCTTGTTTAGATGATTAATACCAATCCCGATAATTCCTTATAGGTGAAAAATAAGGAAAAACCAGATTACTCTAGGTGTCTTCGGAGGTTGTTGTCATGAACAACTTATCGGGAATGGTATAACCCTGCGTATTGAGAAAATAGAAGCCTTATGTTTGAACTGCACAATATCCTAATGCAACGTAATCAACGCACTATTTTACAGCTGGAGCAGCTTCAAATAGATACTCAGGCGTTTACGGTCATTCTGGGTCACAACGGCTCCGGTAAATCGACCCTATTAAATTTATTGGCACGTCAGATCTTCCCCGATCAAGGCCAGATTCTATTTCAGCAGCAGGCATTGGATGGTCTGTCACAAAAAGAGTTAGCTCAAAAAATTGCTTTTTTGCCCCAGCGTTTACCTGAGGTTGCAGGCTTAACGGTACAGGAGCTGGTGCGTCAGGGACGCTTTCCCTGGCGAGGTGCACTGGGACGTTGGCAGCCAGAGGATAAGACCTATATTCAACAGGCGATGCAGCAAACTCAGGTGGAGGCCTACGCCGATACACTAGCGGATCAACTGTCTGGCGGTGAGCGGCAAAGGGCATGGATCGCCATGTTACTGGCTCAGCAATCTCCCGTGCTCTTGCTAGATGAACCAACATCGGCTCTGGATCTGAGTCATCAATATGATCTTATGGCGCTGTTAAAACAATTGAATCAAGAGACGGGTCGTGGAGTGATTGTCATTTTGCATGATCTGAACCTAGCGGCCCGTTTTGCCGATCAGGTGATTGCGCTTAAACAGGGTCAACTCTTCTATCAGGGGGCTACTGATGGCCTCCTCACCAGTGACATCCTTTCCGAGTTGTATCAGATCCCGGTGCAACTAATGGATCATCCGCAGAATAAACATAAGGTGGCTGTTGTATGTTAATTTCACAGCGTTTTTTAGTGTCCTCTTTCTTAGTTTTGTTTACGGCTTTAAGCTTCTTATTACTGGCGTTCTCTGTCCAAGCTAGTGGATCGGATGCAGTTGCTTCCAGAACAGAATCCCAGAGCATTATTATTCAGGATTCTGAAAAAAGTTATCGTTTTGATACGGTGCCTAAGCGTATCGCGGTATTGGGTTGGGATCTGGCGGAACAGTTATTGGAGCTGGACGTTACGCCTATTGCTATACCGGAAATTGACGACTATCACACTTGGGTCGTACAACCCAGAGTGCCGGTTGGCGTGGAAGATTTAGGTTTAAGGGCAGAACCTAATCTGGAAAAGCTGGCAGCGTTAAAACCAGACCTGATTATTATGGCCAATCGACAACGGGATTTGAAAGCTCGTCTGTTGCGTATTGCCCCTGTGCTCTATTTTCAGACCTATAGCAAGGATCATAATAATGCCGAAGCGGCCATTCAGACCTATCGTACACTGGCCAAACTGGTGAAAAAAGAGGCTTTGGCAGAGCAGAAATTGCAGCAGATGCAAGCCCGCATTCATCAGCTAAAAGGCCAATTACAGCAAGCTTATGGCGAGCAGCTACCCAAGGTGTCAACCCTGCGCTTTGCCAGTACCACCTCGGTTTACTTGTATGGTGAGAACTCTATTGCTCAATATGCTTTGAATCAGCTGGGTATAGATGCCGCCTTGCCTCAGCCCAGTAATCAATGGGGTATCACCCAAACACGAGTACTTAATTTAAGAGCGGCCGGTCAGGACACGGTGTTGTACTTCAAACCTTTTGAGCAAGAAAAACAGCTGAAAAAATCTCCCTTATGGCAGGCGATGCCTTTTGTTCGTGCCGGACGTACCAATAGTATTCGCTCCACCTGGACCTACGGTGGTGCTATGTCTATTGGCTATATGGCAGATGCGCTGGCGGTCAGTTTATTAGAAATTGCACCTCACCCCATTGCGCATAACGCAGTTCATCCGACGGTGTATAAGGCAGAAGATAATGGCAGGGAGCAAATTAAGCCGTGAGTCAGATGCTACAACCCTCTAACAGACCAGACGTTATTCTAGGTGTTTCGGTTTCTCGGGATATGATCCGTTATAGCTTAACCGTATTACTGACCTTACTGGCATCTCTGATCTATTTACGCATCGGTTTAGATATCAGTATTCAGCGACAGTGGGCGTTGATCTGGGGGCTGACACCGGATGCCTTTGAAGATTTTGAGTATAACTTTGCCCGTTTACCCCGCTTGGTTATGGCGATTATCGTAGGCTGTGTAATGGGCTTGGTAGGAAGCTTGATCCAGCAACTGACCTGCAACCCTTTGTTGTCGCCAATGACATTGGGCACTGCCAGTGGCGCCTGGTTAGCGCTAATCATATTAAATATCTGGTGGCCCACGCTAGTTGAAGGTTATAGCGCCTTTTTTGCCATGACCGGGGCTTTACTCGCCATGTTGCTGGTGATCCTGATTGCAGGCTGGCGCAACCTGAGCGGCTTGCCGGTGGTGCTGGCAGGTATGTCAGTCAATATCTTATTGGGTGCTTTAACCAGTGCTATTATTCTGCTCAATGATCAATATGCCCGTAACTTATTTATCTGGGGGGCGGGGGATTTGACGCAAAATGGCTGGGATTCAGTGCTGTGGTTACTGCCGCGTTTAGTGGTAGTGCTACTCATTCTAACCATAGGCCCCAGAGTGTTGACCCTGTTGCGCTTGGGACAAGCGGGTGCTGCGGCCAGAGGCTTAAATGTGGCCGGGTTATTTTTATTGCTGATTGTCTCGGGTATCTGGTTGGTGTCCTCGGTTCTAACCGTGGTAGGTGTTATTGGTTTTGTAGGTTTAATTAGCCCAAATATTGCCCGCAATCTGGGGGCTAGAACGGCTCGGGACGAATTAATTTTTAGTGCACTAGCGGGTGCTCTGCTGTTGGTTGTGGCGGATGGTTTAGCGCTTTTCTTAAGTCATTTCACACCTGAGTTGATCCCTACCGGTATCACTACGGCCTTGATTGGTTCACCTGCTTTAATATGGTTTACTCATCGTAAGCTGACCGCTCAGGATCAACTGTTTTTCAGTTTACCCAAAAGAACTCGGAAATTGAGTAGTTTGACCCTGATAATTTTATTATTGCTGACGGTTTTAATGCTTGGGGTGAGTAGTCTTTTGCACCCATCTCTTCAAGGATGGCAACTCGCTCTGCCGGATAGCTTTGCCTGGTCATTGCGTTGGCCCAGAATGATGACTGCGGTTGCGGCAGGTGCGGGTATGGCGATAGCAGGCACGGTGATGCAACGTTTGATTCATAACCCTTTGGCCAGTCCTGATCTGCTCGGTATGTCTGCGGGGGCAGTCTTTGCTATTGTGGTAGCCAGCTTTTTTTTAGGTGATTTTCGTGGTTATTTAGGCCCCATTATTGCCTTCGGCGGCAGTATGCTAACCCTAGCCATTTTGCTGTTATTGGGGCGTAGACATAATTTTTCCCCGTCCGTGGTGATTATGACTGGCATTGCTCTGGCTGCTCTTATTGAAACACTGGTGCAGTTTGTCTTAATCAAGGGGACGGATGATGGTTATCGTATTTTGCGTTGGTTATCCGGTTCTACCTATCAAGTGGAGGGTCATGAGGCACTGGTATTGCTGTTAGGTGTGCTGGTCTTGTCGGGCTTGGCGGGACTGACTCATCGCTGGTTAACGCTCATTTCTGCCGGACGCTCTGTGGCTTTAGCCCGAGGTTTAAATGTTAATCGAGCCTTTGTCTTATTATTGTTGGTATCTGCCGGTTTATGCGCCCTGATTACCGCGATTATGGGGCCAGTGGCTTTTGTGGGTTTATTAGCCCCTCATATGGCGGCCATGTTAGGGGCCCAGTCTGTTTTAAGGCAGCTAATTATCGCGGCTTTGCTTGGGGCTATGTTAATGCTGATGGCAGATTGGTTAGGGCAGGTCTTAATTTATCCTTCTCAGCTGGCTGCAGGCACTATGGTCACTCTAATTGGTGGCAGTTATTTTGTTCTGCTCTTACTCAAAAGCCGGAGGCTTTGATCTGATAGGCGGCTCTATATTTATGTCCAATCAAACTATTTCTGTCGTCCTATCAGATACCGTGTAAAGACCCCCTGTGCTTTTATTTCACCAGAACAGTATAACAATCACCTAGTGACTCTCTTGCTTATGACATATTCCAGTATGATTAGATTCAAAATAAATGCATCAAATAGAGTATTGTCTCTAAGCAGAAATTGTTACATTTCTAGGTATATTGATCTAAAGCAGTTTTCTATCTTTTAGGAAAACAGGCAGTCAGGGCGCGTGAATGGATACTCTTTGCCTATGATATGAATAGAGTAAAGGGCAAGCCTATGAAGATAACCCGAATTTCTTTGCATAGACTGACTGCAGCTACAGTCCTTAGCCTTATTCTCTTTATTGGTTGCTATCTAACCTCCCTTCATCAGGAAATCCTAGAGCAAGACCACGGAGTACTCATAAGAGACGTGGTTCAAGTACAAGCTAGAACAGTGGAACGGCGTTTATCCCGAGCGTTGTCCAGTACTCGATTTTTGGCGCTTGAAGTACAGCAACAAAAAGGCTCTATCCAAGACTTTGATCGTTATGCCCATGAAATGTTGAAATATGTTGATGGCGTTTCCAATTTACAGTTAGCGCCTAATGGTATTATCGAAAAAATATACCCCTTACCCGGTAATGAAAAAGCCTTGGGTCATAATATATTAGAGGATGATAAACGCAGGGAAGAAGCCCATTTAGCGATTAAAGAACGACGTTTAACCTTAGCCGGGCCTTTTGAACTTGTTCAAGGTGGAACGGCTGTGATTGGTCGTTATCCTGTATTTTTACAGCATAATGGACAAGAGCATTTTTGGGGTTTTACCTCGGCCCTCATTTTTTTGCAAGAGTTGTTATCAGCTACAGATTTAGATCAATTGGAAGCTAAAGGTTATCGATATCAGCTCAGTCGAGTGCATCCCGATACCGGTGAAGAGCTGTTGATCTCAGCCTCTTCTGAACCTCTTTGTCGTCACGCTTACTCCCAGAATATTGAAGTACCTAATGCTACTTGGAACCTGACCATCAGCAACCCTATTGAGGGTTTGCAAAAGCAGTTATTTATCGGTTATTTAGCGAGTTTTTTAGTTGCTATAATGGCGACCTTAATGACCCTTTATATTCTACGCCAACCGGAAAAGCTGCAAAAAATTGTTAAAGAAACGACTAAAGAACTGGAATATCTAGCCTATTACGATCAATTAACAGGCTTAGCCAATCGACGTTTGTTAATGGAGCATTTGGATAGAGTGTGTCGATCCTCCGAACGATATTCATCCCCTTCAGCTTTATTGTTTATCGATCTGGATGATTTTAAATATGTGAATGATAGCCGGGGGCATGATGTTGGGGATCTTCTCTTAAAAGAGATCTCAACTCGTCTATTATCTCAGATACGTAAAAGCGACATTGTGGCCCGTCTAGGGGGAGATGAGTTTGCCATTCTGTTAATGAATGTCTCGTCCAAAGATGAAATCCTAAAAGTCACTGAAAAGCTTATTGAAGTGATTCAACGCCCCGTATGGATTGCCAACCATTCTTGTGCAGTAACAGCCTCAATAGGCATCGCACAAATTTCACATGATGCTAACGAGGTAAATGCAGTGCTTAAATGTGCCGATTTAGCCATGTATGAATCAAAGGCTTTAGGCAAAGGGCAATTTTGTTTCTTTCGGTCGGAGTTACAAACCTTAAATGATTCACGCATTGAGCGTCATACGACTCCAGCTCATCACTCATCAAGAGAAGTCAATGAGGGATGCCCGTAAGTAGGGTTGCTTCCAGAATAGACCCGTAAAGAACGATAGACGCTTTAGTTTTAAAGGGATAATGAAGGTGTAACAAAAATAGTGCTTTATCCCATAATTTTTATTAAACTCCTGTTTAAATTTGATCTATGTCATTTTACGGGTGTTGAGATTCTGACTGATTTAAGAAAATTTACTCCATAATGCCATCGAGTTGATACTGATATGACGGGGTTTACCTGTCCGTGATAGTGATAGGTTACACCTTTGCCGCAAGAGAAGTCCCAATCCTCCTTTATTAACAATGCTATAGGCATTAACGATCAAGGTGTCTTTCTGACCGATTCTGAAAGCACTATTCTTCAGGTTAATAAGGCCTTCACACAGATAACAGGATTTTCCCCAGATGATGTTTTAGGTGAAACGCCCTCTATTTGGCGCTCTGGCAAACACTGTCCCTCTTTTTATCAGGCTATGCGGTTAAAGGTGGAACAGAAAGGTATCTGGCAAGGTGAGATCTGGAATAAAAACAAGCAAGGTTTACTCTATTCTAGTTGGTTAACCGTTAATGCATTAAAGGATGCAACAGGCAAGGTAAGCCATTATTTAGCTGTTTTTAATGATTTGTCTTTTCGGACTAAAGCTCAATGGCCTGAGCTAGAGAACAATGAGTTGATAGGTGATTATAATTTTTTAACTGACCTACCGAGTCAGAGTTTTGCTTTACATCAGTTGCAGCAGACCATTATAGAAGCTGATGATAATGATGCCGAATTCTCTTTGTTACTTATCGATATGAATCAAGAGAGAATCGATTGTAATGGGGCCGACTCACTTGTTAAGAGTGAATACAATGCAATGGGTATCGATAAAAGTATTGATAATATTATTCAGCGTTTAAAAGCTGAAATACCGGTGCAATATACATTCGCTTGTTGGGAGAAAAAGAGGCTGATGGTGTTAATGCCAGATTCAGGTTCTCTAGCTTCTACTAGCTTAGCCACTCGTCTGATCTCTGCATTTTTACGCCCAGAGCTGAATCGTTCATCTTGTCGTCTTTCAAGTAATTTATCTTCTACTTCCCCTTTAGAGCCCAATGGCGAGCAGGTGATAAACATAGGTATCGCTATATATCCTGCCGATGCTCAGACTGCCGATCGAATGTTAGACTGTGCCAGTGAAGCGTTGAAACAGGCGAAAACTAAAGGCCAGAATGACTATTGTTTTTATGATCTAACATCTTGATTTATATGTAATTATTAAAATAGGAGGCTTTTGTTTTTAGGCCATTTTTATCAAAAGCAAACTATTACTCTGATACACCTTCAAACTCACTACGACATTCTGCCGGGGCCTTTTGTGTCCAACGTTTAAACGCACGTGAGAAGTTACTGACATGGGAAAAACCCAAGCGATAACTGATCTCGGCAATAGGGATATGGGATTGACGAATGTAGAGAAGGGCTAATTCTTTACGTACATCATCCACCAGTTGTTTATAACTGCTGTCTTGTTCTTTGAGTTTGCGCTGTAGAGTCCGGGTGCTCAGGTTTAAGGCTTTGGCCATGGATTCCATATCAGGCTCGCCCTCAGGTAATACTTCCAGCAAGCGATAATACACACGATTAACGATATCACTCCGATCAAAGCGGGCGATATATTCCGCACAGATCTGATCATTCTTTTGTGCCAGTTCAGGATTAGCCGTTGGTAAGGGCGTATAAGCCGTTTCCAGATCAATATCCAGCCAAGCGGTATCCTGATTGAGTTCAATAGGGCATTTGAACATACGTTCGTAACGACCAATATTCTCCAGAGGTGTTTTACGGGGTAGGCCAATAGCCATAGGCTTAAAACGTCCTGGATAAATATGACGGCAGGTGAGTACTACGGTAGCTAAAAAAGCCTCGTACTGTTGATTGCTCAGGATCGGGGTATAAGCGGGATAGGTTTGGCCCCATAGACGTATCTTGTCATCGTACTCTATACAGCGGGTATACGCGCAGTTGGTAAAAACCTTAAAGTACTTTTCAACCCGTTGTAAACCGTCATGGATATTATTACCCGCCCAAATAGAGAAACCTAAGGCGTGCCAAGAGGTTGGGCGCATCATCCGTCCCACGGTTAAGCCAAAGCTGGGGTCATTGCTGGCCTGAGCGGCCAAGAGAAATAACTTGGATGTTTTGGTGACTTCAAAGCGGGCGTTAGGATCACGGGCCTGCTCAAGATCGATACCGGCCTGCTCAAATAGCGGAGTACTATCAATATCATACTCTTCTAGCGCTCGGGAAATAGCGATTACCCAACCGCAAACTGTGGTGGCCGTTCTGATCATACGCGTAAGCCTTGGAGTCTCTTATTTTTCTTTAGATAGTGCGGGATTCAGACCAAGAGCGCAATGATAGATATTAAGCAAAGCTGATGCACCAGAATATTAATGATTTGATTTAGGATAAAAAAAGAGCGGTATTGCTACCGCTCTAAACACAGAAGATATAAAGACACCAAAAGATAATGTAGGTACAAGGCTTACCTCTGGTATTACCCTCTGCGTGAACTCAATAGGCTTACATTAGGGGCCTATACCAAGGCTTGTGTTCTTTTTTTCATTGAGCCTTTCTTCTCCGTATCCTTTAGTAATAAACGAGCTAGCGCTGGCAGCAGAATCAAGGCACCCAGCATGTTCCAAACAAACATAAAGGTCAGTAAGATGCCCATATCTGCTTGGAATTTAATCGGAGACAATGTCCAGGTAGCCACACCGATACCCAGCGTTAAGCCGGTAAAGGCTACGGCTTTACCCGTGCTTTTCAGCGTCTGATAGTAGGCTTCGCTAAGTGACATACCCTGCTTTAAGAAGTCTTCTAGACGGGTATAAATATAGATGCCGTAATCTACGCCTATCCCTACTCCTAATGCAATAACCGGTAGGGTCGCCACTTTTACGCCAATGCCTAAAGAGGTCATCAACGCCTGACAAAGAACGGAGGTCAGAGCGAGTGGGGCAATAATGCAAACGACCGTGCGCCAAGAACGGAAGGTAATAAAGCATAGCAAGCTCACCACACCATAAACCCAGGCCAACATCTCGTATTGAGCACTTTCGATCACCATATTCGTGGCCGCTTCAATACCTGCATTACCTGCCGCCAGTTTAAACTCAACCGATGAATCAGGGTTTTGCTGAATAAATTGCTCTGCCGAGGCCACAACCATACTTAGGGTTTCTGCCTTATGATCATCCAGATAGATCACCACAGGTACCAGATTACAGGCACCGTTGATCATACCTGGCGGTACGTGCTTACCACTGGTAGCGGCATTCAGTACAAACTGATTGGGTAGCAGTGTGGCCCACTTCAGACTGCCCTCATTCATACCTACAATACCGCGCTTGGCTACATCTACCATGGAGACGACAGATTGCACACCTTTGGCATTTTCCATATGCCATTGGAAGCGTTCAATGTCCGCCAAGGGGGCATAACTAACACATTGGGCATCGGCTGTTTTGGCCATCACCACAAAGACATCGGTACTGGTGGAATAGTTGCTGGTAATAAAGTGATTATCTTTGTTATAGCGAGAGTCTGCCCTTAACTCAGGCGCGCCAGCATCCAGATCACCAATTTTCAGATCTTGACTGTAGTAAGAACCCAGAGCAAATGCACATAAGGCAATAATGACCGCTGCAGAGGCTGCCTTAGGCTGAGTAAAGCTGTTCAAAAATGTCCAAGGTTGTTCTGTTTTTTGTGTATTGGGATCATCAGAGGCTTTACCGTTTACACCGCTATAAGACAGTAAAATAGGCAGTAAAATCAGATTGGTGAGTACAATGGTGGCAACACCGAGACTGGCGGCAATAGCCAGATCCTGAATGACGGCAATATCAATAATCATCAGAGTGACAAAACCCAGACCATCACTGAACAGAGCGATAAAACCGGGAATATACAGAGCACGGAACGCTTTACGAGCGGCCCACACTTTATCAGTGCCTTTACCTGTTTCCAGTGCGATGGTATTGACCACCTGGACGCCATGACTGACCGCAATAGCAAAGACCAAAAAAGGTACCAGCATTGAATAAGGGTCAAGACCATAACCCAGGCTTTGTAGCAAACCTTGCTGCCAGATTACGGCAATAAGAGAGCATAATAGAGGGATTAAGGTACCACGCCAGCAGCGACCGTATAGATAAAGCAGTACTAGAGTGATGCCAATAGCCGCCACAAAAAACAGAGCTACTTGTACAGCCCCTTCAATCAGGTCTCCCACAACCTTAGCAAAACCGGTTACGTGGATCTTGATGGTATCGGTTTGATATTTATCTCGCACCAGACGCTCAATATCCTGAGAGAGCCTTTGATAATCAATGGCCTGCCCTGTCTTAGGATCTGCACTGTATAAAGGTGCCAGAATCATAGAAGACTTAAGGTCATTGGCCACTAAAGAGCCTACGGTGCCTGATTTATAGATATTAGTTCTTAACTGCTGCAGGCTTTTTTCGGAACCGTCATAGGTTTTAGGGATAACAGTACCCCCTACAAAACCTTCTTCGGTGACCTCTGTCCAGCGAACATTAGGGCTCCAGATAGACTTCAGGCCAGAACGATCAACGCCGTTAATAAAGAATACTTCATCATTGATTTGCTTCAGAGTTTCCTGAAACTCTGTCGTAAAGATATCGGTATCCGTACTTTCAACGACAATACGCAGGCTATTACCTAAACCGCTTAGATCTTTTTGGTGGTCTAAAAAATTAGCAATATAGGGGTGGTTGGCCGGAATCATCTTTTCAAAGCTGGCTGCAACCTTCATCTGACTGGCCTGATAAGCAAAAAATACTGTCAGGGCCAAACAGATGAGTAATAAAGGTAAGCGAATGCTAAATAGCGCTTTTTCGACAACGGCCTCGGAATCTTCCAAAGGATGCATAATATGATGGTCGATTAAATCGTCTCGTTTACTCATCACTTACTCTCCTCTGTTTTTGTATGATCAGTATTGAAGTGGATACTGCGTATACCGCCAAAACCGACCAGTGTTAGTTGTTGCTCTGCAGTTTTCAGTGCAGCACTAATAGGTAAGGTTCGGGCTAATTTGAAACGTTTAAAATCAAAATCAGAGTGGATAATCGATGTGTCGCCAGGCACTCTATTCGTGTCTTTATTAGACTCGTGATTAGATCCGCTAGTAGGTAGAGCGCTGTACCATAAAGAGCCTGAACCACCTAATAGCACTAAGCGATTATTTGCTATGGTAGAAGCCATAATGGATTCACGGCTGGGCAGGGTTAATGCTGACCAGCGATCTCCTTGATCGGAGGAAATAAAAGCATTACCCCGTAAGCCGTAGGCAATTAGAGCACCGGATTGATTTAATGCTTGAAAGCCAAAAAAGGAACCCTCGTAGGGAGAGTCCAGTGCTTGCCAGTTTTCACCGCTATCCACTGAGCGGTATAGAGTGCCCGCTTCACCGACCATGATTAGAGTGCTTTGTTGTGCTGTATCATCTGATATAGAGGCAATTTTGTTGTAATGAAAACCATCAGGATTAGGTACGGAGAGATTTTTAGGTGTCCAGGTTTCGCCACCATCCTGAGTGTTTAAAATCATGCCGTAAGCACCTACCGCCCAGCCTTCATTGCGGTTCTTAAACCAAACACTTAATAGTGGGTTACTGGGGCCATCTTCTAAAGCCACTTCGGCATCTTCTAGCTTATATTGCAGTTCTTCCAGAGCAATTTCAGCCTCTTCCAGCTCAACACCGTTAAGGGTGGTTAATTGGGTTTCAAATTCAGCCTGATAGTTTTGGTAATACCGAATGGTGCTGTGATTAATGCGATTGCCATCGGTTTGTAGTTGCCAATGATGACCGCCATCTTGTGTCTGCAGAATGACACCACCGTGGCCTACGGCCCAGCCGTATTGCTCATCAACAAAATAAACATCCGTTAAGGCCACGCTGACCGGGCTATTGATCTGCTGCCAGTTTTTACCTTGATCGCTTGAGCGCAGAATATAACCCCGATCACCTACGGCGATAAGGCTTTGTCCTGCCTGAGCGATATCTAGCATTAAGGCTTTATCCGCTTTAATGGACTGTCCTGATGGCTGCTGGATGCGCTCTGTCGCAGCGAAAGCGGTCAAAGGCAATGTCAGGGAAATAAATAAACTGATGAGTAGCAGAGAGAGTGAACGTTGGATCGGATGATCCTTCTGCTTAAAGATATTGGCAGTGTTACCCGGCCGCTTACAATGGCGTAACGCAGCTTGGCCCCACCCTGAAAAGGGATAACGGCAAAGATTAATCATTATTATGTAACCTAATTATTATCATTATTTTGCACAGCGACTGACATGCTCAAAGCTATGAGTCACCTAGGCGATGTTGACCATCATAAAGAGAGATAAAAAGTAACAAGACTCTTTAGGCGCCAACTTGTTATCTGTGTGCCCCCTAGGGATAAGCAAGACCGACTAGCAAGTCATTGTTTGGGAGAGAAAGGGATAAGAAATGGCTATAAATAATGCTGGCTATTAAAGAGTGATGGAGGCGATTAAATAGAGCAAATTACAAACGATTCCCCTATGATAGCGGGCGATTTTTACTGTTAGATTTGTTGTAACCTAATGACTCCAGTGTACTTTTTATTGGAATCCGAATGATTTCTAGTGCTTGGCTTTCTATTGCAAGAGTGGTCATCATCACGTCATTCGGGGCTTTCAGACTTGTCCTCTATTCATAAGGGCTCTTTGAGTGCTCTTTCTACCACTTGTCGAGAACAGACATCTTTATCCTGTAAACGTCGTAATAAGGCAACCTGTCACCGGTGAGTGTCCGTAACATAATTTCTCTGATTAGCTTTTGATCAGAGAGGCTCTTCCGGCCTGATAATAAAAATTCTTTTTCTGGTTTCTTGCGGGCACTGAGATTGACGTTGTGCAGGGAACCATAAAAAAATAAATGGAGTCGTTTTATGAATGAAGTTCAGCAACCCCCTAAGTCGCGAGAGTATACCTCCGACTATAAAGCGGGGCAGGACAATATCCAGGTTATGGGGATGGATATCCATAACCCTGTATTTACTACCAGTGCCTTGGCAACACTGAGTTTTATTGTTCTAGCCCTGCTGTTTCCCGCTGAAGCAAACAAGACCCTAACAGGTGCCCGTACCTGGGCAATTGAAACCTTTGATTGGCTGTTTATGATCGGGGGCAACGTTTTTGTTGTTTTCTGTTTAGCCTTGATTGTTCTACCTGTTGGTAAGGTGCGTTTAGGTGGCGCGAATGCTAAACCTGAACATAGTAATATGTCCTGGTTCTCCATGCTGTTTGCTGCAGGTATGGGTATCGGTCTGATGTTCTGGAGTGTGGCTGAACCTGTTGCTTATTACACTGATTGGTGGGGTACGCCATTAAACGCTGAAGCAAAAACCCCTGAGGGTGCTTCTGCCGCTTTAGGTGCCACCATGTTCCACTGGGGTCTACACCCTTGGGCTATCTATGGCGTTGTTGCCTTGGCACTGGCTTTCTTTACCTATAACAAAGGCTTGCCGCTAACGATTCGTTCTGCGTTTTATCCTCTGTTTGGTGAGCGTGTTTGGGGCCCTCTGGGTCACGTGATCGATATTGTTGCTGTACTGGCAACTATTTTTGGTCTGGCAACGTCTCTGGGTTTAGGTGCTGCCCAGGCTGCTGGTGGATTGAACTTCTTGTTCGGCATTGAGAACAGCATTTCTACTCAGGTTGCTATTATTGTGGTGGTTTCTGCCATTGCAATTTTCTCTGTTGTTCGAGGTTTGGATGGCGGTGTTAAAGTACTGAGTAATATCAATATGGGCCTAGCTGCCGTACTGCTGCTGTTTGTGGCGGTTACTGGTTCACTGACGATCTTCTTCTCGTCAGTTGCAGAAACTCTGAGCAGCTATGCCACGGATATCCTGCCTTTAAGTAATTGGATGGATCGTGATGATGAGAAATTCTATAAAGGCTGGACAGTATTCTACTGGGCCTGGTGGGTTTCCTGGTCACCATTTGTCGGTATGTTTATTGCGCGTATCTCTAAAGGTCGTACTGTAAGAGAGTTTATGACAGCGGTATTGCTGATTCCAACACTGGTTTCTGCGATCTGGATGGGTGCCTTTGGTGGCCAAGCGCTATCACAAATTCAAGGTGGTATCGGTGAGCTGTCTAATGGTTTAGGTGACGTGTCTCTGGCGATGTTCCAGATGCTGGAAAACCTGCCAATGGCTGAGATCACTTCTCTGATCGCGATTGTTTTGGTATTGGTATTCTTTATTACCTCTTCAGATTCTGGTTCTTTGGTAATCGACTCCATCACTGCAGGTGGTAAAGTGGATTCACCAGTACCGCAACGTATCTTCTGGGCCGTTCTACAGGGATTAATTGCAGGCGTACTGCTTTATGGTGGTGGTTCTGAAGCACTGAAAGCATTGCAAGCGGGGGCCATTACTGCAGGTCTACCGTTTACTGCAATCTTGCTGCTGATGTGTGTCAGTATCTATAAAGGCCTGAAAACGGAGCTGTAGATTATAGATATCTGCTAACCGTTTTTAAGAAGGGGAGGTAACGAAAGTTGCCTCCCCTTTTTTGTTTGCTCGGCGAAGCCAGCAAACCCGACTGCTTGAAAGAAAGCAGTATCACCCCGACTGAGGGGAAGATAATCCGAATGGCAAGGGCGTCATTGGCCAACGATGGGGTCTGAAGGAAGCCATAGGAAGTTAG